>JAPPIG010000078.1 GCA_028820635.1 Candidatus Poribacteria bacterium
TTGTCTATTTCGCATCAATACTCATGGCAACATAAGAAAATGTAAACACTACCTAATAATTACGGCTTTTACACTTTACATAAGTTCTAAGATGGACTTATGGGAAGCAAGGCAGATTGAAAAAGCGCTGCTTCAGCAAACCCCAGCACTTATTGAAAATCACCAGATTCGTTAAAAAATCATCCTTCACGCCAAAGGTGTACTATGTCTGCAGAAAACTCAACAAACCTCAAAAATAGTAATTCTATAGTCTGTATAGAGACGACGCGTATCCGTTTATTCGGCGGCAGTGGGAGCGGATTTTTCGTGAAACCAGACATGATTGTGACCAATATCCATGGCATCGCACCACGGAGGCCTGTTTTCGTAAGATCGTTTGACAAAAAGACCACTTGGAAAGTTGAAGGTGTTGCTGCATTTGATGCTAAAAACGATCTTGTCGTTCTAAAAGTTGCGGGGGAGGGTACACCACTTCCACTCGGCAACAGTGATGTTGTGCAGAGTGATGAACCTATTTCTGTCGTAGGATTTCCCGATAGTAAATATGAGGTAACAGAAGGCACTGTCCATAGCATCCGAGAAAGTGACAAATTGATCCGAATGAACGTCAACACATCTTATGGAAGTAGTGGTAGTCCTGTGCTAAACGATAAAAGACAAGTTATCGGAATTGTTGTTGGTTCATGCAATTTTTACGGTCATGCTATCCCTTCAAGCCCGCTCAAGGCCCTGCTTGGTCGGTCAGAGATAGCAGAACCTTTGGTAAAGTGGCGCAAGCGAAAACCTATCCGTTCCTATGCAAAATATGTTCAAGGGGAACAGCACTATAGGAAGAAACGTTATCGCAAGGCAATTGTTGAATTTGACAAAGCCATCAAACTTAATCCTGAGTTCATTAGGAACTATTTCGAACGAGGAAGTGTCAAGGCTAAACTTGGTGATGTTGAAGGCGCAATAGCCGATTACAATAAAGTTATCCAACTTAACTCTGATGACTTGCCTGCTTACAATAATCGGGCGTTGGCGAAAGCTGAACTTGGCGATCATGAGGGCGCAATAGCAGATTATGATAAAATTATCCAACTTGATGCTGATGACTTGCCTGCTTACAACAATCGTGGTCTTGCAAAGGCTAAACTCGGTGATCTTGAAGGCGCTATAACAGATTATGATAGAGCTATCCAACTTGATGCTGACGCCTTTCCTCTTTACAGTAATCGGGCGTTGGCGAAGGTTGAACTTGGCGATCTTGAAGGCGCAATAGCAGATTACGACAAAGCCGTAGCACTAAACCCAGAGGTGGAGAGGCTCTATTTCAATAGAGCGCGAGCGTATGCCTTGCATGAAAATTATGAGGCTGCCATAAACGATTATGATAAAGCCATAAAATTAAATCCTAAGGAGGCAGGTCTTTACAAAAATCGAGGTCTTGCAAAGGTTGATCTTGGCAACTATGAAGACGCGATAACCGATTATGACAAAGCCATAAAACTAAAACCTAAGGAGGCTCGTTTTTACAATGGTCGGGGTGTTGCGAAGTCATGGCTCGGTGATGTTGAAGGTGCGATAGCCGATTACGAGAAAGCCATAAAATTAAATCATGAGGATACTTCTGCATACAGAAATCGGGTTGTTCTACGGACTAACCTTGGCACCACCGAATCCGCCCAAGGAAATGTAGAGAGGGCAGAAAACTTGTATCAAGCAGCAATTGAAGACTGTAATACCGCTATCACATTAGATCCGGAGGAAGTTGACAACTACCACAGTCGAGGACATGTCCAATCCGAAATTGGTACCATCAAAGCAAACCAAGGTAATGCAGCAGAAGCACAGCAACTCTATGAAGCGTCAATTGAAGACTGGACGCAAGTCATCAAACAAGACCCAAAGGACGCTATTGCTTACAACAATCGCGCATGGGTGAAGCATCTCTTAGCGAAATCTCACGCAGCATCTGGTAATACAGTAGAGGCACAAGCGTTAAACAAAGCAGCAACAATTGACAGCAATGAAGCCTTCAAACTAAACCCTGAGGTAGCTGCCTTCTATCACACTCGCGGGGCTGTGAAGGCAGCTATGGGTGATTCTATTGGCGCGATAGAAGATTTTGATATAACCCTCGAAATTGACCCTAAGCATGCCAAAGCCTACTTCGACAGGGCACTTGCAAAAGAGGCACTTGGGCAACAGGACGCAGCAAAAGCAGATTTTGAGAAAGCAAAAGAGTTAGATCCAAATGTTGAAAAAGAGTATAGATAAAAAATCCAAAATCGTAAGTCCTATATAATGTTACGTTTTCTACTCTCACAATAAGGAAATCAGCATGTCAAATCAAAACATAAATCAGGTTTACCAATCCATCATTACCAAACTTAGTGCTGTGCGGCGAACATGGCGATGGCTTATTTTCTCGGAAAGCTTCCTCAGATTGATCACAACGCTTGCATTGGTGATGACTGTAATCCTTTTCTGTTTTCAACTTCCACTTCACCACATTTTGCGTAGCGGCATTGTAGTTCTTTCTATAGGCGTTGCTATCTACATTACTATTCAGATGCTTATTCGTCCACTATTGCGAAAATTGCCTAATTCGACAGTGGCTGCTTATCTTGAGAAAGCGTATCCAAATATTGAAAATAGAATACTTAGTACTGTTCAACTCAAACCGACACTGGAAAATAATCGATTGGGATATGCTCAAGAGTTTGTTGAGCAGCTGATTTTTCAAACGCAACAAGATGTCCAGAAAATTGAATCAAAAAAGATTTTTCAGACCGAATTTGTAAAAATCAAACGGAATGCGGGGGTTGCAGTAATTGCTTTAGGAGTGCTGGCACTTACGAACTTTCTTTTACCATCTGCGTTGAAGGGGGTTACCCAAACAATCGAAACTTTACCAAAAACACCGATGGAAGGTTTTACAGCACAGATAGAAGAGGTCCGCCCAGGAAATATCCAAATTAAGCGCGGTGCAGATGTTACCGTCACTGCCAAAGTCAGTGGGCACCTTGACGCACCAGTTTATGTCTATTACCGTTTGGCACAAGTGGATAATGAATTAAAAAATGACGCGAATGTGCAGGAATCTCCTGATACAGACATGAATGCAAGACAAAATGAGCAACAATTGCCACATCTGTTGGATAACGAGACATGGCAATCCTTACTAATGAATCGTCAACCGACTGAGATTCCGTATAGTGCCAAAATTGAAAACATTGACCGATCGCTACAATACTATGTTTCAACTAAAGACGTAGCATCTGAGCGTTATCAAATTACGGTAAGCCATGAACCGATTGTCAAGACCTTTCAACTTCAACTTAACTATCCTGCATATACACAACTACCTTCTCAAACCCTTGAAGCAAACACAGGCGATCTGGAAGTTCTCTATGGAACAGAAGTTGTCCTTACAGGTGAAAGCAATAAACCGCTTACGGAAGCACATCTGATTTTTGAAGAATCTGATCTTGTAAAGCTTGAAATCGAAGCGGAAACCAAAATGAAGGGTAGTTTTATAGCAAAAGAAGCAGGTACCTACCACATTCAGATACAAGACACTGACGGTTTAACGAACTCTGACCCGCTTTCCTACACGCTCAACGTTTTCAAAGATAGTACGCCTCAAGTTGAGATTATTGAACCCGGCAAAGACCTTGTATTAGATAACGATATGCTCGTCAAACTCAAAGTTGAAGCGACTGATGATTACGGCATTCAGGCGCTGCAATTGGTACATCGCATTCAAAAAGAGAACGTTGATGATGTCACTGTCATGCTAAAGCAAATCCCATCTACCACATCACCGCCACAAACATCGCAATTTCTAACGTATAGTTGGGATATTGAACCGATTGGACTTTTTCCGGGAGAGGCTGTCTCCTATTATGTGCAGGCGATTGATACCGATGATGTCTCTGGTCCCAACATTGGTAAATCGCGTACATACACAGTTCGTTTCCCAACGCTTGACGAATTATATGAAAATCTCGCAGCAGAACAGGAAACTGAACAACTCGGACTTGACGAACTATTCGACGAACAAACTGAAGCTACCGGAATCGTTGACGAACTACTCGATAAAATCCGAAAGGTCAGGGAATTTACACTTTCTGATAAAAAACTGATGCAGCAGGTCGTTGAATCCCAAAAAGAAATTGCGCGGAAGGCAAATGAACTCATCACGGAGATGGAGCAAACCGCGGCTGAAATGGAGAAAAATCAACTCTTTGAACCTGAAACCATTCAAAAATATCAAGAACTGCAAGAGTTGATGAAGGAAGCACTATCTGAAGAACATCAGGAGCTTTTGAAAAAATTGAGTGAGGCATTAGCACAACAACAATTGACTGAACAAGAAAACGCAATGGCTGAAGCCAATTTCAATCAGGAACAGTTTCAGCAGCAGCTTGAACGTTTGAAATCGCTTTATGAGCAGCTTATTATGCAGCAGAAACTTGAGGCAGCTGCAAAACAGGCTCAAGAACTTGCGGACCAACAGAAGCAATTGATCGATTCTTTAGAAGATACATCCGTATCAAAGAAAACGGAAGAATCTGAATCTACAAATGCTACACAGACACAGTCTGAACAACAGGAACAAACTAATAGTATATCCGAACTCAATGATGCTGCCCAAAAGGAAGATCGGATTAAACAAGAATCTGATAAACTCAGTGAGAAATTGGACACACTCGGTAACGAAATGTCCGAGATGGCAAAATCTCAAGAAAATGCCGCACCACAAATTCAGAAAGTCGCTGATGAAGTTAAACGTCTCAACCAATATGCCCAGGATCAGCAACTTTCCGAAAATCTGCAGAATACGAGTCAAAGTCTGCGGAATGCACAGAGACAAGATGCTCAGCAAACTGGTAGACAAGCCGAACAGACCATGACTGAATTAGCGCAAGGTTTAGATAATGCGTTGGAATTTATGGAAGGTTCAAATGCTGAACAAGCATTAACCGCGATGCAAGAAGCAGTTAAAAGTGGTTTATATTTTTCTCATCTTCATGAGAAGGTCATCAATCAAACGAATGAATTGGTTACTACAAATACGCATGATTACATCGCGAGTGAAATCAGGCAGCTACAACAACTTGCCGGTGAAGAACTCAGTGCTGCCAAAGGCATAACACAGCTTGCAGATAAACTTTGGGAACTTGGAAAACAACAGATGCAAATTGATCCGAAGATTGTATGGCGGTTGAACGCTACAAGTGATGCGCTCAGTCGTGCTGCACGCGCGCTGGAAGATAGAGAAACAAGCCTTGCCCTTCCCATCCAGAGAAAAGGACTCGCTGACATCAATCAGGCGATTTTTGACTTGATCAATGCTATGGCACAAATGAACCAACAAATGGGTGCAGGTGGACTACAAGATATGCTTGAACAACTGCAACAACTCGCGCAAAGTCAAGAGCAGCTCAACGAGATGGCACAAAACCTCAGTCAGCAGATGCGCGAACGAGGACAAACACCGGGTTTACAACAGCGACTTGAAAGAATTGCTGCGCAACAACAACTCATCCGTGAGGCAACGGAAAGACTCGCGGAAATTACTGAAAACGCTGCGGAGATGCTCGGAAGCCTAAAAAATGTTGCTGAGGAAATGGCAGACGTTGAGAAAAAACTTGAGCAAGGCACACTCAATGACCAAGTCATTGATCAACAGGAACGAATTTTGACCAGAATGCTTGATAGTTTAAAATCGCTGCAAAAGCATGATGTCGGTAGACGACGTAAGGCACAAGTAGCGAAAAAACCTTCTGCCACGCCGCAGGAAGTACCAACACTGCATCCGGAACTGTTAGAAATCGTCCGCAAACTTGAAACAACACCCAATGCTAAGGAATTGGAAAACATCCCATTTCAATATCGTGAACAACTTCGCCAGTATTTCAAAGCACTCTCGCAAAAGACAGTGGGAGAATAGGTTATAGTGAATTATAGAATATGTTGACACCTCTTCTGTAGGAGCGATCTCCGAATCGCGACTAAGCAATCAAAATGTAAAGTTAATTGTAATACCATTTCTAAATAATGATATTACATTATTTCGCAAATCCGTTGTCCGAATGCAATATTCTCTTCTGTAGGAGCGACCTCCAGGTCGCTCCTACAGAGAAACTCAAAAATCGGAATGAAACTTCGTCAATTAGAAATGGTATAAAATCCACTATAACACTATAATTGGAGCGCAAAATGTATAACAAATACAAAATTCTCTTAATCTTTTTCTTAATTCTCTTTGCCACAAATCATGCCGATACCCTCACTGATACAGAAATAGAGGCATTGATTGATAGAATGTCAGTTGAAGAAAAGGTTGGACAACTTCTGATTTTTGGCGTTGGTGGTAGGGATGTAGGTCCAGTTGCCAAAGCACATATTACCAAACGTTTTGTCGGTGGGGTTGTTCTGTATGCTCGGAATATCAAAGACCCAACACAGGTAGCAGCGTTAACAGTAGGTTTACAACAGGTTGCTCAAGAAACCCCAAACGCCATACCTCTGTTCATTGCGATTGACCAAGAGGGTGGAATAGTTACACGGTTAGATAAAGGGGCTACAGTTTTACCCGGGAACCTCGCTTTAGGTGCAACACGATCTAAGATGTTGGCAGAGAAAGCGGGAGAACTCACGGCTATTGAATTAGCAGCAGTAGGGGTTAACATCAACTTAGCCCCAGTTATGGATATTAATACCAATCCGCGTAATCCGGTCATCGGAGTCCGTTCCTATGGGGAATCTCATGATCTCGTCTCGCAACTCGGAACGGCTTACATCCGCGGATTACAACGAAACGGTGTGCTTGCTACAGCCAAACATTTCCCCGGACACGGTGATACTAACGTCGACTCGCACAAAAAATTACCTGTTGTTACACATGATAAAAAACGTATCAATACGATTGAATTGGCACCTTTTGATGCTGCGATTAAAACAGGTGTCGCCGCTATTATGTCAGCGCATGTCCTCTATCCAGCGCTTGACGCAGAGATGCCAGCAACGCTTTCATATCCAATACTTACAAGACTACTCCGACAGATGCTTGGCTATAACGGACTCATCATTACCGATGATCTTGAGATGAAAGCGATTGATGACCAATACGAAACGGGTGAAGCTGCTGTCTTAGCAATCCAAGCTGGGGCCGACATGGTTCTCGTCCCGTGGACTTTGAAAAAGCAGCAACGCGTTTATAACGCACTCCGCCAAGCTGTGCGTCGACGAGACATCACTGAAACACGACTCAACGACTCCGTGCGCCGCATCTTAAAAAGCAAAAATGATTGTGGTGCTTTTGAAAAACCGATAATCCCTATAGAAAACCCAAATGCTATCAATTCGCCTCTTGCCGTCGTAGGAAGTGTAAAACATAGAGAAATCGCACAAACTATCGCGACACAAGCAATTACCCTCGTCAAAAACACGAAAGGTATACTCCCTTTAAGCGCGGAACCGCAGGAACCTGTTTTACTCATTAGTTCATCGCGTCTGTTTTCAAATACTTTTCTTAAAGCACATACCGATCTCACGCATATCAACTCTGTTTCTATTCCCGCTCAAGTGAACGCGAAAGAATTACTACCGCTTCTTTTGCTGTCGAAACCTTCGATTATCGTCGCTGGGATTGTCAATGCACAGCAAGCGGACCTTATTCATCAGTTGAGCCAAAAAACTGAGGTGCCAATTGTCGTTATTTCACTTAAATCGCCCTATCTACTTGGAAAATGCCCTGATGTTGCGTGTGCAATCGCTGCCTACGATGGCAACTACCATTCCATTGCTGCTGCTGTGGAAGTATTGTTGGGCAAAAAACATGCATTAGGCAAGTTACCGGTTACAATTCCATAAATCCATAAGGTCAATTTACTATACGTTATCCTATTTATGGTAGAGATTAGAATTAACGCTGCATTCCTGAACTGTGAATCAACGCTGAATGCCATACGCGCATTCAGCGTTGATTTACAGAATATATGTAAACTTATTTACATAATTAGGACTAAATAGTTGACGACCTTTGCATTGATCTAAAAACAAACCAATGCTAAAATTGAAAATCAATGAAAAGAGGGTTATATAAATGGCTTTTGAACATAATATATCTTTTATTACTACCAGAATAGTTAATATTACTTATGGCACTTCTGGAACTGGGTTTTTTATGCAATATACTATAGATGATAAAGAAAAAATAGGATTCATGCTATTAATTTCTAATGCACATGTCTTTGGTAAGATTAATTCTGAAATTGAGTTTGAAATTAACTTAAAAAAAAATAACGAATCACCAAATTTTGATAAAAGAATCAAGATTGACAATATATTTGTTGGTAGCAAGCGATATTATCGACATCATGATATGGACGTAGATTTAGCATGTACACTATTACCTAATAAATATTAGTGATGAAGTTGACCATAAATATATATTTAATGACTTTATAATAGGTGATATTCAATATGACAAAATTGGAGTAGGATCTAACGTTATTTTTGCAGGATACCCACTTGGAATTTATGACTCTAAAAATAATTTACCTGTTGTTAGAGGTGGTATAATAGCCACAATGCCTGATATCGATTATGATGGAAAAGGCCAATTTTTAATTGATGCACAAGTGTTTCATGGGTCAAGTGGTAGCCCTGTTTTCACTTCATGGGATAACCGATATTCGCTTATTGGCGTACTTTCACAAGCCATGTTTATTGATTCCAAAATTCAAGCAATGGACACTGAAAACTATATAAGTAATAATAAAACTGGGGAATCGATAGGGCTGGGTATAGTAATAAAACGAAGGCATTTGATTGAACTTGTTGAATGTGCAACTGCATATTTTATAAGAAGTATAGATAGAAGCGAACTTGTAAAAAGTAAAAGTAGTTCAGACATTGAAATCATAGATAATTTTGTGAATAGCCATGATATGAAATATTAGTTACATCATCCTCCATAGTGTCGATTAACATCAAACTTACAATACGGTATGGTTATATAACAAACGTGATATGTCATAGGATATTCATTGCGACATAATTTACTATAAGCAGATATTGATGAAAAGAAAGGCAGATACCCTTTCGGATACCTGCCTGTAAAGGTTCGTTCTGTAAACGACTACCGGGTACACCTGTTCGTGTGGTAGTCATGATGATGGGGCATACAACTCCAATAGCGGTGTCCGTTCCTGCAAGTGACCACATGTTCCCACTTGTTTGTGACCATCTGCCCACAATCGCGGTTGCGACACGGCACGAGCGTGGGATACACGTGCGTATGCGATTGACACGCATAGAAACTTGACACCGTGCAATATTGCCCGCTGGCATTCGTTGTCGTGCAACTCGCTTGCAATGAATGGTCTGAAC
>JAPPIG010000074.1:0-127224 GCA_028820635.1 Candidatus Poribacteria bacterium
CCTTGAGCGTGCGGATAAGTCTTTCAGCATATCCGTTCTCCCAAGGACACCCTCTCCGGGCGACTGAAATCTCAATCCCATGATGTTTGAGCAGTGAGATGGACGCATTTGAAAGATATTGAACGCCTTGATCAGAATGATGGATCTCTGGGACACTTTGACATAATTCTGTCTCCAAAGGTTTCAGCGTCAGAGTTTGAGACGCAAGAGGAACTGACAGATGCGCTTGAGAGTGCGGTGTGTTGGTGGAACGCACATAAGCACCCTTACCACTGGAAGAAACAACCTCTATATAAGTTAGGACCCTACGGTTCTGTGATGGAAAATATGTCTAAAACTTAGCGAGTAAACCACTTAGATTTTATTCACAACGGAGGGAAAAAAGTCGAAGCTGCTCGGCGTTTTTCTGTGGATCGGACAACGATTTATAGGTGGTCTGACATTTCTCAGAAAGGCGTTTAACCTAATAACAATCAACATTATGAATGTATATCGTTATGAAAATGCGTTTTGTTTTTTAGATTTTTCTTGACATTTAGCGCATGAGATACCATCCTAAATGGTAAACAATCAACTTTTACTTTTTAGGAGACTATCTCATGCAACACCATCTTATCAAATCTGCTATGTATTTTCAAATACTTCTCTTTTCTAACTTTCGCAAGATGACATCACAACTGCAAGAAACCTTGCTTTTACTTTCAACCGGTCATCTATTTGGACTGGACAATCCAAATCAAGTCGCAACTGCTTTAGCAATCCCGTCAGCGAACCTTTATCGGCATCTCAAAGACTTCAGTCTTTATCAGTGGAAATCTCTATTGATGCGTATCGGATGTGCTGTCGCCCTCGCTGAGATACAGGATGCCGAATCAAAGAGTGCTTCTACACAATCTCGTCGTATCACACTCAGTGTGGATGATACAAATGATCCGCGCTATGGTAAACTATTGTCTTACCGCTACAAATGGTGGTCTAAAAAACATAATAACACAATCAGCGGTAGAAATGTGTTAGGTATCACGATCAAGATCGGTTCTATGATTATTCCCCTCAACATGCGTATTGTCAGCAAACAAGGAAGAGGCAACACGGATAAACTCTCCTGCTTTGTTGCGATGCTCAAAGCGGTATTAGATTTCTTTGATACATCAGGTGTAGACCTTAGAAAATATCCGATCACCTTTGATTCGTGGTATGGTAGTTATAACCTCGTTGAAAGTTTGTCTGATATGGGCTTTGATAACATACTTATCCACGGAAAAAGCAACTATGTGATGGATATTGATAACAAGACTGCTAAACTCTCAGCACATAAAAAACAGATACAACTGCGTCAAAAACAGTGGGGATGTAGCAAACTCTCCTATCGCACGAAAGCCACAAGTCGAACATTTGGTTCATTCGTGCTACTCTTCTTTTTAGATATGGCAAAATCCGAACAATGTTGGTGTTTGGCAACCCCTTACGGGCGTGTGAAATACTCCGAATATGGTCTCAACATCACGGTATAGAACAGTATTGGAGATATTTGAAAACAGACTTACAACTCTCATCAATAAGTTTAGAGAACCGAGATGGTGCGTATGCGAGCTTAGGTATAAAGGTGTTGAGTTATCTCTTTATACAAGATGTAAGCCGATCCGTGCGTAAAACATTTCATCAAATACAACTTGAACTTTCTGGACAAAGACACCTGTTGTCTACTCTCAGCGAGCATTTTCATGAACAAATACCAACTAAACACTGATAAACATTGAAACCTAAAGAATTTTGATAAATATCAGGTGGTTATTAGCTGAAAACCCGCTTGCGCCCCCGGAAAACCGGGACCGAAAAAAATGAGGTGACTCAACGAGGCAGCACTGAAAAAACATGTCGCCGACTTCCCAGACTTAACCTACAATGAATGAGCAACACATTTCGGTGTTTCAGCGTCTTCAATCGGGTATGGTCTGCGCAAACTCAGTATTACCTGAAAAAAACGATAGGATATAAGGAGCGGTGCGATACCAAACGCGCTATCTATCGTCAAGCACTTGCCGAGAAAAAAGCAGCAGGCAAAACGATCATTTATGCTGATGAATGCGGTTTTCGTGCCGAGAGTTATAGGCGTCAGGGGTATGCCCCGAAAGACACACCTGTTTAAAGAACTCGGACAACGACGCTGCTTGCTGCGCGTATCGGTTCAACCTTTACAGCTACAGCACCTTGTTTGTTTGAGGGTGGCTGTGGTAGTGCGTGTTTCAATGCGTGGGTTGAAACCTACTTATGTCCTTAGCTTTCTGAAACAAGCGTTGTTGTTCTTAACAATGCGAATATCTACAAGACCCTTCGGACGCGTGAGTTGATAGAAGCATCGGGAGCAGAGATATTATTTTTACCGCCTTATTCGCCGGACTACAACCCGATTGAACACGACTTTGCCAATATCAAACGCCTCCGTGAATACAAAGCAGATATAGCCATAGATGAAATCATAATATGTATCATTAATTCTAAATTTTACTATAAATAACCCTGGCGTTTAATGGTTTAAGATTGACTAAATTTGTCAAGTTTAGTATGATACAGATCATGATAGACAATTATTTTAATCAAAATATATTATATATTTATTGGCCTTATATGATTTTATTATTCTGAAAGAGATATTATGTAGGTCCTAATTGTAATGTTTTTACTGTTCGCAAGAATTCAAATACTCATACTAATGATGTGTTTTCTATTAGGATGCGGTGCTGATGAGAGCCGTAGTGTAGGCAAGATTCCAAGCGTCACTATAGAACTCGTAGAACTACCACCAGATCTCCGACAACAAGAAAAAAATATTCGGTTTAGGGTTAACGCGGTTCCTGCGCTTGAAAAGAATCTTGCTGTGCTTGTAGAGAGCCAGATTTGGAGAGGGGGCCCTACGGGTCAAGATTTTAGTTATACATGGGTAATGATCCCTAAATTCGCTAACTCAAAAGAATTTGGTTTGAGTCTGGACAAGTATATTTCCTGGGAAGTAGCAATTCTGCCGCTATCTGGGGTTAGCCTCAACGATTATCCAATTAGTGGATTTGGGATTCCGGCGGACTATGTGTTTAGCGGGTACACACTGGGAAATCCATCAAAAGTCGTAACAGAACAGAAGTTCCCTGCTAAACTGCGGGATGTATGGCCTGATTCTGGCATAGTTCCAGCTAATGCGACGTATATACTGACCTTTGACCCACTGCCAGAAGATATAAAAGTGAGTCATGGACGAGTTATATTTGACGGTGATGTTGTTAAAATTGTCGGCCCCTTTCCAATTGGTAGACTTGAATTGAAAATCAGTTGGGACAGTGGACATGGTAATTATACAATACGCGATACTATTTCTGAACCGGACTATAAGTCTCCTGAACTCATCCGAGCCATAGCTCGTACCGGGGGAGGTTCGGATATAGGATTTATCGTAAAAGAATTGGGTATAGAAAACAGTGGGGTACCTCAAAATACAGAGTGGATTGAACTTGTTTTTGATGAGCGCGTTTGGATCAACAAAGAAATACACGGTAATATTGAACTTCAAACCGTGGCGGGTGAGAATCTTGGCTGGGAAGAAAAACGTCCGTTTTTGGGACGTAATGAAATACACCTTATTCGTCCTGAAGGAAAACCGCTTAAACGCGGAACCGATTACGTTATAGTTGGAACAGTCACAGACACTGTGAACGAGACAGAAATCAAGTATCTCATTACAACGTGGAATTGATTATAGGAGAACCCATTATTATTGGGGATTGTAGTGTGTACGGTTCGGAAACCACACACCTACAGGGCATGGGTAAAGGTGCGGAAAGAGTGAAAATCTTTTTAAAATGGAGGAACTTATGAAGAATAGATTTATTAACCTTGCGCTAATTGTTCTAATTTCGATGAGTGCGGTCGGCTGTTCTGCTGTGCGTTATGGACAAACGCGCGCCGGTATTGGTGCTGAGAAAACTGTCGGAGCCTCAGAAGAACGCAAAACAAAATTGAGCAAAAGGGATTTCCGACTTGGGTTCAATGCAACGGAAAACCAACTCGGAGTTCGTCTTGAATATCGACCCTATTATAGTGTTGAAAGACAGCAGGTAGTAACATACAGTCCAAGCAAAGCAACCCCTTCTGAGATAATCATAGGAAGTGGTTATGTGGGGGTTCTTATATGGGTGTTGTCTGATGTTCTTGTAAAGACAGGTGAAGTTGCTGTAAATGATGAAGGGGAACTATATGATGTCACTGAATTCGATTGGGGTAGGATGAATTCGATACAAAGGATAGCTTTGGCTGGAATCGTAGTGGATTCTGTGCTTTGGGGAGTTGCCTATGGTTCAAATGTGACAGTTCGAGAACCGTGGCGAAAGAGTGGAGAGGTTGCAGGAGAATGGCAGTTCTTGAAAAACCATCCTTACCGTATAGAGATGCCAAGCTACAATTTTGGAAAGGATTATCTATCCAAGTCTGGCAATGAAAACATTCTGATTAGAGATTTTCTGTCTGGCGTGGAAAAACCGGCCAGGTTCGGAGATATTCGCTCTGTTTCACTTCGTGCTTCAACGAGGCTTGATAACAGAGCATACCAGAAAAACCTCAATCTTTCGGCACAAGCACAACTACAACCGTTTCAGGATGCTGCGCTTGCTGCAAGAAATATCGATATGATTTCGGTAGGGAAACCGAGACTCATGCCACGGCCCGAAACCAACATCCAGTGGAATACAGCATCCATAAGAGCAGGTAGCGTGGCAGCTTTGCGGGTAACAGTTAAAAATACTGGCAAAGGCACACTGTATCGTTTAACCGCACGCACAACGAGTAAGATAACTGCGTTCAACAATCGTGAGCTGAAATTTGGAAAAATTGCACCGGGAGCCTCTATCACTGTTCCTGTTTCCTTTGAAATAGACAAATTAATGCGAACCCAAGAAATACTTATTGGCATTAAGTTTTCTGAACACAATGACCATGTTCCAGCCAATATTGAAACGAAGTTTAATATAATTGAGAAATCTCGTCCTAAGTTTGATTATGCTTATCGCATTATTGATGGTGACACTGAAACTTCAGTAGGAAACGGCGATGGAATCTTCCAACGTGGGGAATCTGCTGACATTTTTGTGACTGTGAGAAACAGTGGTGAAGGAAATGCTGCGGGTGTAACAGCAAAGTTGAATCCGATTCTTCGCACGGGTGTTGACATGTATGGAGAAACTTCAGTACCGCTTCAGACCCTTGCTCCCGGTGAGTCTAAGACCGCTACCTTCAACGTTGGTGTCAAACGTGGTGCTAATATCAGCAGGTTAAGTCTAAATTTGTCTATTGAAGAAAACAACTTCGGGACCGAGACGAAACTGACAGACACTATCATTCTACCGATAGGACGGGTAACTGCACCGAAGGTAAAAGCTCTTGATTTGGTTGCGACAATCACTTCGAATTCCGCGCAAGTCTATAACGGTGCTTCGAATCAGACACCTATCAGTGCAGAAATTCCGGGCGACTCACAAGTTAAGGTTTCGGGGCAACTCGGGGAATGGTATCGTGTCCAACTTAACGTCCGAGATGAAGCGTTGACAGGATGGGTGCATAAAGGGCAGATCGTAACAACGAAGATCTCAAAACAGGAGAGTTCGCCAGTAGAAAAACCCGCTGTGGTTGAGGTGTTTCAAAACACACCACCAACATTAGAACTCTTTGAACCGAAACAGCAGCGAATAATAGTTGAGGAAAGAGCAATTCCAATCCAAGCAATCGCTATCGCAAATAAAGGTCTGAAAAACGTTTCGGTAACTGTCAATGGAAAAGTGCGAAACATTGCGAGACCCCGGGGGAACACAACTCAGCAAACACCGAGAACTGTGTTCAGAATACAAGAGAATATCCTACTCAATTATGGTCTTAACACGATTGAGTTGCATGCCACTGATATAAGAGATCGCGTTTCTGAGACCGTTACACTTTCAGTTATCCGTGAACGTGAACAGGTGCGTAATGATTATGCCTTGTTGTTCGGTGTAAACAGTTATGAACATTTTGACCCGTGGCACAAACTCAATAATCCCATTCCAGATGCGGAAGCTATCCGAGATGAGTTGAAAAGTAAATACGGATTTAAAGTTGAATTGGTGAGTGACCCAAGTAGAGATGGAGTTCTGACGAAAATCAACGAATACACGCAGAAACAATATAATAAAAACGATCAACTCCTGATATTTTTCGCTGGGCACGGCTATTTTGAAGAAACAAACGATGCCGGCATCGGCTATCTCGTTGCAAGCGATACATTACCGCCAGATGCTGACCGCGGTAAATCCAGTTATATTTCTCACGGGGATCTCCGGAACAGGATTGAAAATATTGGATGTGAACACATTTTTCTGATGATTGATGCCTGTTTTAGTGGAACGTTTGACCCGACTGTCGCACAATTCAATCGAGGACGAAGTGCCAGCAGGATACCTGACAATGTTTCTAAGAAGGATTATATCAAGCAAACTTTAGCATACAAAAGCCGGTGGTATCTTACCTCAGGAGGTAAAGAGTATGTGTCAGATGGCGCGCCGAACCAACATTCACCATTCACGCGGCGGATACTCGACGCTTTCCGTAGCGGTGGAGGGCAACACGGCATCCTCACATTAGATGATATTCGGCGTTATGTTGAAAAAACTACCCCGCAGCCGCGTGTTGGCGAATTTGGAACGAATGCACCAGGGAGCAACTTTTTGTTTATTCGTAAAGTAAGCCAATGAGTGGTGAAGTTAAAATTCAGTAGAAATCATATTCGTTGGAATACCATCCGTGGTTTCTTGCGTTTCGATTTCCTTTAGGAGGATTAACCGATCTAAAAGAGATGTATTTGTTAATGAGAGGATTATTTCTTGGGTTGATTATCAGTTGGTTATTCGGGTGTGGCACTGGTGAGGACAGCAGGGGTGAGATTCCGATTGTTACGATCGATCTTATTGATCGGCAGAAAGACGAGGAGGTCTGGTTTAGACTGAACGTAGTTCCTGCACCTACAAGCGATCTTGCAGTGCTTATAGAGATGGAGGCGTTGGGCCCATTTGGTGATGATTATGAGATCGGTTACACCTGGCTCATAGTGCCGCGGTTTGCAAACTCACGAAACTTTAAATTTGATCTGGACCCCTCCGTTCCATGGGAAGTGAGGATCCTGTCCTTAGCAGGGAAGAACCTGGCCACTTATCCAATTGAAGGCACTGAAGTTCCAGTTGGATATGAGTTTAAGCAGTACGGATTAGGAGACATTTCAAGCGTCAGAACGGCACAAGTATCAACACAATTACTCGTTGACTGGCCGCGTTCAGGCGGAGGGCCCTTTGATCCATTGCCCGCAAATGCAATTCTCACTTTTATTTTTGATAGGGCCCCGGAAGACATAACAGTGAGCCATGGGAACTTCATAACGGATGCGAATAGGGTAATCGTTGATGGCTTTTTCCCGCTTGGGGACATTGAAATAGAGCTCAGATGGAATCAAGGTCGGCAGCATTACACATGGTACAAATCTATCACTGATCCGGATTTTGAACCTCCTAAAATTGTCGACATTGAGGCCTTTCACAAGGATGGGAATCGCATTCCTATTCCTGTAGGTGCTCCTTTAGACGGTAAGGAAGGGAATGCCATTCCTATAGCCATTCCTCTTCCTATAGTCATTCTGGATGACCCGGACTTTCTAGATGGCTGGGAGTGGAGGTTACCCGTAGATACTGGCGAGATAAGAATTGCTTTCAGCGAAAATATTTGGTTCTATGAAGAGGTGACTGGGACACCCGATATTCAAACCGAAAACGGCACTAAACTCGGATGGCGAGACGAAAAGCGATCCCGCCTCGGATGGCGAGATGGAAAGTTCGATGCGCGGGGTCGTAGTTTTAGATTACTTCTTTCGGATGGGCAACCCCTTAAACCTGAAACCACTTATGTTGTTGCAGGGATAGTCACAGACTTCGCTAACGACACAGAAATCAAGATACCTTTCACGACATTGGACAGATAATAGGGGAACACCAATTTTAATTGCCAAATTCATTAGGAGGTGTAATGTTGCAATTAAGCAAAGGAGAACCAAAAAATGTATAATATAGACGGAACGTATAGTATAAAAGGTATTCGAGGACTGAAACCGAGGGACGAGCCCTCTGCTATGCCTTATTGGATTATAATAATATGTTGCTTTGTGGGGGGAATCGCTCTCATTTTTATAGTTGAAGGTGGAATCTTACCTGGTATAATTTTTATAATTGCTGGTTTTATTCTGCGATGGTGGCATAAAACATCTCATGAAGGTTACAAGGAATACAAGTTTGAACAAGCGCGTATTGGGGTAGCCATTGGCGACATCGTACGTAACTCCGAAAACTGCTTTAGCAATATATATAAAAATTTACGGGAAGCAAGGAAAGTCTTAGATGAAGCTGAGACCCACTTTAACGAAAGAGCCTATTCTCCATTCTGGGATTCCGTTGAGAAGGTAGCATTAGAACTTGGACATTTTTCCGAAAATTTAGTTTTGCTGTCTTCCCACTTGGAAGTTTATTTAGAATGGGTTCCTTTATATCACGAGACTCCTTCAAAATTTCCGGTGACATCTGAGGAATTTTCAAAACTTTACAAACTCGGTGTAAAAAACGCGCTTGCAAAACGGATGGAGGAAATCGTTGGCAACGCTCAACGGGATTACCAATTCGCAAGTATTTTTGAACAGCGCAAAACGCACAAGCTTCTTGTCGCTGGATTTAACAGTTTCGCAGATGTTTTGAATGAAGTAGGAAATCAGATTACCGACCAAGTAGAATACCTCAATACCACTGTGCAAGCCAACACCGAGAAAATGACCTCTTTGATGGAAGCAGCCGCGGTACAGCGTGATCAACATCATGAGGAGGTCATGGAAACTCTTAACAAAGATGGAGAGAAGTAGAACGCGTATTAGGAATGCTTGAAGATATTTTACGTGACCAGTAGTACTATTTTAATTCAAAAGATTAGGAGGTAAAAAATCAATGGCTGAAGTCTACCGATGGCCAAAAGGATGGAACGACGAACCTATTCTTACAATCGAGAAAGGCAAAGTCTTTGCTGGTCGGAAAAGAGAAGGTTTTTTCTCCAGTGATGAACCTATGTTGACGATTGAGGGTAGTTCAATCTATGTGGGTGAGAAAACAGAAGGCTTTTTCTCCAGCGACGAACCAATCGCCACCGTTGATGGTGACAAGGTGTATGAGGGTGAGAAAACAGAAGGCTTTTTCTCCAGTGACGAACCGATTGCTATCGTTGAAGATGGCGGACGGATGTCTGCCGCAGCTGCCGCAGTATATTTACTGCTGATGTAAACGCCTCTTGGTAGTTGTGCAACGTAAATGCAACGAGTGATGAACGGAAGGGATAGCCTGTCTACAAAGCGCGACTACAGATAGAGATTGACGGAAAGTATATTGAAAGGAGGAAACATAATTGTCAAAAATTGTCGGAATTGATTTGGGAACCACGTTCTCTGCCATCGCACACGTCAACGATAACGGGGTACCTGAACTTATCCCTAATGAAGAAGGTAAAAGCTTAACACCGAGTGTTATCTTTTATGACGATGGCGAATTTGTTGTTGGAGAATATGCAAAACAGAACGCTGTCGCTGAACCTGAGAATATTGTTGAATTCATCAAACGCGAAATGGGTAAACCTATTACGGAATTCAGTCGTGTATTCGGTGGAAAAGAATATTCACCAGAAGAACTCTCCGCTGAGATACTCAAAACGCTTAAAAAGGATGCTGAATCTAAACTTGCTGAACAGATAACTGACGCTATTATTACAGTTCCTGCCTACTTCAACGACCCGGAACGCCAAGCGACTATTCGAGCAGGTAAAATCGCTGGATTCAACGTCCAACGCATCATCAATGAACCGACTGCTGCCGCACTTTCTTACGGCATGCACTACAGCGGTGACACGGCAACTGTCTTGGTCTTTGACCTCGGCGGCGGTACCTTTGATGTGACGGTTATGGAAGTTACTGGCGAAGAGATGAAAATCTTGGCGACCAATGGTGACCATCGACTCGGGGGGAAGGATTGGGATGATAAAATTATTCTTCACGTGGCAAAACGTTTTGAAAGTGAACACGGCGAAAATCCTTTGACTGACCTTGCTACATACCTGGAAATACAGACAAGAGCAATTGACGCGAAGATTCAGTTGTCAACTCTTAATAGAGCCACTATCATTACCAATTATGCCGGTAAATCACACCAACTCCAACTCACTCGGCAGGAATATGAGGAGATGACAACAGATCTTGTTGAACGATGTAGAAGTCTTGTAGAAGTAGTTTTGTATGAGGTCGAACTTACCGCCGATCAAGTTGATACTGTGCTCCTTGTTGGCGGGTCAACACGACTGCCGATGATTCAAAATATGTTAACGGAACATTTCGGAAATCCACCTGACACCTCAGTTAATCCCGATGAAGCTGTTGTGTTTGGGGCAGCAGTGATGGGCGAACTTATTCAGTCTGAAGAACCGAAGAAAAGCGCATTCCTCGGTGCAGCTCCCAAAACTCCGAAGCAAAACTTCGGTATCATGCGGATTAGTGATGTCTGTTCTCACAGCCTCGGCATGGTTACGCTTGACAATATCGGTGAATTGTATAATAGCATCATTATCCCAAAGAACACTAACATCCCATGCGAAATTAGCAAAGATTACGATACGATAAGTGACAATCAGACAGAATTTGATGTGATTGTGTTGCAAGGCGGAGAGGAACTTGCCCCTCGTGAGTGTCCAGTGCGCGATGCTTACGAAGTTTTTGATATTCCACCACGCCCTGCCGGAGATACCCGCATTAAAGTAACCTTCAAATACAACGCTAACGGAGTTATTGAAGTTGAGGCAGAAGATGCTGATAATAAAAAAATTCTGCCGATTCGAAAGAAAGAGGGTGACATTGATTGGGAGATGTATGAAACACCTGAAGCGGTAGCAATGCCGATGGATATTGCCCTTGCCATTGATTGTTCGGGTAGTATGGGCGGAGGCAGCCTTGACGATGCGAAAGCTGCCGCATCTCAATTCCTTTACGAAATTGATGTAAATTCGCATGTAAGTCTCATCAGTTTCGGAGGTTCTCAGATTGAAGTTGAAATGAATCTCACACAGGATTTTGACCAATTGCGGCAAGCAATTGAGAGACTTAAGACCAGAGGAACTACACCGATGACAGAGGCAATCGAATTGGCGCGAAATAAGGTCATGGTCAACAGTCAGAATACCAATGTGCTTATTATTTTGACTGACGGTTATCCTGACAACACAAGCACCACACTTAAAGAAGCTGAACGTGCGAAACGAGAGGGGATTCAAATTGTTACAATAGGCGTTGGGGATGGCGTTGATAGTGATTATCTTAAGCAGGTAGCTTCTACACCCGAAGACTACTATTTTGTGGAGGAAAGTGTTCAGCTTGAAGCTGCTTTTACCACAATTGCCAGTCGGCTTGTTACAGAATCTTCGGGTAGAACTGCTGGCATCACGAGACATTAACATTTCTACAAATTAGATGTTTAACGAGGAGGTCACAATTTTGAATAAAGAGGAACAAACCATTAATGAATCAACTGAAGTTGCCGAAAGGGATACGACTGAGGGTATGCCTGTAGAGGAATGGAATGCTGATACAGAAATAGGTCAAGAAACGTCAACAGAACCGTCTGATGGGGATCCCCCGCCAGAAGATGACTCACAAACTGCTACAGAACCGAATGAAACTGCGGTAACAGAACCACCGCCTGCAAAGAGTGAACCCGATCCGGAATATATGAACGTGCTTAAATCGGTGGATCAGCACTTGTCAAATTTGCAGGAGTTGTTTACAGGGCAGATCGCACGCAACCAAAACCAAAAACAGATGTTCGATTCTATCTATCGCGAAATGAAGGAATATAAGGAAAATACGCTTCTGGACACGTATCAGAAACCTGTTATCCATAATCTCATTCAATTCTATGATAACTATGTAAAGGTAGAATCTCAACTGGACGGTATCAGTGAAACACTTCAATCATTCACACCCTTGTTTGAGAATACTTCAGATAAAAAACTGAATAAACTTCTGTTGAAAGAAACGGGTGGCGATATACCGCAGATTTGGGCGAATCTGAAAAAAGCTCTGTCTGAATTTCGCAACAATATGGAGAATGTCCGCATTGAATTGGAAGAGGTTTTATATCGTATGGATGTAGAACCTTATGAGCAGCAAGCGGAACAACCAAAGAAACTTGATCGGAAATTGCACAAGACTATCGAAACGATACCAACAGATGACCCTGATCAAGATGAAAGCGTGGCAGAGGTTCGCAAAATTGGATTCTATTGGCGTGAGAAGGTATTTCGTCCAGAAGAGGTAGATATTTTCCGATACACACTTCCCGCGGATGAATCCGAAGGAACACCAAGTGAAAAAACAGGTGACAAAAACTCTATAGAAGAAAAAGGAGATAAAACAGATGGGTAAAGTTGTTGGAATAGATTTAGGAACGACATTTTCCGCGATTGCGTACGTCAATGACCATGCAGCACAGGAGGAGATTATCCCGAATGCTGAAGGTGACCGCACGACTCCATCAGTGATCATGTTCGAAGATGAGAACGTCGTCGTTGGGAAAATCGCTAAGCAGAATGCAAGTGCAGTGCCAGAACAGATTGTTGAATTTGTTAAACGCGAGATGGGTAGACCGAAAGGGCAATCTGACGGAGAATATTCACGCGAATTTAATGGCAAAGAATATTCAGCTGAAGAACTCTCCGCGCTGATTTTGCAGAAACTCAAGCAGGATGCTGAAGCGGAACTTAATGAAGAAGTCACGGATGCGGTCATTACTGTCCCCGCGTATTTCAAGGACGCAGAACGCGAGGCAACACGGAATGCTGGGAAAATTGCAGGATTAAACGTCTTGCAAGTAGTAAATGAACCGACTGCTGCCGCACTTGCCTACGGGATTGATCAACACGGTAGCGATCAGACTGTATTCGTGTTTGACCTTGGCGGAGGAACGTTCGATGTAACCATCATGAGGGTTTCTGGGTCTGAGTTAGAGATGATTGCAACAAACGGAGACCCCAAGCTCGGCGGAAAGAATTGGGACGATAAGATTATCTCGTTTGTCGCAGAAACATTTCAAAATGAACACGGCGATAATCCGTTGCAGGACCTTCATGCCTATCAGGAAATCCAACTGAGTGCAATTAGCGCGAAAGAGTCTTTATCGCAACGGCAAAAAGCACGTATCAGATGTAGTTACGATGGTAAGAGCAGCAATGTTGAAGTAACGCGGGAAAAATTTGAAGAACTCACTGCCGATTTGGTCGGAAGATGTAGCTCCCTCTGTGATATTGTTCTTGATGAAGCCGGGATGACGTGGGAAAATATTGATACGGTGTTAATGGTCGGTGGTTCAACACGCATGCCAATGGTGCAAGAGATGGTTACAAAGATCAGCGGTAAAGATATCAACCCACGGGAGGTTAATCCTGATGATGCGGTCGCACTCGGCGCAGCAATCCAGGGTACACTCCGCCAACTTGAGGAAGTGGTGATTAAAGGTAAAGAAGAAACAACAACGGAAGAAGAGATCGCTACTGCTGTCAAGGAACGGTTCATTGCACCTGGTGGAGGTCTTGCAATAACGGTAACCGACGGGGCAACGCACAATCTTGGGCTTGTGGTGTATGAATCTGCAGATAGTGATGGGTCCATTCATGTGATGATTGCCAAAATGACTCCTGTGCCATGTGAGGTTGAAGACCGGTTTGGAACACTCTTTGAAAACCAGTCTTCACTACTGGTTGAGGTCATTCAAGGACTTGAACAAGATCAAAAGGAAGATGAATTGATCAAGTTTACGAATCACAAGTTAGGTGAATGTCGCCTCGAATTGCCTTCAGGTCTACCGCAGGGGGCACCTGTTGATGTTACCTACAAATATAACCTGGATCAAAGGCTTGAAGTAACGGCAGAGGGACCGGATGGGCGCACAGCAAATGTGACGATTGATCGTCCGACTCTCGATGAAACTGGGGTTGCTGAAGCGACTGAACACCTACAAAGTTTGGAAGTTGAATAGTAAGGAATTCGTTATCTTCATAAGGTATGCCTCGGCGAAGCAATTTTTTATACACTTGTCTGAAGGCGTGCCTACATAGATTCTGCTCTCTACTCCAACCAGAATGAATATTGTGACGCACATAAATGAAAGGTAAGGAGAATTGATGTAAAATGGAAAACTATTTTGAAGTACTTGAACTTTCAATTGATGAAATCCAAGGTCAAGACGAGGAGACAATTCAAAGCGAGGTAAAAGCCGCTCACAAGAGGCTCTATGCGTTCACGATAGGTTCGTATACGAATATACTTCGTCTGGATGGGAGAACGCAAGCACAGTGGCAAGTAGTTTTGAATGATGCACGGGATACTTTATTAGACCCACAGAGACGACGAGAACACATTGCACAGCTGGTTCCTACATCTATTCCCACTCCAGACTCTCACGGTGACCCACCACCGCGTCAACAGGACACGCGCACTATCATAAAATTCCGAAACGGAGACGAAGCTACCAGCATTCCACAGTTAGCGACTTTAATGGAAAAGAACGCCAGAGAAGCCACCGATATACTCTATCACGGTTATCTGGAACAAGGTCTCGCTGGAGCAGGAGAAACTCCATTTGCCCAAGCAGCGAAGGCTGTCGTTAATCAATTTTCAACAGATAGATCCTTAGGTATGATGGCGATGATATCAATCCTTAGCGGCAAAGTGAAAATGCACAAAGGTGGTGAAGCCAGCAACTCAAAACAACTGGTAAGTCTCATAGACAACAATTGGGACGAAGCAAAAACACTCCTATATAGTGGGTTTTTCGCTCTCTGGCTTGAGCATACTAACCAAATGCAACTTTCAAGCACAACAAAGAAAATCATGACCACCTTCAAAGACGATGAAGATATTGGCTTAGAAGAACTTGTCCAAAGACTTGACCCGCAGATTGGTAGACCGGAGCCTGAGGTAAGCCAATCTGAGATAGACTTTGGCAATATAAACTCAGAGAGCCAAAAAACGATCCAATTTAAAATTAAAAATGTGGGGCGCGGGTTTCTTTATGGTGATGTCCAGTTGGCAAGCAATATGCCAGGACTTCAGATTTCAAACACTGAAATCCAAGGGGATGGTGTTGTGACTATTAATCTGGATGCGAGGTCACTCACAGCAAAACAAAAACATCAGGCATCCCTCGTTGTTGATACCAACGGAGGCACTGTGACAGTGCCCGTTTCGTGTTATATCACCTATCCTGTTCAAAATTCCATCCAGAGGCTCGCTATTAGCGGTTTTTCGCTGGCAGCGATTACGCTTGTTACCCGTCTAATTATACAGCAATTCGGGAGTTCTGGATGGTTAGCAACACGCTTGACCGGGGCAGGCTTTACAGAATGGGAACAGATTTGGCAGTGGGATAGATGGTTTGAATGGCCGTGGTTTGAATGGCCAGTCTATACCCTAAGTGCGCCGAAAGCAGGGATAGAGTTTGTCGTTGCACTTGCCGCCCTTGGAGTCGGTATATTTGCTTATTGGCACTTCCTCTTTAAGAAAAAAGGAATGCCTTGATGATTTGGACTGTTTCTATTAAGCAGGCATTTATCACGCTGAATCATAATCGAAAACTCATCGGCATTGCACTTATCTCAGTGATATTCGGGAAAATTATTGATCTGATTGAACAGTTTACAGGTAAAACATTATATGCCTTAATAGGCGAGAGCGTTAATATAGAGGTACTTCGAGAGGTTTTTGAAAGTGCAAGGATAGGACATTTTGAAGAACTCTTCAGCGTCCTCGGTGGTTTGAAGTATCTCAATCTTGAGCAGCCACAACCCTTAATAATTATAGCAAGTCTCCTGATTGTTTCGTTTCTGATTGCTTTCTACAATGATACAGGTTTAGCCGCTCTCATTCGCGACCTACTGACTCGGGACAATTACCGTTCAGTCCAAGTTATTGCCTATGGACGCCAGTATTTCAAACCGGCATTCATTTTCAAAGGTTTGTTTTATTTACTCACGGGCGTGGTTGTTATTGCGATTTCTCCGGCGTTGTTGTCTCTTTACCACATACTGCCTTCGCCCCTATATGCATGGAGCGTAATTGGAATGTGCGCGTTACCGTTTCTTATCATTTACACAGGATTTCTCTCGCTCGGCATGAAGTTCATTATCATTGAGGAAGAATATCGGGTTCGCATGGTATATCGGCTGACCAAAGTACTTATGCTACAGAACAGGTGGGAAGTCATATTTTGTTTTCTCTTTATGGTCTTAGTCACTGTAATATCGACAATAACCGCGTATTATCTTATGGGAAGTCAACTTCAATTTCTGATTAGTTACACGTTGAGCATTTTCGTGCTTTCTTATATCACAGTGCTTTTAAAAATCATCGGATTTGTTTTTTACCTCTCAATCCGCGATAGGTAAATCATTATGCTGGATACAAGGAGTCTATGTAATGGATAATATTGGTGGTATTTTAGGGTGTTTGGGTGTTGCAATTCTGCTTGCATTATGTTGGGTTATTATTTTTGGAATTGTCGCTATTCCGACTTATGTTGTTCTAAGTTTATATGCTGTGTTGAAGTTCCTCGGTACCAATACTTTTATTGCACTGGATATGCTGTTTTACCCCGGTTTTGACATGCCTACTATTGCGGCTTGGGGGTCTTGGGGATTTATAGGTGGCATTGCAATTCAGGGCTACCGGGAGATGCGGATTTACGGACGAAAAGGGATAGGGGTATTGGTTGCACTTATGCCCTTACTGTTATTGGGGTTGATTAGCACAGTTAAAGGTATCAATGCACCAGAGGATGTGGAACCACTACCGAAGGAACAGCAAAAAACAACACAACCAACACAAAAACCCGTAGAGACAACAAAACCGATACCTACGACGACCAATCAGGCCACGACTGATACCGAGAAAATATCGCCCACGCGTAGGATCCCGGTGCGCACAACGAAACGTCAGGATTCTGCATCTCCGTTACCTGTCAAGCCTACAGAACCGAGGAGTGTTCCTACACAGCAGAATACGGTGACCACACCTGCTGTAGAGCTAAAACCACCAACCCCTTCTGCACCGGTGAATATGGTGTTGATCCCAGCCGGAGAGTTTCAGATGGGTAGTAATGAAAGCGATGATGAAAAGCCTGTGCACACCGTCTATACAGATGCATTCTATATGGATAAATACGAGGTGACAAATGCGCAATATAAAGCTTTCCTACAGGCGAACCCACAGTGGCAAAAAGGCAAAATAGCGTCAAAATATCACGATGGTGACTATCTGAAACATTGGAACAGCAACAATTATCCGAGTGGAAAAGCGAACCATCCGGTGACTTTCGTGAGTTGGTATGCTGCGATGGCGTATGCAGAGTGGGCAGGAAAGCGGTTGCCAACTGAGGTAGAATGGGAGAAAGCAGCGCGCGGTACGTTGGTTGGTAAGAAATACCCGTGGGGAGATTCTATCAGTTCTACGAGAGCAAACTACAACAAGGATATTGGTGATACAACATTTGTAGGGAAGTATTCTTCTAACAGCTACGGTTTGTATGATATGGCTGGTAATGTGCTGGAATGGTGTCTTGATAGATATGATAAGGATTTTTATGTGAGTTCGTCCCGTCAGAATCCGATTTCGGGAGAAAGTGCGTTGAGGGTAACGGTGAACTTTTCTAAAATTAGCACAGCACCGCGCGTGTTGCGTGGTGGTTCATGGAGCACGCTTTCTCAATCTGTACGTGTTGCTGACCGGACAAAAGGACCTCCGACCCTTTCATACTTCGGTGCCGGGTTTCGGTGTGTGAAAGATGTATCGCATTAGAATATCTCGTAGGTTGAGTAAGGCATAGCAGATCGCTACCTAGCAGCGCAGGTATATTCACATACATCTTTTTTCAAAGGAAAACATACACCTATGACTCAACAAATGTATCCATCTATCCATCTTAAGCATGCAGAGATACTTGTCTGCTCTTATTCTAAGGAAGTAATCACATGTTAAAACAATTTATTATTGGTGTTCTTAGCTCCGCTACTGCCCACAGACTCTTTCCACCGTCCACAAACAATGGGAAGTCCCGTGGTAGAGGTTGCATTTTACGCCTTTTTGCTATACTTATCTTCATCGGCTTACTGTGTTGGGCACTTGGTTATGGAATAGTCGCGGTTCCAACTTACATACTTCTCACGTTATATGCGGGGTTAAAGTTCCTTACTACAAACGGTTTTATTGCACTGGACAAATTGTTTTATCCTGGATTCGACGCACCTGCTACCGCAGTTTGGGGTTTTTGGGGACTTGTCGGTGGTGCTGCGATTCAAGGGTACCGAGAGATGCGGACGTATGGTCGAAAAAAACAAGGATTATTGGTTGCACTTACACCCTTGCTATTATTGGGGCTGATCAACACAGTTAAAGGCATCAATGCACCAGAGGAGGCATCATATTTGGTACCACTATCGAAGGAAGAACAAAAAACAACACAACCAACACAAAAAACCGTAGACACTGCGACTAAGCAGCCTACAACGGATAGTAAGAAAAAGCCGACGACGCGTCCAAAACCGATACCTACGACGACCAATCAGGCCACGACTGATACCGAGAAAATATCGCCCACGCGTAGGATCCCGGTGCGCACAACGAAACGTCAGGATTCTGCATCTCCGTTACCTGTCAAGCCTACAGAACCGAGGAGTGTTCCTACACAGCAGAATACGGTGACCACACCTGCTGTAGAGCTAAAACCACCAACCCCTTCTGCACCGGTGAATATGGTGTTGATCCCAGCCGGAGAGTTTCAGATGGGTAGTAATGAAAGCGATGATGAAAAGCCTGTGCACACCGTCTATACAGATGCATTCTATATGGATAAATACGAGGTGACAAATGCGCAATATAAAGCTTTCCTACAGGCGAACCCACAGTGGCAAAAAGGCAAAATAGCGTCAAAATATCACGATGGTGACTATCTGAAACATTGGAACAGCAACAATTATCCGAGTGGAAAAGCGAACCATCCGGTGACTTTCGTGAGTTGGTATGCTGCGATGGCGTATGCAGAGTGGGCAGGAAAGCGGTTGCCAACTGAGGTAGAATGGGAGAAAGCAGCGCGCGGTACGTTGGTTGGTAAGAAATACCCGTGGGGAGATTCTATCAGTTCTACGAGAGCAAACTACAACAAGGATATTGGTGATACAACATTTGTAGGGAAGTATTCTTCTAACAGCTACGGTTTGTATGATATGGCTGGTAATGTGCTGGAATGGTGTCTTGATAGATATGATGAAAATTTCTATGGCACCGCCTCGCGACAGAATCCGATTGCAGGTGGAAACATAAAAGGTATTACAGGAAACTTTCTTAATAGTACAGTAACTCGTGTGTTGCGCGGTGGTTCATGGAGTGTCCTCGCACAAAACGTGCGTGTCGCTGATCGCACGAAAGGGAATCCGACACTCTCATATTTTGGTGCTGGATTTCGGTGTGTGAAGGTGGTAACGGTTTCAGATTGAGAATAGATTGTTCATTCACATCGTAGTCTCTCGTGATTGAGAAAATGCTCCGAGTCAAGAAGTTATGGTGTTCGGTGCAGCTAATAAATCGGATGGTAAACTTGCAGAAGCACTCAAAGCATATATCCGGTAGTTATCGTGTCAAATATCTATCTACGTTAGAGGTAAAATATGAAAATTAATCTTGTGATTCAAACATTAGTTCTCATGATAGCCATGATGATTTTCAACCTACCAATTACTGTCATTGGGCAAGAAAGACAGGAGTTACAAACAAGTAACCATGGATCCTATTACAACATAGGGATTTTCGGTACAGTCATCCCTGGCACAGAAATTTTCGGTCACCCAGGCTACCAAGTCGGATGGTCTTATGAGTTACCAACCTATGCTGTAGAAGCTGAGTTTAGAATTTTCGACAGTGAAAATGTCCATTTCGGTGGTCTTTCGGTTGGTAGCATATTCTACCTCAGCAGAAAGAACATATCATCTTATGTCGGTGGAGGGGTAGCTACAACTGTAGCCGACCATGTCGAAAACTCAAAAAATGGAGTAGGTGTCTATGCCGTATTTGGAACCAGTTTCCTACGTTCAATGCCGTTCCGCTTAAAATTTGAAATCCGTTTACACAGGCCTTTCTATACGTTGGAAACGCAAGATGTGATGCCGATAATGGTTGGTTTCTTCTTTTCTCATAGATGGTCCGGATTATTTTAGAACTGAAGGTATCAGTGTTATCGGCACGCAATTTATCATGAGAAGGCATTGGAAACCTGCTTTTATACCTATATGACAAACCTTTAGTTTATGGGCAAAGATGTTTATTCAGATGAATTCAAAGGAGATAAATTAATGATTTGTGTGAAAAACCTAATTATTTCAAGCCTACTGACTCCGGTATTTACTCTACTGTGTTTAACAGGTTGTGGTGGTAGACACAGCGAATTCATGGACAGCGCACAAGCGAATTATCGGGCTAAGGATTATAATGCTGCCTTACGCGATACGGTGACGGCATTGCAATATAACCCAAATTATGAGAAAGCGCAGACTTACGTCAAGGCATTTTTCGACACAGCCGTGCGTGTCCATCAAGACAGAATTAACATCCTTGAAAAGACTTCGGACAGGTTTAAATGGGACCAGCTAGTGGTAGAGTATGAAGGTCTTATTGAGGTTAATTCACTGGTGGGAAGTCTGCCACCCTTGACGCATAAGAAGACCTTGCAACCGATTACTTTCGACATAAAAGATTACACTGCCCAATTTAATGAGGTATTAGAAAAAGCTGCCGAAGCACATTACCAAGAGGGAATTCGCCTTGCTGAATCATCTAATGATCCGGATATTCAGAAACGAGCCGCGAAAGAATTCAAGATAGTGGAGGAATTCATTGTCGGCTATAAAGATGCCCAAACCCGATATGAGCAAGCCAAGAGTGCCGGTGTTAAGAGAATCGCAATCCTAACGTTTGAAGACAAAAGCGGTAAAAGGCGTAGCTACGGTGCCATTTCAGAGACAATCACTGACAATATCATCAGTAGTATCCTTAACGATCCAGAAGCGACTGAATTCCTGAAAATTGTCTCTCGAAATCACCTTGAACAGATTATTGCGGAACAAGACTTAAATTTTGTAGGCTTGCTTGATAGGCGTACAGTTGCGAGTTTAGGCAAGGTACTCGGTGTACACGAAATAGTTGTCGGACAAATTACCCAAATTATCTACATACCTCCAGATATCAAAAGGACAACATTAAATCGTGAAAGAACAGAAAATAAGAAGACAGGAACAGAAAAATACGTTGATAAAAATGGCAAAACCAAAACCAGACCGAAGTATTCTGATGCGACTGTCACTGCGAAACTCCTACATTATAAACTGGAATCTTCTGTTTCAATTATCGGTTCATACAAAATCCTTGACGCGCAAACTGCGGAACTTAAAAAAGCGGATAACTTTGATACAAAGCATGAATTTATATCGGAGTGGGCAAGTTTTACAGGTAACGAAGAAGCATTAACCAGAGATGACCATATCTTAGTCTCACGTGATCGAGAAAAGGCTCCAATTCAAGAGGTCATGGTGCTTGATGCAGCTAATAAATTGGCTGGTGAACTTGCAGAAGCACTAAAAGCATACGTAAGGTAATAAGTTTTGACGAATCTAATGAGGATAGCATGAGTTCGTACAGCGACGCTGTGATGGATTGGGGTTCGTTTCTTGCTTATTTACTGCTTCAAATGGAATTCATGTTGGCAGAAGAAAAGGGGATTGACAAAACAGACTTGAAAAGATGGTTAACTACTACGAATTTATGCTTAGACATTATCTACCAGAACGATTAACAGCAGGTGTTAAAATAAAAATGCTACGACCCCATTACCCATTATATGAGGAATGTCCGGTATAACCACATAAAAACATACCGCGTAAACCACTCTCGTCACGATATAGCATATAACGTTCTAAATCGTATGCCCCTTCCGGTGTGATACACACAGCATCACCAGAGTCTAATAGCATGATGCCTTCCTGCCAATCAAGATCCTCTTTCACGACTATTTCACTACTTCCGTATCCGACCACCAACTCTTTTGGTATGCCAGCAATCGTTTCCCATTCGCCTGTTGGGTTCCTCTTGTAAATATCCACTTTGTATCAATTCGGACGAGAACATTTTGATCTGTGTCAACGTTTGGATCGGGTTTAGCAAGCATATAATAGTGGTAAGTGTTGTCTGAATCTTCATAAAGATCAACCGGCTGTGCATCATAAATACGACCATCCACTATTTCAGGTCGGTTTTTTCGGTACAGTTATACTTTTTCGTGAAAATTCTCTGTTCCATAAAACTCACTTCAAATTGAAACAATTATGCTAAGACTTGGATCTCTTTTTACTTTTATTCTGGGTGTTAACTCACCTAGCTGCCACGTAAAACATTTCATCTCATCTCTCTATTCGCCTATAGATTTCCGTTTTTCATAATCTCAAAAAATGAAGGTGTCATGCTAATTGCTGACAGCAGACTGCAGAAACTGGCAGCCATTCCATTCCCTTCAAACGGGAAGGTCTTTCAGAACAGAGGCCTTTGGAAGCCAGTGACAGTGGGGGCTAATTAGTCAAAACCAAACGCGACGATTCTTAGCCATTTTTTGTTACCCAAAATTCGTCAAATTGTCTCTCAACCCGCATGAACACTGAAACATACGCGAAATTTTCAACAGATATGTCCTAAACCATCAAGAACATTCGAAAATAGGTGGCAACTTAGGTTATTATAGTAGATTTTAGAATTTTTTATACACTTTGCACCGGTGAGGTTAGAAAACCTCACCTATCGAGTGGTGAAGTGTATAATTATTTTTATAATTCACCATATAACCTGAAATTGCTCTTTTTCTACATTCGTCAGCGTTGTATAACCTCACTTATGTCTATTTTGAATAACACCTTCTTCGCGATTTCCAATCCTTTAAATTGTGCAGTGTGCACCGGTATGGTTTTAGGTATTTTTTGTAGTACGAGATAAGATTTTGATTTGTGGAAGGGAGTTTGGAAGTAACTGGTTAGCATTTCATTTACCTTTAATATTTTTTGATTTTCCTGTTATTCCGTGTTTTAATAGATTTTGCTAATTACATTTATCAAAACCTATTAAAATTTTAATTCCACTCGAAAGAATACAAAAAAAGCCAAATATGAGTTCACATGAACCAATACAGCAATTCGCGAATGTTGCAATTTTACCCGTTATATGCTAAAATACATGCAGAACACATAACCATCATTCAGAGAGACAAGCATGTCATCTGTTGCAGCCGAAAAATACATTTCACCAGAGGAATACCTCACTGCAGAACGCAGGGCAGAATATAAAAGCGAGTACATCTACGGTGAGATATTCGCAATGTCCGGTGCAAGTAACGCACATAACATTATCACAGTAGAAATCACCACTGAACTGAACATCCAATTAAGACAGCGTGGTTGCTTCGTTTACAGCGGCGATATGCGCGTGAAAACGAAGCCGACAGGTTCTTATTTCTACCCTGATGTCGTTGTTGTGTGTGATAAACCTCGTTTTGAAGATAATGTTTTCGACACCCTCTTGAACCCCATCCTTATCGTAGAGGTGCTTTCGCCATCAACTGAGGTGTTTGATAGAGGCGAAAAATTCGCACATTACCAAGAACTTATGTCCTTGCGAGAATATATCCTTGTATCACAAGACAGGATGCGTGTTGAACACCATCGTCTGATTGAGACGCATTGGGTCGGAAATACATTTGAGGCACCGGAAGATGTCCTGAAGTTCAACTCCATTGAATGCGAATTGCCGCTCAAGGATATATATACCCGCATTTCATTTTCGGATTGAAAGTCGGAAACATTCCCTCTGAGTGTCCCGCAATCCAAGACCTATTACTCAAATATGCAGAAGAAATCGGATAGATGCACATATCCCGATCAGAAGACTTGTGGAAGCGCGACGGTAATCCTGTCGCGTTTTATTTTTTGCTAATCAAAGTTACGAGAACTCTATTTCCACTCAAAACACGGGCACAAAACAATGCAAACATTAGTTCACATTAACCAAGCCACTGATCTTCAACTTACCGATGAGGATAAACTTCGGATCGGTGTCGCGTGGGATGCACTCTCTCCGAACTCAAGACGCGCCTATCAACTGGCATGGCGACAACTCAATGAATTCCTATCAGCCAAAGGCGAGGCTTTAGATAATCTCACAGATACACAATTGGCAGCCTACCTCTCAATTTTAGACACAAAAGGAATAGCACCTGCGACACTTTCTGTCTGCTTAGCCGCAGTCAAATGGTATTTCAGCAATGTAAAAGGACAAGATGTCCAGTTCACTATCAGTCAAAAGCGATTGAAGACTATCAAGCGTGATGCTAAAGGTCGGGGTCGGGGTCAAGTAGACGCGCTTATATGGGCTGACGTTGAACGAGTATGTGCATTCGCTGAGGCAGATAAATCAATAGCAGGGCTTCGCGATAGTGCTATGATAAGGTTGATGTCCGATTGCCTACTACGAGTCTCAGAAGTGGTCGCGGTCAACGTTGGACACTTCAAACAAAACACCTTGATTGTGCAAAAGTCCAAAACAGATCAACAAGGTGAGGGTGTCGCTTTATATGTCACAAGTGATACAAGGAACGCTATTAGTAAGTATCGAGAGAAGGCAGGGATTACGCGCGGAGCTCTGTTTAGACCTATACGCCGGGGTGGACACATACAAACCAGTAGGCTTACAGATGTATCCGCAAGGCAGATTATTAAAAAGAGGGCTGCTGGTGCCGGTGTCGACGGGTTTATTTCAGGACATTCCTTGAGAGTGGGGTCTGCGGTCTCTCTCGCCAAAGCAGGTGCCTCGGTTGTTGACTTACAAGTGGCAGGCAGATGGAAAAATTCACAGATGCCAGCACATTATGCGCGCGCGGAGATGGCTGAACGTGGCGCAATAGCGAGGTATAAGGAAACTGATCGTTCCCAAGTCTGAAGAAGGAATAATAATGTTACACGAAGAATTCTTAGCAAGAACTCAAGCAATAGCGAAAGAGTTAGGTATTGTATTACCAACTTCCTATTATAGATATGCCCCAACTGAATGTTGGAAATGTGAAAAAGATATAATTCTTTACACCTATCCTGGATGTAATCAAGGTATCGGTGGCGTTCCGCCAGATCCGACCCATGAACCGATACCCTCAACGTTGAAAAAGTTGTTCATCTGGAATAATTGGCAATATGCGAATGTTTGTCCGCACTGCGAATTATTACAAGGGAATTTCTACATATATCACGAGCCTGAAGGCGTATTTTTCTGTTTAGATGATATAATAGATTCTCAAGAGGCATACGACTCAGATATGGCACATATTGTTGAGTCTTGTGATAGAGATTACTAACGGCATGTAGATGAAAGAATACATAATGGACTTAGTCGTTTAGGACATGGGAAATTTGACATTTTCTATCAAAAGGCAATCATCCTCTTATTCGGTAAGCATTTAGAACTACAAACCAAGTATTCTCAAGGAACAAAGGATAGCCTTTGTTGTTAGAATTAAATTATGCAATATCTCTTATATTTACTGGGTTTACACCACTTTTAAATGATTTCTTAAGTCCAAAAATACTAATTTCGTTCATAAATAACAACACATTTATGCCCGCCATAGTTAGACAAACGTGCAATCACGAGGTATAAGATACTGACCGCTATTGATAGGAGACGCGAGGTGAATAAAGAATTTCGCATAATAGTTGTTGATAATGATACTGAAGAAATCATTGGCACCGTCACGGATCTTCAAGGTTCCGGTTTTAGTATGATATACCGTCATCAAGAGGATGATACGACTTGTTCATTTGATTCCATTGATAATCTTTTGAACTGGTCTCAGGAAACCGATAACACAATTTGCTATATGATAGGCGGTGTTCGTATTCCGCTAAATCACACGACACACGATAAAAATTATTATTTTCGTTTGGTAGGTTGGTCAAACCTTACACCTGCCGAAGCAGTTATCCTCGGTGTGCTCCAGGAAGCTAAACATGCCCATAAAGAGTGTGCATCATTCGAATATATCAAAAGTATGTTGACAGCATTTGGATTCAGTCCTGCATCATTACGAATGCTACTTGTCAAACTACGTAAAAAATTAAAATGCACTAATTTGCGTGTAGAAAATCAAAGTAGTGTTGGATATCGGCTTATAGATTCGGTGAATGATCCAATGAAAGAGTTCCTAACGGAAGAAAGTCGTGCTAAATCTGATTACTGGATACTCTTTTGCGACAAGAAGTTGAAACCTTTTGTTACTGAGAACATTGAACAATTCAAGGTTGAGGAGCGTCCCACAGGAAGCCAAATCCTTTTAGGATGGCAAGGATTAACTCGCACTGAAGCAGAAATATTTTTCGAATTGGTAAAGTTCCGCAGTCAATGGGTGAGTTATGAACATCTGTTAACGTTACCTTGGACAAAGAGAAGTTCAAAAAAACAGTGTCTCATGGAAAAATACTTGAAGAACTTTGTCGGGAAGATTCGGAAAAAGATAGAAAACAAAGATGAAGTGATTCTAACAGAAACTCTAAAAGGATATTGTTTAATATAACAAAGTTATTACTATTACATAAATTAATTGTTTTTCATGTAATTTTATCATAATTTCTGTTTACATATATGGGGTAGGTGTGGTATAATTTATGCAGAATCAAAATCAGTAGCATGCAGACGGTGCGATTTACGGGCAGATGACAATAGAAAAGTTGTTGCCAATCAGACCCAAATCTATACACTGCAAACGCGATATACGAAGAAGTCACGAGCAGATAGGGCGAGAGAACTTCACAAATTACTTCACAGAAGGTGGATTAGATTTATGTATTATCTTGTGAACGTTTATCGGAATACGAAAGATACTTCAGGTATCGTTCGTTCACTTGAAGTTGTAAAGCGCAGAATCGTCTCTGGTGGGAACGGATTAGACAATAAATCAAAAGAATGTCGTGATTTGGCAATCAAGGATCAAAGTAAATATCGTGCGTATAAAGAACAGCATTTGCCCGCTTTCACACCTTCAGGGACGTTTCCACAATATAAACGAAAGGCCCGATATCTCGCAAAACACAGCGGACTTATTGTTATTGACATTGACGATTTGACCGATGAACAACGCACCGAACTACTCGTGGCACTCTCACAACGCTCTGATATTATTCTCTGTTTCATATCCCCGTCTAACAAGGGTATCAAACTTATTCTTGTTGTCACACCAATACCGAAAAACGCTTGTGAACACAAATATGCTTACCAAAAGTGCCTTGAACATATCGCACCCCTCACAGAAGAATATAACTTCAGAATTGATACTGGCGGATCAGACTGTTCACGTCTCTGTTTCCTCGCACACCATCCACAAGCAATATGGAACTCAAATCCAGAAGTCATCACTTGGGATTATCAAGTATACTTACAGGAAAGAGAGACAAGAAGAATTGAGTTAGAAAAATCGATAGGGGACACAAACGCAAATATAGAGGTGCTTAATTATATTGACCCCGATACAGACTACCACACATGGTTGCGCGTCGGACTTGCCTGTTATCATGCACAAATGCCTTTCTCAATCTGGGATAACTGGTCACGACAAGGGGCAAAATACAAGCAATCGGAAATGCAAAAGAAATGGGAAAGTTTTGGCAATGGGTACACAGGAGATAAGGTGTCATGGGGCACAGTCGTCCACTATGCTACCCTCAATGGCTATGTCGTTCCTACGCAAGCAGAGGAAGCAACCTATATGTCAAACGACAGACACGACCCCATCATGTCTATCGCATATAACACAATTCTTAGAAGGAGATACTAACAATGAACATAACTACACACGATATACTGAACAACACAGAGAACTTTCAAGATATTGAAAGACAAATCAGCGAGGCAGTAAGGCAACAATTAGCAGAAAAATTGGAACTTGAATTCAAAAATCCTCTCACAACCATAGAGAACGCAACTGAGTATGAAAAAGCACTTCATCACAGAACCGTCCTGCTTAACGCATTGAATCAATATAACAACCGTCTTGCTGAACACAAATCCCTTGAAATTGAAGATTGGGATAAGCTTGAAGTTGAAAAGAGAGAATGGCTTATCCTTAACTGGCTACCCGCTAATTCATGCACCCTGTTTTCTGGGCAAGGTGGAGCTGGTAAATCTTGGATGACACTACAAGTCGTATGTCAAATCGCTTGTGGATTCAACAATGCCTTTCTTAATCCAAAATTCAAGATACCTTCCGATGCTAATGACAGCATAGAACCGAAACACACCATTTTGGCAACCTATGAAGATGAACCCGCAGAAATAAAACGTAGACTTCAATCACTCGCAAGCAAAATGGAATGGATAAACGAAAACATGAAGACGATTAAACAACACCTTCACATCGTGGATATGCGAGGTGTTGGAAGTATCTGGGGTCCAGGTATGGGAAACCATATCGCAAACACAGGAAACTTACTACCAGCTGGATACCAACTACAACACATCTGTGAGAAGAAAAAAGCAAGGTTACTCATCATAGACCCACTCTCTGGTGCATTTGGCGGAAATGAAAACGATCGAACCGCTGTATACGACTTCATTTCAAATCTACGCAGATGGGGAGATTCCGCAAAGTGTGCTGTCCTTGTTGTTGGACATCTACCTAAAAATGCAGAAGGGAAAAAAGCAGGGTTTTCTGGAAGCACAGCATGGGAAGCAGCTGTCAGATCTATGTGGTTGCTAAGTGAGGAAACCGATGACGATGACACTAAGAAAGAAAAGGAGAAAGATAAGTATTACGCATTATCACATACAAAATCAAACTATGCAAAACTACAAAACGAGATACAGCTCATTAAGTCAGAACAGGGTTGGTGGGAACAAGCAGATAACGAAGAGCACGCCATACAAGGATATAAGGATTACAAGAATACTAAAAACACAGAGGATACAACCAATGGATACTAAGTCGGCAACTCAGATATTAACAAATGCAACTAAAATCATGTGGAAACAGATGGGGTATGAGGATAATAACCGTCCCGACGTTACACCACACAAGTTAAGAGAGTGGATGCCAGAACCGACTAACGATATATTTACACAACTTATGATACATAAAGGGGCGGGTATTGATCCTAAAACACTAATGAGCCAAATACCAAAGGATTCTGAACCAGAAAACTGGATAGAAAAAGTATGGTATCGGATTAGAAGGTGCAGACTGCAACATACAATAGATGTACCTGTGCCTGTTAAATATAAAGAGAAATGGAATGCTTATGTTGAGCACCACATATATCACCTACCTGAAAACACAGCATTCGTAGATGATAATTCTTCTCTGCCAGATTTAATGGATTATGATGAAATTCAACCCCGTCTCATCGTTGAAATTGCTATCATTGCTATATTATCCGGATGGGACGATGAGGATAACTATCAGTATTTTAAACAACGAGAGGGTATCAGCAGCCTTGAGGATGGTATCGTCGCAATCAATAACCTCTGGAAAACTGTTAACAACAAACACAATGGAGCATTCAATCATCCGATTGAGCCAATTGTTGAAGCATATCTACAAGAAATAACTACAAGACATATCTCTAAGGAATATGACAGAACACATCCTGCAGCAATTATAAAATCACCATTAGGTAGTATCAAAGAGACTAATTTTGCTGACGCAGATACAGTGGCAAGACTACGTGAATTCGCTACTCCCAAAAGTATTAAACAAATTGAACAACTACAACTATTTGAAATACCTCAGACACATCAAACGGTGTTGCCAGATGTAATGTCTTTGGACATCGCATTACCTTTTGGTCTTGCACCGAGAACCAAGAGGGGTGCGGTGTCACATACACTGCGTGTTTTTTTCGAAGCACTTATGGCACTCGAACCGAAGCACACCAATGATATGATCTCATTTACGCTCGGAGACCTCATTGACTATCTCTACCCGAATGGTAAATTCCACCGGACCAATCAACTACGCTATATCATCGATGCATTGACTATCCTACACACTGGGGCGACTGTGCCTTACAAAACCGAGTCCGGTAACATCGGTAATTGGAGACCTGTTGCTGTTCGGAATCTCATTCATCAAAATAGCAGAAATGAGGATAGAATACATCTTGATGTTCGCTTACCACCTGATACAAAGCAGGGAATGCTTGTAGAAAAGTCTATACTACGAAAGACCGGACAAACATCTGCACCGAAGTTTGCAGCTTACTTGTCCGCCTGTTACATATTTGATAAATATGGCACACTGGATGGTACTATAACAGACCCCACCCGACCAATTGAGTCCCGAAACTCAGAAGGATACCTTGTTGATCCAAATGATCCAAATGAGAACGAACTGAGAGATAAAAAAGGTAAACGTATCAGCAATCTATTTCACACGGATGCTGTTACACAACTACCCCGCGAAAATAACCCAAGACGGAATCAATACCCGATCCTATCACCCAAGGATTTGATAAAAGCCTGCAACCTTCAGAACCTTCTAAATCAAAGAGAAGCATTACGGCGTGCTAAACAATATTGGGATGAGTTAGAAAGTGAAAGTATTGTGAAAATAGAAAAGTTTAAAAACGGCTGGCGCATCATGCCCTCTGAGATTCACGTGAATGCATATCGTGCAGTGGTAAAAGCCAGTAAAAGATCGCTGTGAATCTGTATTAGTTGTGACATAATCTGTATTAGTTGTGACGCGCGAGTGCTCTTAACCTTTATATAAACTGGATTCAAAATTTAACCCCAAGTTCCAATTCCCAACTAAAGGAATTGGTGCCCATCGCACACCAACTTCCTAATAGTTGGGTGCGTGTGCGAAATACAAAATACTGTTCGCGCCTACGGGTCAACAGAAGAGAGTTTTATTATGAAATACATTGAAGTTGTAGGTGTTGATGGGAGAGGAAATCACTTTCATGTCGTGCTATGTGTTCTCAATTGGAGATAAGGCAGCTCATATTTCTCTATTAATGGTGTCGGATTATACTGCGGATGTGGTCCAGTCGGTTTCAACAGATGAGGGTGTTTGTCCGGTAGCACGACGTTTGACTTATATGGTAGCACATGCCGAAGTCTATGATAAAACAAAGTCTTGATAGCGTAGATTTTCTGACTAGGAATCGTAGGTATGTATGGTACCTTCCTGGATTTGCTTGTTCTACTGGATACGTCCATAGAAGTGCGTTAACACCGCATATCCCGGTGTCATTTAGTATCCTAAGTGCTGAGAAAATATGGTATTTCTATGAAAAATAAAGGATAAGAGATGTTGAAGGATGAAACCTTGTCGGAGAAACATCTACTTGAACAAGGTTTTGAAAGACCGATTGCGATTGTAGCTTATGGTGGTGTGCGCCAAGCGAATATGGTTATTGTTCGGAAATACGATCTGAAGCTTGATAGCGGCACGATTCCCAAACAAATAGATATTCTGTTTGTATTTACGTTGGCGAACTGCGAGGTTATTCAACCAGGAGTTTATCTAAGTAAGCAAATTGAAGTGAAGCAACTACAACCGATCTCAAAGCCGAGTGAACGACCTCTTTTAACAGATAAGAAGGGATATGAAGCGGGGACAGGTAAATCGGTCAGTATTACGATGCGGAGTGGACATATCTTATCTGGTAAGTAGGTTCTTGCCACTATGTATAACATAATCTTAGAAATCGCCACAAAAACGGTTCTGGTGTATAAACATGGTATCCTTGAATATCAAATTCAACAAGAGGCATAACCGATGTCAGAAGAAAAACAGGGTGAAATGGTACCCGTGTCGGGCGAAGTAGAAGTGTTTGACACCTTTGATGACCAGACAATCGTAGAAATGATGACAGGACAGGCGATTCAGGATTACGTCTATTCATTTAGCCAAGGTTAGCGTGTTGTTGAAGGATTGCCAGTTAGTTGACTTTGCATGCGATTTCGGGAGTTGTCTCAGATTTATTTTTGTTGCGAACCGGTGAATCCTGTTTTTATCGCATGTAGTGATAAATAAGCGTGACGAAAGCATTATAAAACTACCTATGCTTCTGTATTGTCAGGTTGACGCTAAAACTTCTTTCATTTGTATCGTAATTGCATGTGTTTTTTGTGTAATATTCAGATTTTTTCAGAGTCAGCCTTAGAACTCTGGTTGTATATGAAACTCTATAAGTTTAGAGTATGACTATCTCCATGTGTTATTTAATTTTTCAGAATTGAGACACAACTCTGAAAAATGTCTGATATTATAGGAGGATCATTATGGCAGAAAAGTTGGTTTCACTCAAATCTGAAACTGATTTTAGGTTTGAATTAGAAAAAGTTGTTGAAGGTGTATTATCAGATGAGGCGTTATCTGGTGCTGCGCTTGTTGGCGCGTTAGAAATGTCGCTTTCTCAACGTATTGAAGAGCGGGCGAAAGCATTGAAAGCGGAAAAACTTTCAGATCTTGAACAACGCAGACAAGTTGCTCTTGAGATTCAGGAAAAACCTGAATCGAAGGCGGAACAAGAATTGGCTTTTGAGTCTGAGAAACGTGCAAGATTTGAAGCGAAGGAATTAGAAGAATCCAATTTCATTTTGGATTATATTCAAAACGAAGTCAGTGTTATTTTCACACGACTTATCCCGCGTTTCATCACGGATGAACATAGAGAATTTATTGTCTGTCGACATGCTGAGGGTGACTTAAGTGCGTCAGCTGTTATTAAACTGATAGAACAGGATCCGACATTCAATCGTCTGGCACAGGTAAGGGAGTTGGATTTACAGGTTCTCAAAGGGGTGTTAGTGCATCGTCTGTCCTATCTGAAAAAGTGCAACAGTAGGTTCCCCAAGAAGTATGAACAGATATGGCGTGATGCGCGCGAACGGCACAAGTTTGCATTAGATGATACTCCGTTATCGCCGCGTCTGGAACAGATTGCACTCGTTAGCAAACATCTACAACAGCTTGATTATACGTTAGATCATGGTGACCTGTCCTTCAAGGAATATCTACAAGCACTCAATACATTAGACCGATTAGTTGCGAGGATGGAAAAATTATCAGCATCACAGAATGAAGCAGTGATAGCAAATATTACAGATTCACCACAACTGCATGCTGTGCTAGAGAGATTGATAGTTGCAGTCCAAACAAATGATGCATTCTCAGAGAACTCATCCGAGTTCCTTGCATTTCTGGAGTACCTGAAGGTTGAAGTTGGGATAAAAGATGAAACGAAAGCACTGCAACCGGGTGAGGATGAAGATCTAGTTGTTGCCAACAGTTAGACTCCTCTTCGGTTGCAGTATCCTCAGTATCTACCACACACCATAATCTCCGTAATCTTGGCGCAAAGTGCATTTATGTTTGCTCCAATATGAAGATTCTGCGGGTGTTGTGCACTTCCATCAGCTTCTATAACAGACTTTACGATGTCTAACTATAGAAATTCTTACACCAAGATTTACAAGATTATAGGATTTTCAGGATAAGGATTCGACCCAAGCCGTATTGAAATCTTACCTTGTAGACAGATAAATAAACGTATTTGAAGTGCACTATATCTTGTTCGTCAGTTTTGTTATTGCTTCATATTTACGCGTCGTTCTACTGAAATATCGTCTAAAAATGCCGAATCCGAGAGTGCACTTTCGGTTGACTTTGCATGCGAATCGGGGGATTCTCTCTCTAAAATAAAAAATTTTTCCTGACGGATAATTTCTTTCAATTCTCTCAATGTGGACGTTATCTGTATTTAGCAAACATTTGATTTATGCGAGCTGCTATTTTAGGTGTTATTTACAATGAATTATGAGTTTGAGTAGTGCACTTCTGAAAATCGAAGTGCACTATTGCTACCAAATAAGTAATATAATGAAAATAAGACATAAGAATGGGTGCCCTTTATGAATATTAAGAAGTTTCGGTCAGATATAAAATCCAGGCTAGGGATATATGGACATCAACAACTCATATCCGGCATATTTCTACAAGAGGTTGTTCCTGATCTATATATTGTTAAAAATGATCTGGTTGCGATTGAGGAAAAGTTATCTGATATTCTCTCTAACTTCAGTTTGGATGAGCAGCAGCAAATTCGGTGGGAACTTTCCCGCGTGCCGGTTTGGTTAACGTTTTTCAGACATGAAGAAATGACATCAGATCCGTATCGCGACCCTATTATTCGCAATAAGTTCATTGTGAGCTGGCGAGAACAGATGACTTACGAAGTGGGCAGTGCACAATGTCCGAGAGATGTCTTTGGTCAACGGATAGATCTTGACGGATTGAAGAACAACACTTCTGTGCTCTGTTTCTATCCGGTAGCATTGGCAAAGACATTGAGATTTGGCACAACTTGGACGTGGGATCTGTCGGAATCGATCACTGATTTATGTCTTGCATACACTGATATTGCGAGTCAAGCGAATGATAACAAGGAAAGTGATATTCGTGACACTTCCACTGATCCAAGTATGGACAAGAAAGTGCGTATCTACGATATACCGGCTGAAACGCAGGCACCATCTGAGCAAGTTTTGACAGATGAGACTGAAAGTGATCAGCAAATCTCTGCTGCCGTCTCTGCCGAGCAACAGATATACGATTTTATCCGTGAAAATGGTGTAGTGAGCACCAAACAGATATTAGGTTCGAAAATCGTAGGACGTAGGCGAGTTTTCATTATTCTCAAGAAACTTGAAGAAGCACAGCGAATTGAAAAGGTAGGTCGTGGTAAATATCAAGTGTGCCAAGATGTTGATTATTAGACGTAAGCTGCCGATATTATATTTCTGTGTATGAATGGGTAGTTTTATGGGACGCGCATACTCAACATTGTAATCATCTGATTGAGTTCATGTATCAATGAATGGGTTTATCAGGTTGGTAATGGACAGTTTTACTGATAACAATAAAATGGCGGATGTATGACACCCGCCGCACCTTTAGGAAAACGTGGAGAAATACGCTAATAAATCTCAGGTTTTGTCAAAGGCTTATTTTATTATAGTTGTAAAATTAGTTTTTGTCAAAGCGATATCGGGATCCGGGAGCAGTTGTATGCGTCTGCGAGTTACAAGCAAGCCGATGCGCAAGCCGCGTCACAAATTGCAGCGGATACCGATAGAAGTTATTGAAAAGCGTTGACAAGGTATTGACAAATGCTGAATTACTCAGGCGTTTCTTTTAGATACCTTGTAATTTGTTTGCGGCTCATCTTCATGATACGCGCCACCTCTGATTTATTCTGATGTATTTTATAGAGTTGATGTGCGCGTTTTACATTCTCCCAATTCTTCGGGCGTCCTGCCCGCGGTGGTAGCGAGAGTCCCGCCTCATTGAGATACCGATAAATTGTGCGTTCACTCAATCCTGTCAATTCTTTTATTTCTTTGACAGTGACGTGTGGATACTTCTCTTTCCAGAGGTTCACGACTTGATTTTTTCTTTTGTTTCGTGCTTCATGCTGCATGGGTTTGGTTCCTTTCTTTTTGTGATACCAAGTCGCCAATATCAAACCCGCGCCGCGCCAATTCAATCAGAAGTGTATCGTCAGATATGCCCTTGATCCCTTTCTGCTTGTTTTCACTAAAGATGACCATTTCATCGCTTGCTGACCGCAGTTTCTGGTAATCTACACCTAAATATGCTTGTGTTGTCTCGACACTTTTATGTCCGAGCATTTCTTGAACGCAGTAGATGTCGCCGGTGGCAGTATACAGACGCTGTGCGTAACTTTTACGAAGCGAATGTGTCGCGAGTTTGCCATTGAGACCTGCCTTTTCAAACGCATCTTTCAGCACCTGATGTGCATATTGTCGGCTCATCGCGCAGTTTCCTTGACCGACACGGGAGGGGAATAACACGCGCTGTTGTGGGATACTGCCATAGTCCGCTTGATGCCAGTTTATCAATGCGTCTATTGCACTGCGTCCGTCTGCGTTGAGTGGCACGGCGCGTGACACCTCACCGCCCTTTACGATATTTTTTTTAAAGAGTAGGTCGGTAACAGCTGCTCCGTTCTGATACACATCCCCAATCAAGAGTGCGAGTAGTTCACTGATACGCGCCCCGCAGCTGATACCGAGTTGAAAGAGCGCGCGATTGCGTATGAGACACTTTCCATCAAACGCGTCGTATACCTGCTTGATTTCCTTCGGTGTAAGCGGTCTTGTTCCTTTCATAAGTGTTTCCTTGTAGTATGGGGGCAGTTTCCTGCCCCCATCTATGTTTTTAGTGTTTGAAGATGCTACCACCACGGAGGGGACTATCCAGTTCATCCAGCACAGAAAAATCGCCATTGATAAGCCTATCCTTCTGTCCTGCCGACAGGTGTTGCCATCTCGGTTGCGTGAATGCTTCCTCACCTTTTTTTACATCCCAGTATCCCAAACGGGTCCAGTTGTTTTTGTGAAACGCACTAAATCCCAACTTGTTTTATTGCGTAGCACGCTGCCATCGTCCCTGCCGAGATAACATTCCATCCAAATCAGTGTATCCATCGGTATATTGTAGGATTTACACACAAAAGTTGCAATGTGTTCTGCCATGTTGATGACGCTGGTGCCTGGATTATCATCGGCTTCAGTGGCGATGACGACGTGTCTATCTGTATGCGGGTATATTTCAATCCAACAATGAGATTGACACCCGTGATAGCCATTACACGCAAATTTTCTTTTCAAGGGTGTTACAGGGACACCTACGCGCCCTGTCCTCATTTGTTAGTCTAAATCTATGATTGAATAGATTGATACCAGTTTCGCCGCCTTGACACCAGAGGCGCGCAATTCTGCGAGTGTTGCGATCGGTTCAACCCCTTCAACATAAACCCAATGAATACGACCTGTACCATTTACTTGTGCTTCCCACTGTTTGACACTGCCATCGGCAAGTTCGGCTTGTAACGTGCTTTCTGTGGGTATATCGTAATGTCCTAACGGCTTCGGCACACAGTCGCCCTCAATGAACGTTAAATCGTAATGTTCGATGAGTTTGTCGATGTCTTTGTCGTTCACCCAATTCGCATACGCAAATCGCCATCCTTTTGGGACCGCTTGGACGCGTTCATCGTATAGCCAATAAGCAGGTTTACACTTCTTTTCAAATGACACTTCAAGAATGCCATAGGTAAATAACTTCAATACCACAACGATACCGAAAGGTGTCAAGTCACCAATCAGTGGACGCTGGTCTGTGCATACTGTCACATCTGTAATTTTTTCAAATGACACGGTTACGATATTGTCAGTTGTGTCTACGATTTCAACATCTATTTGCCCTTCTGCATAATCACAAGAGATAAACCCGACTTCACCGTCGGGTGTAATGACTCTTTTTCCGAGTAACATAGCGTATTTCTCCTATAGTTGAGTTGTTGAGGGAGCGGGGTGGAACTTGCCCCCCGCTCGCGTTTTGTTACCTTACCTATTTTTCAAAACCCGACGCACCCGCGCATTGAGACGCTCACGACGCTCACGCCTTTGTTTGACTTCTTCATACCAAGAGAGAAGAAGCCCCGTTGTCAGAACGAATAGACTAATACACAGAATTAGTATCAGGATTGACATTGGTATCTCCTTTAGTCGGTGACGTCGTATCTTTCCATCTCATCATGAAGATTGAGGCCGCGCTTGCGGATTTCCTTCTCAATGTTGCCGCGGATCGCCACTTTTCGCATCGTGTCACCTTCAGCGATTGTCCGACCTAACTCCAGATATGCGTGAATTAGCAACTCCGTAGAAACTTTGATTTCAAGCACCGCGGGAGTCATAAACTGAACGCGCTGAATACCTAATATGTCAAGTTGATCAGGGACGTAGTCCGCGCCTTCGTATTGAATGACCGCAATCCTGCCCTTGTTGTCTGTCTGACAAAAACATTGCTCAGTGTGTCCATCTACGAATGTGACCTCTGCCATCTGTTCATAAGCCCAATTCCGCTTGTATCGTAAACCTTGACTCATAGCGTATTTCTCCTGTAATGGGATAGGGCGCGTTTGCGCCCCGATAAGTGTTGTTAGAACGGCACGCCGTCACAATAGGTATTGATGACATACCGAGAGAATTCTTCCATATAGTCTTTCGCGAAATCTTCTGTTGCCTCAATACATTCCTGCATCGTACTCCACTCAAGACCAGAATCCTCAACACACCGCATCATCGGGATAACACTGCCTTTCTTGACATCAAACGCTGTGCGGAATACATGGATGCTTGGGTGCTGTTCTACCGTTGTCAGAGAAGCGAACATCTCATTATCGTTGTAGAGAAACCTACGACCGATGCGATTGTGAATCCAGATTTTTAGACCTTTATCGTCAAACACAAGGTCACCATCTTCAACCTCAAACTCATCATGCTCTTGACTATTGTAGAGTAAATCAAAAGTCATCGGTGTCGGTTCTGTCAATGTGATAGGCTTGACTTGTGGATAAACGATATTCTCAACATGACACGCGACATCTTCAATCATCGCTTTAGAATCATTCTCATAATCGGGTGTTTCTAATACAATCTCAACCATCGTGTCATCACGACCGATAATTTTATTGAGTTTAGATTTGCCTCGCTCATTCACATGACTCACATAGTGGTCTTTGCCATAAAGAGAGAATCGGATTTTGTCGTTCTTTTTGAAAAGCCTTGATTTTGCCATTGTAGCGTATTTCTCCTATATTGATTGATTATCTGTCGGCTCTGCGATTTCAAGGGCTTGCCACCTTCACCGTTGACACCGCATCAACGGGGCTGCATTAGACTGGGGGTGCTTGATAGCACCCCGATGTGATTATTCTTCGTGAATGTCTATGTTGAGGGTGTCAATATGGTCTAAATCGTTCACGGTGAAGTCTTGTAGCACCTTTGCGACTTGCAAAGCCTCTGATTCGTCAAGGTTGCCATCAAGATTGTGAACACACTCCATAATGCTGACTAACTTGCAATAAACATCATCGTCAAGTTCACCGCTCCATAGGGTTGCTGTTGCCATTAGATTGTCTCCTGTAAGATACGGGGACGCATCACACGCCCCCGATTGATAATTATTCTACTACCTTGAATTTCGCACCCGCAAACGATGTGAGTTGAGAACCTTCAACGTTAGTCGTTGTCTGAATGCCCTGATAGTAGAAACACACCGTATAGCGTTCATTGTCTAAGACCTCAAGAACAACACCACTGAATGTGCCATCTATGTTCGCAGGTTGCTTTACGATGATAGGTTCGAATGCTTTGAATTTTGACATAGCGTATTTCTCCAGTTGTTGAGTAGTTGAGTCGGCTCTGCATTGTTTCGGGCTTGCCACCGTCGCTGTTACCACCTTGACAACAGGGCTGCATTAGATAGGGCGCATCACACGCCCCGATTGTCGTTAGTCTATCCATACTAAGAACCAATGAAGTGTCGTGTTGACACGAGACAGATGTGCGTCTAACCTACCGCGAGGCATATAGTTCTGAAGTATGTGCGTATAAACAAGTATCCGTTGACTGCTTGACATACCACTCAGTTGCGTGATGTTCTCATCGGTTGCATTGATGCGTATCTCTCTCAATGCTTGTTGTAAAGTCAACCCGTTAGGTCGGTAGGTGTGAAAGTTCCGGGATGCTGTGAAATAATCAGTTGACATTGTAGTGAGTTCCTTATCGTGATGCTAAAGACACCATAAGCGTGCCTTTAGCGTTGTTTGTAGGTTTTATTCCATAGCATCCGCAGACTGTTGCCAGAACCCGACGTTGTTATCAACTTGTTCTTGTGTCGGTTCAGGTTTTTGATCGGGTGCTGATGCTTGTTGCGGTTGTTGTGTAGGTACGGGGGTGTTCTGTCGTTTGTGCCATCTTCCGATGAAGTATCCGCCGATGAGACCGACATTGAGACAGAATAGGGATAGCCCGATGATTCCAAAGATTTGTAACATTAGCGTATTTCTCCTTCCGCGTGTTGCGGTATTTTGATTTTACGATACTATTTTAGCATATTTCCAACTTTATGTCAAGTCAAAAGTCCCACTTTAGAGTGTGAAGTTGACAGAATCGGGCTTTTGTAAACAAAAATACACACAATTCCGCGCATCTTCAAGCGGATCGACACTTTTTCAATCATCACAACACAAAAATCGCAGATTTCAACATTTACAGACTGGCGAATACCAAAATTCACTGATTCGCGGCAGAATCGGAGCATTTTCACGAAAATCAGGCATCGCAAGGGGTATCGGGGCGTTTTCGCACAGGGCGGGAGTCAAGGGCTATTTTGGGAACTTGCTACGCTCACAACTAAAAAAAATAAAAAAATATTTTTCAAAAAATTAGAAATTATATGATACGGAGAATTCTAAATGAGGTGGGACTGGCAACATGGAAGCCTCAAATTAAAAATAAAATTGAGAAAATCGGGATGGATAAGGGATATGCCGGCGGGAGTAAGGATTGTAATTTTACAAAGTTTATGATGTTAAATTGGTTGTATTATAAAGCAAGAGCCAATGTAGTTCTGATAAATTTACCTTTATTCTCGTATATCTTGATATATTTAAAAATTGTTCGCGTCACCGTTAATATTTAATTTGGTACCGTACAAACACATAGTACCGATTCTAACCGATCCCATAAACCTAATCCCAATCAGGGGTTAGAACCTCTAAAAATTTTTGAGTGACAACTTACAGGAATTTAGTGACAACTCACAGGAATTTAGTGACAACTCATAGGAATTCACAAAAGTTAAATTTTCTGTAAATTCAATTCTCCGAGAAAATCAAACGTTTGGTCTCTATTTTTACACCAAAAAGAAACGAATAAACCGATTTTGGACGGAAAATGGCGAAAAGTAAGATAAGCCCTGCAACACCAATAGCCCATCCAGAACGGATAGGCTGAATAAAACTTATTTTATTTTACGCATCTACGTAGGACACGGATTTTGACCAAGACCCGCATCCACCATATCCGAATGGATGCGTAAAATCATCTCAAAATCCTCCTTCATGCGCTTTGGCATAATATTGTATTTTTCGTAGTCGGTCGCAGGACGGAAAGTTCCGCGTTTCTCAGGACGATACTGGATGTCTCCTGTCTCAACATTGATACGCCATTCCTCGTTGAAACTATAACGCCAGTTGCCCTCAATACGCATACCACGAAACGTTTGTTCCGCCTCCGGTGCACGCTCCCTGCGTTCTGGATACGGCTTCGGATACAACTGATACGACTGCGCCTCTTGCGGACGACGCTCTAACTTACCTAACATACCTGCCCATTCAAGTTCCTTAATGCAATCACAAATCGCTGTCGTGCCGAACCGCGTCCATTTGCATAGCTGCTTTATGCTCACCGGCTCCGTTATACCGGTCGTGAAATCTGAATGTATCTTCAACAACATCCATATTAACAACGACTTCCAACCAATGTCTCCCGCCAACAAACGCTCAAATAAGCCACCATACCCACGAGGCATCGCACACTTAGCAGGTCTGCCATCTCTATCTAATGGGACTAATTCATCTTCGCAGAGATGATGCTTTAACTCAAACTTACTGGTCTTGAATCTATTAGAAAGACGCTTCAGCCATTTCTTATCGGTCAAGCGAGATAGTGCTTGCTGCACATATTGATGGGATACCGAGAACAACTTGCCAACATGACGGATCGAAAGTGAGTGGGATTTACCAAAATCCCAGTGAGAAAATGCATTGTAACATTGATAAATCGCAGCATCAAACGCTTTTTCCGTGCCCTCCATCAAAGCATCTAACATGCTAAAGATTTGGAAGGGAACTTGCATTGTATCTTTTTGCGTTTCCAAAAATATGGACGGACGAGAAGGTTCTACCTCCTCATGTTTTGAACCATTTTCGTAAATGTCGGGATATATTTGGGTGGTTTGAACCCGATCATTTAAAATAGCCGTTTTAACCATAATTGACCTCAATTTGAGGCATTAAGAGTATAAAACAGAAAAATAATAAAAAACTTGTTTTTTTTTATTATAGATGTTATACTCTTAACATCCTGTATAGCAGGTAACCGATTTTTAAGATTCCGCAACCCAAAAATCGTGCCGAATACTGCTCTTGTAGGCCCAAGACATTTCGTGTGTCTTGGGTTTCGGCTTTTAAACAGAAACTATTACAATCATATTTTATTCTTACATGGACATGTTACGATTAATTCTAATTTTTAATCAACTTAAATATCCATTAAAATGACATAATTTTGTGAAAATTGTTGAATTTGTAAAAATAAGTGTATTAATCACAAATTAAACTTAAAACATTCACTATTATTCCCTTTTATAATGAAGTGAATTGGGTTGAACGAACCACCGTGACGTATCTGAGAACTTAGTCGGTTGAGAAACTTAAGTAGTGTGAGATTACCCATCAACAGTCAAGGTAATCGTTTCTGTTTTTAGCAACGCTCGCATCAGTTAATGAAATAATAACTTAAAGGCGGGGACTGTAAAGCGATTTTTGAAGCGAGGCTTATATTTCGTGTCGGTATTCCATCAGGTCTACAAGGTGATAAAGTAGTGCGATTGCACCTTCAAGGGCTGTTTCTGATTCCATAAGCCCTGGTAGGTAATGCGAGGGATTATAGTCTGTTGCGGATGTGATATAAAACATCGCCTGTATCGGTCTCCATCTCGCCATTTCTGCGGGTTTCCATTCTAATTCATACATTCCACACCTTTTTTCAAGTTCTCTGCGTATCTTTCTCATTTTCTCACCTTTGTTATTTAGCCCATAATTCATCAGCTTGAGTATATGGAGTGCTTCTGATGGATAGTATATTCCATCTTCACCTGCTAAGAGTTCTCTTGCTTTCATGTTCCAAGGGTGTACGTTCAGCAGTGTATAATTATAATGGGCAGGCTTACGGATAGCCCTTATTTGTCTGGCTATTTCACTTTTTGTAAGGTTTGGGGTCATTTCTGCTATCAAGCGTGCCAGTTCTTGTTCATAGCCGATTTCATTTTCAAGCGGATTTAGCAGCTCTTGCCAATGTTGACACATCAATACTAAGTCATCCGAGTCTCCTTCATCGATGTATACCGATAAGATTTGCCCCAGTGCAAACTGCAGAATCTCAGAAAGCGCATTGTGTTTTTTGCAATAATCTTGCTCAGCTGCAGGTCTCGGCAGATGTTTTAGCAAATGATAAAGCCTCTCAAGTCGTGATGCGTCTATACGGTAGGATACATCATTTTCCTGTTCATTGACAAGGGTTGCAAACACTTGTCTTATCAAGCACTCGTGTGAATAATATTTTGGCGTAAGCGTGATGAGCGCGCAAAGCCGATCTATCGGTTCGCGCAGCGCATCAAGTTCTTTTTGAAATTCGTCTTTCCACTGTTCTGGTGTCATGAGCCTCTATAAAAGTCAATTGGAAGTCTAATAGAATATCCAATTAGTCGTTACTTGGCACAAGCACGCAATTCCCAATAACTACGTAGTATAGTATTATGCCGTCGTGAATTTCTCTTTGTAGTCCGCCAAGAGCTTGGCCCGTTCTCTGGAGTTCAAGTATCTGATGAGGTCTATTTATGCGGATATAGCCTGCTATTTTAACAGTATCCCCGACTTTGATATCGCGCAGTTTGTTGGTTTGTGAGGCACCAAAAACACATCGCACCTCACTATCCATAGAAGCGTAGAGGTGAATATAGTTCACGAATTGGTTGACATGGTATGGCATTTCTTCCTTGCGGTATTTCTTCACTGTGCCTATCAGCACCAAGTGCAGACGACCATAACCAGAATACTCGCCATTATAATCCTTATATTTCTCATCTGCTTGGTAAGCATCTCTTTGGTAGTCCGACATCAAATCTTCAGCGGTTACGATGCCGATGCGTTTTTGAGCTTCGGCTCTCCGCTGTTTATAAACCTTGGGCATATACCAGTCATGGTAGCCCTCCCAAAGAACAAGAATAGCGACTATGATTAATAGCACACAGACAACGATTCCAAAACCTATGAGTATTTTTTTCTTGTTCGTTTTTTGTACCTCCTTAAAGTAAGATTGACCAGAACTCGGTGTGGATTCGGATAATGTATGGGAACTATCTGTGCCTCTTGCTACTTCATTAGTAGCAGTTGTTTTGCTTCATAACCTACAACGACTAAGATAAAATATGTGTATCTCTATTTTCAAAGTGCACTATATAGAAAAAATTTACTTTTGTATTAACATTTTACGCGTTGCGGTAAAGCTGTCTGCGGTGAGTGTGTAGAAATACACACCGCTTGCTACAGGTTCACCGAGTGTATTTTTGCCATCCCAATAGGCTGCCCGTTTTTTCTCTTGATAGATACCGGCCGTTTTATGTCCGATTTCCAACTTCCGAACCACCTTCCCATCCGCAGCGTAGATCGTCAGGGTAACCTCCGCGGGGTTCGCGAGTTGATAGGGTATCCAAGTTTCTGGGTTGAACGGATTAGGATAATTCGGTAAGAGTGCCGTTTCTTTTGGTGTCAACACTTTCAATAGATTTTCCAACACATGTATACCGCGTTGAAAATTGGGATCTGTCAGGTTGAGCTGCCGTGCTGCGTTTAGCCATTTTTCCACATCTGTTTTTGTAGGAGCGATCTCTGAATCGCGACGCAACATAAATGGTGCACCTGCCGTATTTCCAAACGCTGCTGCGACGCGCGTAAGATCCACGATATTCACGACACCATCACCATTGACATCGGCAGAATGCGAACCCGTCGCACCAAAGTTGGAAGCGACAAGCGTTAGATCAGTGATATTCACCACGCCATCGTTATTGACATCCTCCAAAAGTGCAGTTCGTGTAGGATTCAGTTCCCACAGTAGCAGGGTGCCGTCCCTACTCTCACTTGCGAGCGTGGTGCCATCTGGACTGAACAATACACGAATGTAATTCTCCGTATGTCCGGTTAGTGTTTTGATGTTCTCACCTGTGGACACATCCCATAAACGGATGGTGCCGTCATAACCTCCACCCCCACTTGCGAGGGTATTTCCATCCGGACTAAACGATACACTATGGACCCCATTCGTATGTCCCGTTAACGTTTTGATGTTCTCACCTGTAGACACATCCCATAAACGGATGGTGCCGTCAAAAAACCCACTCCCACTTACGAGTGTATTTCCATCCGGACTAAACGATATACTCCTGACCCTCCCCGTATGTCCCGTTAGTGTTCTGATGTGCGTCCATGTGGACACATCCCATAAACGGATTCCGTCATTTACGTCCCAACCCCTGCTTGCGAGTGTATTTCCATCTGGACTAAACGATACTCTCTCGACATGCGACGTATGTCCCGTTAGCGTTTTGATGTGCGTCCCCGTGGACACATCAAATAAAAAGATCGTGCGCTTCGAATTCCCACTTGCGAGTGTTTTTCCGTCCGGACTGAACGATAGACTCTGGATATTACACGCATGTCCTCCAAATAGCGTTTTGATGTGTGTGCCTGTGGACACATCAAATAAATGAATTTCGTTCCCACTCCCACCTGCGAGTGTATTTCCATCTGGACTAAACGATAGACTTCCGACATAATTCCACGCAATTGTTTTGATGTTCTTGCCTGTAGACACTTCCCATAAACGGATGGAGCCTTCCCAACTCACACAGTGCAAACAGCTGTTGCTTTTTTTATAACTCCCACCCCCACTTGCGAGTGTATTTCCATCTGGACTAAACGATATACTATAGACCCTCTCCGTATGTCCCGATAGCGTTCTGATGTGTGTGCTTGTGGACACATCAAATAAATGAATTTCGTTCCCACTCACACTTGCGAGGGTGTTTCCATCTGGACTGAACTTGCCCCACGCCGTGTGTCCTGATATTGTTTTAATGTGTGTGCCTGTGGACACATCAAATAAACGGATTTCTCCCCCACTCCCACCTGCGAGTGTATTTCCATCTGGACTGAACGATAGACTTTTGACATAATTCCACGCAATTGTTCTGATGTTTTTGCCTGTAGACACTTCCCATAAACGGATTTCTCTCCTACTTGCACTTGCGAGGATGTTTCCATCTGGACTGAACGATACACTTCCGACATCCTCCGTTATTGTTCTGATGTTCTTGCCTGTAGACACTTCCCATAAACGGATGGTGTTGTCCCGACTCCCACCCGCACTTGCGAGTGTTTTTCCATCCGGACTGAACGATAGACTATAGACCCACCTCGTATGTCCTGATAGCGTTCTGATGTGTGTGCCTGTGGACACATCCCATAAAAAGATCATGCCATCTGTATCCCTAGTTGCGAGTGTTTTTCCATCTGGACTGAACGATACACTCTCGACCTGACTCTGTCCCGTTATTGTTCTGATGTGTGTGCCTGTGGACACATCCCATAAACGGGTTTCTCCCCCACTCCCACCTGCGAGGATGTTTCCATCTGGACTAAACGATATACTCTCGACCCTCCCCGATAGTGTTCTGATGTGCGTCCCTGTGGACACATCCCATAAAAAGATCGTGCCTTCCCAACCCACACTTGCGAGAATGTTTCCATCTGGACTGAACGCTACTCTCTCGACCTTATCTGGATGTCCTGAGAGAAGATCAAGTTCCTCCCCTGTCTGCGCGTCGTAAATCCAAATACCGATACTACTTGCAACTGCTAACTGTGTGCCATCTGGTGAATACTGGATTTCCTGTATTGTCCCTTTCCCAAATCGTGCTTTCGCACCTTCGGGTAGGTGCCATTGCGGGGAATCTTGTGCGAAGGTGTTTGGTGTCAAAATCGTTGTGAGAATAAAAGTTATTAGAATCAGAAAGTGTCTGTTTTTCATGTTAATAATGTTTTTCTGTCCGGCGAATACGCTTACGTTAGCAGGCTGACCTATTACAATAAGGAATAAAAGAGTTGTAAGAAGTCTTTTGATATTCACAGGTAGCTCCTTTGTGGTTGGAGAGGCAAAGCCCCTCGTGGTTAATAGTGATTACAAACCACGAAACCAATCTCTCGGTTCGTAACTATTATTGCTCAAATCACATCCCGCTATGTGTAGTAGATACAGAACTGCAAAAGCGGCAATGATTAAGAGCAAGACCTGTAAGACATTTTCACGGTATAATGACCTTTCTATAGGAGCGTTGACAGCATCTTTGAGTAAGTTTGTCAATAAAAGTGTGAGATGAAAGAAGAACAAGTGTCTTGTCTGCGGCAACAACAAGTTTCTGTGGACTTATGTCAACGCATAAGGTTGCTATTCGTTCTGATATATGATGTTATGGGTGTGTCTCATCTATAGACTGTACCAAATAACACTGGGGTCGTGTATAAACATTGTGACAGTCTACAGGGAGGGTTGACAGGCTTGTCAACGAAAGAGAAGGTTTTTAGGCAACTCGCCCTATAGGGAGCTGGTTCCCATTTAACTTGACAGAAAGCGGGGCTTTCTGGTGTAATAGAAACCAGCGCTGTCATATCGTTCCAATAGTTCCTATGGCAGTGCTTAGCGTCGCTGGTGCTTCATCACCTGCGGCGCACCTAAAAAATTAGGAAGCAGCCCTGACGTAACTCACGCGTACCGTGAATTGCTTACGTCAACATATATTGTAGCAAATATACAAAATTTGTGCAATAAAAAAATAAATTAGGCTCGGAATCGACATAATTAGCGCGGTGTAAGGCCATAAATGCGGAAGTCAGCAATACGACCCGCCAAAAATGCTATAGCAACTTTCCTTCATTCAATCATGATATTGCTTTGCGTACTCAATTTCAGCTTTTCATGTGTGTTTATCTCAAAAAGATAGATGACACTTCAAATAACATTGTAAAAAATATCAGATTGTTAAAAACTTAACATATTAATTGTTTTAGTAACCTTATTACATTAGTATTTATAGAGATTTAACATGTTAAGTTTTTAACAAATTTGCAACTGCATATGTATTGAATCTTTCCTAATAATTATTGTTTAACATGTTAAGTCTTTAGCTTGCTGGAAGTTGTATGAAACGTTGGAAATTTATCAAACTTGACGGAGGGTTTAAGGTACAAATACATAAAACTTTAACAAGTTAAAGGGTATTATCTATAAAACTAAAGTTCGTTGTTTTTTCTTTAAATTGTTAAAAACTTAACAATTTAGTTATTCAAATAATCTCACTATAGTTAGTCTTTATGGATAATTAACATGTTAAGTCCTTAACAATTTAACAACTACAAGTGTATTGAAACCTTACTTAATAACAATCGTTTAACATGTTAAGTCTTTAACATGTTAGAGGTTGTATGAAAACGATAGCGATCTTATCAAACAAAGGTGGTGTTGGGAAGACAACGTTGGCGATAAATCTTGCTGTTGCTTCGACTATAGTGGGAAAGCAGACAGTTCTCGTTGATCTTGATCCACAACAGAGTGCGCTGAGTTGGAACCGTGTTAGAGAAGCAGAATATCCACTTGTTACTTCTGTAAATCCGAACAAGCTTAGTGCTTTGTTGCAGACACTCTCGCAAAGCGGTGCAGATTTAGTTTTTATTGACACACCTCCGCGCTCAGAGTCCGACGCGTTAGAAGCAGCAACTCAGGCGGATTTGATACTCGTGCCATGTAGACCAGCGTTTTTAGATTTGATAGCCATTCGGGCAACAGTAAGGACAACTGAGCTCGTTCAAGCTCCTGCTATTGTGGTTTTCAACGGAGTGCCAGCGCGCGGACAGAAAGCCATAGATGCTAAAGAAGCGATAAACGGCTATCAACTCCCAGTCGCAGAACAGGCACTTGGACTCCGAGTTGCACATGAACGTGCAGTGACTATCGGGTTAGGCGTACAAGAATACGAACCGAGAGGTAAAGCAGCTGCTGAAGTAGGAACACTTTACAATTCATTAGCATTATAGGAGGAATTATTATGAAGGACAAAAAACTGACAGATGCAGTCAACCAGTTCAGAGAAGAGGAAAATTCGGTGCCGGCACAACTGGGAAATGTAGCAAAATCTCGCGAGAAGAAGAAAGCCGTAGTTGGCTATTTTGCACGGGAAGTTCACACGCAACTGAAACAGATGGCATTGTTACACGACCGAAGTATGCAAGAATTGTTAGGGGAAGCAATGAACGATCTGTTTCGCAAATATAGGCTTCCACCGATTGCATAAGATAGAAACCTATAGCTTCCCTACAATTTAGAATTCGCGTGGAGTGTCCACATTACCTTAGAAGCACTGGAAATAGACAGCAGTGAGATTTATCGTGTATTTTCAACAGTGTTGTCAGAAATTCCAACTACACAACGGTGATAAAATTCTATGGGAACTTTCACGTATCCCTGTTTGGTTCGTTGCGATATGTGATGCTTGAATCTGTGTTCTAATTTCTAAATATTCTTTTATTGATTATGCTTGACGGGGCGGCGGTTTGTCAAGGGAAGTTTATTTAGGTGGGAATGATGTATAAAGCCGAGGTAATTTAACTTGGGATTCTTCCTTGTTGAGTAAACCGGCATACTCACGGCGAACTTTTTTTAAACTCGTTTTTATATCTGACAGGTCGCCGCCGATGATATAAAAAAGTAATTGCTTTGCAAACTTTTGGGGGGTAGTTCCACTAATCATCCGTTTATTGGTCTTGTCCCAGAGTAAACCAACCCAAGGTTCATCTGTTAATTCCATTGAAACTTTAGAAATCCGTTTAATGGATTCTTCTTGTGACAAGCCTGAATCTTTTGCTAGTCTGACAACTTGTGCAATAATCAGAAGTCCTACTGGTCTGAATAATAAATGTCCACCTTCTCTGTTACGAAAACGACCTGCTCTATTGTTTTCTGGTTGGCTTGTTAATATTTCGTCTAAAGGTGGAAAATACTTAACCAACGTGTCCCAGAATCTTTCACTGTTGTCATAATATTCTTTGATAGTGTTGTCATCTGGACGATGTCTTTTGGTATCTGTCCACCCCTTACTTCTTTTGAATAAGATTTCTAAAACATCATATAAAGTGATAATTGTTGTAAAACTCCTATTATCATTTACCGAAACAGCTTTTGTTTTTGATAGTGAAATTTTCTCTTGAAAAAGTGGATGTCTTTCAACTAATTCCCGTGTTGTGATTGCAATGATATCGTCCTCATCAAGTGCAATTATTTCACTTTTACTGACAGGCTTAGCATACCGATTCAGTGTAGTAAATAGGCGTCGCGTTCGTTCCATTCCGGTCGGATCGTTTCTATGTGAAACGAAGATAACGCTGACTTCTTCACGTTTTAATTCAATGTTTTCCTCAAGTGCTTTTTTAATTCCTTGAACGCGGTGTTGTCCATCAATTGCAAAAAGCGTTTCTTCTCCGCTGAGGCGAAGGATTCCTAGGGAACCTTCAAGATGGAGCGGTAATAATTCAGCATCAAATTCTGAGTTTGTGCTTATTTTGAATTCTTGCCAATTTGGGGAACCGCCATAAACTCCAACAATGAGAGAATTGAAAAATCTCTGAGGTTGATTTACAAGGTAGTCAGAGATATCTTGAGATCTATTTGTGATTTCTCGCTGTATCAACATTTTAAGTGTTGGACTTGAATGAATGTCCTCAGCAAACTCAATTCGGTCTGCAATTTGTTCCATTCCGAGAAATGTCACATAATAGATCCAATCTCCCATGTGTACTCTGAGAGCAGGCAAAATTAATTCAGTGTTATTATCCATTAGAAAGCTCCTACGGCACGATTGAATTCACCGGGGTATTGGTCGTTACAAGGGGGTAAGAACGCTTTGATCAGGGCATCTTCAATTTCTTTGAGTCGTTCTCTTTCATTGACAACTGAATAACAGAAATGTAAATAACCCTTGTATTTATTTAGCAGCCTCAAGATGTTCGGACGACTAGATGGATTGTTCTGTTCATAAAGGTAATCGCTAAATCGCTTACGAAGGGTGCGAAGCCCTGCTAGCCCGATATACATTGGATATGAACACGATGGATATGACGCGATGCCTGGTTGAATCACGAAACTGTAAATCCCTGAATTCCGTGGAATATGTGTTTTTTGATCGTCTTGAAATGGACGAATTTCCCAATTGAATGAATCTGGAAGATTGTAACTTTGCCATTCTCGTGTTAATAAGTAAAAAGTACAACTGTTTGCCTTAAAATAATCTTGTTCTTCTATTATTAGGTCTATAGTCGACATTAGGTTTCGGTATCCTATAATAAGGTTATTCTTCTATCAACTGCATGATTTCATCAGCTCCGAAATTAAGAATGAATTCAGCATAATGGCTTGAAAACACATTTTTTAGGTAGGTCTTCAATTCAACTTCTAATTCCGATCCATTTTCGCTTTCCTGCACAACCTGATATTTATGTGCCTTTGTAATTGAATATAAAAAGAGTGTGTGGGCATACACAGATGCAATATATTTCCGTTTGCCGATTTCAATTTGTTCCTCGCTTGGATTCCTATTTTTTGCCTGAAAATTTTTCAAAACTGTACTGTCCATGTTGATGTAAACACGTTCTAATTTCTCACCATCTACCATAGGGTACATTACAGTTGAGAAGTTCATCTCCTCTCCGATTGCTCCTTCGACTTGTTCCCAAGTTAATTCACCGTTTCTTTCAGCTCTTTCTTCCTGATAAACGAATATTATGTCAGGTAACCCTAAAGTTGGAATTTCTTTTTCTTTAGGTTGTGGTGTAGGCTCAGAAGGGGCCTTAGCTTCGCTAATTTTTACCCAGAATAATTCCTCCAATTCTTCAGTGGGACCCGTTAAACTTACTCTAATTCTTACTTCATCCCCGACATTAACAGTCTCCTTTGGGTTAAGATGAATCTTGATTGTCCCGTCTTGTGGACTGCTTTTGCGCGCATTGAATACATCGTCAATCCTTTCAACTTTTCCAGGGGCATTCCCGCCCTCTGCTTCATTTACTTTATAATCAAGAATAGCAATCTTCAGTTCTCCAGGATCTTCTATACGATCAAAGTAATTATTCTCAACATCCGTATCAAAAAGAATTGTTTTCTCCCCACCGAGAGGGATTGTTACGACCTCTTGTTCTGCTTTTCCCTGCTGACGACGTTTGAAAATTGAGGGGAACCGTTGTGAATTAAAGGGTTCAGGTTCCTTTTTCTTTGTTTTTCTCTCGGTAGAACTATCGTTATTTCTATTGTGATTACCTTTAGTATTCAAATCCAGATTTAATGTTTGGTCCAGCAATTTCAGTAGGTCTTCGTTTCTAACGATATTTTTTGCAAAAGTTTTTATCAGATCTTTTGTATCCTCACTTTCAACAATTATTGAATCTTTTCGTTGTTTGTTTATTTGCGCTAAACGTCCATTTTTGTCACCAAGTTTATCTGCCAAATATTTCCGTAGCAATCTTGTTTCTTCACCATCCTTTAATCGATCGCGAGATGCCATAAACAACTCTTTTCGGTAATTAGGTTTCATATTGCTACAATCAACATGTATCAGTAGGTGGTGCTTGAGTATATTAAATTTTAAAGATCTGCTAATGAATTCAGATGTATAATGTCCGTGGACTTGTCCGTTGATTGAAAACAGAACAGACATGTTATTCTTGAAAAATTCGCGCTGGATTGTTTCTTTAGTTTCTTTGACCGATCTGTCATCAATTTTCGTCTTGAAGACATAACACGTCACTTTCATTTCTCCGAAAAGTTCGTCATCAAAATCTTCTGAAAAAGGATCACCTTCAACGTATTTATTATCTTCTTGTTCTAATCTACGTTTTAATCCATACAAACCCCTACGTAGCGAACTCTGAGGATAACGTTGTTCACTTTCAATAGTATAGACAGGTAAAACAGGTTCAAATAGGTATTCATTGATACTCTGATGTAAATCTCTCGAAATATCTGATATTCCAGTAGGTAGATCATAAGAGTATAGTTTAACGATTGTGCCTATCGTGAACTGCCTCTTGAACAAACCTAAATCTTGTTGGGTTGTATCAAAAGCGGGAATTCTACCATCAATCTTTAAGTATTCATACCAAGTATTCTTTTTTGTATTTTCCTCTGCTTTGCTCAGTGGGTGTTTCCTGATAAGCGTGAAACCGAATTGCCCAGTGTTATCATATCGCTTTGATGCAATAAGTTGATATCGCTTTTTGCCACAAAAAACAATAGCACCGCTGCCACCCATATTGTATTTACCTTGTACAAAGTGAATCTCATTCTTATTTCCGCGCAAAAGTGATAGGAAGGTGTCTTCAAAATCTTCAGGATGTTGCCCCTCTCCATCGTCATAGATTATCAATGAGGTGTTGCGTTTTGGTCCATCAGCAAGGATTTGAATACTCTCCGCTTGCTGATTCCTGAAACTTGGCATATCCCAGTCTCTGTGATTTGGGAAAAAGGCGGTTCTTGCTTCATCCATAGATTTTGGTGCATCAGAAGATTTAGGATCTATATCTGCTTCCAGACATTTTTTCATTAGGACAGCATCAATTGAGTTCGTGATTTTCTCAATCAGCGCGGCTATTGGAGCAGATTGTTGGTTTTCAATGACACCGAAATAATTTTCATTGCCACCAAGGGGATGCCAATTTTCAGATTTGAAAATGTTCGGGTAGGTGTTGATAATTTTATCAAGTTCTTGCTCGGTTTGAGCAGAATATAGCTTATCAAAAAGTTGTCTCATGTTTATTCATAGTTTGTTTGCATAGTATAAATTTGAATCGGGTTTCGTTCCTCTACCCGACCTACAATGTATGAGAAGACAGTCTACTCGTAATCAAGCCAAGGTGCAATTACGTCCCATGCAAGTTGTAGAATATTTTCTGCCCGTTTTTGGATAAGGCCCTTTGTCCAGTCGGATACCTCAGCAATGGGTTCTAACATGTCAAGCCTTACTTGTTTCTTGAGTAAATCTTCAGTACGCTTCGGAAAAATTAAAGCCTGATTCTTGGCTTCTTCAATGTAACTTTTTCTTTCTTCTTCTGTTTTTGCGGCTAACGCACGGTAAAATAACATTTTCTTAGTCCAAGGGGCGTTACCAATGCTTGAATTTTCCTTTTGTGGAAGCAAGATTATGTTTCCTATGGTATGACGAGAGTGTGGTGAACTGTAAATTTTTTCATCCCAACCACTTGAGTTAGAATCTGGTGCAACATGTTCAACAGTTGCATATTTAACATCTTGCCACTTACTAAAGTTAAGAAATGATAATTTATCACTATGTATTGCATCTTCTTCACGGGTGAGGAGTCCTGGATTTCCTTGATCTGTCCTAGAGTTATCAGAAGCTGCAAAAAGCAAAAACCTACACAAAGGCTTGGCATGACGGGCTAAAGGCACTTCACACACTTGAGAAACCCAAGTTTCCTTATTATCCACTCCGATGCGCGAAGCCACCAAATATTTTTTCAACATTTCCTTAAGTTCATCTAAACTGTGGAGCGAATTTGAATAATCTAAACCAATGCAAAGTGTTCGCATCATCTTTCTAAAGTCGGTATCAATTCCTCCAGTAGTCCCCGTTATTGAGCGCCTTAGGACGAGGAAAGCAGTAAGTGCCTTTACAGCATCAGTGAAAGTATCCTCGTTTTCATCTTGTTGATATTGTGTCCAATATCGTGCCATTATTGGAAGTGCCAAACTTGTTTTCATATCGGTTATAAACCCGCAGCATAGTTTTAACCAATCGCTTCTGTCGTTGGAATGAATACTGTCGAGAGTTCGGATAAAATCACGGTTCCAATAAGTTTGTCGGAATTCTGCGATATCCGCTAACGATTGAACGAATCGGTGTTTAAGGTTTGGATTCTCAGCTCTTTCAAATCTTGCTCTCAAATAAATACGCTGATCAGCAAGGTTCTCAGGTAACTTGTAACCTTCCATGAATAAAGCAAATGTAACAAGTAACTCTTTTGTCTCCTTTTGTCTTTTATCATTTTCAAGAGAAACGAAACTTTCTTCAAGTTTTTCAAAATGTCTTCCACTCTCAGTTTTACTAAAGCTTATCTTTCCTATTTTACTTTCAAAACGTATTACAAGAGGTTTGAAGGTTTCAATTGCAGAAAGGGGTTCACCAGTTGTATTGAGAGAGTCAAAAATATCAAAGGCGGCATCTTCGTCGCTTGTCTCAATCCGCGTTAGAACAACTGATTTCAACACGTAATGTGAAAATAACATAAGTCGGATGAGACCACTTGAATCGGAATTGTTGGTGATATCTGAAATTACAGTATCCCTTTCTGCTTGATCAGACAGCGTATCCAGTTTTTTAAACAAATTACACAATCCAGCATTCCGAAAATCATCATGATGAATCTGATTGAAATCTAATTCACTATCATCTTCAGTAGCTGACGTATAATTGTCTCTATAAATGCCTAACTCTACTATTTTTTTTATGTATTCATAGTTTTGAAAAAATCGCAATGTTTCAGCGTCTTCATTTGTTTGAATTGGAGTGAAAGGTGAATTGTCTTGTTGTGAATAGTATCTGTCAAAATCATGTAGAAATTTGGCAATTACTGAATGATATTTTGCCTCAGAGGAACTAAATGCTCGGTTATCCACTGGGAAACGAACTACACGCGGGAAACCAGATTTTTGACCATTGCTGTGAAGTTTACCTATAACACAGTCATATAGTCTTTTAAGAATAAACTCAATTTCCTTATTTATCCAACTTATCGTAAGTTCTTGAAGACTATTAGGGTTGTCTTTTTGTAGGGATAATTCTTCGGTTAAGGCACAGCAGAGGAGGATTAATGTTATTAATCTCTGCTGACCGTCAACTACAGAGAGTGAAGTTCCAGCAAATGAAGATTCACACTCCTCTTTTACAAGAATTAATGTGCCGAGGAAGGTATATGAATCATCATTAGATGTGGAAAGATTATAGAATCTATTTAGGCAATCCTCTAGGAGACGCTTTATATTATCCTCGTTCCAATCGTAGGTACGTTGATATTCAGGAATGCGAAAACCAACGTTTTTATTATGGCAAGTCATTGTGCCCTGAAAATGCTCAGATTCTGCGAAGTAAATTTTTGAGACTTGTTGTTGCACGTAGAATCTCCTTATAATTGATCTTAAAACAACTTGTTACTTATGACAAACCAAACAAGGCTCCTCATCATCTTCATCATCGTGAACATCGGTAAGAATTTCAATCAGTCGACGATTCGGTTTTTCCTTTTTCTTAGATTTCTTAGCCTGTTCGGTGCGTGCCTTAATCTCCGCTATCCGTTCTGGATCTGCTAATTCCTCTAAACTTTCCCCTTGACTCCACGTGAAACGCTCACCCGTCTCTGGATTGAATTTCTCATATTCTTTTGCAAGTTCAAACAGGTCGGGGTGTTGCTCTAACAATCCGACCCACTCAGATTTGCGTTGGAAAAAACAGAAATAGCAGCCGGAACGGGTTCGCCACTTGTAATAATCGGGTAGACCAAGTCCACTCTCCTCAAGAATACGGTAAACGTCTTCTTTAGTAATGCCGTCCTCTTTGAATGGATATTTGGGCATAATGTTTTGGAGGTTACTTGTTTTCAGCGGTTTGTAGCCGACACGGTCTTCGTCAGCACGGATACCGATGTAGTGATATGCTTGATCTTCGCCAACGTATTCCTCAAAAGGTCTTATTTTGAGTTTGATGGTGCACCAACGGACTTGAGACGATGGCAGCAATCCACCCTGAAGCGTTAACCAGTGGTCAAAATCACGTTCCACATTAAACTTTTCGATCGGTTTGCCGAGGAATGCTTCAAGTCGGTCTAAAAACTGGTAGGTTTCTGGCAATTCCTTTCCGGTGTCAGTGAAAAAGTATTCCATCTCAGGTACTCTATCGCGCATGTAAACGGCAAGTGCTGAACTGTCTTTTCCACCAGATAGTCCGAGAAGATGACGTATTTTTTTTGCCATACTGTTACCTGAAAATGTCTTTATCGAGACCATTACCTTACATTTATTTTAACATAGCATAGACAAAATGTAAAACAATTTCTATTTTGCGTGTTCTTTTCGTTGTTGCATCTCTTTTTCTACAATTTGTGCTAAAACCCAGAGACGGAGTTCAGAATTTCTATCCATATCAAGCTTATCAATAAGATCTTGAATTTCGTGGACCATTTCATTAGCTTGATTCTCGTCAGCGGGAGGTAGAGTAACAACCCGTTCTTGTTCATTAGCATTCGGTTTAGTAGTACCTATACGAATTGGTTTAGTTCCCGTTGATTCAGCGTGTTTTCGTTTTTCATAATACAGTACTTCAAAATGTCGGAATTTTCTTGTGAGTTGAGAGAGGTTGATCTCAAATTGCTCTATATCTGTGTCTATCCAAGATGTAGGTGCTTTGTTCACTATAGAGGTTGCAATTGCTTCAAGCCAACTATTCAAATCAAGACCACTGTCACAGATCCGCAGTAAAAATGGTGTGAGTTGTGTGCCTCTTGTAACTTCCTCTAAAGGTTTAGCTATATTGGTTAATTCTCTACGGAGTTTTTTACCTTTATATTCTAATGAGAAGTTAGATGCTATCTGTTGTTCAATAGAATTTAGCAGAGAAGGATAAGCTTGTTTTAGTTCGTCTAAGGTATTTTGCAGAATTTTGAAAAATTGGTCTGTTTTTGTGTTATTATCTGATTCTGCACTGAAAGGTGGAAATCCCATGACTTTGGGTAAATCATGAAAGAGTAGTGTATCAGGTTCGCGAGCGTCTACAACGACTTTTCGCAGGTTTTTTGCATTTTTGCTCAAAGTTTGAGTCGTCAAAGTGTATTTGGGTAGGCGGGCAACAAAGAGCATAAATGGTGTTGCTACTGCTAATAAATTTAGCGTGTCTGTATTTGATGTTTGATCAAGTACATCTAAGTATTGTTCCAAAACAGATGTTCTGTGGTCTGTTATCTGAAACCTTTTTAATTCAAATCTATCGGGGGCTTTCAGCAATCGTTCAAAAATAGGCATTGACAGATCAGGTATAAAGGAACCGTTCTCGTAAAGTGCGACTTCTGTTCTGTAATGCAGCATTGCAGCGCACAACAGAATTGGTAATGGTCCACTTCGCACACCAAACGGGGGTTTCATAAGGCGTTTGTAAAGTTTTTCAACTGGTTGCCGTTGACTTTCACACTTTCTTAGAAACTTCTCAATTTCTTTCCATGTTGGATACATTCTGTTTTTACCACGTTTTGGTGGAGGGTGGAACTTCCATACGCCGTGAGACTCGTGTCGATGCATCTCTGTGCTCCTTAACAAAGACCGGTAGATACTCATTTCAGGTGGATACCCTTTGATGCCGAGATTTTCTTGGTCACCTTTTTCAAGCATCGCTTGAATTAATTCACGCCTTGCTGCAGTTATTGTGCCAGAGATTTTACGACGGTTGATAAGTTCATTTCTAATAATTGGAGTTTTGCTATAAATTTGTTTACAGATGTCTGTTAAGTATACATTTCTTGCTTTGTGGGATCTAATAGGTTGCAGTTCTCCTTTGTAATACCAACTGCAAGTATTCTCGTTATCCTCATCAAAAATCGCTTTTAATTGTCTTGAAACATCCATTTCTGCTTCTAAAAGCCGTGCTGAGAGTTCCCGTCTGGCAACATCATCTTTCTGCAGCTCAGGGGTATTTTGTTCGATCCAACGTAATCTTGCAACTTCAAAAATTGCCTCTTGCAAAAAACCAATGGCGTTGGGGATTGCAATTAATGCTTCTTTTCGAGTTGCTTTCTCCGCTTTTTTGTGTAGCTGTTCAGTTTCATGTTTATTTGCAGGCAATGCGTAAAGTATAAGTCCGTCGGCACCATCATGCGGTTCTGTCAAATTCGCATCAAAGTTCTCAAAATTGGTGTAGCGAACGGTGAAGTGTCGCAGCGTGCCAGTTTCGAACAGGTGCCGTCTTGCAACGAGAGGACGGGTCGGCATGTAACGGGATAAATTTGTATCGAGGGCAACTTTCCTGTCAACGTGTGTTTCAGCTTCATCAAGTTTCGCCTCAATGTCAATGTCGCTTCCTCCCCAAAGCACGTAGGTATCGTTGTAAAGACGGTGGCTAATAATTGATCGATTTTTCAGTATTGCAAGTGTTTCTGCAAATTCGGTGTTAAATCCTTCAGTACCATCGTCTAATGCGTATCGAAGCAGCTGATCGGAGGCTTTCAGGTTAGGAATTGGTTCACTGACAATGCCGAGTAGCCCAATTGTTTTTATCAGTTTAACTGTCATACTGGAAGGTTCTGACAATTGCATTATTGCGGATTCAATTTGTGCCCATTTTTTGCTGTTGCTTGAAGTATAAAGTTTGTTTCCCTGCGTTATGTTAAGATAGTCGTACAGATCAGGGAGTGCAAACATTGGCAGTTGGTTACCATCATAATGTCGGTTTGAAAGGAAATCTTGTAATCCGTGTGGTTCACTGGAACTGAGAAAAGCGAAGAGAGAGCGTTCGTTCTGTGCGAATCGTCGGAAAAGCGGTCCGATGAGTAGTGCTACGGTTGGGTGAAGCGGGAGGCAGTTTTCTAACAATTGGATTAATTCGTTATCGTCAAGTTGCTGAGTTTTCAGTCCCAACTCAATAACAGAATTAAAGTTGACGTTCCCAGTAATTTGCGTGCGATTTTCTAACGCAGTTCCAACTAACCGTAGGACTTGTTCAATAGGTTCAGTGAAAGGAACATCTTCAAATCTTCCTTGTACTTTTGCCCATTCTTCGCGTTGTGATTCAACGGCATGTTCCGCATATAATTCAAATGCTTGATGTAGAACTGTTAACAATAGTAAAGGGGTTTCCCCACTTCGATCAGCAAATTCAGCAAGTGTTTGTAGTACAAACATATCACCTTGTGCCGGGTAATGCGTAGCATATTCAAGAAACTTCCCAAGTTCATCAATCACAAGGAAAAGTCCGGTACCGCCTTGTTTCTTAATTTGGCGCGTTGCCGATGTAAAGATTTCTGTAATTTCAGTGGAATGTGGGAGTGTTCCATCTTTCGCTGCATTGAGCAATGTTCTAATTTTCGGAAGAGGGGCATAGTTTCGCGGTATTCCATTGAAGGCGGTAAGACCATGTTCCAAACCTTGTAAAAGGGCAATTGAGATTGGCGCGCGTTCTCCAGAAATAAGCACGGGACAGAAACCTGACGAAGAAAATCGACCATTAGCGTTTATGTCAGTGAATCGTTTATATAACGACGTATCTCCTTGTTCAAGGAGAGTCAATGCTTGTTCTGAGTTTCCAAGCAGATTTGCAGTAAAGAGAGCAAATGCAGATTTACCGGAACCGTAAGGTCCGGTAAGAGACCACGCTTTTGATACTTGATTATTCTCTAAAGCTGAAACGACGCGCCCTAATACCTCACGTGCTGTCGCTGTCACCACGTATCCTTCCAACAAGTTCCTGTCGGTATAAAAATCGCGTTCCAAATGAACTGAGCGCAGGAATCGTCCTTTAACGTGAAAGAGATCCGATAGTGTTTTGTTCATAGACTTTCTTTAATAGTTTAAATGAATCTAAGTTTTTGTGTCGGTAAATTTGTTTTAATCCAGCGGAATCATCGTAAGTCATAACACCATCAGTTATTGCTTCAAGTTTTTCAAGGCACATTACGACAGTATTCTCATCAAGTTTGAAAACTTGACCGGGACTAAATTTTGAATACATAATTTCTGAAAAAGAAAGTGTGTTTTTGATGTTTGAAAATCCACGATTCCAAAAATCGGTTATAGCAAAAGCAAGCATAGGTTCAGTTAATGAAGGTTTAGTACCCAAATTGAATTGATATCCGTTTTCGTTTGGGACTTCGCGAATCAAGTCTAATTCAACAAGTGGACAATCAAACGTATCTTCAATAACTTTGCTGACTGTTGACCGCGAAAGGCAATAGGTGCGGATAAAGCAGCTGACATCTTGTTTAATCGTATTTTCTGAAGGTTGTTTCTTTATGTTTTCTTGTTGTTTTATCCAGTCTCTAAGGTCTTGCAGGAGGGAATCGCGTGAGAATTCTGGATAATTTAGAAAATTAAATGCCCAACACCACGTGACTGCGTGATCGTTATTTGTTGCAATATTCCAATGGATCCACCACAAGGTAGATGGATTTTCTAAGTAAGGATCATAACCGTTCTCATAGAAAATTTTTTTACTAAACTTTGTAGTCTCAAATCCACTACTATTATCAGATGTTTTTTCAATTTTTTCAATAAGGTTAGCAGCCAAACACCAATGACGTATAGACTGGACCATATTTTTACCGACACCTAAAATCACAGGTGCTTCATCGTCTGTGAAAACGTTTGCTTTTTCTTTAACTGCATCAACGCCTTTTTTCAGCCACGTATACCGAAACGGGAAAGTTTGGTGTCCAGAAAAAGATGGATTAATCGGATTTTGAGAAGTTGAATGTTCTGCAAGTTCAGAGTTTTCCATAGAAATTATTATATCATATACAAACCTAACATGTTAATATTTTTACCGGTGTCAATCGTTATGTTATATTACTTATAACATATATAAGTATAATTGTCAACTTCTAATCGCACCAGTTTGGGAATAGAAGTTTGAAGTGCTACCGTTTATTCAGACCACAATTTAGCAAAGTTAAGACAAGTTTTGTTGCTCAAATTCCACAGGTGTCAAATACCCTAACGCAGAGTGAGGGCGTTTATGATTATACACTTGTGTAATAAAATGCCCAATGCGGGCTCTCGCTTCGTGGATGTCCTCATAGTCGTTGAGATGAACTTCTTCTTCCTTGAGCGTGCGGATAAGTCTTTCAGCATATCCGTTCTCCCAAGGACACCCTCTCCGGGCGACTGAAATCTCAATCCCATGATGTTTGAGCAGTGAGATGGACGCATTTGAAAGATATTGAACGCCTTGATCAGAATGATGGATCTCTGGGACACTTTGACATAATTCTGTCTCCAAAGGTTTCAGCGTCAGAGTTTGAGACGCAAGAGGAACTGACAGATGCGCTTGAGAGTGCGGTGTGTTGGTGGAACGCACATAAGCACCCTTACCACTGGAAGAAACAACCTCTATATAAGTTAGGACCCTACGGTTCTGTGATGGAAAATATGTCTAAAACTTAGCGAGTAAACCACTTAGATTTTATTCACAACGGAGGGAAAAAAGTCGAAGCTGCTCGGCGTTTTTCTGTGGATCGGACAACGATTTATAGGTGGTCTGACATTTCTCAGAAAGGCGTTTAACCTAATAACAATCAACATTATGAATGTATATCGTTATGAAAATGCGTTTTGTTTTTTAGATTTTTCTTGACATTTAGCGCATGAGATACCATCCTAAATGGTAAACAATCAACTTTTACTTTTTAGGAGACTATCTCATGCAACACCATCTTATCAAATCTGCTATGTATTTTCAAATACTTCTCTTTTCTAACTTTCGCAAGATGACATCACAACTGCAAGAAACCTTGCTTTTACTTTCAACCGGTCATCTATTTGGACTGGACAATCCAAATCAAGTCGCAACTGCTTTAGCAATCCCGTCAGCGAACCTTTATCGGCATCTCAAAGACTTCAGTCTTTATCAGTGGAAATCTCTATTGATGCGTATCGGATGTGCTGTCGCCCTCGCTGAGATACAGGATGCCGAATCAAAGAGTGCTTCTACACAATCTCGTCGTATCACACTCAGTGTGGATGATACAAATGATCCGCGCTATGGTAAACTATTGTCTTACCGCTACAAATGGTGGTCTAAAAAACATAATAACACAATCAGCGGTAGAAATGTGTTAGGTATCACGATCAAGATCGGTTCTATGATTATTCCCCTCAACATGCGTATTGTCAGCAAACAAGGAAGAGGCAACACGGATAAACTCTCCTGCTTTGTTGCGATGCTCAAAGCGGTATTAGATTTCTTTGATACATCAGGTGTAGACCTTAGAAAATATCCGATCACCTTTGATTCGTGGTATGGTAGTTATAACCTCGTTGAAAGTTTGTCTGATATGGGCTTTGATAACATACTTATCCACGGAAAAAGCAACTATGTGATGGATATTGATAACAAGACTGCTAAACTCTCAGCACATAAAAAACAGATACAACTGCGTCAAAAACAGTGGGGATGTAGCAAACTCTCCTATCGCACGAAAGCCACAAGTCGAACATTTGGTTCATTCGTGCTACTCTTCTTTTTAGATATGGCAAAATCCGAACAATGTTGGTGTTTGGCAACCCCTTACGGGCGTGTGAAATACTCCGAATATGGTCTCAACATCACGGTATAGAACAGTATTGGAGATATTTGAAAACAGACTTACAACTCTCATCAATAAGTTTAGAGAACCGAGATGGTGCGTATGCGAGCTTAGGTATAAAGGTGTTGAGTTATCTCTTTATACAAGATGTAAGCCGATCCGTGCGTAAAACATTTCATCAAATACAACTTGAACTTTCTGGACAAAGACACCTGTTGTCTACTCTCAGCGAGCATTTTCAAGAACAAATACCAAATAAACACTGATAAACATTGAAAGCTAAAGAATTTTGATAAATATCAGATAATTATTTTCCTACTCTTCATAAAAAATGCAACATTTTACAATCTAAGGTGCGTCTAATTAATCAAGGGATGCTAAAACTCCGGAGGATTCCCATGAAAAAGAAAGATGCTGAACTGATTCAGCGCACATTAGACGGTGATCAATCAGCGTTCACCGCCTTAGTAGAAAAATATCAAAAGGGCGTACACGCGCTGGCATGGCAAAAAATCGGTGATTTTCATATCGCACAGGAAATTACACAGGACGCTTTTCTGAGGGCATACCAAAAACTCGGAACTTTGAAAAATCATAACCTGTTTTCTGGATGGCTCTATGTTATTGCCACCCGGTTGTGTTGTGAATGGCTCCGAAAGAAACGCCTGCCGATGCAATCCTTAGAAACCGTTGATAGCAAAGAGGTGGACAAAGTGGCATATACACGATATGTAGAAGAGCAGCGAGAAACTGACATCAATGAAATTAGACGTGAATTGGTGAGAGATTTGCTCAAAAAATTGCCAGAAAGTGAACGAACTGTGATGACGCTCCACTATCTTGGGGAAATGACATGTGAATCTATTAGCGAGTTTCTCGGTGTATCTCCGAATACTATTAGGAGTCGTCTTAGCCGCGCCCGTAACCGACTAAAGAAAGAGGAAACGATGATTAAAGAAAACCTTAGCAGTTTCCAACTGCCGACACAAATGACAGAAAATATTATGAAGGAAATTTCACGACTTAATCCGGTAACACCTTCAAGCAGTAAACCACTCGTGCCATTAGCGGTCTCTGCTGCCTCTGCCGTTTTAGTCTTATTACTGATGGGACTTGGCACACAACGGCTTAGCAATTTTCAGAAACCGTATAACTTAAACGCACAATCAGAACGGACGATTGAAATATCGGAAGCGCAACTTGTTATTGATACTCCCGCAAAACCTGCAGTTAAGAATCAGGTTGGACATGCGGATTTATCAGGCGAGAGCAACGGGGTAGGACAGAAACCTGATGATCCACTATTCGCTGCAGCAAATGCAGATGAAACTGAAGTCTCAAAGGCAAAACCACAGTGGGTTCAAACAAAAGGACCTGAAGGGGGTTCAGTGTCTGGGCTCTTCACAACAACCCGTGGAGATGTGTATGCAGGCACACGGCAAGGTCTATACAGACTCACAGATGATGGGACTGCGTGGAAACTGATTAATAACATTAAGGGACCTTCACACAATTTACTGACACCTATACCAACGTGGTGGCCCGTAGTAGAGCGTCAGGATACACTTTATCTTGCTACCAACACAGAGATTTTAGCATCCATAGATAGAGGTGAAACATGGGATGCACTCTGTGAATGTCCTGAAGGTAAACCTATCGGCATGGTAATAACGGATGGAATCCCTGGCGCACAAAGCGATCTGACGGTCTATATTGCTTCCACTGATGGAATATTTCGAACGGATAATTTTGGCAAATCATGGACCCCACTGCCCGAAGGGCTAAAAGACAAGAAAATTACTGCAATCGCCGCGATTGAAAATACCATCTTTGCGGGTACCGATAAAGGACTCTATCGTCTCAATTCAGATACGTGGGAGCAATTGCCTATCAATCCTGAGGATGGACAAGATGAGACACTGGATATCGCGGCATTAATAGCTACAGAAAACCATCTCTATGTTGCAGCAAAATTGGGATGGGTGATATTTGCTGATGACCGATCATATAAAGTCAGTGCAGAAAGTACCATCACAACTATTATTCCACCTCCTGATAAGGAATTGCCAAGCTGGATAGAATTAAGCGGAAATGAAGGCCGGGAAATCGCGTGGTCCCTTTTTCACTCAACCGACCGTGGTAATTCGTGGAAATCTATCACGCCGAGGCATGATTCTCCTGATAAGATACAGCTTCAGTACCGTCGTCCTTCAAAGAAAGAATCACCAGGAAATAAATTAGCAGAAGGCACTTATGCTATATCAGAAATAGTATGGGCAAAAATGACAAATCCAATGCTCAAGATTACCGCATCCGGAGAAAAAGTGATGGTGATAGACGGTGAGAACCACTTCTACTCAATTGATGCTGGTGAAGCGTGGACATTTTCAGTTGATGCAAGTAAAAAAATAAGTAGTGCTACCGCTGCAGTGTTGTCGAATGCAAGTACTTTCTTTACAAGTGGAATATACGGGATTCATCGATCAACTGATAGCGGTAAGTCGTGGCATCAATTTAATACCGGACTGGTGAATACAGATATTCAACAATTAATTGTACTTAACGGGATTCTCTATGCAAACACAGAAACAGGATTTGTGTATTCAATTGATGGTGGAGAATCGTGGACACCCTTTTCCAGCGATACGAGTAACCTCATACACATTGAAGAATTCAATGGAGAACTCTATGCAAGTAAAGGTAGAGAAGATACATCTCGTTTTTTGCGATTGACTTCCGAAGGAAATAGCTTCACAGATATTCCAGGAGTACCTGTTTTGAAATATGTACTCGGTTTGACAAAGAGCCAAAATTCGTATGAGTGGATTGAGATTAGGCAAAACAAAACCCACAAAACCGAATTTTTGATTGCACCCCGACCCAGAAGTCTCACGGTTACAGACACGGCTTACTATGTAAATTACCAAAACCAACTCTTTAGATGGCGTATTGGAACCCTGAATTGGTACGACACAGGAATAGCGGATATAGGTGGACCTTTTCATATAGACTTAAATTCCAAATTTGTCATTGCAGAGAATTTATGGTTTGCCGTTTCAGGAAAAACTGTTTATGTAGGCAAACGGAATGGACACCTCATGCAATCGTTTGATGAAGGCGACACTTGGAACGATGTGACAGCAAATCTGCCATTTTCTGTTGAACGTTTCAATGCAATAACTTTCGCTGGAAACTTTGTTTATGTGGCAACCGATAAAGGCGTTGTATTGTCAAGCAATGGAACTGACTGGCAGACGCTCACTGATGCAGAGGGAACGCCTCTTGTCGTTGATAGATTTGCTGTGGATGGCACAACGGTTTACGGCGAATCTGAGCAAAAAATATATCAATTAGACGAAAATACTAACATGTGGCTGCAAGTCTCGCCGGAAATCCCATATCCTGTTACCAGTTTTGATGTTGATGGTAATACGATCTATGTTGGCACATTCGGACGCGGTGTGCTACGTTTCGCCCTTGACGAATAGTATGTAGCAATCAGGTCAATCTACCTTAGGCGCGTTGGAAAACGCGCCTTTCTTTTTTTCACGAATCGCTTCCAACCATCTCAATAAACACGAAATCTGATTTACTATAGTTGGCAATTGTCCAACTATATGCTATCCTTTTAAAACAAAACTTTCCATTATAGAAATTTCCTCATATTTTTTTAAGAAACTGCACAATATTAGTCTTTCTCTTTCAATCACGTACTTTTTTCCCATAAATGCAACCTTCATAAGCCAAATAGCATCTTTATATTAAAAGATTAGTTTATTTGTGAGGTGTTCCATGAAACATGATGATGCTGAATTGATTGAACGCACACTTGAAGGTGATCAGCAAGCCTTTGCTGCACTTGTAGAAAAATACCAAGAACAGATACACGCGTTGGCGTGGCAAAAAATTGGTGATTTCCATATCGCGCAAGAAATCACACAAGATGCCTTCATCACAGCGTATCAAAAACTTTCAACCCTTACACATCACAACCGATTTGCGGGATGGCTTTATGTCATTACCAGTAATAAGTGTAATATGTGGCACCGAAAGAAAAAACCAAAACTACAATCTCTGGAGGAGACAGATCCAATGGAATTAGAAGAGGTGTATTATTCCGAATATACGTCTCGTCAACGTGAAGAATCAGCGAATCAAAATCGGAGAACAATTGTTCGTAAGCTACTCAATAAACTCCGAGAAAGTGAACGGACAGTCGTAACAATGCATTACCTCGCTGGCTTAACATGTGAAGAGATTGGTAGGTTTTTGGGTGTATCGCCGAACACGGTTAAAAGTCGGCTGCATCGCGCCCGAGAGAAGTTAAAGAAGGAGGAAGCCGTGATACAAGAAAATCTTAGCAGTTTCCAACTGCCAACACAAATGACAGAAAACATCATGAAGGAAATTTCACATCTCAGTCCTGTAACACCTTCTGGAAGTAAACCTTTGGTCCCGTTAGCAGTTTCTGCCGCATCAGCAATAATAGTTTTTCTGCTGATAGGCTTTGGAGCGCAAAATCTAATACGTTTTCAGAAGCCGTATAGTTTAGAGTCAACATCAGAGCGAACGATTGAAATCGTTGACACACCAATAGTCTTGGAATCCCCTGTCAAACCTGCAGTTAGCAATCAAGTTGGTCGTTCTGATGTTCTCAGTAACAATGATGGAACAGGACAGAAACCGGATACATCACTATTTGCTGCAGCACAAACGGATGATGCCGAAATTTCAACGTCAAAAGCAGAATGGGGACAAACTAACGGTCCTTATGGAGGATGTATCCAAACCCTTTTTGCGACCTCTGAAGGTGTCCTTTTAGCTGGAACAAGAGACCAAGGCATTTTCCGTTCAACAGATCTCGGTGATTCTTGGGCATCAGCGAATGTGGAATTACCTGACATATACGAAGGTCTTGAAGTATCAGCTTTGGCTTTTGCGCAGAAAGGAGATACGATCTATGCAAGTGTTCCTCCAAAGTTATATGCGTCAACCGATACCGGGAAAACATGGTCCCATGTTCCAACCGATCCACAACATAGCACAATCTCCGGTATCGTAATTATTGGTAACCGTATATACATCAGTTCATCTCCAGGTGGTGGTGTAGGAGGTGTATGGTATTCAGATGATGAGAAGTCTTGGATACCAATGAACGATGGTCTGACAGATCTAAGGATACGTGAATTGGCAAATATTGGTACTACCCTCGTTGTTGGGACCGAAGAGGGTGGTGCATTTCGGAAAAAAGCAACAGAAGATTCGTGGCAACCAATTAATTCAGCATTTAGTATGCAACCTAATAACCAAGAACGAATTAATAAAGCGCCTGCATCTGGATTAGATCCGTCTCAAACACCGCAGCTACCATCAGTTATCCGTGTTGACTCATTTGCTGTCATGGATAACCTACTTTATACTGGCATGAATATAGGAGAAGGTAAAGGGGTTTTCCGAGATGGGGGACTTTTCCGGTCTGATGATGAGGGCGATTCTTGGACACGTATCACCGCAAAAGAAATGCAGCATACCGTTGAAGCGTTGGATGTTTTTGGCTCAACACTGTATGCCAGTACGTTTGGTAGTGGTGTTTTCCGTTCAAATGACAAAGGTGATTCTTGGATACCAGTTAGCAAAGGTATGACAGATCAATTAGTTACCACATTAGTGGCAGTTGATGATGAGACTGTTTTCGCGGGAACGATGGATGTAGGTATTTTCCGCACAAAAGATGGTGGTAATTCATGGATGGAAGCAAACACAGGAATAATGAGCACCTCTGTAGTCGATTTGGAAGTTTTGGGAGATAGAATTTACGCGTTTGCGTTAGCAGGAAGTAGACTTCTTTATAGTGCAAATGGTGGCGAATCGTGGGAATCTGTGGAGGTTCCTCCAAAACCGATTGATTTCAGCTATTCACGGATATCTGCTTTGAATGGAAAACTATACGTTGGTGCCACGAGATTTGATCCTAACAACGTTGTTGGTGGTATTTTCCAATTAGATGAGCAGAACAACGCATTGATCGAAATTAAAACGGACATAGAAATGTACGCGATCGAATGTATGCATATTGTAGGGACAACTTTCTATGTTGGCACACAAGGACAGGGAGTCTTTCTGTGGAATGAAGGTTGGGATTCATGGCTTAATGTTGGATTAGAAGGTCAATTCGTTACTGATATTTCGCTAAGTGACGCTAATATCTATGCAAGGACAGACCGAGGTGATATCTATCGTCTGAAGGACGAGGATCAACCGTGGGAACTTACCAAAAATAAAAAGGGACATAGACGGTTCGCAGAATCAAGAAAAATTGACAATAAACTTTACTTACTGTCTGGGCGAGAAGGACTAATACGGTCATTGGACGGTGGTAATTCCTGGACTCAATTAAACGATGGTATAGAACACGTATCAATTGAAACTGTAGAAATTGATGGCACTGACTTCTACATCGGTACAACGCAACATGGAGTTTACAAGTGGCTCCATAAAGATGAGAAATGGGAACAGTTGGGTTCGCTAAGTCTACCAGTTCAATCGTTAGCGGTATTGGACGGTTTCCTCTACGCTGGCACTCAAGCAGGTGTCCATCGCATTCAAATTGAGAAATAAACTGTTTATAGTTGATTTGCAATTTACATTGCTCTTTTAGGCGCGCTTCCAAAGCGCGCCTAAAAGAATGAAATAAGGATACGCCTACTAATAGGTGTTAATAACACTTCTATCAGTAGGTGTGCTTTTTTTAATTCTCCATAAATCCTCCATTTATTTCTTGAAAATTATCGTTTTTCCCTCCAAAATTGCAATTTTTTCAAAAATGTGCAATTCTATACCCAAAAATCGCGTTTTTAATTATAAAGAGTGCTATTATTGTAATTGCATTTTCTATTTTTTCTATGAAGGTGTACGATGAAAAACGATGATTCTGAACTAATTCAACGCACATTAGAAGGTGATCAACACGCTTTTGCTCAACTTGTAGAGAAATACCAAGAGCAGGTACACACCCTTGCGTGGCAGAAAATTGGTGATTTTCACATCGCACAAGAAATTACGCAAGATGTTTTCATCACTGCATATCAAAAATTCTCGACCCTCACACACTACAGACAATTTGCAGGATGGCTTTATGTCGTTACAAACCGAAAGTGCATTGCCTGGCACCGGAAGAAAAAAATTGAAACGCAATCAATTGATGAGACAGATCCTATTGAGTTGGAAGAGGCATATTATTCAGAACATATAGCCCAACAACGCGAAGAAGCAGCAACAGAAAAACGCCGTACAATAGTCCATAAATTGCTCAGTAAGCTACAGGAAAGTGACCGTACAGTGATGAGTCTCTATTACCTCGCTGAAATGTCATGTGAAGAAATTTCTGAGTTTTTGGGGGTGTCTCCCAATACAGTACGGAGTCGACTCCACCGTGCCCGTAACCGATTAAAGAAGGAGGAAGCCGTGATACAAGAAAATCTTAGCAGTTTCCAACTGCCAACACAAATGACAGAAAACATCATGAAAGGAATTTCACAACTAAAACCCACAGCACCGTCTGGCAGTAAACCATTAGTCCCATTAGCAGTTTCTGCCGCATCAGCAATAATAGTTTTTCTGCTAATAGGCTTTGGAGCGCAAAATCTAATTCGTTTTCAGAAGCCGTATAGTTTAGAGGCAACATCAAAACCAACGATTGAAATCGTTGACGCGCCGATAGTCTTGGAATCCACTGCAAAACCTGCAGTTAACAATCAAGTTGGTCGTTCTGAGGTACTCAGTAACAATGATGGAACAGGGCAGAAACCGGATACACCGCTGTTTGCTGCAGCACAATCGGATGACGCAGAAATCTCAACGTCAAAAGCGCAATGGGGACAAACCAACGGTCCTTATGGAGGATATATCGGGCAACTTTTTGCAACCTCTGAGGGTATACTTTTCGCTGGAACAGATGGATCAGGTGTATTCCAATCCACAGACCAAGGAAACAGTTGGACTCCAGTTAATACTGGATTAAACAACGACCCAGATAGGTTCCCCATGGTAGTTAAAGCAATCGCACAAATGGACGATAAAATCTATGTTGGCACGCTGGGGACATTATACATTTCTACTGATATTGGCATCACATGGCAACGCGTACCTGCTTTCGGAGCACATGAAAGAATCACTGATATTGTGATTCATGATGAACACATCTATGTTAGTACAGATAGCACAGGTGTTTGGCAGTCAAATGATGGTAATACATGGACACAAATCAATGATGGACTCGGACCAATGGTCGGTAGGTATCTCATAGATCCCGACCCGCCTCCAGATATTCCCAAATTAGGAATAATACCTTTGACTGGTTTCAAACTCTCAAGTGTTGGGATAACGTTGGTTGCTGCGACAAAAAAAGGGATTTATCATAGAATGACGAATGAAGACTCGTGGACATCAATCAAACCAACTGTCGTTAAACATCCAGATGGGGATGTGACAGAAAACAACTTACAAGATAAACCAGAATCAAATCCTACACCTAAGCAACAAACTTCCCCCGATTTACGTGTTGACTCGTTTGCATCAATAAGACATTTACTCTATATGGTTGGAAGAATAGGCGATGAATCTGGTATCTTCCGGTCAAATGACATAGGCGACACATGGACACTCATCACCCCAGAAAAAGTAAAAGAAGAAAGTGATGACGTTCAGACAATTACCGTGCAAGGTGAGAGACTATACGTTGGCACTTCTGACGGTTTGATCTATCTTTCGGATGATATGGGTGATTCCTGGATATCAAACAACGATGGCGTAATGCATGGTGAAGTTTTAGCAGTGTTACCAATCGATGGTAATACTGTATTCATAGGCACATCAAGAAATGGAGTCTTTCGCACAACAGATGCAGGGAATTCTTGGGTAGAATGTAGCACCGGCATAATAAATACAAATGTCAGTCAATTAGAGATTATTGGTGATAAACTATACACCGTTGTTGGTAAAAACATCGTTTATTCTGCTGACGGTGGAGATTCATGGCTGCCTGTAAAAGATCCTTCAAAACAGAGCAAATATGCCTTCTTTTCTCCTACCATTTGTGTATCAGATGGAGATCTCTACATCGGTGCCTACTTTGGTGATGATAAATATATCCCATCTTTTTCTGGTGGTGACGGAGATAGTGTTTACAGGTTGAATCCAGAAGACAACACTTTGGTTGAACTTTTCACAGATAAGGATATGTATAGTATTCAAAGTTTGGTTGTAGTTGACAATACATTTTATATGGGAACATGGTCAAGAGGGGTCTTCAAGTGGGATCAAAAAGCGGGTCTTACCAAACTTGGCTTGGTACAAGATGATAACATCTGGCTATTAATTGCAAAAAGTGAGAATCTGATTGCGGTTACAGGACATCAGGGTACAACGGATAATGAAATCTATCGTTTTGAAGAGAACCGTTGGGTACCTATTCACACAACAGATATGATTGATAGCGGTTTGACTGATCTCAAGTGGGTCGGTTCAACGCTATATGCATCCTTCTGGGAAATCGGAGTATTCCGTTCCAAGGATGGAGGCGATACTTGGACATCTATCAACGATGGTCTGGATGATACATCTGCTACAGCAATAGGAACAGATGGTACTGCGGTGTATGTCAGCACATTTTCAGATGATACAAGTGTTTTCCAATGGATAGAGGAAAAACAGCACTGGAAGTCAATTGGTTCTCTTCCCAAACAAGTTTCATCCTTAGCAGTAGTTGACGGTTTTCTTTATGCTGGCACTGCCGGTAGCGGTGTGTATAAGATTCGGATTGAGCAATAAACTGTCAATAGTTGGTAATCAGTTTACATAATTCTTTTCAGCGCGCTTCCAAGCGCGCCTACCAGTAAATTATAATGCGCACCTATTAGTTAGGTGTGCTTTTTTGTTATTTTGCATAAATCCTCTTCTCTTTTTTGAAAAAATTGTTGTTTTTCCCTCCAAATTTGCATTTTTTTCAAAAATATGCAATTCTGCACAACAAAATCGCGTCTATATATTATGAAAGATAAATTTTCTATTGAGGTCTCAGATGACATACGACGATTCTGACCTGATTCAACAAACATTAGAAGGTGACCAGCAAGCGTTTGCTGCACTTGTGGAAAAATACCAAAAACAGATACACGCTTTAGCATGGCAGAAAATTGGTGATTTTCACATCGCGCAAGAGATTACGCAGGATGCGTTCTTCACAGCATTCCAAAAGCTCTCTACGCTCACAAACCCTAATCGTTTTGCGGGATGGCTCTATGTAATTACCAACCGCAAATGTATTGCATGGCACCGAAAGAAATCACCACAACCGCAATCGTTAGAAGTAACAGACCCTGTTGAATTAGAGGAGGTGTACTATTCAGAATATATGACACAACAACGCGAAGAAGCAGCAAATCAAAAACGACGTGCAGTAGTCCAGAAATTACTCAGTAAACTACAAGAGAGCGAGCGCACTGTCGTAAATATGTATTACATCGCAGGCATGACATGTGAAGATATAGGAAAATTTTTGGGTGTATCTCCCAACACGGTACGGAGTCGACTCCACCGTGCCCGTAACCGATTAAAGAAGGAAGAGGCAATGATTCAAGAAAACTTGGGCAGTTTCCAACTGCCAACGCAATTGACAGAAAACATCATGAAGGGAATTTCACGACTAAAACCCACAACGCCACCTGGAAGTAAACCTTTAATACCGTTAGCAGTTTCTGCCGCATCAGCCATTTTAGTTTTATTACTGATAGGCGTTGGGGCGCAAAATCTAATCCGGTTTCAAAAGCCTTATAGTATAGAGGCAACATCAAAACCAACAATTGAAATCGTTGAGACGCAACTTGTCTTGCAATCTCCGACAGAACCAGCAGTTAGAAATCAGGTTGGACGTTCAGATGTCCACGGTCAAAGCAACGGTGAGGGACAAAAACCGGACACACCACTATTCGCTGCAGCACAGACAGACGACGTAGAAATTTCAAAGTCAAAGCAGCAATGGGTGCAAACAAAAGGTCCGGAAGGTGGCACAGTTGCTACCTTGTTCACAACAACCCGCGGTGATGTATATGCAGGCGCGCTCAGCGGTCTCTACAGACTTACTGATGATGGACAATCATGGAAACTCGTCAACCGCATCAAAGAGCATTCATATACTGCACAATACGCTGGAAAAACATGGTGGCCTGTAGTAGAGCGGCAGGATGCCCTTTACCTTGCTGTTGGAACAGAAATATTAACGTCTACAGATAGAGGCGAAACATGGGACGTATTCTGTGAGTGTATAAAAGGTCAGCTTGTTGGTATGGTAATAACTGATGGAATCCCCGGCGCGCAAAGCGATATGGCAATCTACCTCGCTTATGCTAACGGTGTATTCCGTACAGATAATGAAGGTAAATCGTGGACACCGCTGACCGAAGGTTTGACAGATAGGAAAATCCATGCAATCGCTACCGTTGAAAACACCGTCTTTGCTGGTACCGATAAAGGACTATATCGCCTTAAATCAGAAAATTGGGAACAGTTGCCAGTAGGCGATAAAGTGGAAAATATACGTGCATTGGCAAGTGCTGGACACCGACTCTATGTTGCGGTAGGGAAGGAAGTAAAGAATCAACTAACTTCTCAATTCTTGTCAATGATGACCACTCAAAAGACTTCCAAGTCGCTATATCGCTCAACAGACTTAGGAAAATCATGGGAATCAATAGACCCCGAAAAAGGTCCTATGAAAATGTCTGGAAAAACAACTTTTAAGTTCTCTGACAAAAGTAATTCGGAACCTCTTAACACAGTAAGAATAGTTGCACACCAAGATAGCCTCTTAGTCATTAATCGGGGTGATTCTTATTATTCAAATGATTCTTATTACTCAAATGATTCAGGTAATAATTGGAATATCTTGCCAACAAGTTTTTCAGGTAGTGACTCACTACCCGTCATCGCCATTTTGAACAAAAACACATTTTACAGCAGTGGCAATGATGGCATCTATCACACAACCAATACCGGCAAGACATGGCGTCAACTCAAAACTGGATTGGTGAATACTTTCATTTTTAATATAGTCGCAGTAAATGATACCCTTTATGCAAACATAGGGACGGAACTTGTTACCTCATCTGACGGTGGTGAATCGTGGACATCTGTACTTGGAAAAGCAGGGAGCGTCAATGGTATGTTGGAATCTAACGGTGTTCTCTATGTTAAAGGTTCAAAGAATCTGACACCACGTCTTTATCGTAAAACTGTTGAGGACAACCAGATAACCCCCGTCCCTGGCATGCCAAATTTTGAGGTGCCGGACTTTAGTAAGTTAATGGAGGAAGAAATCGGCCTGGCATTACTTGCCACACTTGAGGAGAAGGCCAAGACAGACCTTGAAGCAGCAAAAAAGATTGATCCTGAACATTTTGATGCAGAAAAGTTCAATGAAACCTATAGTAAGATTGTGCAGGAAAACCTAAATAAGTCCTTTCAAGTTTCTTTTGGAAGTTTCGCTGTCAGCGGCAAAACCTACTATATGGAATCCGGGCATAAACTGTTCAGATGGAAACCCGGTACTGCTGAATGGTACGACACTGGTTTAGTAGATGAAAGTGGACCTGGTCACTTTAATGGCAAAATTGACGATTTTGATTCTATTGGTTTCAGAATCGCTGTATCGGGAAACATCATTTACGTCGGCAAAAGAGATGGACACCTTATGCTATCGCATGATGAAGGCGAAATTTGGAATGATGTCTCCACAAAACTTCCATTTCCTGTTGGACGTTTCAATGATATTACATTCGCTGGACAAACTGTCTATGTGGCTACCGACAAAGGTGTTGTTTGGTCAAACAATGGTTTAGAATGGGATACACTCATTGATTTGGAAGGAACACCTCTCGCTATGAGTAGATTGGCAGTCGATGACACAACGGTTTACGGTGAATATAATCATAAAATATATCAATTGAATAAGGACTCTGGCAAATGGCAACAGGTTACGCCAGAAATCCCAAATTTTGTTTTCTCTTTTGATGTTGATGGAGACACACTCTATGTCGGAACGGCAGGACGAGGTGTGCTCCGCTTTTCACTTGACGATTCCACGGATAGGTAAACAATTCTTGTATATAGGAGATATTGATGAAAATTCTAACTTATTGCACACTCGTTCTAATGTTTTGCGTTATTGGAGAACTTTCTGTCCATTCTGATGAGAAGCGTTCTCACACTAAAGAGACAGATACCGTGCCGTGGGGAGAACACTTTATAACGTTTCAGCAACTTTTAAATTTAGAGAAGGATTCGCAAGCTGCACATGCCGAACTCCAAAACGTGGCCAAAAAACTTTTCGTAGGACACATACTCGCCGAAGAGTGGGTAGCCCTCTACTTCCGAATTAGAAGTGAAGGAACCAAGCATCTATCGGATGTTAAACGTGTCTATGAACTCGAAATCCGAGTATTGACAGCTATTGGTGCTGAAAAGCACGCAAACCAGATTCAACTGCATCAAGAAGCACTTAAACATTGTAAAGACCTCCACAAAGTGGTTGGCGATCAACCTTTTAAAAAACCGATTAGCACAACTAAAACGTCGGATGTAGTAAATAATGCCTTTTTTCAGCTGCTCCCCGACAACCCTGAAACCGCTCGTGCCGTACTTGACATATTTGCCACACTTGTATTTGATAACCATCGTCTCACCGAAGAATGGAAGGCACTCTATTTTCGTCTTTGCCGAGACAAAAAAGCCACCATCTCAGAAGCGATTCGCTTATTTGAGTTAAAAAAGCAGATGTTCACAGATATTGACGCTGAGAAATATGCTAATGAAATTAAAAACTTAGCGAATGTCATTGAACAAAGTAAAATTGTACAGAAAATATTAAAACGCCAAGGTAACCCAGACGAGAAAATGCCCTTCAACCCTGCACCGAAATAATTTCACAGTGCAACCAATATTAAAGGAGAAAACTATGAAATCTATGAATCTGCGTGTCATCGTCGGTGGTCTGATTCTAACAGTCCTTATTTGTACAGGGTTTTGGCTTTATACCCAGTGGGACACAAAGCAGTTTGAAGAATCGCTACAAATCCCATCGGTTATGGAAGCACCTCGTGAGGAAACTACCGCAAGGCAAACGGAACATCCACGGGAAATCGCTCAAACAACAGAAAATGCAATTTCGCCTACCTCAATGCGCGACGCTGAAAAAGAAACGAATAAACCTGACGCTGTAACTCCTGCAGAATCCTCTGATGTAGCGGAAGCCGCCTCGGACGGTGCTGACATTGACAGTTTTTTTGACCAATGGCTTCCGCAAACCATTAGAGACTCCACCGATGTTTCTAAGGAAGCTCCTTATGATATGGCAATTGTTAAAGCAGGGTTTGACGATTACAACGCTCATCTTCAAAGCAATCCCGAATACGCTTACCAACGTCTTGATGATGCTTTTCGCGAACAATACGGCGATGACCCTGATGTTGACATCCTCGTAGAAACTATCAGGCGCGGCAATAACGGTCCAACGACAATTGACGATGCAATTAAAGGGATGGAGGCAATGATGAGACTTATGTCTGGAGATGGGATAAGTCCCCCTGAAGCGCTTGAAGACATCCAAGATGCTCTTGAAATGCTCACAATTGCCAAACAAATGGCACACGAAGACGGGATAGATATTAAATATGAGGGCATTTTCCACATCGGAGAGTAACGAGTTGTGCCAGTTAAGTGAAAGTTTGTTATTTTTCACAACTATTCATATTTGTAGGAGCGATCTCCGAATCGCGACACGTTTGTAGTCGGGAGTCGGAGTTCCCTCCTACCTTGAGGAAAGCAGGTATCGGAAAAGTTGCGAAATTCAAATCCAAATAAGAGGAACATGTAAAATATAAATATACCAAATGTTAACTGGCACAAGTCGTGAGGGTAATATTTATTTACATATCCTCAATTTTGTGTTATAATATGAATAAGTGTATATAAATTTGATTCCACATCACAAAAAACGTTAAAAAATCGTTCTATTACAAACCCAAAACATATAAAATCAAATAGGTGGTAAGTTCCATGAAATATAAAAATGCCTATATTACGACTATCCTATTGATATTATTCATCACCCCACATTCAATGGGTAAAAATACTGGAAATGAATCCACTTTTGTCCATACCCAACTTTTAAAAAGTAAAGATATTGAATATGATTTCACATTCGTCCGTTTGAAATATAGTGGGAGTTATCGCTATCGGAGTTTGTGGCATATAGATTACCCAGCCGCAGAACGAAACTTACTCATTCAACTTCGCAAACATACAGACATCAAAGCGAGTCCTCTGGAAAAAGTCATTGAGGTAGGTTCACCTGAAATTTTCGACTATCCGTTTGCATATATAGCAGAATTAGGACGACTTAACCTCTCTAAAGCTGAAGCTGAAAATCTTCGGGAATATCTGTTACGTGGCGGATTTATCATGACAGATGATTTTCACGGCACAGAACAGTGGAGAAGGTTCTATAAGCAGTACAAGAAGATATTCCCAAAACGCGAACCCATAGATATTCCGATGACACATCCCCTTTTCCAGTGCTTTTTTAAAATTGACAAACTGATGCAAATCCCCGCTCCCGCTGCCTATAGGAGTGGAAGAACACATGAAAAGGATGGGTATCAAGTGAAATGTATGGGTGTGTTTGATGACAAAGGTAGACTTATGATGATGATTAACTTCAATACGGATTTGGGCGATGCATGGCAGAATGCTGCCGAGTCGTTTTATCCGCATAAGTTTTCAAATATGGCATTCAAAATGGGAATTAACGCTATAGTCTACTCGCTTACCCATTAAAGTTAGAGCATTTATTTATTATCATAACGTCTCTCTCCCACATTAAAACCCCAATTTCTCCCGTTTATCTAACCTCTATTCATTCCTTTCCAAGAAAAATTACATTTCTTTCTCAAAATAATTGCATTTTTTTCAAAAAAGTGCAATTATTGACCTCAAAAATGTGTCTATATATTAAAAGAACAACTGGTGCAAAGTATCCAATAATTCAAATCTATCATAAATATGTATAAGAGTGCGAAGTCTCATGGGGTAATGTCCAAATGACCCAAAACAAAAAAGGAAGGAATAATGATGATGAAGATGATTTCTATAATATTACATAGATTTATCGTTTTGTGCCTAATCATTCTTTGTAATGTGCTATTTACTCTGCCAGTATCAGCCGAGACTCTACAGTGGGATTTTAACAGAAATGCCAAGGACTGGGAAGTTACCAGCGGCGTGTGGCAAGTCAAGAACGGTGTCTATCAGATTTCAAAAGGTGGTGTAGAACATGCCGTCGTCGGTGAAAAAGATTGGGGTGACTACGCTATTGAAGCGAAAGTTCGGATTGATAAGGGCAGCTGGGCAGGGATTGTGTTCCGCGCAATAGATGAAGAGCAGTACTACGCTTTCCTTCTCAACACACAATTGCACATAATGCAACTGTATCGATATAAAACCCGACCTCCTAACGCCGTCGATCTGGGGTGGGGCTTCAAAGAAAGACTTGAGGAGCAGATTCGCCCTGTTGGCAATATTGAGATTGCCAACGGCAAATGGTTTGATATGAAAGTAGAGGTTGAAGGGGACACCTTTAAGTTGTACCTTAATAATAGATTTCAGAAAGAACATAGTAACCATAGATACAAAACTGGTAAAGTCGGTGTTTGGGCAGTAAAAACTGCAGCAAGTTTTGATGATTTCACTGTTTCTGGTGAAAATATTACGCTGGCTGTGGACCCAAACCGAAAACTGGCAACAACATGGGGACGTATCAAAATCAATCGTTAGTTACCTGATTTATGCGAACATCCACTTCAAGGGAGGCGTTTCGGTTACCAGGAAGTTCCTCCCTCTTAACTAAAATTCGTCCAAAATGGAACCCTCTTCAATTTTTGTGTGGGATATAGAATGCAATATGATGATACCGACCTAATTCAACGAACCTTAGAAGGCGATCAACAAGCTTTTACTACGCTTGTGGAAAAATACCAAAAACAGATACATGCGTTAGCGTGGCAGAAAATTGGTGATTTTCACATTGCACAAGAGATAACACAAGACGCTTTTTTAACTGCGTATCAAAAACTCGCGACACTCACACATCATAGCCAGTTTTCAGGATGGATCTATGCTATTACCAGCAATAAATGCAAGAATTGGCACCGAAAGAAACGATCGGCGTTTCAATCCTTACAAACAATAAATCCTGTAGAATTAGAGGAGGTGTATTATTCAGAATATATGACCCAACAACGCGAAGAAGCAGCAAATCAAAAACGACGAGCAATAGTGCAGAAGTTACTCAGTAAGCTGCAAGAAAGTGACCGCACAATCGTAAATCTATTTTACATCGCAGAAATGACATGTGAGGATATTGGAAGGTTTTTAGGTGTATCTCCTAATACGGTGCGCAGCAGACTTCATCGCGCACGCAACCGATTGAAAAAGGTGGAAGCAATGATTAAAGAAAACCTTAGTAGTTTCCAACTGCCAACACAATTTACAGAAAACATCACGAAAGAGATTTCACGTCTCAATCCGATAACACCTTCTGGCAGCAAACCATTAGTGCCAATAGCAGTTTCTGCCGCCGCTGCAGTGTTAATCTTATTGTTGATGGGAGCTGGGATGCAATACCTAAATCGTTTTCAAAAACCATATAGCTTAAACGCACAATCAGAACCGACAATTGAAATAACAGATACACAACTCGTCATTGACACGCCAACAAAACCTGCTGTGCGAACTCAGGTTGGGAGATCTAATGTAACTGGTAGAACCGAAGGGGGAGGACAAAAACCGGACACACCACTATTCGCGGCAGCACAAGCGGATGATGCTGCAATATCAAAGACAGCACCGCAGTGGATTCAAACAAATGTACCTGAAGGCGGTTCAGTCAACACACTCTTCTCAACAACGCAGGGCGACATTTTTGCAGAGACAACGACAACTCTCTATAAACTCTCTGACAATGGACAAAAATGGAAACCTGTCAAAATATGGGATGCGCCTTCACTTAGATGGACAGATTGGGCAATAGGTGGAAGACGGATGATAGAGGCAAACGATACACTCTACATCATCACAAATGAAGAAATTTGGGCATCCATTGATAGAGGTGAGACATGGAATTCACTTGGAACACATCCAGAAGGTCCGCCAATAGGTTTGGTAATAACGGATGCGGGTTTTTATCTTGCTCTTGCCAATGGAGTTTATCGATCTGAAGATGGTATGGCACCGTGGATACTTCTGAAAGACGGTATGGAACCAGGAAAAATTAAGGCGATTGCTGCAGTGGAAAACACAGTTTTTGCAGGTACAAATAACGGACTCTACCGTCTCAAAGCAGGTGTATGGCAAAAAGTATCAATTCGTCAGATAGATAATGCAGAACAAAATCAAGTTGTCCATGCATTGGCAGTTTCTGAAAATCAACTCTATGTCGCAGCCGGAAAGAAGTTTGAATATAGGTCGGGAATGCAGCATCAATCAGAATTCACAGATGAGTCTTGGTGGTCACTCTATCGCTCAACTGATTTAGGCAATTCGTGGGATTCCATAGATCCCAGGAAAAGTCCGATAAATGAGGTAAAATCGAATGGAAAATTATCAATCAATTATCCACCGAATGGAACCAATGTAGCATTAGGATCAACCATAAACATAATAGCAAAAAAAGAAAAAGTAATGGTTGCTGTCCCAACAGAGTTATTCTACTCAACCAATACCGGTGAAACATGGAATTACTTCAGTTTAAATGATAGGATGGATATCGGGATTTCCCCTCCTGTTCTGATGATGGATGGAGAGACTTTCTATAGGGTTAGCAAGGCAGGCATTTACCGGACAACTGATGGAGTTAAATCGTGGCATCTACTTAATACTGGACTTGCAAGCACAACCGTTACAAAAATAGTCGCTGTTAACAACCAACTCTATGCAAGAACAACGAATGAAATTATTACATCAGTTGATGGTGGTGAATCGTGGACACCGCTTTCCATTGATGCTAAAAATATCTTTGTAATGGCAGGATTTAACGATGAACTATATATAAGGCAATATATGAGGAATTTAAAAAACGCACCGCCTATTCTACGTTTATCCACTGAAGACAATGAACTTACCTCTATTCCGAATATGCCTGTTTCTGAGGGATTCGATTACATTTTCCAAGAACGGGTTCCTCCTCCATTCATACATTTGGGAAGTTTTGCTATTAGCGGAGACACATACTATGTTGAATATGGACAGAAACTTTACAGATGGAAACTTGGCACTACCAAATGGTATGATACAGGGTTAATGGGTAAAAAAAAATATTACATCGCTTTAGTCCTCCCATGTCTAATGGTAATCCCTTTTACATGCCTCCATCTCTAATTTCGCCCGATTCTATGAGTTTTAAAATCGCAGTTGCAGGTGAAAATATTTACGTCGGCAAACGGGATGGACACCTCATGCACTCACTTGATGAAGGAAAAACTTGGAACGATCTCACCGATCATTTACCGTTTCCTGTTCAAAATTATAAATCAATAGTTTTCGCTGGAAACTTCGTCTTTGTGGCAACTGACAAAGGTGTCTTACTGTCAGCTAATGGCACTGACTGGCACACACTCACCGATGTAGAAAAGACACCTCTTGTAACAAATAGATTGGTGGTGGATGGCACAACGGTTTACTGTGAAACTAAGCAAAAAATATATCAATTGAACAGGAACATAGGCATCTGGCAACCGGTTACACCGGAAATCCCATATCCTGTTTCCAGCTTTGATGTGGATAATAACACGCTTTATGCTGGAACTTTTGGTGGCGGCGTACTCCGCTTTTCGCTTGATAATTAGTTTTGGAATTTATTCTTTTGAGTCTATCTTACACCATTTCTAATAATGATATTACATTATTTCATAAATCGGTTGTCCGAATGCAACACTCTCTTCTGTAGGAGCGACCTCCGAATCGCGACGAAACCACTAATAGTCGGGAGTCGGAGTTCCCTTCTACAAAGACAGACCATCTTCTGTAGGAGCGATCTCCGAATCGCGACCTATTTTATAGATGTAGACATTGCATTGTAATAATAGGGTGTGGGCTTCGACAAAAACTTCACGCACCCATCTCTTTCAAAGAAATCTAATTTGAAACAACATTAGATGAGAACCATCAAACCACTTCCATCCATACCCCCGGCACAAACCCTGGATACTTCCCTTCACTGAACGCGGGATAATATTCACCCTCGCGACTGAAATCGTGAACTGTCTCTCCGCCATCCGCATTTGGAATATGTACCCTGCACGTATAATCAGTTTGGTGGAACAGCTGCTGTGGTGTCGGTGCTGATTTATCAACACTATATTCTGACAATGCATCCTCATCCACAGAGACTCCCAGTCCAGGAGAATCTGGAACATGGATCGTCCCATCAACGACTTCAAGTCGATTTTCAAGCAGATCCGATTCCCACAACTCATGGCAGGTAATTGCTGGCAACTCCGCTTGCGATAGAACCGCACCGAGATGCACACAGTAAGCAGTGGTAATGCCAGTGCCAACCATCTGTAGCCAGAACGGTTGTCCAAACGAAGCACAGAGTGCATTCGTCCGCAGTAGTGAGTTGACACTACCTCCAACAACAAACCCACCACAACAGCGTGCATGTAAACAGGATTCATTGTAATGCTCTACGATACGTTTTTCAACAGCCTCCTGTAACCTTGCTGCACCCTCTATATCTGTTCCGAGATAGAACGGACTCTCGTAGATAGCCACATTCGGGTGTTCATCTAACCTTTGTAAAACAGGAATAGCGTTATCCGCTGTTAGCAGGAAACCGTTGAAGTCAATATCAAGTTTGTAATCCGCTGGTACTGCGTTGCCGACTGCGTCAACTTGTGCAAAGATGTCTCGCCATGGTCTCGCTTTGAGTTTGGCAGATGTATAACCTCTTTTGACCGATTCCTGCACTTCTGCAACCCAATCCTCTGGCGGCATGTCAATATCCCACCATGAGATCGGACACTTTTCACGCACCTTTGGACCAATCAGTTCAGACACGGATACACCTACCGATTTACCAACAGCATCATAAAGCGACATCTGAATGCCGAACCCGACACCATCATCGCGCATACACGCAAACGGATTTTTCCCTATCAATCGCTCAATACTATCGGATTCATCATATAAATTTTCGCCATACCCTATGACTCCATTACTAAGTTCAACACGGTAAACGTAAACCCGTTCTCCATGCGTTGCTGCTCGGTGCATGTGCCGACTGACACGGTCGCAATAGAACGGTACATTCAATGTTATTGTTTCAAGATGTTTGATGCTAAGCATGAGACGCCTCCTAATGTTTGGATTGTTGTGAATTGTAGCATATTCTCAAAATAATCTGTTAAGAAATATCAACTTAACGATCTGAGCATATTTGAAATAATTAAATTGGTAATTATTGAAGAATATCGGAGAAAATCACAACAAACAACTAAAATCATAGTCATGAGATTAGATTTTAATTCTATGAGGAGAAACGACATTCAACTGAAACTTCGTCCCACATCGTTCAGGGTTATTTAGTTCTCTATATTTACCTTAATTTGTCCCGTATCCCTCTTCTGTAGGAGCGACCTCCTGGTCGCGACTGTTCGGCTAAAACAGATAGAATGTCTAAAACTAAATAATCTTGGACATCGTTCTATATCATTTGACACGCCACCTATTTGTTGGTATAATATCAGTCATATATCCAACATTCTATTGGAGAGACGAGGAACACATAATGGCAAAAATTGAACCCTTTTTTGTCTCAAATGAACTGTTAGATCAACCTGAAAAACTCCGCGAACGAGCGCAACAGGATGGTTATCTTTATTTTTGTGGACTAATTGATGAAGAATCCATTTATAACTTACGCAGAGATTTCTTAGAGATTTGTCATAGACACGGATGGGCGCAAGGTGGAGAAGCATTGATGGATGGCATTCGGATAGGTGGGCCTTTTATGGAAGGTGATGACGGATATTGGCCCGTATTAGACGAATTCCAATCTCTCGAATCGTTCCATGCATTTGCACATCATCCTGCTATTTTGGATATGTGTGACAAATTGTTTGGTGAAAAAACGTTGGTGCATCCACGGAATATCGGCAGAATTATGTTCCCAGAAAACACAAAATATACAACGCCTGCACACCAAGATTTTATCCATATCCGAGGAACAGAAGAGACCTATACAGGTTGGATTCCACTGGGTGCATGTCCTCAGCATTTGGGCGGATTATCTGTGTTAGCTGGATCGCATCGGTTTGGAATTTTCCCAGTGAAGCCAGCGTTTGGCGCAGGTGGACTTGGGATTGACACGGATCCATTAGAAGCGGACGGATTGCAGTGGGTCGGTGGAGATTACGAAATAGGCGATGCCATGTTCTTTCATAGCCATACCGTTCACAAAGCACTCCCAAACCAAAGTCCTAATAGAATTCGTTTGTCTGTCGATTATCGCTATCAAGGTTGTTCTCAACCCGTCACGGAAGGTTCACTCTTGCCGCATTTCAACAGAATGCCATGGGATGAAATTTACAACGGATGGCAATCTTCTAAATATCAATATTATTGGAACAATTTTAATCTCAATCAGGTGTAATCATTGATGATAAGAATGCTGATATTGCTGACGTATAGTGTTTTCTGTGTTACAGCAAGTTTGTTGTCAGACGGTCATAACGACTCTAAAACCACGACAGTTCCAACTGGAATGGCGTTGATCCCCGCAGGCGAATTTCAGATGGGAAGCACAAACGGTGATCGTGATGAGAAGCCTATACATACCGTTCATCTTGATGCGTATTACATAGATAAACATGAAGTTACAGTTGGAGAGTACAAAAAATTCATCAATGCCACTGGACATCGCGCACTACCAGATTCTGTATTTAGATGTTCACCTACCGACCAGCATCCAGTTGTCGGTGTGAGTTGGCACGATGCTATGGCTTACGCAAAGTGGGCAGGGAAACGGTTACCGACAGAGGCAGAATGGGAGAAAGCAGCGCGCGGCGAATTAATTGGACAAAAATATCCATGGGGTAATGCGATTGATACTAAAAAAGCAAACTACAATAAAAACACAAAATCTGGAAAACATGATGAGCAGACAACGCCTATCGGAAAATATCCTGCCAATGCTTACGGTTTACATGACATGTCAGGCAATGTATCAGAATGGTGTCTGGATGCGTATCAGAAGAATTTCTATGTCAATTCACCTCAACGCAACCCTATCGCGGGACCAAAGAACCTCAATCAGATTATCAATAATTTCAAAGATATAGCGACACGTCGTGTTGTGCGTGGTGGTTCGTGGAGTTTCAATGCAAAGAGCGTTCGTGTTGCAAACCGCATGGGTGAGAAACCTTCGCTTTTGAGCAGCGATGTCGGATTTAGATGTGTCCAAGATGTAAAACCCTAAAGATAAGACACTTGCATTAAGGAAAAATAATCATTGATTAAACTAAAAAACTTAGCACTTATCACATTCTGTTTTCTCATCGTATTGTCCGCATCCGCAGAAAACTATACTGGTGATTTTCTGACGAACGGCATCGGTGCACGCGCCCTTGGGCTTGGGGGTGCTTACGTTAGCATCGCTGATGATGCCACCGCTACTTACTGGAATCCCGCGGGAATAGCAGGCGTTCCACAAAAATATCAAGTCTGTATGATGCATGCCACACGCCGCTCTGGATTAGGGGCATTCAGTTATGTCAGCGGCATCGGAAAAATCTTACCTCAACTGACGCTCGGTCTCTCGTGGATTCGTGCTGGTATTGACGACATCCCTATCTATTACGATGTGCCAGCATTTGATCCGGAAATTAGTGCTGATCAACGCAAAAACAACCCTAAATACCGACCACGAGAAGAGGATTTTATCCCTTCAGGTTATCTTAACGACAGTGAAAACGCTTTCGTGCTATCACTTGCAACGCGTGTTGCTGTTAGTCAATCGTGGTGGGATAACTTCGGAAGGGATTCTATTGCGCCCGAATTTCTGTTCGGTGTAAATGTGAAGGGTATCTTTCAGAATTTCAATGGAGTTGGTGAACTTGACGAGGTTACTTCCGTGTTTTCCACTTATGGAAGCCGCGGATACGGTTTTGATGCAGGGATGCTTGCACGTCTCCCTGATATGAATGCACTTTTCGGTTTGGAAAATGCAGGCGGATTCGCTTTCGGTGTGAATCTCCAAGATATATCACAAACGACTTTGACATGGAATACCGTGCCCACTCTCAAAGAATCAATTCCAGCAAATTTCAATATAGGTCTTGCGTATTTCACGAAACTCTTTTTTAGTCGCGAATTAATTCTATCCTATCAATGGCAAGAACGTTATGGTGGGCAAACCCATCTCGGCATAGAATATCAACTTAGTCCTCCGTTAGCATTACGCATAGGCTACCGTGATGCTCGGTTGACAAGTGGTATCGGTATTCAACTGAAACAGTTTCGTCTTGATTATGCGCTTCTCATCGGCGATCTGGTGAGTACCCATTTTTTAAGTGTATTGTGGAATTTTTAGTCAGATTTAGGGTTAGACAAATCCGGTTGATTGCGTAAGAAAATCAGAAGCGGTGCCACTAACAACGGAACCATCACTAACCCGTCAAGCACGATAGGCAAACCGTATTTATCACCTAAAGCCCCAACTATTAAATTCAGCAGTCCGCCAACTCCCCACGATGCGCCCATCATAAAACTTGCTGCGATACTTTCATGTCCGCGTAACATCATTTGTGCTAAGATAATATTAATCGTTACTGAGCTTGTGAGAACCATATTACCTAAAAAGAGAAGCACAAGGAAAGCGATACCGCTGGTGTGAAGTGAGGCATAGAGCAGTGGCGGTGCAACAACAAGTGATAACAGCAGTAAGACAAGCGTATTTACCCGACTTAAAAACCAACCGCTTCCCATGATACCCATTGAACCAGCGAAAATATAGAGTGCAATCACTAATGAACGTTTCTGGTCAGAATAGTCCAGGTCATCAAGATAAATAGAGAGAAAATTCTCTAATCCAGCTATTGTAACCGTTCGGAGCGATGCAATAATAAATAGCGCAAGAAGTGGTAAAAAATAAGGTCCGGCAACATGCCAAAAAGATTGACGTTCTGTTTCTCCTCCGTGCGATAGCACACGAGCAGAGGCTGTCAAGTCAAGTTCATGTTCAAATTTCAATACCATCGGCACTAACAACGCAACAAATAACCCAAGTATCATCTCCCAACCGAGTATATTTAGGTTATTATTGAATTGATATGGCAGAAATAATAGTACCAGCGGTCCTAAAGCGCGTCCGACATTCCCACCCGTCAGAAAAATAGCGATACCCATCCCTCGCATTTCAGCGGCGAGTGCGCCTGCATAAGTAGTCGCTTGGGGATGAAAAGCAGCGACACCAGTACCGCCAATAGCTAACAATAGAAATACAATCCATGCTGTTGGTGCAATCCCTACCAGACTTAAACCGATTGCTGTGAAAGCTACGCCAAACGTTATGAAATGGACTGTCCGCACTCTGTCCGAAAGCCATCCGAACAGAATCTGTCCAAGAGAACTGAAGATGCTATACAGTGAGATAAGAATTCCAGCAAAACTATTTCGCGCACCTATTGAGGCGAACTTGTTCAACAGAAATGGTTGCAGGTGTGGAAAAAGTGTCGCGTAAGAGTCGAGGATGGTATGTGCGAAAGTGAGGAAGAAAAATTGGTTGCGTGTAGATGAATTCCTGTTTTTTCGATTGTTTTCCATTAGGTAAAATGCTATTTAGTTTCAAATATCTGGCGATTATAGCACAATTCTTAATCTATGTCTTAACTTTTTTCAATTTCCGCCTTGCGCGCCAATATGCAAACTGCCGATAATAATAACCTATATTTTTCGGAATGTTCTTAAACTCTGGCACGAATTGGCACATCCCGCCGAGGACAACCAACTGCCCCTTCGCACGCGTCATAGCAACATAAAAGACACGCCGTTCTTCTTCAAGTATGGTATCCTTCCGAGGAAACCTCCGATTCAACGTATTATGAATAAGGATAACCTTTTCCCATTCACGCCCTTTTGCTTTATGTATTGTCGTAACCTCTACTGGAAAAGATAAGGATTCACTTGAAAGTATCTCCTCAATCCGATTAACTTCATAGTTGGTTCTGACAAGGATTGCTGTTTCAACAAGATCGGACAATTGCTGTAATAGATGTTTTTTGATGGTTTCAGGTGTCGTCTCTATAATGTCTATCTCTTTTTTCATCGGATTATGGGAACGTAGATTTTTCCGAATCCGAGGTGTGTTGCGTGCAATTATGGCTCTTGCATGTTCAACAATTGTTGATGTAGAACGATAATTACGCGTAATTTCATATTTTTCCACATCTCGTCGGTTGGCGAATTTTTGCATAATTTGAGAATCCCCGCCCCGAAAACTATAAATCGCCTGATCATCATCTCCCACAGCCAAAAGGTTCTCTGATAATTGAGAAATCAGCCGAAAGTCAATTGGGGCGATATCTTGAAATTCATCTACAAGCACATAAGGATATTTGGCTATGTATTTTTGGCGGATGTCTGGGTGAGTTTCAAACAGATGTGCGGAGTAGATAATCATATCCTCAAAATCAATAGCATTCGCGGCTGATTTTTGGTCTTCATATTTCTTTGCAAATTCGCGTGCCACAGGATTTTGTAATGTGTTTGGATCAAAAAGCCCGCTTTCAACCCGCCGCTTTGCTCGCATGACTATCTCTTTTATCTCGTAGAAACGGTCACGAAGATTTTCAAAATCAGGGTCTCTATCCAGATGATCCGTGTACTGAACGTTAAAATGTTGACAGAACATCTCAAGCATAACTTGATTGCTAAACTGTTCTCGCATCGGGTCTGCGCGGTTGAACACTTCACCACAGTTTCTGTGATGTCTAATCCAGTATGCTTCACGTCCGTTCGCCTCTCTTCCTTCAACCTGTTCCAATACTTTAAAAATGAACTGCGTTTCACCTTCAGCACGAATGGCTTGACGGAGTCTATCATTTGAGGAATGACTGAAGTGTTCACGCCTCCGCCGTTCCGGATTTGTGGATTGTCCTATATAACACTTGCCTGTCTGTTTGTTTTCAATTTTATAGATGGAAACTTTTGTAGATGAGGCTGCTTGCTCAATTTGTCCTTTTTCTTGGGCTATGATTTTATCTATTTCTCCTGACCAAATTTCCGGATGATGTTTAAATCCTGCCTGCTTGTAGTTTGCGGTGACAATATCTTTTCCAAAAGCGTGGAGTGTACGGATGACAGGCAAAGTGCCATTTGACTTCAGTCCAAGCACAATCCGATTTTCCATCTCTTCAACCGCTTTTCTATTGAATGCTATGGCAAGGATTTTTGAGGGAGGGATGTTGTGGGTTTGAATGAGGTTTAAAATACGTGCTGTTACGACTCTGGTTTTACCACTCCCCGGTCCAGCAATAACGATGGCGGGACCAGCTAAATGGTTAACAGCTTTCTCTTGGTTTTTGTCAAGATTCATATTAAATCATAGCAAAGAATACTTAATACCATTTCTATATGATAATATCACATTATTTCGTAGGTCGGGTAGAAGCGGTAGCGAAACCCGACTTTTTATATCGTCATGTCCAATTATTTCAATAATTCACCATAGTATATCATTGGAAAGATGCAAAGTCAAAACGTTTGTAACTTGAATTCAAAACCATTCAATACTCTAATGATTTCTATCTTTACCAAGACTCCAAAAAATCGTCTCAACCACCATGTTGACAACAAAATACACGCTCATCCAAGATGCAAAAAACGTATCAACCCCAACTTTTCCTGCAAACTTATTGTAAACATATTGGATATCTATTGTTCCGAATACCACATAAACTTCTGATCATCACCTACAATCAAGTATAATATCAATATGAAAAACACAACCACTCCCCAAACACAAAAACAGCCAGCACACAAATCTAAAGCAAAACAAAAACGAGAAAATGCTACTCAAAACTATACCAATTTAGCCATAATATTGAAAAATCGTGAAAGGTGTCCACGTCATAATTGCAAAAAAGTGCAACAACGGAAAATTCGCTATAAAACCAATAACAGACTGGGTTTAGAGCGAATTTCAAAAAGTTACCACGGTAACAAAAAAGTTACCAAATGGTAACTTTTTAAGGAGATGATTCCAGTTTATCTTGTAGGTCGGGTAGAGCGCAGCGAAACCCGACATGATCGCACTGTCCTACTAAGATTGTCGAGTTTCGCTGCGCTCTACCCGCAGCATGCCAACAGTGCATGCTGCGTTGATTTGGACCTACAGATGGTTATATTGAAATGTGAAGAATATAAGAGAAAAACCGAAAACTAAATAACCCTGACATGAATAAAATGGAAGTTGACTCCAACAAACCTATATGATATAATATTCACATACAATTTAGGAGCGAATCCGGAAACCTCCCGAACCTTGTTGATAGTTAAGAACACTTTATGAATTACATCTTCACTTCTATTTTTATCATAACTTCCATCCTCTTATGTATACCCGTTGCAGCTGATAGCACAGACATCCACGAAAATGCTGGAACTCGTGCGATGGCATTCCTCAAAATAGGTGTCGGTGCAAAGGCAATGGGAATGGGAGAATCTCAAGTCGCTGCAACAGACGATCTTTACGCATCGTTTTGGAATCCCGCCGGTCTTGCGAACCTTCAAAAACCGCAACTGGCACTTATGCATAACGAGTGGTTCGCTGGAATCAATCACGAGTTTGTGGGGTTTGCCCTTCCAATAGGGAATAACACTGTCGGTGCAAGTACAAACTTCTTATCCTTCGGTGAATTGCAAGGACGCGACCAAGAAGGAAATGAAACAACTCTTTTCCGACCTTACGATTTAGCAGTGGTTCTCTCTTATGCACGTAGTATCGGAAATACCTTAGCTTTGGGTGCAAATGCAAAATTCTTACGGGAACAGATCGCTGACGATAGCGGCAGAGGGATTGCGTTTGATCTGGGTGGTTTATATGCTTTTTCTAATCTTCCGCTTTCACTCGGTTTCAACGCGCAACACATCGGACCGCGAGTAAAGTACGTTGAGGATGCGTTTGAACTCCCTTTCACTTTAAGATTAGGTACAGCATATCGACTTTGGAACGAGACTGTCATCTTAACAATGGATTTCATTCGTCCCACCGACAACGATAATTCAATTGGGATGGGAGGTGCTTACACAATAGGGAACGTAATGCAACTACGGACAGGGTACAATTACAAATTTGGGGGAAACGATTTAGGCGCAACTTCAGGACTTAGAGGTGGTTTTGGACTGACTCTCCGAAGATTCCAGATTGATTACGCACTTATACCCTTCGGTGATTTAGGTCTAACACACCGATTTTCTTTGATTGCGAATTTTTAGCAAGATAACATTTTTCCGCAGTATTATTCAGAGGCAGCCTGAATAAATGCCTCAAATAGTTTGCGTCTGTGTTCACGAAATTCGTCAGTTTCCAGCATTCGTTCTGGATGGTATTGCACACCTACCACAAATCGCTTTGACGAATCTTCCACTGCTTCAATAATACCATCTGTTGATCGTGCCGTGATAACAAAACCTTCACCAATTTCGTCCAAGGCTTGATGATGGGCTGAGTTGACGACATCTATCTTCTCCCCTATTATTTTCCCAAGCATGCTTTCAGGTTTAATCTCAATTTGATGCTGAGAATTCTCGCTTTGTACCTTAGGATGTGTGAGTGCATCTTGTGGATATTCAGATTCTATATCTTGATAAAGACTTCCTCCCATACCAACATTCATAACCTGTATTCCACGACAAATCCCAAAAACAGGAGTCTCTTTTTCAATCGCCTCCTTGAATAAGGATAATTCTAATTCATCGCGTGTTTCATCAACAAATTTTAGTTTAGGATGCCACTTCTGATTAAAATGGTCTGGATGTATATCACCACCGCCGGGGAGCAATAACGCATCAATCGCAGCGATAAAATCCGTAATAGACTGCTGACCCAGGATTAGAAAACCTACATCCCCACCATGCTCTTCAATTGCTTTTTCATAGTTTTTGAAATTGCTTGCTGCTGTCTCGTCTACGGCTGGAATTCCAATTTTAGGTGCCATATTCTATCCTCTCCTTGTCTTGTTAGGTTTTAAGTATATCTTATTTAAGTGATGGATAACAAGTCAATCTGAATTCGTTTGCAATTATAAGGCATGCATGGTATAATATAGCACATGACATTTATGTTGGACGAAGTGCCCGGAAAACAGGTAACTGTAACAGAAGAGGGTGAGTCTGTGCTCACCTATTACTATGGTGAGTCAGTATCGTGTTCACACTTTCATCCACTCTATGCCCCGAATGGACAAATTGTAACGGAGGGAACTGAAAAGCGACATCCACCAGGCATGTGTTTCACATTTGGTACAGTGAACGATGATAACGCAAAACCTATTAAACTGCAACGGAGTAATCCAGCATTTGATCGTGAAACATTTAGGTCTTCTGCAACTGAAGAATCAGTGAAATTTGTTAGTGAAACAACTTGGGAAGCCGCTAATCCCGTGTTGACAGAAAAATGTAAAGTTGCAATTTATCCACTCCATAATGATGTTCGGATACTTGACCTGAAAGTAATCTTACACGCAGCTTCTAACCCTATAAAGTTTGACGGTAAAATCGGATTAGGTTACCATGCCGTTGAAATGGAACATAGGAAAGCAGCGAACGCAGGTGGAAAAATTGGCGAATCTGAAGTAAACGGGCAAGAATCAGAGTGGGCAACATTGTGCGGTATTAGTAGCGATGCTGCCATTGGTGTAGCAATCCTGCCACACTTGGAAAACGAACAAACAGTTTTCCTTGCTGAAGATACATACAAAGGATCTTTATTCGCTCAAACAGCACCGTTTTCCCTAAATGCTAACGAGAAACGGGAGTTAAATTATCGCGTTCTTATCTATATTGGAGACCTATTTACCTTTGATGTGTCGGACTATTATGAAAAATATATTGATAGTAAAAACTGTGCGTTTCTGAAGACGAGATAGCCAAATATCCTGAAAATTCATGAAAGATAAACCATCTCTCCCCATCTATAATTCCCATTCCTCATTACCCCAATCTGAAATGAGTGTTAGTTCCGCAAGTGTCAATGAACAATCTGCGCGCAATGTCTACATTGAAACTTATGGATGCCAGATGAACGTCAGCGATAGCGAACTGATGGCAGGTATCTTGACGCAATCCGGACATCAAACTGTTTCCAACATTGATGATGCGGATGTAATTTTACTGAACACCTGTGCAATACGAGAGAACGCTGAAACTAAAGTTATCAATCGGCTTGAACATTTGAATCATCGGAAGCGACGAGAAGGTAATCTAATTATTGGGGTTTGCGGCTGTATGGCACAACATCTGCGCGACAAGCTTTTGAAAGCAGCCCCGTATGTTGACCTCGTGATGGGACCTGATGCCTATCGCAACCTACCGATGGCACTCAATGCTGTAGCGAGCGGCGATCCATTTCTCGGTTTACAATTGGATAAAAGTGAGGACTACGCAGATATTGCCCCTATTCGTAAAGAAGGAATTCGGGCATGGCTCACTATTCAGCGCGGATGCGATAAGATGTGCACCTTCTGTATTGTCCCATTTGTGAGAGGTAGAGAACGGAGTATACCGCTGAAAAACCTTACAGATGATGTCAAAAGACTTGTTGACGAAGGATTCAAAGAGATTGTACTGCTCGGACAAACGGTAAATTCTTATCACGATGGTAGTCACGATTTTGGTGAACTCCTATGGTCAATTGCTGAAGTTGAGGGCGTGGAACGGGTGCGATTTACATCGCCACATCCCGCAGATGCAACCGATAGCATGATTGATGCGATGGAAAATTGCCCACAAGTATGTAAACAACTTCATCTCCCGTTGCAATCTGGGTCAACGCCGGTATTAGAACGGATGCGGCGCACCTACACTGCAGAAGAATATCGTGAACTGGTTTTAAAACTCAGAGAACGTATCCCACAAATTGCACTTTCTACAGATATAATTGTCGGTTTTTGTGGCGAAACAGAACAAGATTTTATGCAAACCTATCAACTAATGGCAGATATCCGCTTCGATTCAGCATTTATGTTTAAGTATTCAGATCGGGAAGGCACTTTAGCAAATAAGTCGTTGGAAGATGACGTTCCTGAAACCGAAAAGGCAAGACGACTAAACGAGATAATTGCGTTGCAAGAAAATATTTCTGCAGACATCAATCAAGCGACAGTTGGAACAACTGCTTCCGTTTTAGTTGAAGGAGACAGTCGCCGCGACGCGGAACAATATCACGGTAAGACAGACACATTCAAAACGACAGTTTTTCCAAAGGAAGATGCTCAGGTTGGTGATATTGTGAATGTGAAAATTCATTCTGCTACGACACATACATTGATAGGAGAAATTGCTGGATAACATAGTTTATCGGTTATTAGCATTGGTCTTTGGTTAAGGTATTTTGGACATGATACATTTTAACTGAAAACCATTTTGTAAATATGCAAAAAATTAGAATTAAAAACAGAACTGAAATTGAGAAAATGAAGCGGAGCGGACAAGCCGCAGCAAAAGTTTTGCAGGCGATTGCCAATGCAATTGAACCAGGCGTAACGACTTATGAATTAGAACTGGTCTCTCGTAAAGCAATTGCTAATCTGAACGCCACATCATCATTTTTGAACTACGTAATACCGGACCACAGTCCTTATCCCGCCACAATCTGTGTCTCTGTCAATAACAAAGTCATTCATGGCATCCCAGATAAATCAGAGGAACTCATAGAGGGCGATATCATCGGTGTGGACACCGCTGTGAGCATTGACGGTTTTCACGGAGACAATGCTTTCACATTCCCGGTAGGAAAAATCTCTGTTGAAGCGCAACAGTTACTTGATGTAACGAAAGATTCGCTGTATGCTGCAATTTCAGAAGCGAAACCAGGGAACCGTATGGGTGATGTCTCTTTCCAACTACAAAATGTTGCTGAAAAGGCAGGGTTCTCCGTAATTCAGAATTTTTCTGGGCACGGTATTGGTCGGCATCTGCATGAAGAACCACAAGTGCCTACAATTGGCAAGCCAGGACGCGGTACTCGTCTAAAACCAGGAATGGTGCTGGCAATTGAGGCAATGGTCAATGCTGGACACTCAAGTGTAGATGCTTTGGGAGATGGATGGAGTATAGTAACGTCAGATGGGAGTTTGTCTGCGCTCTTTGAGCATACGGTGGCTATTCTTTCAGATGGCCCCGAAATACTGACAGGGAGTCCAATATGGGAAAATCAATAAAAATACTTACAGTTGCCACCGCTATCTTACTATTCATTGCCCTTTATCTTATCTTCGGATATGCGCAGGTTGAAAAAGATATGTTAGAGGTACAGAAGATTTTTTACCTCCACGTCTCAGCTGCAATGACTGTTTATCTTGCATTTGGTGTAAACTTCATGTTTAGTATAAAATATCTAATGAAACGTAAATCAAACGATGACCTATTGGCAATATCCGCAGCAGAAATAGGTATTGTTTTTTGTACTATTGTGCTGCTTTCTGGACCGATTTGGGCAAAATACGCTTGGAATACGTGGTGGAATTGGGAGGCGCGGCTCACAAGTACCCTTGTTCTTTGGCTAATGTATGTGGGCTATTTCATTCTTCGTTCCGCTTTAGCCGAAGACAAACGCAAACTTTATTCAGCAGTTCTTGGTATTATAGCCTTCTTTAATGTGCCAATTGTCCATTTTGCCACAAAATTGTGGAAAGGAAAACATCATCCGGAGCGTGGATCAAAATTTGATGTAACTTCATCAATGCAACATACATGGCTTGTAGTATTAGTAGTATTCATCGGACTTTTTTCTCTACTATTAATTTTGCAATATCAGATAAAAAAAACGGAGTCACGCTATGAGGTGATCCGCCGCAAACATATCGAGGAGACATCTTGATGCGAATCGTAATTATAGTTAGTTTTTTAATTGTTGTCGGTTTGGTGTTCTTGGCAATTCAGGTGCCGACTTTGGACCAAAAAAAGGTTGACGCAGCTATCAAGGAAGCAGTATCGGAATCAGAAGTTACTGTAGAGGATGAAAACACTGTCCGACAAGCCGTCACCCTTTCAATAGAAAAACTGGAATCGGCACAACGCAAACGCCTCAAATACCTTGTCTCCGCTTATCTCGTTATTTGGTTGGTTTTTATGCTCTACTTGTTGCGATTGGGGAGGCAGCAGCAAGCATTAGATCAGCGTCTTGCGCAATTGGAACAGGAAACATCCGATAGTCAAACAGACCCATAGATTGACACTACATCCTATAGAACGATTATCTACGTTCTTGATTATCAATTAACACTGATGACCTTACTACCTGGAAACGCGAGATTGTATATTTGACAGGTGTAAAATACGCGGGAGTAGTGCCTCTGTAATACCTTACAAGTCGCTATCTGGTATCTCATCCCAATTATGCTCTGGTGAATATCCTAATTCCTCTTGTGCTTGCTTCCAGTCAAAACGCGAGTCCGTCCGTCCAGCAACTGCGTTATATGCGCCATAACTCACCGTTTCCGTTTCAATCGCACGTTCCACACACTGTGCGACATCCTTCGGATCAACGTAGACAAACCATGGATCAGTTGCGACTTCAGGTGCTGAAGGACCGGGGTTAAGCCCATCTCCTGCAATCACACCTGGACGGACCTGAATGACTTTCAAACCGTGTGCCTGATGATACGCCAAGCCAATCTGTTCACCGAGGTGTTTTGCCAGCGCGTAATAAAGGTCACCAGCCCCGAACTGAAACGCATCATCTACCTGATACGGCAATTTTGTTCCGGGAGCAGGTGGACACGCAGAAATACTGGAAATGTTAACCAATTTTTGCACACCCTGCCGCACACAAGCCTCCGCAACATTCCATGTGCCTTTTACCATCACGTCAGCAAATAAAGAGTGAGGTTTACCGTGCCGTTCCCGCACCAATGCGACAAGATGAACAACAGCATCCTGTTCTGCACACGCTGCCTCAATCTCTGATGCATTTGTTACATCTGCTTTGATAAATGTTGTCCTATCAAAATCGCTTTTAGGTTCAACAATATCGGTCAGCGTCAATTGATACTGGGGATGCAACCGCTCAATTATAAATTGGGCAAGGTAGCCAGAAGCGCCGGTAATCAGTATCTTTTCAATAGCCATGTGTTTTAGTTATCCACTTGCGAATGGAACGTCAGTATAGAGTGCATCGTTGTAACCAACAAAAAAGGTGTTCCCTGTCTTAACCGTTGGTGCGCGCAAACTACCACTACGTCCCAAAACCGCTTTCAAAATTGTATCACGGTCATCTTCATCAGGCACAAAGGTTTCTACGCTTTTGCCTTTCGCTACAACAATCTGCTCAGCAGAACCCATTAATTCCCATACTGCATCTGCTTCTAACTTCTCTTTTCGAGCATCAGTTCTATTTTCTGCTTGTAGGTTGTTTGTGTCAAGAACCTCTTGCACTTTTTTGCACGAGTTTCAACTATTCCGAAAATAGATCCAGTCTATCATCATAATTCCTCCACTTGAATGAATCGTCCTGTGTTACGGCTTTTTACTGCCGCGTCAATTAAAGTAAGCGTTTGAAGTGCGTCAGCGAAAGTAGAACGGATCAGTGTCCTATCCCCTGTTTCAATAGCACGTAACCACGCTTCCGTTTTGTCTAAACCCAAACTGTTTTGTGAAACAGCAGGTTCATTTATTGTTTCACCATTTAGATAACCGCGAATTGCATTTTCCGTCATATTCGCTTGCAAGCGTAAATGCGGACCTATTACCTCAACATCAAAACAAAACCCTTCAGTGCCGCAGTGATTCATATGCGTTCCGAAAACACCATTGTCCAATTCGTAAGTCATCTGAATCGCATTTTCTGAGTCAAATTCAGTTCGTTCTAACGCCATATTTTTCGCAGCCAGGGCATGTGCTTGTATCGGTTTTGGATCTCCCATAACAAATCGCGCACAATCCAATACATGCACGGCTTGTTCTGCTAAGGGACCGCCACTAATCTCAGACTGTAGAAACCAATCTTTCATTTGAAAATTGAGATAGTAATTGACTGTGCATACTGTTCTAACCAGATGAACTGTCTCCGAAGCGATTAATGTTTTCAGTTGTTCGTAGAGCGGATGATACCTGAGTTGAAACCCAACAGCTGCCATCACACCCGCCTTCTCAATACATTCAAAACATTTTTGTCCCTCACTTATATTCAGGGCAGGCGGTTTTTCAACCATCAATGCGATTCCATTTTCACACGCCATTTGGATAGGCTCTAAACGAATGGGGGGTGGCGTTGTAATCACCACTCCGTCCATTTCTACATCAAAAAAAACATTCAGAGCATCAGTAGCAAGTTCAGTGCGGGCATGTGTTGCGAGTTCTTGTGCTGCTTCAAGCCGCACATCGTGGACAGCGACTACGCGTGCGCCGTAGTTAGTAATCACGTTTTGGTGATGTCTGCCCATCGTGCCAGCACCAACAATACCTATGGCTAAAGGATTAACACCGCGATTCGTGTTCGCTACAGATTTTGCTTGCATCATTATGCTTCAAGTTCCTCTAAATATTGTTAGAATTTATCAGTTTTAACTTGTGCCCAAATTGTCGTTAGTTTGGCTGTTGGTTCAACTGCCATCGGATCGTTGCCACCATAAATCTCTATTTCGTCAATACGAGCACCACCATTGGCGCGAATGTGGATGCGCAACCATCGTGCTTCTACATCGTCAAAGGTTATCTCAGTGGTTTTGCTTATTGCTGCACCTTTGTGGGTATAGACCTTTTTCCAAGTGTTTGCTTCCGAGTTCGCGTCTGCTTTGGTTGTTGCGACGAGGATATCAAAGTCCACCGCCATCCGGTCAAGAAAACTTTGCGCATGATCGCTACCGAAATAGATGCGGTTTACATTAGCGACTGCACCGATGTCAATCTGTGCCCAACCGGGTATTGCACCGATAATCCAACTACGACAGTTGTTATAGAAACCGTCGTTTAGGTATTCGGTGCAGTGTCGTTGAGGACACCACCCATTTATTAGCGAAGAAGCCTCTGGTTTCGCATCCTTCAGTAGTGCCAAATTCGGTTGTTTATCCCGAACCGTTGGCACAAATTCGGGACCTGCTTGACCGCCAGCATCACAAGCATCCGTTGCCGCTTTGATGTCTTGCTCCTTGAATTCGTAAATTCCAAATTTTTCCGGTCCTTTGTCTTCATCATGAAGTGCTAAAACGACAGGTGCTATTAACATAACTACCATCACAAGCAAACAGAAAGTTGTAAGTCTCATCGGGAATTCCTCCTTTTGTAACGAAAATATAGTCAACTTTAAAAAAAGATACATATTTTCTGTAGGAGTGATCTCCGAATCGCGACGAACCTCACTGATAGTCGGGAATCGGAGTTTCCTCCTACGTCTCAAAATGTCCTGTTAATTCTAAAGTTTACTATATACTTTAGTTAGAAGTTTCAACAAAGGTTTTAAAACAACCCAAGGAGAGTAATTCCACTATTATTGTGGTTACTCAATCCGTGGTTGTCTTGCAGATGGATTTCTTTGTAAACGAATTTTAGAATCTTTCAATGGAAGATCGATCCTTGCTCCGTTATGTAAATGTGATTCAATGATACCGAAAATCAGTTCAATGCTGGCATACGCGCATCGCACCCCACCTCGTGTCGGTTCGCCTGTATCTAATGCGTGAACGAGATCTTTAATTAGGTTAGCGGTACTACTGGTACGTTCAAAATCAGGAAAAGTATCAGGTACTTTACACGCTCGCCATCCCGGTACATCTTGTTGTTTACGGAGATGCCACTGCCAACCGTTGTTCCAGCATGTAACGGTTCCACCATCACAAATTGCTTCCCATTCACTGCTGCGCGGTGTCAACAGCGCATGTGCTGTCACACCATTTTCAAATTGGATAGTCCCACCACCAACCGGATCTACTTGCAGTACGTCGCCATCAAAAACTGAATCACCTTGCGGAAGGTAACCGGAAACCCAACTTGCAGGTGCATCGCTATTCAGGCGTAAAATCAGATCAAGATGATGGCTTGCACTATTGAAAAGCGAACCGTTACCATAGATAATCAGTGTTCGCAGCTTGCCGATTTCACCGCTGTCAATGATTTCCTTCATCTTGTCAAAACCTGTGTGCCATCGGCGATTTGTACCGAGGTTAAAGGCGACATTGTTTTTCTCCACCGAAGAAACCATCGCAGCTGCTTCGTCCATTGATGCCGCCATCGCTTTTTCTGCATAGATGGCTTTTACACCGTGTTCAGCAGCGTAAATGACAATTTCCGCGCGATGTTCAGGTTGTGTCGCAACACTAACAATATCTGGCTGTTCTTTCTCAAGCATCTCACGATAATCGGTGTAGTGATTTGATTTTGGAACATTATATCGGTTGCCAAAATGTTCCATTATTTTCGGGCGTAGATCAGCACATGCGATAAGATCGGTTCGTTCTTCGGCAAAAAAGCCTGCAGCGTGAGAATAGGGTAACTTAATTGCCTCGTAATCGGGAACTTCGTTGTCAATAAATGCCCCCATTCGGCTGCAACCGATAACAGCGGCACGATATGTCTTCATCGGTGTCCTCCCAATCCTCAATAAATTTGATAGTTTTATTCGTTAGTTTTGTAGGTCGGATAGAGCTTGCAACACCCGACATGTATACAAGTATCATACAACAAGTTTATATATATTTGCAATAAGTGATTTCAAGATTCTGGATTCTTCAAAAAAGAATTAAATTCTCTTTTTTATTCTTGCCCACGATGTAGTAAGATGTATGCGCGTTGGCACGATACGAGGTTGCTTTGGTTCGGGTTCTGGATTGGGTTTAGGCTCAGGTTTTGGGTCGGGTGTGACTTCTGGTTTTTCGTCTTCGTCTACAAAATCAGGATTTTTCTGACGTGGACGAAATGGAATTACAATATCTCTTAACGTTTGACTCAATGCACCTTGTGTGTCAATTATGCGATACCAAACGCGTCTGTCTCCGTGTAACTCCTCAATATCAAACTCAAATTCCGCTGTTACTTTTGGTTGTCCATTGAGATAGTCCCATGCGATGACAGCGCGATCTGACACACGCGCTATTTCTACTTGATGCACACCATTTGGACTCTCAATATCTATGTTAAAACTGATTTCATCATGCACACGCGTTAATGGATGCACCTTTGTTAATTTTGGTAAAACGCCTATTAGCTGTGGATTGTGATTGAAATACGAACTTCGGTCAAGCCAACGTGCTTCATGATGTGCAAATCCGTCGTTCCCTGCATTGCGTCCCATCACAAAATCAGGATTGTCTCTATGTTGATTATGTGATAATCCAAAGGTATGTCCAACTTCATGAACAACAATATCAAATGCCATATTTCTTGTAGGGATAAGCGCATATCCGCCATTTAAACCAGCACCCCAAAACACAACGCCAAGGGCAACTCCACCTGTGCCATTGTTATAATGCTTTATACCACCAACGAAAAAGATGTTTGCGTTCTTGTGATTGAGAAATTCAGCAGGAAGTTCGGGTTGCATGGCGATATGTGTTTTTGGTGCATTGCCATAGTGCGCAGCCGGATGTTTACCGTTGATGGTGTGGACAATGATTCTGTTGTTCGCGTCCTTTTCAATACGAAAGGTTTTACGTCCGAAACCGTGCCGATCCATTTCACTTGCGTAGAATTCGTGGATGCCTTCCATCCGATTGCGTATTGTGTTTGGCATGTTTGGGTCGTTAACATCAGCAGGTTGGAAATAGATGACACGAACAGTAAACACAGGATCAGTATGTCCCTGTGTGGGCAAGACCAACATAAACAAGAAAACAAAAAACACGCTGGAAACAAAAATTAATGTGTAATCTGACATCTTTAGTTCTTTCTATTTAATTTAGTTTCTTAAGTATCTAAACTATGTTAAAGGGAGAATGTTAATTACTAATTAAAATGTGATTTGATGGTAAAAACGCTGAATTCTGAAACTACTTAATACATATATTTTATATTCTACGCTATACAGATATCCACTTAATCCAACTATCGTTTTGCCCTATCTACGTTATTCAACGAAAAATTTGTTAGCTACCTCAGTTACAAAATTTTTTCCCATTACCCTGTAACCTTCTGCATCGGGATGCAGGTTATCAGGAAGTAAATCTACAAAATCTGAACCAAACACGTCTAAACCGCTAACGTAATGTATATTTTCGTCTCCATAAGACTTAAGTGCATCAGCAGCTGCCTGCACCTCTTCACGCATTTTCTGCAGATTGAAACCGACAGCGTTTGGATTTTCCTCTCTGTTTGGACAATAAATTGGTGACATTAGGACGATAGGTATTTCTGTGTGTTTCTCACGTATTATCTGAACTGCACCAATAATCGCTGGACGAAAAGCACGTGGTCCCAAACTTGACGCGCCTTGGATATTAATGCCGAGACACATGGAGATATAGTTTGCAGGTAGATCGCGAATTATTCGTGCCACCATAGAATCGAGGTGACACTGTCCACCGTAACCAAGACAGGTTAAGTTAAAATTCCGATCACGAGCGACAATACCGGGCCATGTCTGTGTCGGTGATGCTGCAGAACGACATTGGGTGATAGAACTTCCATAAGTAACCCATCGTGGACGTTTGTCAATGAACGGTTCTAATGTTGCACCATCGTCTATGTCTAAATTGCGGAGTTGAAACCTTCCGAATTGTGGTAGCCAGAGTTCAATTAATTTATCCTGATCTGACAAGTTTTCAAAGATGAAACTGTTTTGTCCTTTCAGATCAAATGACGCAATAAATTCTCCATCACAACAGAGATCAAGCATACCGGATTCACGCTGTTCAACAATACTGCCTGAAATGCGCGTGGTGTTGCTCCGAAAACTGATACGAACTCCCGCAGGCATTGCTGAACGTTCTAATAACGGTTCTGGAAACAGCACGTGCATCTCGTGAGGTGTGCGCCATGGCATAATAGAAGTATCTGTTTTTTCAAGGGATACAACACCTTGCCAATTCAGATTCGGCGTGTCAGGTTTCAACTGCATTATAATATATCTCCTTACTTTTAGAATGGGTTACATTGCATCAACAACTGTACGAAGTTGACGGATACCGTCTAACATCTGTTGTGGGTTTCCCCAGTGTTCAATGCTCGCAGCGCCAGTAAATCCATCGTTGAGTAGTGTTCTCAACAACTGTTCATATTTTATGTCTGTGTCTCTAATTGGATCCAGATTTTTCTCACGATTCGGTTTTACATGCACATGCCGCACGAGTCCCTTAATATGCGAATATCCATCGGGTAATGGATTTTCTCCGCAGTGTAAACCGTTATTGACATCCCAACATGAAGCGAGTGCAGGACTATTGCCCAGTGCATCAATAACAGTTCGCGTCTCTTCACAAGTGCCAGCGAGTGTAGCATCTTCATTCTCAAAAGCGAGAATAACGTTTGCGCTTTCAGCAATCGGCACTACGGGCGATAGTTTTTCAACAATCTGTTCCAAATAGTCATTTATATCTGGACGCGACGATTCTTTAAGTCTCCGATTGGGATTCCAAAAAGCAAACCCTCTAATAATCTGTGTTTCAAAGGCGTGTGCAAGTTCAACCATACGGTCAAAGTGACGCAGATGACGTTCATATTCTTGTAGATTGTCAATTGCACATTTCCCAAAAGGTGAGCCGACGCTCGCGACGCGGACATCGTAAGAAGTTAGTACGTCTTGTGCGCGTTTCACGTCGTCATCGTCAATTTCAGTTACGTGCTTGCCCCATACACCACCCCGCACCTCCACAGTGGTGGCGCCAGCTTCAACACCGAGTTTGATAGCCTCCTCAAAATCTTCTCTGGAAACTTCATCAGCAAAAAAACATACATCTATCATTTTTTATTCCTCTATAATTCCGTGCTTTTCACTTAATAGGAAAGACAGACACACTAAACACGATTTTTTTCAATAACAAAATTAAGCGATGAAAAATATAATCAACCCAACAACTGCTGAGAGAGCACCTACAATATTAGCAGTAAGATAACGCGGTAAAAATTGAAAAACACCACTTAAGAGAAAAAACGAACCAGAGATAATGAGTAGCATGCCTGATCGGTCTCCTTGAATATCTTGTAGCAATATAAAACCATCAATAATATTATATATTCCTATTAGCAAGCAAAAAATAACACAAGGCCACCTCATCCATTTTGTTTTTTGATTGATGGTGCTAATCCATTCAGACATTATTTTAGATTCTTCTAAAAATCCAAGTTATAAATAACAAACGGTGCAAGTTTTGCCATTACTTCAAGTGGTGAATCTTTGTCAGAGACCGACACTTCAAATATAGCTTCGTTTTCCTTCACTGTAATCCAAGCAAGAAGTGAAGAAATTTCATCTGGCTTTACAATATCATTTTCTATCGGCACTGTACCAATATTTGCTTTAAAAAAATTCAATATATTCAGGTTCACGACTACGAGAGGTTTTTTGGGCAGCCGTTTTAAGTAGGATGGTTTCTGCTTCTCTTGAAGCGTGTCAACGATTGAGTGCATCTGCTCTTCAGAAAAACTTAAAAGAGACAGTCCATCCCTTTCGGCATAGTAGATATTCGATCCAAACTCAGACACCGTTGCACCTTTATAATCTGTTTTAGAAACAGAAGTATTCTGCAGATTAGAAAGACTGTTACCTATCTGATCCCATTTGCCGGGATTTTTTGGAATGAAAATTAAACTCCCGTGTGTATATACGTTTCCCGCATCAATCTGGAACGTTTCATCGTTAATATCAAGGCTTTCCAAATCATCCGGTTCAAATAGTGTCAAATCGTCAACGGATAACGCCAGTTCGCCAGTTAAACCGGCAATAACATCATCTTCAAAATCGAGATTTAAAATGCCTTCCAGAAGAATGATGAAAGCATAAACGTCATCCGTTTCTGTATTTTCAATTTCGGTATGGACCAATTCCCAGACAGTTTCTAAAATCGTTGGAGCAATAGCAATAAACAGGTCTTCTTTTCCTGACAAACTCTTAAGTATTTCCAGTTCGTCACCTTCTTTTAAGAAGGGTCCAATTCTGCTTTCCGGGAGTGTCGAATCAAATTCAGTGTAGAATTGAAAAAGGGGTGCAACCTCCAATAGATTGAGTTGAGCAAATACAGTTTTAAAAGTTTGCAGTTGTGTTCGTTCAATATCTGATAAACCTTGCAGCAGCGGTAATAGACCTGACACATTGATGAACCCTGTTACTTGTCCCATCTCATATTTTTTAGAGACTTTTGAATACGATTCGTTTTTTTCAATAGATAAGGTTTTTTTTCTGTAGGTATCAATCAATTTTTCAAAGCTGTTTTCACCAATACCAACGACAAGAAAATCACCTACAAATCCATAATTAAAGAGGACATCTGGCATTTGGAGTGTATCGTATTTAACTTTTCTATGTTCGCCTGCGTTAGGCTTTAATGTTCCCCCAGACAATCCCATAGCACCGGTCAAGATTTTAGTTAATCGTTGCAATTCAGCAAGGTTTCCACCTGAATGCACAACAATGCCGCCCCGAATGCTATTTATCCCCACGTCCCACATCGCAAAACCTGTTTGATATCCCACAGTGTCAATTATACCAAATAGATCTGTTCCGATAATCGCTTCTGCTGCCAACATTCCTTGTTGTATTTCTTGTAAATCTGATTCGTCCAAAACTTGATCAAGTGTTTGCTCCCAATCTTCCGAAACCTGAATTTCGTTGTAAATTTCATCAATATCATTTAATTGTATATAAACGACACTTTCCTTTGGGATAAAGTCAGTAACCTTCGCTGCCTGAGCGAAAAATGGAATACCAGTTATTAAGAAGATGGTAATAATTAGTTTATATAAGTTTTTCCAAGGTCGTGAAAATGAATTGTGTTTTTGCCCTAAAACTTGGGACTTCATCGGAAACCTCCTTTTTATGGAACTCGAATTTCTTCTACCAATACTTGCACTTCTTCAGGTGGCGGTGGTGTGAAAATAGATACGGCAATAGAGACAATAAAATTTAACACCATACCAAGAGTGCCGATACCTTCCGGTGATATGCCCCACAGCCAATACTCAGATGTGTTAAGGTCGGGTTTGATAAATTTAAAGAATATGATATATGCTGCTGTGAAGGTAAAACCAACAATCATTCCTGCAACTGCCCCAGCTTTGTTCATTCGCTTAGAGAAAATTCCCATGACGATTGCGGGGAAGAATGAACTTGCCGCGAGTCCAAAGGCAAATGCAACGACCTGTGCAACAAATCCAGGAGGATTGATACCAAAATATCCAGCAACACAGACAGCAAAACCAGCAGCGATTCGCGCAGCCATTAATTCCTGTTTTTCGGATAAATCACGTACAATGCAACCTTTGAGTAAATCATGGGCAATAGCCGTTGAAATAACCAACAATAAGCCTGCAGCGGTAGACAGTGCTGCTGCTAAGCCTCCCGCAACTACTAATCCTGTAACCCAATTCGGTAGTTGGGCAATTTCAGGATTAGCTAATACCATAATGTCGTTGCTGATAGTCAACTCATTCGGTACAGCAGATTTTGGGCCACGGTACTGTATTGTTCCATCGTTGTTTAAATCATCAAATTTTATGAGGCCGGTTTTTTCCCAATTTGTAAACCAGTCAGGAACGTCTTCATATCTGATATCTTGTAATTCACCATCTTGTTCATAAGTCACAGTTTTAAGCAAATTTGTTTTCGCAAATATGGCAACTGCTGGCGCAGTTGTATAAAGAAGTGCGATAAACAGTAGTGCCCATCCAGCAGAGGCTCGTGCTTCAGATGCTTTACGCACTGTATAAAACCGAATAATTACATGTGGTAGTCCTGCTGTACCTAACATAAGTGCAGCAGTGATAAAAAACACATCAATTTTTGATTTGCTTCCATCAGTGTATTTATCAAAACCGAGTGCTTCGTGTAATCCATTGAGGCGGTCTAAAAGGTAAACACCTGAATCGTCTGCCGCGCCCAACCCCAACTGAGGAATTGGATTACCTGTAACAAGGATAGAGATGAATATAGCAGGCACAAGGAATGCAAAAATGAGGACACAGTATTGCGCGACTTGTGTATAGGTAATGCCTTTCATGCCGCCAAGCACAGCATAAAAGAAAACAATTCCCATCCCGACAAGCACACCATAAGTAATGTCAACATTTAAAAATCGGGAAAAGGCGATACCGACACCTTGCATCTGTCCGGCAACATAGGTAAATGAGACAAATACAGCACAAACAACAGCAACGATTCTTGCCAACTGTGAATAATAGCGATCACCTACGAAATCAGGAACGGTATATTTGCCGAATTTACGAAGATAGGGGGCTAATAATAGTGCAAGCAGGACATACCCGCCTGTCCATCCGAGAAGATAGACGGAACCGTCGCGTCCCAGAAAAGCGATCATCCCTGCCATTGAGATGAAAGACGCGGCACTCATCCAATCCGCTGCAGTTGCCATGCCATTCACAATCGGATGCACATTGCTACCAGCGACGTAGAAATCCCCAGTTGAACGCGCCTTGGACCAAATCGCTACACCGATATACAATGCAAAGGAGAGACCCACCATCACGAAGGTCCAAGCTTGTACGCTCATACTTATTCCGAATCCTCCGCATTTTCTTCATCAGTTTGGTATTTTTTATCTAAGCGGTTCATCAACCAAGCATAGACAAAAATTAACACAACAAAAATCCATATAGATGCTTGTTGTGCGAAATAGAAGCCGAGGCGAAACCCTCCGAACCGAATTTTATCAAGTTGTTCAACAAATACAATTGAGCAGAGAAAAGATGTGACAAACCAGATTCCGAGTAGGATACCAAGATATTGTAGATTTTTCCGCCAATACAGTTTTTTATTCTCTGATGGTTTCACAAACTGTCCTCCGATTAACATGGAAACTTTTGCAATGGAAACAGTAGGATCATACTCAATAATATCAAAATATGAGATTTTTGTCAATAGTTCTCAGGAAACATCAAACGTTCCACTTGTTCTATTAGAATATGTAAAACCTTAATATGGATTTCCTGAATTCGATCTGCTGTCCTACCCGGTGCGATTAGGTAACTATCACAGTAGTTTTTAAGCTGTCCACCATCTCTACCAATCAATCCAAACACGTGCATCTGCCTTGATTTTGCTGCTTTCGCCGCACGAACAACATTATCGGAATTCCCACTCGTTGAGAGGACAACCAATAGATCGCCAGGATGACCTAACGCTAACAGAGGGCGCGCGAATACTTCCGCAAATCCAAAATCGTTTGCAGTGCAGGTAATATGCCCGGAATCACTTAGTGCAATGACCGGAAGTGGTTCCCGATTATCACGAAACTTCCCTGTACACTCTTCTGCAAAGTGGATGGCATCACACAAACTCCCACCATTTCCACAAGCAAATATTCTGCCTTGTTGTTCAAAAACTACTTGCATCAAGAAGGCTGTCTCAGCAATAATTTTGATATTATCAGGGTTTTGGATAAATTGGTTGAGTGCGTCCTGTGCATCTGACAACGCGCTACGAATACTATGTGAGAGGTCCATTATATTTTACTCCTAACGTGTCAAACTGCAAATCCATAGATTCACCGGGCGCTAAATTCTCCCATTGCTGCAATAAATTTCGTAGATGCTTTCGCATTATCTCAATCTGCGTAGGAGTGGCGTTGGCAGGAAGTTCTTGGCTATCAGGTTGAAGCAACGGATCCGGGAAACTTTCCCATAATTCTGCCTGTAACAAGGCTACGATAGGTTCTGCTACCATTGCTTCTTTGGGGATTTTGAAGGGGCGTTCTGATGTGGGCAGACTAAAATCAGGGATGTCGTAGCCTTTCGCCACAAGTCCGAAGAACGCATTTTGAAAACCCAGCGTGGTTTCGACTACGTAGTGAGCAAAATCGTGTTGCACAAATCCATGATGAATATGTGTCCACGTAACACTTCCATCGTCACGAATGCAAGTAAGTGTATCAGGTTTGTGTTTATGTTGGTTTTTGCCTTTTTTGAAACGAATGAGCATTTGTTATATGTTCTGTTCCTCAATTTGATGCAGTGCTTCGCTGATGTAGCGGCGAACCCATTCACTTTCGGTGGTTTCAGCTAACGTGTTGAGAGCAGATACCGCTTGCGGATTACCGATTCTGCCTAAAGCCACAACAGCAGCTGAACAGACTGACCTATCAATATCATTGACGCTGCTTATCAATGCTTCTATCACCTGCACAGGTGGGTTTGCAACCCGTTCTTCGCTAAGTCCCAATTCACCGAGGGCGACCACAGCAGCACAACGCATATCTGGTTCTACGTCTTGTAGGAACGGAATAAGTCTGTCAACGGCACGTTCATCGCGGAGGTGTCCAAGGGAGGATATAGCAAAGCGACGAACGGCTATATTATCGTCGGATAATGCTTCAATTAGTGGTGCAATAGCATGCACATCCCCTACACCACCTAACCCTTCAGCAGCATAAGCACGCATTTCCGCAGATTCTGATCGCAATTTTCGAAGCAACAACCGTGTCGGGAAATACCGCCAATTCCTTAAGGGGCCGTCTTTATGTAAAAGCAGCTGAATCAATCTACGAATCTTTTGTTGTAGAGATTGATCCGAAACTTCACGTGCCATTGTGCTGCCTCTATGGTAATGAAATTGTGGAATTATAGCATGTATTCTATCCAATGGCAATTTGTTTTTGGATGAAGAAATAGGGTAACTGCCTCAGGACCTTACAAGGTAATACCCAATTCCTTTGCAATGGTGTAAACATCTTTGTCGCCACGTCCAGACAAGCAGACCGCTATAACTTTATCTTTCCCAAGTTTCGGCGCAAGTTCACGTAGGTATGCGATCGCATGCGCGGATTCTAAAGCAGGGATGATGCCTTCAGTTTCAGATAACAACTGAAATCCTTCTACTGCCTCAGCATCGGTAATTGGGACGTATTCTGCCCTGCCAGTTTCGCGATAATAACTGTGTTCCGGACCGACACCAGGATAGTCCAAACCCGCGGAGATTGAGTGTGCGGGTGTAATTTGTCCATCATCTTCTTGCAATAGATAACACTTTGCCCCGTGAAAAACGCCGACACTTCCTGCAGTGAGCGGTGCTGCATGACGTCCGCTGCGGATACTTTCTCCTGCTGCTTCAACTCCGATGAGGCGTACGGATTCATCATGATAGAATGGATAAAACATGCCGAGAGAATTACTACCACCACCAACACAAGCAACGACACAATCCGGTAAATCGCCCTCTTGTTCTAAAATTTGTGTTCTTGCTTCTTCACCAATGACGGCTTGAAAGTCCCTAACAATCATCGGATATGGATGCGCACCTACAACTGAGCCAAGAAGTAAATACGTCGTCCGAACATTCGTGACCCAATCTCTGAAACATGCATTGATAGCATCTTTCAGTGTGCGTGAACCAGAATTGACCGGTACAACCTTTGTTCCCATCAATTGCATGCGGAATACGTTGAGTGCTTGTCGTTCTATATCCTCTTCACCCATATAGACTTCACATTCCATATCGAACTTCGCAGCGACGGTAGCGGTCGCAACACCATGTTGCCCTGCCCCAGTTTCAGCGATAATACGTTTCTTACCCATCCACCGTGCAAGTAGTATCTGTCCGATTGCGCTGTTGATTTTGTGGGCACCTGTGTGGTTCAGGTCTTCCCTTTTGAGGTATATCTTTGCACCGCCGAGTGTTTCCGTTAGCCGTTCTGCATAATAGAGTGGATTTGGTCTTCCGACATATTCGCTGAGGTAATATCGAAATTCCTTTTGAAAGTCGGGATTGTCTTTGAGGGATGTATATGCTTCTTCTAATTCTATGAGTGCGGGCATAAGGGTTTCGGGGACATATCTGCCACCGAACTGCCCAAAGTGTCCTGTAGCGTCAGGGAGCTGTTGCATGTAAGTTCTCCAATAGGTATTGTATCGTGTTTATATATGTTATTTACATTCTTTGCATAAGTGATTTTGCTCGTAGGTTTGGACGTTTTAAAACCGATGGGTTTACAATAGATTTTGGACGTTGTCCTGTTAAAACCTGTGTCACGCAGGTTGCAGCAGTTACTTCCAATTCAAGGATTGATTCTTCAGAGACAAATGCGGCGTGTGGTGTGATAACCACATTATCAAGTGTAAGCAAGACCTCCTCTATTTCCGGCGGCTCAGTTTCCAACACATCTATACCAGCACCGGCAATTTCTCCGTTTTGGAGTGCCTCTGTGAGTGCTGCGGTGTCTACAATACCACCTCGCGCAGTATTGATTAGAAATGCTGTCGATTTCATTGCGCGAAATTCGTCATGACTGAACATGTGCTGCGTTTCAGTTGTCAATGGTGCGTGGATTGTGATAAAATCTGCTGTTTTGAGTAAGTCTTGAAAAGAGACTTTTTCAGCACCTTGAGGTTGAATTAATTCCGCAGAGGTGCGAGGTGAATAGATTTTCACATTCAATCCAAACGCCTTCGCTTTTGGAATAATTGCTTTAGCAATGTGTCCGAATCCGATGATACCCAATGTTTTACCACGCAATCGGTACATCTGCGGTCCAATGTTCTGGTCCCAAATGCCAGATTTAATCGCTTCATTGTAACTTGATATTTTCCTTGCACAAGCGAGGAGAAGTGCCATCGCATGATCAGAAACTTCATCAACACAATAGGCAGGAACATTCGTAACGATAATGCCGTTCTGTGTAGCAGTTTCCACATCAATATTATCTAATCCGATGCCGTAACGTGCGATAATTTGGCATTTTTTTGCTGCGTCAATGACACACTTGCGAACCGGTTTCCAACAGGTAAGGATACCGTCCACCTTCGGGGCGAGAGTGAGAAGTTCTTTTTCGCCACCTGTTTCTGCCACGATAAGTTCTGCACCTATTTTAGCAAGCACTTCTCGTTCTGGTTCAATAGAAGACCATGCGTAGTCAGTTATAAGAACTTTCCAATTGTATGACATATTTTACTTTAGTTGAAATCGTTGTTAGAAACTGCTCCTACAAGACGATTACAAGAATACTTTGCCCGGATTCATTAGGTTTTGAGGATCCAAGGCATGCTTGATGGCACGCATTAAGTCAACTGCGTCTCCATGTTCTTTCTCTAACGCTGCCCGTTTACCGATGCCAATGCCGTGTTCTCCGGTGCAAGTGCCATCTATTTTCAAGGCAATGTCTACAATTTGGTCGCTGATCTGCTGCGCTTCTGCTAATTCATCATTATTCCCAGGTTCAAGCGGAAAGACAACGTGGAAGTTTCCATCACCGACGTGGCCAAGCACAGATGCACTGAGGTTGGAATTTTGAAGCAATGTTTTTGTCTTTGTGATACACTCAGCGAGCCGAGAGATTGGGACACAGACATCGGTGACATATCCTACGGAGCCAGGACGTCGGTTAAGTGCAGCGTAGTAACTATCATATCGGGCTCGCCAGAGCCGTTTACGTTCCGTTTCATCTGTGGCATATCGAAAATCGCCACTTCCATGTGCTGATGCGATAGTACCAGCGATCTTTGAACTTTCGGCAACAGTGTTAGCCGATCCGTGAAATTCAAAGAAGAGCGTCGGAGCAACTTCATAAGCTAATCCAGAATATTTATTGACAGCATCCATCTGAAGTTCATCTAACAGTTCTATGCGAGCGATACTGACACCTGATCCTATGAGTTCAATTACGGTGTTTACTGCGGCATCAACGGATGGAAACGCGCAGACAGCAGAGGCGATTGCTTCTGGTAACAGCGCTAATTTGAGTGTGATTTCAGTGATAATTCCCAATGTGCCTTCTGAACCGATGAAGAGACGTGTCAAATCATAGCCTGCAGCGGATTTTCGCGCTCTACTACCGGTGCGGACAAGTGTACCATCAGCAGTAATAACGGTTAAGCCAAGAATGTTGTCCTGCATGGTGCCGTAGCAGACAGCACTTGTACCTGAAGCGCGTGTTGCTGTCATTCCACCTAATGAGGCATCCGCACCCGGATCAACAGGAAAATGCAGTTCCGTCCCAAGTTCGACAAGGTGCTTGTTTAATTGCAAACGGGTTACGCCTGCTTGGACAGTAACATCTCTATCGTCTTCGTTGACGCTAAGGATGCGGTTCATTTCGTTTAAAGAGATACAAAGTGTTCCTTCAGTTGCAACGACCGCTCCTTCAACACCAGTGCCAGTTCCATAAGGGATTATCGGAATACTATAATTTGCACAGATTTTTACGATCTCAGAAACTTCAGAGTTGGTTTTAGGAAAGGCAACAGCATCGGGCAGCGCGCCGCTATGATATGATGCGTCCCGTGCGTGTGCATTTAGAACGGCATCGTCTGTGCTGAAACGCTCTCCAAGAACGGAACGGAGTTCTTTATGCGGATCTATTAAATCGTGTTGGTTCATGCTATCGGTATTTTAGCATGAATTGAGGTTAGAGGCAAGGTAATATGAAAGGAAAGTTAAAATTTCGTTCGCAAAATGAGTAGTCACTGCTCCGAGTAATGTTCATTTAGTGTCAGCTTTATTCATGGAATGTAACGCGCTCGTATATTTCCTGCAACGGTAATTCACACTGAATGGAAGTAAGTGCAACTTGCTGCGTAAGCTCTTGGAAGAAGGTTATACTCCACTCATCAGGTTTTCGGAGGTAGCGTTCAACGTTCACCTTGTCTTGCGAGACGACGATGTATTCTTGCAAAGATTCAATCTGTCGGTAGTGCAAGAATTTTTCGCCTCTGTCATAAGCCTCGGTAGTAGGAGAGAGTACCTCAACAATAACAATTGGGTTGAGGAGTGTGTCAAACACATCGTCTTCAAAGCGAGGTTCATCACAGACAACCCCGACATCAGGATAAAAATAGGAATTTGCTGAGGGAATACTAATGCGCATATCGTTAGAAAATGCGGCACACCCAGTCCCTTTCAAGCGAGTGCGGAGTTCACCGGAGATATTGTTAGTAATTAGATTATGAACGAAACTTGCTCCGGGCATAGTGATAATCTCTCCATTGACGTATTCGCTTCTGACTGTGTCAGCGTCAGGGATTGCTTTACGTTCTAAAGTGATATATTCCTCTGGTGTCAGAAATGTTTGCGCGCCTCTTGTTGCCATGATTCCCTCCGATAATTTTCTGGTAACTTTATTATAGCGGAACTTTGCAGGGATTTCAAGGTTTAGATTTAACTGCTAACTTCTAAAGAGGTTTAGGTACTTCTCAAGAACGAATAAGCGGTTACGAGAATGCCCTGTTGTTTCATTGAGTACACCGAGTTCTGTCAAAGATTTTAAGAGTCGATTCGCGCTTGAAAAACTTATACCCAACCCTTTTTCAACTGATCTTGCGTTAAGAATAGGTGTTGCATACATGAGTTGTAGTAACTTTTGGGCGTTTTTCGCACGCGAGCCCAGCGTTAAGATTTTGGTTTCATATTCTTTTTGAAGTTCAATAATAGCTTTGAATGTCTTGAGTCCATGCTGAGCGGTTTCTATGACTCCACTTAAGAAAAATAGAATCCACTGTTCCAAGTCGTTTTCAGTGCGAACTTGAGTGAGGGAATTATAGTATGAAACCTTGTTTTTCTCAAAAAAACTGGATACGTAAAGTATTGGTTTGTTTAGTATCTGTGCGTCAATAAGCTGCAAAACAATTAACAACCTTCCACACCTACCGTTACCATCAAGGAAAGGATGGATGGTTTCAAACTGATAATGCGTAATAGCGATTTTGATAAGATATGGCAGTTGTAGTGATTGGTTGTGCCAGAATTTCTCTAAATCGCTTAAAAGATCAGGAAGTTCCTCTGCAGAAGGTGGAACATAATAAGCATCTGCTAATGACGAACCTCCAATCCAGTTTTGACTCCTGCGAATTTCACCAGGTGCTTTATGTTTGCCTCGGACACCGGACATTAATATTTGATGAGTCTCTTTTAGTAGGCGCATTGAAAGTGGAAGTTCAGGCAACTTTGCTATCGCGAAATTCATGGCTTTAATATAATTTTGGACTTCTTGCCAGTCGTCCTGTCTTTCTGGATTAATCTCTACTTGCGGTAAAATAGTTTCGTCAAGTTCAGTTTTGGTGCCTTCAATCTGGTTCGAGTCCGTTGCTTCTTTCGCGATATTCATTGGAACAGACAAATTAACGTCTGGACGGAGTTCAGCATAGGCGTTGAATTCTCCTAAAAATTTCGCTGCTTGTTCAATCAGAAGACTTATCTGCGGATTTTCCCAAACAAATTGACGATTAACGGTGGAGGGTGTAAAACTCTTATATTCTCGTTGTTGTTTGTATCTGCCCGCTATAAAGTTTTTCATATTACCTGGTTTGCCTATTTTGACGACCATAAAAATTGTTGTTGTCATTTTTATCTATTTTTGACAATGGAAAATTTCATTTTATCATTTTTATCTATTTTTGACAATCCCAAATTATGTATTGTCAATTCGTGGAAGATTTATTTTTCCAACCTTCAAGTTGTAAAAGATTCAGCAAGTTTATGATGATAAAGGTTTTATGGTGCTGTGGACTTCATTGATAACGGCATCAGGGACAATGCCTTCACCTTGCCCTTCAAAGTTGAGAAGTATACGGTGGCGGAGTGCAGGCAAAAGCACAGCGTCAATATCCTCGTAGGCAACATTATAGCGTCCATCAAGGAGTGCCCTAATTTTTGCGGTGAGAGTTATCGCTTGAATACTGCGTATGCCTGCACCGAGATGAACATAACGTTTGACTATCTCTGGTGCGTCCTCAGAGTCGGGATGTGTAGCACGTACAAGTCGGATGATGTGTCGCTCAACATGCTCTGCAATAATCACCTGTGGCACAAGTTGCCGCATCTGATTAAGTGTTTCAGCATCTGTAACTTTGTCGATTGTGATCTCTGCACCAGATGTTGTGCGCCGCATAATTTGAACTATCTCGTCTTCATTAGGAAATTCGATGAGAAGTTTAAATAGAAATCTATCCAGCTGAGCCTCTGGAAGCGGATAAGTACCCTCCATCTCAAGCGGATTTTGTGTTGCAAGAACGCAAAACGGTTCCTCTAATTTGTGACTTGTCCGTCCGACGGTGACAGTGCGGTCTTGCATTGCTTCAAGGAGGGCAGATTGGGTGCGCGGGGTAGCACGGTTAATCTCATCGGCAAGGATCAGTTGTGCGAAAATAGGTCCCTGCTGGAATTCAAACTGTTTTCTACCGTGTTCGTCTTCAACAAGGAACGTAGTGCCTGTGATGTCAGACGGCATCATATCAGGTGTGAAATGGATCGGTTTGAAAGTGAGGTTGAGTGCCTCGCTGAGCGTCCGAATGAGTTGCGTTTTGCCTAACCCAGGTATACCCTCAAGCAGCGCGTGTCCGTTGGCAAGTAAGCAGAGAAGAACACCTTCAACAATCGCGTCTTGACCGACAATCCGTTTTTGGACTTCGGTTTTGACACGATAAAAGGTATCACGAAATTCTTGGATTTGGGTCTCTAAGTTCATATTTATCGGCGCGCTAAGTAGGCACGCCTAACAGTTTATACAGATGCAGTTATTCAAATATTACCAGTCGCGCCTGCCAACATAAAGACTCCGATTTTCCATCGGGAGCGAGACACGTTGACCACCCAATCGATGTGACTCTATCATCCCCATCAATGTCTCTTGACTGCGTCGCGCGAGATGAACAGGTCCTTTCGTCTCACGATCCTCGTCAAGTGCTTCAGCAACGTCTGTAATGCCCATCACGGTGCCAGTAGCACGGGAAACTTCTGGAAACGGCACATCCTCATAAAATGTTCCCTGTTTCTTCCGGAATTGGATTTCTCTACTGTTATTTTGGATACGGATTTTTCCGCCTGTGCCGCAGACCTCATATTCGGGTCCAGTGCCAGCAGTATTATACCCGTGGACTCCATTTGAAAAACGGATATAGCCGCTGGTGACTGCGGGATCAACATTTAACCGATTACCATCCCAATCGGAATCCTTGCATGAGACCGTGCCTTGTACAAAGTCAACTTCTGGGTCTTTAGCGAGAAATAAGAGCATGTCGGCGGCGTGTGTTAAGCCCCAGAGCGCGGAACTTGCGCCGTATTGTGCAATAGTGCACTGAATGTCTCCGATTTCGCCTGCTTCAACAAGTTCGCGTACCTTGCGGTAGATCGGCATGAAACGACGTTGTGTCCCATAGTTGAATTTAACACCGTGTTTTTCAACAATATCTACCATGATGTCTGCTTCTTCCATTGAACAGCAGAGCGGTTTTTCACAGTAGATGCCTTTGACGTTGTTTTCAGCAGCAAAAACAGTGATTTCGGCATGTGGGCCGGGACGGGTTGCGATACAGATGATATCAGGTTTTTCCTTCTCAATCATCTCTTGATAGTCTGTATAGGCACGCTCAGCTCCGTAGCGTTCACGAATGGCTTCGGCTTTGTCCGCAAACACATCCGAAACAGCGACAAGATCAGTTCTTTCACAAGCCACAGCAGCTGCAGCATGTGAGAAGGGTTGCCAGATGAAACTATCGGCACGACCTGCGACTTCGTCATCAATGGTTGCTCCCATCCGTCCGCATCCGATGAGGCAAGTTTTATATGTATGTGGCATGTTTTTCTCCTTTGTGACAAGATTCACTTGAAGTTTTCCGTAATTCTATCGTTCTGAATTAACTGTGGTATGCTTTTCCGCGCGGGTAGATACCTCTGATAATACATCTATGGTTTTGCATGTCAATTCTATAAATAATCCTATATCGTCCAACACGATAACGATATAGACCGGCATACTGTCCTTTTAATTTGACTATGTTAGGACCAAACAGTGGATTGTGAACTAATATATCCATTGCATTATCGACTCTGCGCGTTATATTGGCATCCAGTGATTGGTAATGGGTTATTGCTTCATCAGTGAATTGTACTTCAAACGTTACGTCTAACATCGTCCCAACTTTTGAGTCTACCTGCTTTTTCATCTGCCTCAGCACGTTCTAAACTTTCCACTATTTCTGCATCGCTTGCCAATTCATGTGTTGCATTCCAAGCTTCCTTGTCATGTAAATAGGTCAGGTAGTCAACGACTGCTTTTAGTTTTTCGTTAGAGAGTTGTTCAATCAATATTACCGCTTGTTGCTTTAAGTCTGTTTTCAGCATTTACATACTCCTCTTTTAGTTTTTCGCAATAAGTATTTGGATTTGCCAAAGCATTCTCAAAATCGTTGTGAATGCTTTGGATTATTGATCATATTTGTTGGTCAACTCAATCAGTGTAATTAGATTCTACGAATATAGGTTTTATATTGATGCCATGTATACATAAAAATTCACTTATATCTTCAAGAGCTTTTTGATACTCTTCTTTAGGTTTCTCTTGAACAATGAATAATCGTAAGTGTTTAGAGTGATCTTTCAAGTCCACTGATCTTTTTTCATTTTTCATAAACTTAGTTGCATAATTCAAAATTTGGCCAACAACCTCATGAAGATCATCACTAGGCTGCTTCGTGGTTTTAGCTTTTATCTCAACGATAACAACTCTACCTTCGGCATCCGTGCCACTCAGATCCACTTTCTGATTATTTAATTTAGTTTTACGCTTCAAATTGAACTCTTCACCAAATAATTTACTTGAGTTCTTCATTACATAAAATTCTAATTTATCATGCTTTCCCATCAAAATTTACCTGTCACATATTTTACGCAATTAGTAGTTTTTTCTTGTCTTTAGCGGTGGTCTTCACAAGTATATTATCAAAACACGGAGGCAATGTCAAGGGCATTTCTTTTAGGGGTGTGTAAAGTTTTCGTACAAAGCATATTGTCGACTGAGTTTCACTTTGCCCTCCCCGATTTAGACATTCACTTGGGACGTGCAGGAGTCTGTCAGGACAAGGATTGTGACGCGATTTTTACAACCTATCTCATGAATAGTTGAAGGGAAACCTTGAAATCCCGATTTCAATAATTCACCATAGTTTAGGGATTTGACTCGTTTTATCGAAAAAGTGTTGCCCAGGAGATCGCGCTACGGGTCGAAATTTAGAAATCGCGCCCACCTCAAAAAGTTACCATTTGGTAACTTTTTTGATACCATGGTATCTTTTTGAAATTCGGTATAAACCCAGTCTCTGTATGGGTTTATAGGTGTTTTTCTAATTTTCAATAAATTTTAAATTTTCCATTATATATCTGTATTGAGGATTCACGGTTTTCCTTGCGTTTTGCAGCTTTAGGGTCTGTGTATTTTTGTGTTTCGGGATTGGTTGTTTTTTCATACTGATATTATGCCTCTGTGTGTATGTCACTTTGCAAGAAACATTGTGAGATAGTAGATACGGCCCGTATCCGTTCACACAAACCGCAAGGTGAACAGTACGCGGCGCGTATCTACGATCTATACTTCACGCGAAATGCTCACATGATAGCAAATGGCGCGAAGGTGTGGAATGCAAAGCCCAAATACAACTGGACGAGTCCCAGCTTTACGAACTGGTAGGCAGCTTATGGGCGTGGGGTTGCTGCTTTTGGGTAGCTGCGTCCCTCAAAAACACCACGACTCTGTGAGGTTTTAATCGGTCCTTTTTACGGAAGGCATCGTCTTTCAAGTAGGCATTGGGCTGCTCCCAGCACGGGGATGAAGCGCGCCATGAGACAACGTGCAGACTTGGGACTTTGCTCAGGTTGGTTCAGTTGCTGATGCCGATGGTGTCAGTATGAACCTCCGCGACTCTGTGAGTTTTTACGCGAACTTTTCCGTGTTGGTATTGTTCCGTCTCTGTTTGGCGTCGCGTCTCCAAGGAGACTGCCCACGGCTCATTTCGAGTTTTCGAGCGACTGTTGTGGTTGTAAAGTTGTGTTCCCGTGTTGTCGCTGCTTCAGGGAACCTCACCACCTCATTGAGTATCGATGGCTCGTATTGCCGTATTGGGCGTTTGCATTCTATAACACGCTATAATTATACGCTTCTTTTTTGTGTGGTTCAAGATTTAGATTGTGTTTCTTATTGGGATTCTATTGTGATTTTATTGGAGTTTCAATTATGTGCGTATTTTTTTGTGTGTATTTTAGTTGATGCGTATTTTATAGTAAATTATGTAAACTTATTTATATAATTTACTATAACAAAACTTTACACACCCTCTTTTAGCAATAAAAAACTGGCGAGGATAAACTCGCCAGCAAATTTCAATTTCTATACATTAGTTTCAGATTGCTGCTACTTTCCAGAATAGAGTTTTCCGAAATAGGGACGGAATCCATCTGGTCCAGGATACCCCTCCCAATAATTGGGATTTTCAGGGAAAGCATCCTCACCACCACTTCGGAGCCATGCGATGAGTGCAGGATCGGTGCCGCGACTTTCAATTTCGTCAACAGCGGCAGCATGCAGTTTCGCAACAATATCCTGATGTTGATCCTGAACATACTCTAACTCACCGAGTTTGACAAGTTTGGAATTTTCAGGTTTAGCAGCAACCTCTAAACTCCAATCTTGGTCAAAAGCGGTAAAGAGGATGAATTTTTCCTTATTAGATCCTTGTTTCCATCTCTCAACGCTTCCACCTGATAGTGCCAACTCTCTTTCTCCCGATTTTCCTTCGCGAGCAGGGGTTATAAAGTCGTGTCCGACAATGCCTTCGGGGTAGTCTTCACCGAGAAGGCTTAAAATAGTCGGGAAGAAGTCCTGTGGTTGCACGATAACGTTGCTACGTCCTGCATCTCCCTCTGGTAAACGGACAAAAAGCGGGACGTGTCCCTCTTGTTCACGCACAGGCTGTCCTTTACCAAACGAACCGCGTTCACCGACATTTGTGCCGTGATCCCCCGTCAAAATGACAGCGGTCCTCTTATCAAGTCCAGTAGATTCAAGCGCATCTAAGAATTGTCCGAAGCAGTGATCCATCCATGTCAACTTTGCAGAATATTGTGCCTTAATATGTTGTCTCGCTTCATCGGACAGACTCGGTTTATTTCTCCCGCCGAGACTACGAGGATCAATATTTCCATCGTAGCCTGGACGTTTATCATATTTCTTCATGAATTCGGGTGGTGCATCCCACGGTTCGTGTGGATCAAAACAATCTACCCAAAGGAAGAAATTTTCTCGCTTAGCATTGTCTTTGAGGAATTGCGCAGCCGTGTTGAAAAGTTTGGCACAGTTCCAATCTTCAAGTTTTTTGCGATTTCGGTTGGCACGTGCGTAACTTCGGAGCATATTTGATTGAAACGCATTATCGTCAAGGCAATCGAAAAGTGCTTCCTTAACCCAATTTTCTGGCCACGGCACGGTATCCATAATCCAATCGCGGTCCACTTCAGCACCGCGAACGAATGTCCAAGCATGAAAGGGCCAATCAAAGTTATGTCCACCATTAACAAGATGTGGTGTGTCGTGAATGAGTTGTGTGGCATAACCTCGTTGTGCAAGTGTCCACGGCAGCGTTTGTCGTTCATGTCTCAGCGGTTTCCATGGATGAAAAGGCGTACCGTATTGACTCGTGATAACATCGGTCCGGTAAGGGATTGTCGGGAAACTGGAACAGAAAGCGCGATCATAAGCCCATGCTTTAGATGCGAATCGATCAATGTTAGGAGTTTCTATCCAATCATTTCCGTTTGCCCCGATGTGGTCGTAGCGTAGTGTGTCAATAACAATATAAGCGATATTCATATAAATCCTCCGTTGGTTATGGCACAATCCTCGGGCCTATGTTATGTCCCTTATATTTATAAGTCGCGATTCGGAGATCGCTCCTACAAGAGTATTGGGAAAGGATTGTGCCTACTACTTGTGTTACCATTTTGGAATTGCACCGAGCAGCAGTTTTTGCTGTGGTGTGCCCTCTTCGCGAAGTTTTGTTACGCGCGGCCCGTTGAACGGTTCACGAGATTTCATCCAGGCATTCTGATAACACATCAAACAAACTCGGCGGCGTTGTGAAGAGGTATTAGCGGCACCACGATGCCACGTCCATCCATCAAACATGACCGCTTGCCCTGGTGAAACCAACACGCGTTTTTCATCAGGAAGCTGAACAGGGCTTGGCGGAGGACGGAACGGTGCTCTATGGCTGCCAGGTTGTACAACAGTCGGACCTTTTTCATCAGTCACTTCGTCAAGATAGTAGCCGCAGTTTATCTGGGCAGGTAAACTGCCATAGGGTGTGCCAAAAGGGTCAACCGGCCATGGACCATCGCGATGCCAGTTTTGGTCAGGTGTTCCCGGTTCGACGATACGGGCAGTTGCACTGTGCAGTTGGACACACGTCCCCAATATCGCTTCCATCCGTTTCATCACAGGCGGATTGTCAAGCAAAAATGCGAACCTATCGTCCTCTTCAAGCAATTCACCGATGAATTGGCTTTTGTCGCGTCGTTCATAACTTTCATCAAGTGCGTTACGCAACGATTCAATCTGTTCGGGGGTTGCCGCGTCATTGACAATAAGGTAACCCCATTTTAGGAAGAAATTTACCTCTTGCTGCAATTGGTGATCAAGTTCAACGTTGAGCGTTGGTGGTACTACAGGTCCTTCAGCCATTGCCTATTCCTCCTTTATAGCTGCGCGGTCTGCAGCTGCCCATGCTTCCCACCGTTCTTCGTCAGATTGGAGAAAGCCTGAGTTGCATCGTGGTTGTAGCTGCTCGTCAACACCGAGAAGTCGCATCAGTTGATGGTTGTTTACCTCTTTTGCCTCTTCAAGCAGTTTTTGTGTTTGCGGTCCCGTGTGGTGATCGGTGTGTTTGAGCCATGTCAAGTTGTAATAGATGCTGAAAAAGTAGCGCAGTTGCCCAGAGGTGTTTGGTGTGCCAGAATGGATAAGCCCGTTGTGCGTAATGACAACATCCCCCGCTTTCATGTGAATGATAGTTTCATCAGGATGCGGAATTCCACGGTCAGCATCTTCAATAGTAATCGGTTTTCGGTGTGAACCGACAATAACGCGTAATGGACCAAATTCATCCGTGAGGTCTTGTAGGTATGAGATTGCATTGATGGCATTGGGGCGATGATAAGCGTCGGTAAAAGGCACATGCGCCCACCGATCACGATGCCATCCTGAAACTCTCCCTTCCGCCTTTTCCAATTCAATTGAAGGAAACGCGGCAAGCGTTAGATTGTCTAACTGCACAAAAGGCCCCATCACTTTTTCTATAAACTCAAGTATAGTCGGATGTGAGACAGCGGGCCACATCAGTTCAGGTGCTAATTCAAGCGTGTTGCCGAACCATGTTTGTCCGTTATGTGCTGCAGATAGTTCTTGGTGCTTCTCTTTCCAGAGTTCCATCTGTTTTTCGTCAAAAACTTTCTCAAAGATAGCGAAGCCATCGGTTTTATATGCTTCAAGTCGTTGCTCTAATGTAGCCATTGTTCCTTCCTATTGAACTATTTAGACTATATTTCGGTCTTAGTGTTATCATACACATTCGATTAAATCATTATTTAATGTCTATTGTTAACGTCATTATTTAATGTCTATTGTTAACGTGAGTTTGAAAAAGTTTTCACCCACAGCGTTCTCTGTTATTTTTGGCAAAAAACGGCACAACCTAACAGGTTATGCTACAAAAATAGTGCTTTTTTTAGCCCTGAAAAGTGTTTAGAGCGAACTCACATTTTTATTATCAAACTCACGTTATTGTTATGTCTTACTTCCTAATCAACATCCGCCGTGTAGCATTAAACTGGCCTGCGGTGAGTGTATAGAAATACACACCACTTGCCACAGCTTCGCCCTGTGCATTTTTACCATCCCAATGCGCTGCACGCCCACGCGTTTGATATGTACCTGCCGGTTGATGCCCTAAATCAAGTTGGCGGACCACAGTGCCACGTGCATCGTAGATCGTAATCTGCACATCACTGGCATTTGATAAACGATACGGTATCCACGTCTCCGGGTTGAACGGGTTCGGATAGTTTTGGAACAGTTGATTACGCTTTATCTGCCCAAGTGTGACAAGTTTCTTGCCGCGTGACTCAACAGAAGACGGCTCATCCGCATCTTTCCCATCATCAGTCTCATCAGCAAGGGATGTGTAATCCCATAAGAGAATGGTGGCGTCGTCGCTCCCACTTGCGATAGTTTTTCCATCCGGACTGAACGCTACGCTATTGATACTTCCTCTATGTCCTTTGAGTATTCTCTTTTCTTCACCGGTAGCAACATCCCACAGACGGATAGTGATGTCCTGACTTCCACTTGCGATAGTTTTTCCATCCGGACTGAACGCTACGCTATGGATCCACCCGAACACCCCTGTATGTCCTTTGAGTATTCTCTTTTCTTCACCTGTAGCAACATCCCAGAGCCGGATGGTTTTGTCCGAACTTCCACTTGCGATAGTTTTTCCATCCGGACTGAACGCTACGCTATTGATATTTCCTCTATGTCCTCTGAGTATTCTTTTTTCTTCGCCAGTAGCCACATCCCATAGACGGATGGCACCGTCAAAACCTCCACTTGCGATAGTTTTTCCATCCGGACTGAACGCTACGCTTCTGACATCTCCTGTATGCCCTTTGAGTATTCTTTTTTCTTCGCCTGTAGCGACATCCCACAGACGGGTGGTAACATCCCAACCTATATCCTGACCTATGAAAACTTCCCCACTTCCACTTGCGATAGTTTTTCCATCCGGACTGAACGCGACGCTTAGGACCCAATCCGTATGTCCTCTGAGTATTCTTTTTTCTTCGCCTGTAGCCACATCCCACAGACGGATGGTGTTGTCCCGACTTCCACTTACGATAGTTTTTCCATCCGGACTGAACGCGACGCTTTCGATCCAATCCGTATGTCCTTTGATTATTCTTTTTTCTTCGCCTGTAGCAGCATCCCACAGATGAATGGTGTTGTCCCAACTTCCACTTGCGAGTGTGTTCCCATCCGGACTGAATGCGACGCTTTCGACCTCCGCTATATGTCCTTTGATTATTCTTTTTTCTTCGCCTGTATCAACATCCCACAGACGGATGGTTCTGTCCTCACTTGCACTTGCGATAGTTTTTCCATCCGGACTGAATGCGACGCTAAAGACATCTCTTGTATGTCCTTTGAGTATTCCCTTTTCTTCGCCAGCAGCAATATCCCACAGGCGGATGGTTCTGTCCTCACTTGCACTTGCGATTGTCCTTCCATCCGGACTGAATGCGACGCTTTCGACCTCCGCTATATGTCCTTTGAGTATTCCCTTTTCTTCGCCGTTAGCAGCATCCCACAGGCGGATGGTGTTGTCCTCACTTCCACTTGCGAGTGTGTTACCATCCGGACTGAATGCGACGCTAAAGACATCTCCTGTATGTCTTTTGAGTATTCCCTTTTCTTCGCTTGTATCAACATCCCACAAACGGATTGTAGCGTCAAAACCTCCACTTCCACTTGCGAGTGTGTTACCATCCGGACTGAATGCGACGCTAAAGACATC
>JAPPIG010000074.1:127324-206038 GCA_028820635.1 Candidatus Poribacteria bacterium
TCCTGTATGTCTTTTGAGTATTCCCTTTTCTTCGCTTGTATCAACATCCCACAGGCGGATGGTTCTGTCCTGACTTGCACTTGCGATTGTCCTTCCATCCGGACTGAACGCGACACTATTGACAGTTCCTGTATGTCCTTTGAGTATTCTCTTTTCTTCCCTTGTAGCGACATCCCACAGACGGATGGTCCTGTCCCCATTTCCACTTGCGAGCATCTTCCCATCCGGACTGAACGCTACGCTACTGACCCACGCTATATGTCCAGTATATACCAGTTCTTCACCTGTTTGTGCATCATATATCCAAACACCGATGCTACTTGCCACTGCCAGTTTAGAGCCGTCTGGAGAATATGCAATTTCACGGTTCTCTCCTTTCCCAAACCGCGCTTTCGCGCCTTCGGGTAACCCCCAACGTGTGTGGTCTTGGGCAAAGGTGTTTGATGTAAAGGCAAATATCGTCAAGAGGACAGTTAGAATGAAAAATAGTTTGTTTTTCATGAGAAAGTTTTTCAACCTAATACCGTATAATACGAGTGCCTACCTTAATCCGCTTAAAATATCCGCTGCAAGTTGCATCGTTTTCACTGCCTCGTCCAAGTTAGCAGCAGGGTGTGAAACAGGCGTATCAGATTTTACACAATCAAGAAAATATCTATTTTGCTCAACAGAGCCACTACTACCAGGTTCGGTAAGCTTATGCTGTGTGCCATCACAGAAAATCGTTCCATGTGAAACACCTTCAAGATATGCTGAGATGTCTCTACCGTGAATTTCGTATCGTTCAAGGCGTGCATCTGTCGTATAGTTAGCGATAAGCTGTGCAACACACCCGTTCTCAAAGAGAATCAAGGCAGCATGAACATCCTTGTAATCTGAAATACTCCGTTGGACAACACTATGCACTTCTTGAACATCTGATTCAGCAATTGCGCGGATGGTATCCAGAGCATGTATAGGTGTTTCCAAGAACATATTATCCATCAGGTGTTCAGGGAATCTACGCGATTGTGCTAAACGTGTGATACTCTTATGAAATTCACCGACAAGTTGTGTGACGTTCCCGCGCTCCTTAACTCGTTGCGTTGCTTCCACGATAATCGGATGAAAACGACGATTCCAGCCTACCATTCCTTTCGCACCGGTTTTCTTCGCAGTATCCCGTAAATTAATGGTCTCTTCAACACTCATTCCCGGCGGTTTTTCAAGCAGTGTATTGACCCCACGTTCTAAACACGGCGCAGAGGCTTCAGCGTTAAGATGTGCTGGGGTTGCAACGAAAACTGCATCAAGTGTTTCATTGTCCAGCAATGCTTCTATCGTGTCATAACGTTTTGAGACGTTGAACGTATCACCAGCACTGTTTCGTGCACTTTCTACCAGATCGCAGACTGCGACAAGGTCGGTATCTTCAAATTTAGCAAGGACTTGCATGTGACCGCGTCCGCGTCCACCACATCCGATAACTGCAACTCGTAGGTTTGCCATAATATTCTCCGCTAATGCCTTATGTGTGGGGCTTCCATCACTTCGCGTTGTTCCGGTGACATATCTTCAATATAATCCGGGTATTCAATGCGATGTGCACCCGCGCTATATGCCTGAAAACCAGGACTAAACTTATACAGTAGCGCGCGCCGTTGATGCGAGGCTTTCCAAGGAAGCGTGCCATGTGTTAAGGTCTCCGTGAAGATAACAGCATCGCCTGCCTTAGCATTGACTTCAAGCACCAAGTTCTGGTGTTTTTCGTATCGTTTCATATTACTCGGACATGGAAGATTCGCTTTATGGCTGCCGGGAATAATCGCAAGACCGCCGTCACCAGGTCCTTCGTCTGCCAGCATATACTCCACAACGGTGAGTCCCGTGTAGATGCGTCCATATTTGAAGAAATATGCCTCAGAGAAATTAGGACGTTCAATTCCACCGCCGTGCAATGTGCCACCTTCGGTGCCGTTCTCCATAGCGATTAAGCCAGGTCCGTGGTCAAGTCTATATTGTTTACCTAAAACTTCTTCCAAGTGAGGTTTTACGTTTGGATGTACAAGTAACTCACGGAAAGGTTCACACCACGGTTTTTCCCATGCCAACATGCCACCCATATCCATGCGGTGTGCCGTTCCAGAAAGTGGTTCTGAACCACCAGCCAATGAGTTCTCGCGCTCTCTGAGATTTTCTATGTGGTGGTCAATCGCTGCGTTGCACTGTTCAACCTCATCGGAAGAGAGTGCATTTTCAACAATGATATATCCCGTCAAATCAAATAGATATTTTTGTTCTTCGTTCATAAGTGATTTCTCCAGCGTTGATGACGGTTAAGTACTAAAAATACTGGTAGGCGCGTTTTGCAAGCACGCCGAACAACGACGTATCGTCTGTCTTAATATTTACTATAGTTTTCCAACGTTTTGCATATTAGCAATCTCCAAAAAGTGTGTCAAGCAAAAAGATTACATCTATTTGAAAAAGTCTTGTATTTTACTTGCTATATGTGTATAATGCATTTAATCGATAAATGTTCAACCTCACAGACGTTTCCCAAAAACTATCTCAACCAGAAAGTATCTTTAAATCAATGTCTATACAGATAGAAAACCGGCTTACACAATTCATTCCAAATCTAAATATCTCTCAAGTTGTGTTGCAACAACAGTTAGCCGCTTTCATTCAATCTGAGCGGGAACGACTCAAAGCCCATATCTTAGACGGAGAGAGTGGGTTTTCTGCGTGTTCTATGCACACACAGATATGGGATGCTGTTATTCAGAAAGTTTACGAAGTCGCTTCCTATCAAATTCAGGATGAATACAAAAAACAGGTTGAGGAACTCCTTAAGATACCAGGAGTTGACTATGGTGATTTCTCAGATGACATTCCTGATGAATGGACACCTGATGTCGCGCTTTACGGTGTAGGGAGCTACGGTAGAAATGAACTTTGTTTCTATTCAGATGTTGATGTTGTGTATACCTCTTCTGTTGATCTTGAGGATGTGTATGATGAGGGCACATTGGAACTTATCCGTTGGTTCTACGATTTTTTTGACAGCCTACATACGGTGATTCCAGGCTTTGAGTTTAGTTTTATCTATCGTCCGATGGCAGATATAACTAAGTGGAACTATCAAGACATGACCGCACTGATTGATATGCGGTTCATTGCAGGTGATGATACACTGACAGAAAAGTTTCGAAAAGCGGTCCATTCCGATAAATCTGATATTTCACTTGTGCTGGACCTCTTACAATCAAAAGCAGATTCCTTTAAAGCTTCCGAGGATACGATCTATCTAAATCAACCTGATATAAAAACGGGGCGAGGCGGGTTGAGAACACTTCAATATGCCCTCTGGATGTGCGGACTCCCACAGTTTACCTCTATACTTGAACTTTATCAACGTTATGATGATGAACAACTGCTGCCGTCTCTCGATTTTATGTTCAAGGTACGAAATATGTTACATGTTTTAGCAGATGCACCCCACGATTCACTCTCTTACCATCCAGAACAAGAGGACACACTTCAGTCGCAAATTGCAACCGCACTCGGTTATTCAGACAAAACGGAGGAATCCCGTTATGATTTTATGGCGGACTATTACGCTAAAGCCAAGTATCTGCATTTCAAGGCGGAACTATTGATACGGAAGTTTCTGGCAAACGGAATACCAGTTTCCGATGTACTTGGTGTTCGGACAGATGTGCTTTACTGTATTGATAACAATTTCGGTGAACTTGATACAGATGAACTCTTTAAACTATTTGCCTACTTCCAACAGTACGATTTTGAAATTGACCCTTCGCTTGCAACCTTTATCTTCGCCTATGTTGATGCGTTTGATTGGGAACGTTTTAAACTGAGAATGGCTGAACTTATAAATACACCCGGCAATGTAGCAAAGAGTTTGACACGTCTACATAGACTCGGGATTCTGTCTCGACTCGGTGAGGGAGGAGAACGTTTTGAAAAAGCGATGATGACACGGAGTGAACGTAGTCTTGATCCATACACCGTAGGGAAACATACACTTACCGCGATCGGACATCTCGATGAAATTCGCCGCACTGAATCAAGTAGTCCATTTGGGGGTGCTCGCCTCGGTCAATCAACAACACCTTCTCCAAATTCTGAGTTAGAGGAGCTGAACACCGCTTTTCGTTCCCTTTCCGATCCAGCATCGTTATATATGGCACTTTTTCTGCATGATATTGATAAACCTGACCCGACTCATCCAGAGACAGGTGCCGATAAAGCAAAACGTATTGCGCCAGAGTTTGGGTTTAATCCACAACAAACAGATGAGATTTCTTTTCTAATTAGGGAACATCTCACAATGATTACATTGGCGCGCTACCACCAATGGGATGAGGGCACAATCTCAGAGTTTTGCGAAAAGGTAAATTCACTTGAACGGTTGACAGCACTTTATCTGCTAACCTATTGCGATTCAAAAGCAAACGGTTCTCAAAACTTTAGCAATCTGGTAAATCACAATCTCAAGCGGTTATACGAAGTTGTGCGCGTGCGTTTCGTAGGTCAAGAGGAATCGCAGTGGGGTGTTTCCGCACCGCCAGCAGAATTTCAGCATTTTCTCCATCAGATGCCGGTCACTTACCGTATCGGTATTCCGCCAGAGGAGATTCCTATGCACATGAAGATGATTACACAAGCGGAAGCAACAACCTCTGATGATGCAAATCAGACAGCAAATGCGGCTATCCTCCAATTCGTCGACAAACCGGGTTTTACGGAATTACATCTTTGTGGGCATAGTCGTGTTGGTAAGTTACATACGGTGAGCGGGCTATTTTTTGCGAATAACATTGATGTCCGCGATGCGCGCGTTTATACGAAACAGGATACATACGTTGAATTGGAAATTTATCGTCTGGTGCATCAACCACCACATCTTACTGGAGAACCGCTACCGCTTGACGAGGAATTAAAACGGAATTTGGATTTTGACATCCGAAGTTTGATGGCGGGAGAAGTCACACTTGAACAGATTTTTGAGAAGCATTACATTGACCCAACTGGCACATGGCGAGTAGATGATGTCACAGTAGAAACAGCGAGAAATTATACTGAAATTGTCGTGACAGGTGAAGAAAAGGTCGGTTTTCTTCACTATTTCAGCGGGATTCTGGCAAAATTGGAGTTAAACGTTGAGATGTGTAAATGTTCTGGTATGGGAGGACAGGCAATTGATCGGTTTTATGTGCAACCAGTCGCTGATCCGCAAAAGGTACGTGGTCAAATTTTAGCGGAGTTGCCATCGGATGCGTAACGTGAAGTGCCAATCGTCTAATCCAAGAATTATTGAAGAATCAAACTCTGACAAATACTCATACACCCTATGCTTCTAAACGTGCTTGACACCTTCTCAATTTTCAGTTACAATTAACAAATAATGCAAACCGTGGATCAACTTCCTACCTTATTTTTATACATCTTATGGCAAAGGAGAAGGACCGATGACTACTGATCTAAAAGGACTCGATATCTCTTACGCACAGACAGATGAGTCAGACATTTATCCAGAAACGGATGGAAAACCGATGGCAGTCAGCGACCTTCACAGACGAATCCTTATCCGAACATTACAAGTTCTTGATACGCATTTTGAAGAAAGACCGGAAGTCTATGTATCTGGTGATATACTGATGTATTATGTGGAGGGAGACCCGCGTAAATCAGTTGCGCCAGATGTTCTGGTCTCTTTCGGTTTAGGTAAGAAACTCCGACGAACGTATAAGGTCTGGGAAGAAGGGAAAGTGCCTGATTTCGCGATGGAGTTTTCAAGCGAAAACACATACCGAAACGACTTAGGTAAAAAGTTGGAACTTTACGGTTTATTGGGAATACAAGACTACTTCTTATATGATGCAGAGGGGTTGTATTTACCATCTGCACTGATGGGTTTTGAGTTGGTTGATAATGTGTATGTTCCGATTTCAGCAGGACCGACTGGTGGTTTACGGTCTGCTGCTCTGGGTTTGGATTTCCATGTTGATAATGTGGGTTTAGGTATTTATGACCCAGCTGCAGATGAGTGGCTTCAAACACCTGCAGAGTCAGCGCTATCGCTTGCTGAACAAGAAGCCATACGCGCAGAAACCGCCGAGGCACGCGCTGAAACTGCTGAAGCACGCGCTGAACAAGAAACCACACGCGCTGAAACTGCTGAAGCACGCGCTGAACAGGCAGAAGCGGATGCCGCAAAACTCCGAGAACAACTCGCGCGCTTGCAAGCCCGCACCTAATACCTAATTAGTGAAATCCAAAATATGTTAACACGTGGCTGTAAGTTCGGTTTGAAACAGCACATTATGCGTCAATTTATGAAAAGATTTACCCACAAGTCCTGCCCTATCGGGTTGGAGAAATAGATGAAACAAAGAGTACTTATCACAGGCGCAGCAGGAACAGTGGGTTCAACCCTCTGGCAAGCATGGGAAAAACGGGATTTATACACGTTAACCCTGATGGACATCAATCCGATTGAGGGATCAACGTCTCGCGTGGAGCAGACTGATATTCGGGACTACACTGCGATGCAAGCGTTGTGTCGAGAACAAGATGTGTTAGTACATCTTGCTTACATCCGTCAAGATTCACTTGGCAAAGTTCCCGGAGAAATCAGCGACATTGGTGCATCAATGAATCTGTTTGAAGCAGCACGAGAAGGTGGTATTCAAAAGATCGTATACGCAAGCACAAATCATGTGTCAGGATGGAATGAGCGATTGAGTTCACCGCCAAGATTTTCTACAGGTGATCAATTTCGCCCTGATGGTTGGTATGGCGCGATGAAAGGCATGGCAGAAATTGCAGGACGATACCTTGTTGACGCACATGATATGCGATTTATCAGTATCCGAATTGGCAGTTTTAACGGCACTTATGAACCGAACGGACTCCGACATTGCAGCACACTCTTGACACCGCGCGATTGCGCGCAACTATTCGGGTTAGCTGTGGATTACGACGGCCCCGTGAAATATCTGATAACCTATGGCCGCTCAGCAAATTCAGATGGACATCAGCAGAGTTTCCTTGACATCAGTGGTGCAGTTGAAGTGTTAGGTTACGAACCACAAGACAACTTGATTAAGACACATCTACACAAATTTTTGCAGAACAAAGAATGAACGCGGAACCTCGTTACAACGACATCTACTATAAATGTACCACTTCCCACTCGCAGATAATTCACGCGGTACAAGATAATGCGGTCTCTTTACACGATCTAACATCTCCAATTGACTGGCAAAAACTCTTTGGCAATTCACATCCGGTAGAAATTGAGATCGGTCCCGGCAAAGGGCGATTTTTATTGGAAGCATCAAAGCAATATCCAAATATTAACTATATCGGTGTAGAACGTGCACAAAAGTATGTAGAAATCACACGTGAACGGTTTAAGAAATACATGCGGCATTTCTCAATAGACAAGAATTCGGGTATGTTCCAGAATGTACGCCTCGCGTGGACTGATGCCAATTTCTTTTTAACACGTTATGTGCCTGATGAATCGGTGCAAGCGTATCATATCTATTTCCCCGACCCGTGGCCGAAAGCACGGCAGCAGAAACGTAGAATTTTCCGAAACAAGGATTTCCTCTCTGCCATTACACGAACGCTCACGTTAAATGATGGAAAGTTGTATGTTGCAACAGATTTTGCTGAGTATTTTAGCGAAATCCAAGAAAGACTTGCAGATTTGACATCCTTAGAATCTGTCCCTTTGAATCTGAGTGGTTACGAACACATTACTACCAACTTTGAAATGAAGTACCGTTCAGAAGGTAGGAAAATTTATCGGGCGGTTTATGAGAAATCCCAATAATATTGGAGAAAACAATGGCAACTGTTGCTGCAAAAATCCTTCTAACACCAGAAGAATATCTTGTGAAAGAACGAAAAGCAGAATTCAAAAGCGAATATCGCGATGGTCAGATCGTTGCAATGCCTGGTGCAAGTCGCCCGCATAACCTACTATCAGGAAATATATTTGGCGAGTTTTATTTACAATTTCTGGATAGAACATGTGAAGTTTATACTAACGATATGCGTGTGAAGGTTAGCGATAGTGGTTTATACACATATCCAGATGTTGTCGTTGTATGTGATGAACCGCGCTTTGAGGATAATCACATTGATACGTTGCTCAATCCAAATGTCATTGTAGAGGTGCTTTCGTCATCAACCGAAGATTATGATCGGCATGAAAAATTTTTGTCCTACCAGACCCTTGAATCTCTACAAGAATACATTCTCGTTGCACAAAACGGTGTGCATGTTGAACAGTATATACGTCAAATTGACAATTGGATTCAGAGAGAATTCCGTTCACTTGATGATGTCTTCCAAATAGCGTCAATAGAATGTAAATTGGCTTTACGAGCAATTTACGCGAAGGTTCAGTTTTGAGGTAGGTCGGAAATGAAGGAAAACCAACCGAAAATGTGGCAACCTCTTCCGGGGGCGCCTGGGGTCTATCTGATGAAAGCCTCCGACGGTTCCCCTATCTACATTGGTAAAGCGGTAAATTTGCGGAACCGTGTGCGCTCCTATTTTCAGCAGAGTGGACTCACTGAAAACCCTCTCACAGCACAGATGATGCGGTATGTGACAGAGGTCGATTATATCGTCACGAGTACCGAGATAGAAGCACTGATTCTGGAGAATAATCTGATTAAGGCACATCAACCACGATACAATGTAAAACTAAAAGATGATAAACGCTACCCGTTTCTGCGAGTAACAACGAATGAACCATTTCCGCGCATTATGATCACACGTAAAACAGAAAATGACGGGACGCGCTATTTCGGTCCTTTTGTCCGCGTTCGTTCCACTCGACAAGTGCTAAAACAGTTAACCAAACTGTTTCCTATCCGCACCTGTACGCTGCCGCTTGTAGAAACGGGAAACAAATACCGTGCTTGTCTCGATTATCACATTGGCAGATGTCCCGCGCCTTGTGCGAATAAGATAAGTGTCCAAGATTATAAAAAGATTGTTCGTAAGGTGTGTCAGTTCTTAGGTGGCAATACCAATGCTGTTGTAAAAGAGTTGCGTCAGCAGATGGAAGCCGCATCAAAGGCGTTAGATTTTGAAACAGCGGCGAAGTATCGGGATATGCTTAAAGACGTTCAACAAGCAGTAACCACACAACAGAGTCTTGACAATGTTTCAACAGTGGATGAAGATGTTATCGGTATTGCAACCGCTTTTCAGCATGGTGTGCAAAGTCGTCTTGGAGATATTGCCTGTGTACAAGTGTTGCACATTCGAGATGGAAAACTCTTGGAACGTGAGCATTATTATCTAAACGATGTGCATCCAGAATTAATACCGACTGCTATAAGTGCATTCGTTTCTCAATATTATCAGAATGCTGTCTTAGTGCCAAAAACTATCGCATTACCAATGCCAATTGAATCAGTGGAACTGATTGAAAAATGGCTAAGCGAGAAACGTGGCAACCAGGTCTCTTTGCACGTGCCACGAGCAGGCAGACTCAGACGACTCCAAAATTTAGCAATGAAAAACGCTGAAGTGCTTCTGATACAGCGCGAGCAAAGCGTAGTTTATAGCAGCGATGTGGATCCAGCACTGGTTGAACTACAGGAACTTCTTGAAATAAATCGTCCGCTCAGACGGATTGAGGCGTATGATATTTCTAATCTCGGCGATAGATATGCTGTTGGTTCTATGGTAGTTTTGGAAGATGGCAAACCCGCTTCAAGTGAATATCGTCAGTTTCGGATTCGAGATGTTGTTGGGCAGAACGATTATGCAATGATGCAAGAGGTCATTACACGACGCTTTCGGCGCGCCGAGACAGGAGATCAAAAATTTAGTAAATTACCGGACTTAATGTTAATTGACGGTGGAAAGGGACAATTAAGTGCTGCACAAGCTGCACTTCAACCTTTTGCTGAAGTGAATTTGGATCCTGTTCCTACACAGATTCCGATGATTGCATTGGCAAAACGGATTGAGGAAATTTTCGTTCCGGGAAATACTGACCCAATTGTGTTACGAGAAGATAATCCTACTTTACACTTAATTCAACGCTTACGGGATGAAGCACACCGATTTGCAATTACATATCATCGAAAACTACGACAGAAAGCACTGAGTGAATCTGTACTCGACGAAATTCCAAATATTGGCCCGAAGCGGAAACAAGTTTTACTGCAAAAATTTGGTTCGATTGATGCAATTCGACAAGCAAGTTTAGATGAACTTCTCTCTGTGAAAGGAATTCCTCGTAGTGTCGCCGAAAATATCCGAAAACATCTCTGAAATTATAAATCTGATACCTTATTCTGTTCTAATCTGATAAAGCTGCCCGAATTTGTGCTTTTTAATTTGTTCTGCCCCTTATCGTGCAACTGTAGTGAGTGCTTAAGTGCGTTTTCTCGGAAGCACGATATTTTTGTATTGGCATATAATTTGCTTAAAATCTATCGTTAGAATACACAAACTGAGAGCGAGAATATGCGCGAAACACACATCAAATTTATCGGTATTTTACTTATTCTATTTTGCGTTGCCTTTTTACATGTGAAACTTTATCGTTTTGCTGAGATGACGAAAGATGGTGAATTGCAGGTTCTGGTATGCTTAGGACGGGTAATTAACATAGATACAAGTGATGAAGCAGACCAAATACTATCCATGCGGATTATCTCTGGACAGTTTCGTGGAGAAACAGTTCAAGTAGATAATATCTGGATCGGACGTGCTTTCAGCGACCGTGTGTTGAGCAAAGGCGATGTGCTTTTTCTGGACATTCCGATCCGAGATCCCAACAATCCGAAAATCAGCAGTGTTTCAATGGGGCATTACTTCCGCACCCCATTTTTGCTTTATCTCGCGGGTGCGTTAGGAGTTTTGATGATCCTTGTTGCAGGAATGAAGGGTATCCGAGCAATTTTGACACTGTTTGTTACTGCTCTTTCTGTACTTTATCTCCTTGTTCCGCTAACTATTATGGGGTACAATCCAATTTTCGTCGCGTTGTTGATCGCTGCCTTCCTAACGTTAATGACCTTCCTACTCATAACCGGATTTAGTTTCAAAGTTATATCTGGTGTAATTGGAACGCTCGGAGGTTTAACTGCAGTTGCTGTTCTATCTATCCTCAGCCAACACCTGATGGCGCTAACAGGGTTAGCACAGGAATTCGGTTTTCTGGAACTCGGCATTTCACTCTGGCGCACACCAGGTTCACACCATTGGAATTTCACTGGTATCCTGTCAGCTGGAATCATTTTGGGAGCAGTCGGTGCAATGATGGATGTTAGCATGTCCATCTCCTCAAGTGTGCATGAGGTTAAACAGGTAAATCCGAATATAAGCGTCCGACAATCGATACAAGCAGGCTTGAATGTCGGACGTGATATTATGGGGACGATGGCAGATACGCTCATTTTCGCCTACCTCGGTGCACACATGATCACGATGTTGCTGCCACGCATCGATTTTCCTGAAGCAGGTTTCTTATATCCGTTTCTGCGATTGGTCAATGAAGAGGCGACAACTGTTGCTATTATTCAGGCGGTTGTCGGAACTATTGGACTTGTTCTTACCGTTCCGATTGCTGCCACAGTTGCAGGTTTCCTTACAAAATATACAAGGGTAAAGCGATCAGAAATACACGAAAATTTGCCTACGGAGGAGGAGTTAGAAGAATTATTCGGTGGTGAAACAGCACATGGCAGATATCGAGTTTTTTCCAGTCGAGTTGCAGTACCAATTGCATTAATACTTGTGCTGATCGGCACAACGTTTGTTTACTATCGCACACGCGGGCTCTCTGCTACAATTTTGGAATACAAGGACGAACAGGGACAACTTACTGACAAATCGGAGTATGCGAAGGGTAAGGTAATTCGATTGCTTGAATCAAGTGGAAATTTTCTGTTTACTATTGATGGAGCCAACGCGACCGATTTGAACAAGAAAATAATTCCACCAATTCTGTGGGAGGCGTTCGCTAACAAAAAAATTACTTTTTCAGATGATGCCACTGTTTCCATCAAACCGTGGAAAGACAGTCGGTGGTTGATTTCAGATGCAGAGTACGAACAGACTTACAGCATTCGCACTGCACAAGATGGAACGGACAGTCTTAATGTATATGATTCGGAAACAGAACACCATGTACTTGAAGTTAAAATGCTTAGCGGTATGTATAAAGGTGAACATTTAGTGTTACGAAATATTGTGAACCACAGCATGCCGTTGTTAAGTATTCCTGCGGAGCCAGGGGATATTGTACTTTGTAAGATTGGTGGTGACTCTAAACAGATTAGCCTTGTAAACATTGTGCAAGAATATGCGCGCGATAAATATCTTATCTGGTTTGTTGGTGGGATGTTTTTATTTATCATCCTTGTCGGTAGAATTGAAGGTATCCGTACCGTGTGTGCAATGCTGATTTCTGGTGCGGTCATTTACTTCTTTATGCTGCCGTTAATCTCACAGGGCATGAACGCGGTTCTCGTTGTAACATTAACTTCAGGGGTAGTCGCTTTTGTGTCGTTAGTGTTTGTGATCGGTCCGAGTCGGAAAACCTATTCCGCTGTGTTGGGAACAATGGGTGGCATCCTTGTTGCGGGTCTGATTGTCTTGTTTGCACAAAAGCAGTTGCATTTTACTGGGTTAGAGAGTGCAATTGCTGCAGATATTGTTGAGGCAACGCGGACACCGCCCTTTGATTTCGTGCAAATTCTGTTAGCAGGTATGCTAATGGGAGTTTTGGGGGTTGCAGTTGATGGTGCGATTGAAGTGGCATCAAGTATGGAGGAAATTCGGCGCGCAAATCCAAATATGCCGACGTGGCGATTGATTGCTTCTGGTCTCAATGTTGGGACCGATATCCTCGGCACAATGATAAATACGTTAGTTTTTGCTTATCTCGGTGCGGAGTTGTTGTTGGTGATAGCGATAGCAGCACCAAATCTTGAATTCTTTAAAGAACCAGCAGTGCAGTTATTGAGCCTTGGAGTCGTGTCAGCGGAGATCGTCCGTTTGCTTGCGGGTACACTTGGATTGGTATTAGCAATTCCGATTACCGCTATAATCAGTGCATTCTGGAATCCAAAGAAAGTGTAGTGGTGTTCAGTGCTGGTTATTTGAAATCAGGGATTTGTATATAGGAAGTACCAGTTTGTAAACGCGAAATAACATTTGGGAGGTGTTGGTGCAGAATTTCGCGCATAACAGCATTTGGAATATTGCCGCATGTAATCCAAACAATCTGCGGTGGGGGTCCAAATCGTTGTAATAAATTAAGAAAATCACTATCCTTTGTTAACACAACTACCTTTTCGGTCCGTGCGGCAAAGAAGATTTCTTCATCACTTGCGTTTCGTAGCCCAAGTCGTTGAACAGAGAATGCTTCAATAGCAAAAGTGTCACTGATCCAAGGTGCAAGTGCGGGTGAAAGTTGGGCATCAATCCAAAACTTCATGCGGTAAGTATGGGAACGTCCATTTTATTTGCAGCGAACTGCAAACAAGCAAGAATATCTTCGGATTCCAGATCCGGCATTTCTTCAAGAATCTCATTAAAGGAGAGTCCGCTTGCAAGCAATCCCAAGACATCTGTAACTCGAATTCTCATGCCTCGAATACAAGGACGTCCCCCACACTGCTGTGGATTCAAAGTAATTCGACTCAATCGCAGCCGTTGTTCAATTGTGATTTTGAGAGCAACATCGCCAGTTTGTTTTGCTAAATCGCCAGCGATTTGAAAATCCGACTCCGCCTCACAAATTTTTCCCAGTTTATCTTTTGCAATTCCTCGGTTGTAATATGCATACGCAAAATCTGGTTTTAGATCGATTGCCGCATCAAAATCAACTATAGACCCCTTATAATCACCCAACTCACTCTTTTTATTCCCTGACTGAAAATATGTTTCTGCAGATGATAATTTGTTTGCAGGTTTCATCTGAATTTCCCTTATAGTAAATTCTGTAAATAAGTTCATATATATTCTGTAGGAGCGATCTCCGAATCGCGACGAAACCACTGTTAGTCGGGAATCGGAGTTCCCTCCCGCTGAATGCCAAAAGCGCATTCAGCGTTGATTCACAGTTCAGATGTAAAGGTAATTGTAGAATCCACTATATAAATGTATGTCCAAGTTGGAATCCTATCATAATTATCATACCATGCAAAAACTTGTGTAGCAATGAAATTTATCTATTGCGATGTTCAATATTTTAGTTTATAGGTTTCTATCATCCTCTATACAACGTCCGCATCTGTTTTATCACTTTAGGTAGTTTGGTGATTACAGTATCAATTTCTTCTTCAGTCGTATTTCTCCCAAGCGAAAATCGAACTGTACCTTGTGCTAATCTGGGAGGTAATCCAAGCGCAGCAAGCACATGTGATGGTTCCATAGACCCAGACGTACACGCAGAACCTGTTGACACACAGATTCCCTCCATATCCAGTCGCAAGATAAGACTTTCACCTTCCACTGCCTCAAAAGAGACGTTAAGTGTGCCGGGGGCACAATATTCAGGATGTCCATTGTAGTGCAATCGCTCAATGTGTGCGTCAAGCCCTTCGCGTAGCCGATGAGTTAATTTGTTCAAGTGTTCAGCGTACACGTCCCGTTCTTGTTTTGCAAGTTCTGATGCAATGCCAAGTCCAACGATGGCAGGTACATTTTCAGACCCTGCGCGTCTATTGCGTTCATGTGAACCACCGTGCACGAGGTTTGCCAAACGAGCACCGCGGCGGATATATAAGACACCAATACCCTTTGGCGCATATATTTTGTGTCCCGAAAGCGATAACAGGTTAACACCAAGTTCCTGCACATTTACGTCCAATTTCCCGATAGATTGCACAGCATCGGTATGCACAGGAATTTCGTGTTCTTGTCCAATTTGACAAATTGCTTCCAGCGGTTGAATGGTTCCATTTTCATTGTTGACATGCATAATAGAAATCAGAATTGTGCTATCGCGAATAGCAGAACTGAGTTGCTCAATTTGAATCCGCCCGTATCTATCTACTGGAAGATAGGTTACCTCATAACCACGTTGCTCCAAATATTGACAGGTATGCAAAACAGCGTGATGTTCCACAGAGGACGTAATAATGTGATTTCCTTCTCCCCGACTTTTTTGCAGTTCAGTTAGTCCTTTGATAGCGTGGTTATCTGCTTCTGTCCCACTTCCGGTAAACACAATTTCACTGGGGCTTTTAGCACCGATGAGTTCTGCTACCTGTTCGCGCGCTGTGTCAATTGCGTTACGTGCTTCACGCCCATAAGCGTGGATACTGGATCCATTACCGAATGCCTCTGTCAGAAACGGCATCATCGCGTCTCGGACTTCAGGGCGTAGTGGGGTTGTGGCATTGTAATCAAGGTAAATACGTTGCATGTCTTTCATTCTATTGAGATTAAATTTCTGTTATTAGGATAGGTTCATCTATATGTTCGGTAATTGAGAAAGGAAATCTGATTTGAAGAAACTTTAATTTCTTGTAGAGTCTCACTTTTTCTAATATTTCCGTTAGCATTTAAAAAAGAGAGTTTGACCTTGTGAGTGCCAGCAGGGAGTGCCATCCGCACCATGAATATCTGATTAGGCAGTGTTTGCCATGAACGTGTATCCGCACTTTCAGTCAGCACACCCGCGAGATTAACAACTGCTCCTAAAACCTTATTTTGCTTCTTTGCTTCACGGAATGTTAAGTATTTTAGTATGGCACGCACTAAAGTTCGAATAAGGGTTATAGGACGTTCAGCTTCAAGTGTTTCAATTGCGATGGTCTCAATATCCTCTATTAGCACACCATCGGCTATCTCTTCTCCAGCAGAAACCTGAATCCCTGCGAACTGTGGACGATTAGAACGAATTGTCGGGATTGCAACGTGTAAAAGATATTCCAGTTTTATTTCCTCCACAACCAACCCTTCGCGTGTTCTAAGCGTGACAGCAAACTCACTGGCATTATCTTTGTCAACTTTATCGGTTTTGAGGATAGGAAAGGTTAAGGTCTCCTCACGTTTACGTGGGACATAACCTGTTTCATAAAAGAGGATCAACTCGCCATGGTTTTCAGGAATTCGTGACGGTTCGTTATATTGTTTGCGGTAACGCTCATACTCCTCAGTAAAACCGAGTTTGCGTGATAGACGCACTAAAGAATGACCAACATCTTTAGGGATTGGGACACCAGTTATCTTTGCAGCATTTTTATAGTATTCTTCTGCCTGTCTATATGAGATAAATGCATCATTCCACTCTCCCGCTGCTTCAAATACCATGCCACAAAAGTGTGCAAGAAATCCGGTTCCAAAGTAATTATATTCGTTATCTTCACCTTTGAAATATTGAATTAGATTAGTAGCACGACGGCATTCTACCAACGCATCGTCCAACTTATTTAGATAGAAATAGTTTAGCGCATGGTAATAGTGACTCAACAACCTCTCGTATCGGGTGCCAGCATAAGGACGGAGTTTATCAGTGGTGATAAGCGATAAAGCTTCTTTAGAAACACTTTTGGTGAAGCGATCTTCTGCGATCATTTCTGCTTGTTCAAATGCTTTACTGCTTTCTGGAAATAAGTTCGCGTAATGAGAAGTCAATCCCAATTCATAATGATGTGGAATATCCGATTTTTTCGGTGCATGTTTTTTAAGGTAATTGTAGGCATCTGCTGGCTTACCCGTTTCCAAATCGGTTTTGACTTCTTGGAACTTATAGCCAGCGCACCCTGTTGTTAAAAAAATAATAAATAGAAAATAATAAATTTTGGTCATTGTATTTCAGGTTTTTAAATTATAATGGGCGGGCATACGCACCCGCCCGATACTTCAACAGGAAAGTTCATACAAAAAGATTTACAATTTGAACTTGCCTTTACCAATAAACTTTTTAATTTCTTTCTCCCCGATCCAAACTTTTATATTGCTTTCAATATTTGTCAATGTGAGATCAGTCTGATAAAACACGATTTGTTTTCCACCTTCGCGATCCTCAATGGTATTGATTTCGCCTGTCAACATGTAATCAGCACCCTCTTCACGCCCCATCTGCTTGATAGTTTCAATGGCTGCGTTTTCACTCTGATCCGCACGTTCTTCTCGAAGTTCACTACGTTCGCTACTACTGGCAACAACCTCAACCTTTCCCGAATTGACGAATGCTCGTTCAATATCACCGATGAACGTTTGTGTGGGGATATGTTCTGTACTCTTATTACGGATTCCACCTACAATCACAACGGGTCTTTCACCAGATGACTTATTGTGATTGTTAATCCAAATGTGGCTTAAACAGTCAGCAATCATATTTTCAGCGACCATACGGGAATCTGTATCGTTCCATCTACCTGAGAGGTCAACGACGGTATCGCTATCAATACGGGTAACCTGCTTGGAGGGACCACATCCACTGAATACGATTATCCCGATCAGTATTAGGCAAGACAATACTTTATACATTTCATTACTCCTTTTAATGTTTTTTAAGCAGTAGATAAATCACCTACTCCTACAGCAGGCGAGTAACCTGCATCAATAAATAATATATTTATTAGAAATCTAAATCAGCTTCACGAACCATTCTGTCAACGAAACTATCAAGCGGCATTGCGCCGATGTCTCCTTCATCACGACTTCGGACACTGACAGTTCGGTTTTGTTGTTCACGTTCACCAATAATTAACATATACGGCACCCGTTGCAAACGGGCTTGACGTATTTTCGCTCCAATTTTGTCATCACTATTATCTAACACAACACGGCAATTTTTCTGTAACAAAATCTGCTGAATTTCTGTCGCGTAATCTACAAATTTTTGACTGATTGTCATTACAACACATTGAACAGGTGAAAGCCAGGTTGGAAAAGCACCCGCATAATGCTCAATGAGCATAGCAATGAATCTTTCAAAACTTCCACAAATCGCACGATGAATAACTACCGGTCTCTTTTCAGAACCATCAGGGGCAATGTAAATCAATTCAAACCGTTCAGGTAACTGAAAGTCGAGTTGGACAGTAGCACATTGCACATCTCGGTTGAGCGAGTCTCGAACTTGAAAATCAAGTTTTGGTCCATAAAACGCTGCTTCTCCTGGGTCTACAGTGTACTCAATCTGATTGTTTTTTAATACGGATTCAAGTATATCTTCTGCTCGATTCCAGACATCTACATCCCCCATAAATTTATCAGGATTGCGTGTGCTGAAATCGCATCTGAACGGAAGATCGAATGTGCCGTAGATGCGTTGGAAAAGACCGAGGATACGTTCGTATTCGTCGGCGATTTGATCCTCAGTAACGAAGTTGTGTGCATCGTCTTGACACAATTGGCGCACACGAGACAAACCGCTCAACGTGCCAGTCGCTTCGTTTCGATGCAGTACGCCTTGGTCATGCAGCCGATATGGCAAATCACGATAACTGTGGCGTACGCTTTTGTAAATAAGCATGTGCGCAGGACAATTCATCGGTTTAAGTGCACTTGTTGGATCGCCTTCCTCATTTTCAATCAGAAACATATCGTCTTTGAAGTGTTCCCAATGTCCCGAAGTTTCCCAGAGACTACTATCATAGATGAGCGGTGTCCGAACCTCTTGGTAGCCTTCGCTGAGATTGAGTTTTCTCACCTTTTCGGACAAATGATTGTAAATGAATGCACCTTTCGGAAGCCAAAACACACTGCCCGGAGATTCGGGATGCATCTGAAAAAGTTCTAATTCGCGTCCCAATTTCCGATGGTCACGCTTTGCAGCTTCTTCGCGTTGTTTCAGATACGCTTGCAAGTCATTTTTTGTTTCCCACGCTGTGCCATATATCCGTTGCAACTGCTCGCGATTGCTATCACCACGCCAATACGCACCTGAGACGCGGAGCAGCTTGAAATATCTGCATTCACTTGTTTTTTCAATATGCGGTCCCTTACAAAGATCGGTAAAATCTCCGTTGTGATAAATAGAGACACCTTCGTCTGCAACACCTTCATCAGATGCACTGACTTCTCGGTCAGAAATACCATCTATTAATTCAAGTTTAAATGTTTGGTTGCGTTCAGTGAACCATTCACGTGCTGCTTCAAAAGTCCAAGTTTCCTGCACAAAAGGCACATTGGCTTTAATCATTGCCTTCATGTGCTTTTCGATTTCAGGAAAATCGTCAGGCGTAATTGGACGCGGCACCTCCATATCGTAATAAAATTCGTTTTCTATTGGAGGACCGATTGCAAGTTTGACGGTGTGCTCACCATCAGGAAACAGTTGTTGTACGGCATACGCCATAATATGTGCAGTTGAATGGCGAAGCCGTTCTAAATAGTCTACGGGTTGATTGGATTCTGGCATTGCGGGTTACTCTCACATATTCATTTGTGTAAGCTTAAGAATTGCTATAATAGACTTAACGTCTTTTTTCGTAAGTTGTTTACGATTTAATTTTACACAATTTTGAGAGGAATGCCAATTAAAAATGAATTGTATGCATAAATCAATGGGATTATTTACAATCAATGTGTTATTTGGGTAAGGAACTACGTTTCTGTCTGAACAAGGATCCACAAGATTATAAATCAACACAGCATGCGCTTTTGGCATGCTGTGGGTAGAACTTGCGAAACCCATAAATCAACGGTATGAATGCCATCAGGCATTCCCCGGGTGTCAACTTAAGAAGACATCTACGTTTTGACGAGTGCTTCTCAACCCTTATAGTGATTGAAACTGTCCCATATTTAGTCCCGTAGGGACGCTATGTTTATAGAAATATGTTACCCACCGCCTCTTGAGTTCCGTAGGAACGACATATCTGACTGGTGGACTGAGGCGACAACATACCGCCCCTACGGGGCTCAAGAGAGGGATTATCCGTTTTCTATAAACATACCGCCCCTACCAAATCAACGCTATGAATGCCTTTATGGCATTCAGCGGGGCTGAAGAGGGTTTTCCATGTTTGAAAATTGCTTAAGTTGACACCTATGGGGTAGAACTTGCGAAACCCGACGCGTATTCTGTGTTGATTTGGATCTACGAACTTTAGATTTTATTTGGCCATTAATCACTCATGATTAAAACTTGTATTCCTCTAGGCCTGAAACCTTTACCGATTTTATCAGATGCTCATGTTCCACACCGTCAATTGTCTCTCCAGATATATCCTGCAGCAACTCTTCAGCACTGGGTGGAGGCACCTTCATTCCGTTGGTTTCATAGTAATCCCTTTTTAGCATAGCGAGAAGCAATCTGTATTGAGGCACTTCTGCTTCCCTGTCAAATTGAATCGCTGTGTTGAGATACTCTTTGATTTGACGTGCTTCGCTAAAAGACAGCGTCCTTAATCGCCTCCCTCCGATTTTTGCCAGGGCATAATAGTAATAAGCTTGCGGGTCCCTTGGTGCAGTCTTAATAACTTGTTCAAATTGCGGCTGTGCCAATGCATACGCACCCGTTTCTAAATAGCTTAATCCGAGAGTTAGTATTGCCTTAGCATTATGTGGGTCCTGGTCAGCAAGAACTTCTATGGCATTTAGATATTCTTTAAGCCTGTCGGGATCAACCTGTGCATAAGATGCCAAGCTGTTCTTAAAAAGAGGTTGATCGCAGTATTCACAAAGCTCAGCATCCAACTTATTTTGAGCTCCACAATTTGGACATTTCATTTACAGCCTCCTAATTCATTTAGATTAACTCAAGTTGCTCCTATTACGCAACATTTCGCAGCACGGGGAATGCCATTGAGGTATTCATACCGTTGATTTCACTGCCAGTTTGCGTCCTCATAGACATAATCTAACAGATTGGGTTAAAATTATAAAAACTATGGTGAACTTTAGAATTAACAGGACATTTTGAGTTGTAGGAGGGAACTCCGATTCCCGACTATCAGTGAGGTTCGTCGCGATTCGGAGATCGCTCCTACAGAAAATGTGCCTCTTTAATTTCAAAGTTCACTATAAATTACCCTGCATTCAATATGCTCTACATGGAGTCAAGAATCTGCTTTTTCTTTTCATTGAATTCTTCTTCTGTGATCAGTTCAGCCGCTAACATCTCCTTGAGTTGTTGGAGTTTTGCTACAGGGTCATCCTGTGTATCACCCTCAATCTGCTTTTTCTTCTTATTGAATTCTTCTTCTGTGATCAGTTCAGCCGCTAACGCCTGTTCGAGTTGTTGGAGTTTTGCTACAGGGTCATTTGTACTGCCGATTTGCTGCCCCGATGGACCACCAGCACGGAGCCCTACGCCCAGGCCGAAACCGCCGCTTAGTGCTTCCACCAAGCCACTGTTTGGGTTTGCCGCTGCTATCTTATTAGTTTCAATTTCCTTAACCTTTTCATAACCGCCTTTCCTATTATAGTCATCATATTCGCTCAACTTGGCTATGTCATCATCGCTGATGTTGATACTGGCAACATTGAATTTTTTTATTTCAATTCCGTTACGCTGAAACACCGGACTGAGACCATGCTTAATGGATTCACCAAGATCTATAGTATGATCCATGAAACCAGTAACAGAAATATTCTCGTTATTAATGAGAATATTAAGATCCCTGGACAACTGTTGCTGAATCGTAGCGCGGAAACCATCTTTGACCGATTTAGAGCCAAAGTAACCCTCTGGTAAAGTTTTGTTAATTACCATTTTAGTCAGGAATTCCTGTGACTCAATTACTTGCATGCTCCAATCCCCACAAGATTGGACGTGGAATCCCATGGGGTCGCTGTTGCCCCATCGTTTCTGAACTAACAACGGCCTCGGGGTTCCCCACTTGATCTCCATTATTTCCATTTTGTTGACGATCCAGACTTGGGCTGGGCTGCGCGTTTGACCGCCGAACGCGCCCGCGACTATTCCTCGCAGCCAAGGTATATTCTTAGTTGATAATACATGTCCTCCTTCTCGTGGACCCAATGGTTCACCAACTATTTTTCCATCCTTTAAAAAGATAGCCTCCTGGCTCTCAGCTACAATCAACTTTGTCCACTTGCTAACATCGTCTCTCGGAAACTTCCATGCAATTGCATCGTCTGCTTTCGGTTTATACATAATATTGTCTACGTCTATAATAGCCATTTTTTACCTCCATATAGTGCTTCGGCACAACAGTATTCAGATTGAGTTGTGCCGAAGGCGGCATCGTAAACTATGATGCCTTTTTATCTCTTATCAGTCTGCTTATACCAGTTACAGCTTTGTCCGCAAGTTCTACTTCTTCTTCGGCCCCGTATATTTCAAACAGTGGGCCTTCTATTAAACACGTTAGTGCTTGTCCACCACTCAAATCAAGTTTAAATGCCTTGCCTTCTGCCATAAACTTGCCATCTTTATCTCCATCTTTGTCTCCTTCTTTATATCCTCTTTTTACTTTCAAGGAGTCGGGCAATTTAGAGTTAAACGAGTCACCGAACGCATCTCTTAGTGTTTGGTGAACCTGACCGGCAAGAAGAGGGCCAACGAAGAAGGGGTTCAGGTAACCTAAACACCCAGCACCTAAGCATCCACAGCATCCTATATTACCGCATCCCGGATTAATGATGTTCATTTCCTTCTCCAACCTGGTGACCTCGCGTTCTTCGCTAAATATGCTAACTCTCACGATATCTTCGTAGAAATATTCCGATGTAGTCTCTTTGTTAGGTTGATCACTGGGCCAATTATATTTGCAGCTGTATACAGTGAGGGAATTCTCAGCAATGTGCAGGATCATCAGATCCCAGATGGAATACAGATATTCCTGTCCTTCGGTCTTTCCGCGAAGTATTTCTTCTTCATCTAACCGAGACTCTGTCCACCAGATCGGTCCCTTTAAAATTACTGATTCCCCTATTGTTTCGGATTCATCTAATGTCATCTTATCAAGAGACCTCTCTTTGAGCTTTTCAAGGTCTTCTTGCAACCACTCGGTCATTTGCTCGGTTGATGGTCGTGCATCATACCTTCCTTTCGCTTTAGTATACGCATAATACGTGAAGCCTCCCAATATAACCCCTATAGATCCCACAGCTACACCAAAAAAACCCCAAATTAATAGACTTTTGAAATCACCTTCAGTAACAGCATTGAGACCGGGGATAATAATAATAATACCTAAGAAAATGAAAGGTAAGGCAAGTATAATTAAACCCCGTTGTAGTTTCGGTTCTGGCATAAACCATGACTTGATTTGACTACGTTTATCTTCTGTTTGCATTTAACATTCCTCCTATGTCTTGGTAAAGAATACCAAATTCCTCTTCCGAGTGTTCTGTCTACACTAAAATTGCGAGTCGTGTCAGTAGTCGGTAACCAGAGTTCCCTCCCGCCAAATGCCATACGCGCATTTGGCGTTGATTCACAAAGAGGGTGTTCTGTGAATCAACGCTGAATGCGCCAAATCAACGGTATGAATGCCTTTGGCATTCCCGTATGGCATTCAGCGGGAGCGACTTCGAATCGCACCTTTATTCGCAAAATTTCGGTAGACACTCCACTAAGTAAAGTAGACTGTCATGAATGGAGGGTTAATTACACAAGTAACCTACCCTCTTGTTGAATGTTGTATCTATTTTAGGACTTACGTATTTTTTAATAAGTTCCTACATATCACCTACCGCTGATGAGGTTTGAAACCTCATCAACAAAGGTGTTTGCGTAAATTCTGAGTCTTTCAAATGCTGATGTCCAGTGCATCACCAACAAAACCAGCACACGAATGTGAAGTGTAGATACACAACCATCAGTGAATCAAAAAATTAGGGTATTTGGACGTTAGTATTTTCAGACGCATACCCAATTGCCAGTTGGGTGGAGACGGGAGGTAGAAGGATCTACCCCGGCAATCCGTCTCCAACGTCCATTCATAATGGTACAAGATATTCCGAAGAAAATCAAGTAAAACTATGATGCTGCTTAAAATATCATACACATCAATAACAATGTATGATATACTTAAACACGCACTGGCAATCTACGCTTGGCAGTGCCGCGGTTCGGGAGACTATCCTTCTCGCCGAACCACCTATAAAGGATTTTACGGATGCCAAAATAGATTATAGCAAAAGAAAAAATAAAATACAACATTTTTTTATTTTTTAGCACAATTTTGTATGAACACAGTCGGTATTCAACAATTTTGGTGGTTCATGAATATTTCCCACGCATTTTCTGTGTGCCGATTTGCATTTTTGTTATTGAACTCACGCACAAAATGTAGAAGCAAGATTCATGCCAACAATTTGCCAGGTATTCGGCGTGAAAATGGTGATTCCAGCACAAGTTTTGTAAGAAACAGCAAAGATTTTGTAAAAATCTGCACAAGTCTTGCAAAGAAATCGAATTATTGGTGTAAATAGAAATAATCGAAGCCGTGCATACACGAAATCCATTATTGGGAACATAGGAGACAAGGTAGTGAAGGAAGTATTAATAATTGACGACAACCAAAGTTCTGGTGAATTGGTGAATTTCCTAACGGATAAGGGCTATTCCCCCATCATCGTTGACGACTTTAACAAAGGCTTGGAAAAGATTAACGAATCCACGAATCTGGAAGTTGTCTTGCTCAGTGCGGCATTGTCGGCGAAGAGCGGTCTGGGTGAATTAAAGGAAATTAAGGACAAACACTCAAACGTAATTGTAATCGTGATCAGAGCGGGCATACATATAGTGAGAAGTGCAATATCTCAGGGGGCATTAGAGGTTTTACTTAGGCCCATTAATATGGAAGAGCTCTGTGACGCACTTGAACGGGCGTTTGACAGGCTATCTATCCGAAGTAACACATCCTGGATGCCTGATGGAAAAGAGGTTGAGGAACAAGCTCCTCTCGTTGGAAAGAGCAAACTCATGCTTAAGCTGAATAAACAAATTGGACGTGCAGTCAGTTTTAAGGCTTCAGTGCTACTTACGGGTGAGACAGGCACTGGGAAAGGTGTGGTTGCGCGCTTAATTCACGAAGAAGGTGAACGGGCAAAGGAACCCTATATCCCAATTGATTGTGGGGCTGCACCCGAATCACTCTTTGAAGATGCCCTTTTTGGTCATGAAAAAGGAGCGTTCACAGATGCAAAAGATAAACGTATTGGCGCATTTGAACAGGCTCATGGCGGCACCCTTTTCCTGGATGAAGTCAGTAATATGACACCAGCACAACAGGGAACACTTCTCACTGTATTGCAAGAAAGAGAATTCCAACGAGTAGGCAGTAATCGAACACGTAGCGTGGATGTGCGTGTCATCAGTGCTACCAATCAAAACTTGAAGGAGATGATGGAAGCAGGGGAATTCCGAATGGATCTGTACTACCGACTCTGCGACTATGAGATCTCCGTGCCGCCCTTACGAGACCGGATAGAGGATATTGAGTTACTCACCACGCACTTTCTGCAGATTATTGAAAAAGAAAATAAGATGCCAACCCTTGCTCCTTCACCAGAAGCGGTAGCATTGCTTGAAGCGTATAACTGGCCGGGTAATGTTAGAGAGTTATATAGCTGCCTCAAAAGAGCAGCAATGAATTCTCGAGGCGGCGTGATTCTGTCAAGGGACCTTCCACGAAACCTCCAGATGGTTGATGGAGATGAGGGTTCCGAGGGGAATATACGAGGAACGCGATCTGCAGAAACACCAGAAACACCAAAATATCAGAACCTACTTGATCTGCCGGTCGCGGTGTTCTGTAAGTTTATCTCTGATGCTGCCCCAGATGTCACTGACAAACAAATTACTCTATGGTGGAAGGAGTTTTCTAATGAGGGGCGCGACCGCGCCTATATGGCCAAACGCGAAATTGAGGATTGGTTGAAAGAATATTACACAACTAAAGAGTTAGACGTTCCTAAACTTACGAAAGAATATATTAAGGCGGCGATTGACAATGCCACCTCTCAATTTTCAAAGTTTCGGCGTAGAATGGACACCGAACCCACAGAGGAAGCTGAACCAATCTGTATAATAGGAAAAAGCCTCCAGGAGAGCCTTACTGCGGTCCTCCGCGAAATCGTAAAGGAATATGGTGGAAATAAAGAAAAAGCAGCGAAAGAATTGCGGATTTCTCGCCATAAACTTGACAGGGAATTGTCGTATTGGGGAGAAGATAATGGAAATAACACGAACAATTCATCGCAAGAATTTGAACCAACTTTACGCCAGATCGAACGGTTTCCTATTGACGAGATCATGAGACTTCATACAGAACCAATGAAGCATTTCATTTTGGAGCATCTCTCTCGCGCAGAATGGCGAAACAAAGGACTGAAAGGCGAAATGCGGACTGTCCATCACGCTTTGAAAGTACTATCTAAGCGTCTAAATGGAGAACACGGCTGTATATATTTCAGTGGCCTGACCTTTTCGCGAATTGAATGGAATATTTATCGCCGATCCCCCTACCTATATGCTGACCCTGCCAAAGCAGCTGAGGTACTAAAGGTAGAAGACGTAAGAACGTTCAGGAAGTACTGGGATAAAAACATACCATTTCCAAGTCATCATACTCTATTTACGGGTTAGGATCCGTTATATCTCATCGCGCTGATGCTTGCAAGGAAGTTGCTAATTTTCTGCGAAGAATAACACCCCATTGACCAACAACCCAAAGTGTTTTGCCGTTTTTTGCACGGGTGATAACATAGAGATTGTTATCAATATCAGTATGTTCCAGTTCCCACGTTTCACCACCATCAGTAGAGCGGATAATCGTTCCTTCTTCCCCAACTGCATAGAGTTTTTGTTCAGAAAGAGCGATAATACCATGTAGTGTTTTGGCAATCCCGCTCATCTTTGGTTGCCATGTAAAACCGCCATCCACTGTCTTTAGCACAATACCACCTTGTCCTACTGCCCATCCTATTCGTTTCGTAATAAATGAAACAGAATTGAGGTCATAAACTGTATTGGACTCGTGCAATCGCCAATAATCGCCACCGTTGATTGTTCGCTGAATGGTACCGCTTTGCCCAACCGCCCAACCGAGAGGGGCAAATTTCATGTCAATGCTCATGAGCGTGTCGTTTGTCGTGGAGCGCTGGAGCGTCCACGTGGGACCGCCATCTTTGTTGTGAATAATGTCCCCAAATCTACCAGCCGCCCAACCTTCAGAAAACTTGCCAAAGTCAACGTCGTTCAGCGAGAATCTACCGGGAGAATCCCCTTCAAAGAAAGGCGGTCGTTCAGGTGTGTCACCTGCTGTCCACGTATTACCATCAGTTGTATATAGGACTGTGCCATCTCTACGCATTGTCCAACCCCACTTCGGTTCAAGACTTGCGAAATGGATACCGACAAGGCTTTGACGAGCATGGATTGCCATTTTCTCCCATGTTTTTCCAGCGTCTTGCGTTTCCAATAGAGTTCCATCACTATTCGCTATCCAACCGATTTTGTCATTGAAAAAGAGGACTTTTCGGAAATCATTACGCTGCTGTTCACCAAGCTGACGTTCCCATGTTTCTCCACCGTTTGTTGTTCGGTAAATACTGCCTGCGCTTCCTACAGCCCATGCATGTTCTGCATCAAGGAAATAAACGCTGGCGATTCCGCTTCCGCCACGTCTAAACCTTCTCCTTTGTTCAGGTGGAGGAGGTGGCGGTTGTTCGGTTTGGATGGGATTCGCCTGCTCAGCATTAGGTGGCAATGTCCCTTCAGGTGCAAGACGACCCGGACGTTGCCGCTGTTGCCGAAGTTGTCTTTGGAATATATCTCCGAATGTTTCTTCAGCAGGTTGCGTGCTTTCTTCTTGATCTTCCGTTTCTTCTTTTTCAGATTCTTCAGGTGTTTCTGGCAGAGGTTGTCGCATTGCGAACATATCATTTCCTGTTGAAACAGGTACTGATTTCCAATTTACACCTTGATCTTCAGTGATGTACGCACCGCCGCCTCCGATTCCCCACGCATGTGTATGTGAACGGAAGGTGATACGTCTTAAACCGCGCGGGCTTTCTGTTGTGGCTCGCAATTTCCATGTTTCACCGCCATCTTCAGTCAACAAGGAATTTCCGTTACCGAGAATAACCCAGCCGTGTTTTTCGTCATCAAAATGGACGGCAATACCCGGTTGATTGGTCTTAGACTGAATTTTCCAGTAATTGCCACCATCAACAGTATGTAGAATGAAACCACCATCCCGACGTTGTGGGGCAACTGCCCAACCTTCCTGACTATTGATAAAATGAAGGTCTGTGATATTTGCATTTGTTGTGCCAGTTTTCTGAACTTTCCACGTTTTCCCTCCATCTGTTGTCCGCAAGATTTGCCCAATTGATGCACCAAGCCATCCTTCTTTTTCGTTTATAAACTGCATCATATTGATACGTGGCAGGTTCTGACGCGTTGTATTGACAATAGGTTTCCACGTTTCGCCACCATTTTCTGTCTGAAGTAAAACGTTTGATCCAAGAATTCGTCCATTTTTTTCGTCTGTAAATTCGATCTCACGTAGATTTTCACTGATACCGCTATGTTGTGGTAACCACGTTTTTCCACCATCTGTTGTACGAGCAATTGCACCACCCGAACCAACTGCCCATCCATTTTCTGCATCCACAAAATGCGTGTCGGCAAAATCTGTTCGCCATGTCGCCTGACGGATAATATCCCAATGGTAGACAACGGCTTCAACAGGTGTTTCTTCTTCAACAATTACGGTTTCAGGTTCTTCAGCAACAGGCGGTAGTTTCGCAGGCAATTGGGCATTTTCAACTGTGTAATGCATCGCTATCCCACCTTTACCAACAGCAACCACCCCTTCGGGCGAGAGTGCTAATCCATAAAGGTCATTTTCGGTGCCGCTTTCTTGAAGTTCCCACCTTTTCCCACCATTGATGGTAGTAAGCATAACACCGTTATCACCAACGACTAATCCGTGTTGTGCATCTGCAAAATAGACTTTATTTAAATTCTCTTGGGTGCGACTATATTGAAGAGTCCATTTCTTTCCACCGTTTTTTGTATGTAGAATCTCGCCAAATTGTCCAACAATCCAACCTATATTTTCATCTACGAAGTATACTGCGTAAAGTTCATTAAAGGTATCAGTAGACTGCTGTTGCCATGTCAAGCCACCATCTTGAGTCGCCATACAGACACCTGGCCACCCGATTGCCCATCCTTTCTTTGCATCAAGAAAAAATACGCCTTTTAACATAATTGAATGGAAATCACCCACAGGGATTTGTGGAAGCCAGCTGTTTCCCCCATCAATTGTGTGTAGGATAGTGCCGAGGTCTCCAACAATCCAACCCGTTTTGGAATTAATAAAGTGGACAGAACGCAGCGTAAATGCTGAAGGTGCACGCTGCCGCTCCCAATTTGCCCCACCATCGCTTGTATGGATAATAAGTCCTCGTTCACCGACTGCCCATCCGTGCTTGTCAGTCGCAAAATAGATATTCCAAATTCCGTCCCAGATATCTGTGTCCAGCTCGTTCCACGTTTGTCCGCCATCATTTGTCATAACCATCGTGCCGCGCTTACCAACTGCGACAGCACGGTTAGCATCTGTGAACTGTACATTTTGCAAATCATTTGCTGTTGTCCCGCTGACCATCTCCCAGGTAGCACCTGCGTCTATTGTGCGAAGAATTGTGCCAGACCATCCGATTGCCCAAGCTTCTTTTTTAGTGGTAAACTGAACCGCTGTCAAATTGTTTTCTGTTCCGCTCTCCATCAATTGCCAATTATCACCACCGTCTTCTGTTCGGGTAATGAAACCGACATCAGCAACAGCAATGCCATAGTTTTCATCTGTAAAATGGATACTGTTAATTGTATCTCGGACGTGTCCATTAATCAGTGGAATACGACTGTCTTGGCGTTCCCAATTAACACCACCAGTCGTTGTATGAAAGATGGAACCATCACTCCCAACAATCCAGCCTTCGTTGTCACCAATAAAAAAGACCTTCTTATTATCATTGATCATTCGGTCGCGTTCACCTTCAAACCGATTACTCTGTTCTTGCCATGACTTACCACCTGTTTTGGTGTGAAAAATCCTATCATACGTCCCAACAGCCCATCCTCTGTCATCATCAACGAACCAGACCCCGTTAAGCGGAAATTCACTTACCTGTTCAAACCGATTCCATGATTTACCACCGTTTTGCGTATAGAGAACATCAGCATCTTCACCAACAATCCATCCTTCCATACCATTTGCAAAATATACATCACGAAGCATCGCAGAAGTTCCGCTTTCTTGTAAGTACCAGTGTCTACCACTATCATCAGTAGTTGCGATTAGACCGTCATGACCTACCGCCCATCCGTCTTTTTCATTAGCAAAATAGACCGCTTTGAAATCACCTGTAGTATTTACTTCCTGCTTTTGCCATGTTTTCCCACCATCTGCTGTATGGACAATTACGCCACCAAGTCCGACAAGCCATCCCTTTTTCGCATTCACAAAGTGCAGATCAGTGAAGTTTGTCTCCCAATCCGCTTTCCGAGTTGCTTCCATCTTAACACAACCGTTGATAAAGAGCATGGCGGCAAGGATAAATGTGATAGTGTATGAAACGATGTTTACTTGCCAATTTCTCCATGAAAAATTACGATATTTGAACTGCATTCTGATTTCCTCCGATTGAATAGTTAATAAGCGTCTTCACCGAAAAATCCTGAGCGAACTACTGCTATGATTATGGCTATACTTACACAAAGTGCTATGAGTCCTACCTGAATTAAAACCGATTTTCGACCTTTCAACTGCTGAATTGTTGGTATTTTTCCTACTTGTGCGAAAAAAGGTGAAACTGCTAATAGAATAATACTAACCGATGGTGCCTCCGCGTAAAAATATCCGTTCATCCAGATGCCCACAAAAAGGAACGTTACTAATGGTGATACACTAATCGGAAAAACGTGTAAGTTGCTGTTGGTATTAGATTGCATACCGCGCAAAAGAACAATAGTAAGAATCCAAATCACAGCAAAAAGTGCTACTAAAACTCCAGCATGTTGTGCAATTCGCACACTTCCTGAAAGCGCGATAATCAGAGCAGTCCCGCCTGAAATCCCAAAATAGACAAATGGGATAGAGGCATTAGATGATGGAATCGCAGAAAAACTCTGTATCACTATATTCCAAAAGATAAAAACTCCTACACTTAAACAGACCCACCAGATAATACCTTCAACTGTTCCCCAATTATACTGAAAGTATGAATTCAGTAGTATACGTGGTAGAGCAACCGAATAGATTATCTGTGATACCAATCGTCTCCAACCGGAAAAATCCCAATAAGTACTGCTGAAAATTGCAAAAAGTGTAAAATAGAAAAGCCAGTGTATACTTTCTATCGGTAGAAAGGTTATCTTCTTTTCAATACCGAGATAACCGGCGATATATCCTATTCCGATAGCAACAGCAGTTAACCATAGCAGAGAAGTATTTTCTTCGTCGCTTTTCCTGATGTATGCTACAACAGCATAAATCCCTCCGCAAACGATAGCAGGCAAAAGCAAATTGAAAAACAACTGACTCAAAGTTAGCATTGCTTAAGACCCCACTTTCATAATAGAATCTACAATTGTTTCAGGGATGTCTATTTATGTGCTGCCTCAATACTCACTGTAATTCGGATGTCGTCACTGACGTTTTTCAATTCGTAGTTCATACCGTAATCGCTCCGCTTAATGTCAAACGTCGTTTCGAATCCAATCAATGCTCCTGCTCGTGGGTGTTGTCCTTTTCCCGTAATTTCTACATCAACAGTGATAGATTTTTTTGCGCCGTGCAGTTCAAAATCACCTATAACTTCCAGCATATTCTCTTGTCCTGCTTTTGCCCTAACCTTTGTACTTTCAAAAGTGATGACGGGGAACTGTTTGGCATTGAAAAAGTCGGGACTTCTGAGGTGTTGGTCGCGTTTTCCATTGGCAGTATCAACGCTGGCTGTTTTCACTTCTAATTCAATCTTGCTCTTGGATATATCAGTTTCGTCTACCGTGATTGAACCCGAAAAATCATTGAACCGACCGTAATTGTAACTGACTCCCAAGTGTTTTGCACGGAATATAACTGCTGAATGTGTGGCATCAATGTTATATGTTTTTGCGTCATTCTGCGATTCTGTTTTTTGCGTGAAAGTTATGATGAGTAGGGCTAAAAATAAGGTGCCGATAAATGGGGCCTGCCAGTTTCGCTTAAACCATGTTGTCATTAAAGATGTTCCTCCATAGTATCGTTTTCGTTTTGAATAATTATCTTTTACATAAATGCAGTATACTTTATTTTGTCAATGGTGTCAATGAAAAAGCAAATAAATTCGGCTACTACAAAGAGGAGAACAATGAATCAAAAAGGCGAGGCACACAGACCCCGCCTAACAAAACAGATTGCTTTACTATAACCTATCACACTTCACATCTTAACTATTCCTGATAAGCCAACTCTGTCTGAAGTGAATTCACAATAGTATCAATGTTATAGCGCATCATTCCGACATAAGTTCCCTCACGCGTTCCGGGTGTTCCCATTGCATCAGCGAAAAGCCCTCCGCCGATTTTTACATTGAAACCCTTTGCCTTAACGGCCGCTTGAACCGCGTAGATACCTTGCGGCGCTGCAGAAGTCTCAACGAACATGGTTGAGATTTTACGTTCAATGATAAACTGTGCAAGTTCCCTCACATCCGCAATTCCAACTTCGTCTTCTGTGTTTATTCCCATAAGTCCACGCACCTCAAAACCGTAAGCCTTTCCAAGATAACCAAACGCATCGTGCGTCGTGACGAGAACCCTACGCTTAGCAGGTATCTGTGCAGCAAGCTTTTGCATATCTTCATGCAGAACTTGCAACTTCGTTAGGTAATTCTTCGCATTAGAATGATAATAATCGGAATTCTTTGGGTCTGTATGAGCCAATGTGTCGCGGACCCTTTCAGTTGCCTTCATCCAGAGAGACGCATCATGCCACACATGCGGGTCATAACCGCCCATAAATTCTGTTGCTACCCGAAGTCGTGAATGATCGATCCCATCCGTAACAGCGACAGCTTTCGTTTTATCCTTCATTTTATCAAAAACAGTACCTGTAATCCTCACTTCAAGATGCAATCCATTGTAGAAGATAATATCAGCGTCCAGTAGTCGTTTGGTATCCCTGGCAGTCGGTTTAAAGAGATGTGGGTCAACCCCTTCACCGATAATCCCAGTAACATCAATTCTATCGCCGCCAACATTGTTCACAACATCGGTAATCATACCAATTGTCGCTACAACGTTAAGTTTTTTCTCAGTCGTCGGTTTGGCGTTTGTAATGTCTGTTTTCTCGTTTTGACACCCCGCAGAGATAAAAAATAGTAATAATCCGAAAAAACATAAACTCCTCTTGAAAAAAAATTTATCCACTCTATCAACTCCTTTTTACTTGATTGTATAACATTATTGCTTCATGATAGTTTTTAAGTCATAATGGAAACTTCTCGTAACAGAACTCTAAAAACTGCGAAAGTTTAAGGAAAATACGTCATTTCTATTGCAAATGTTACATTAAGTTAAAATAAGTTAAAATCCGAAATTCATAGACGTTAATCATTAAATAGTGCAATGAATTGCCCTAATACAAGCGCTGCAAATCTTGAGAAGATGTATTAACTTTTTTAGATTTGATTATAAATGGGGTGTAAAGTTTTCTTACAAAGCATATTATCGGTTGAGTTTCGCTTCTCCTTCCCGATGGACACCTTCAATTAGGACGTTTGCACGTCACATTTAGGACGTTTGCACGTCACATTTAGGACGTTACACGTCACATTTAGGACGTTTTGCACGTCACAGTGACGTGGTAAAACCCAGTCAGGACAAGGAATGTGACGTGATTTTTCAGCTTTTTTGTTTTTCTTCTCTTTATTCATTAGAAATTTTGAGTGTATTGAGAACATTATTTAATTACGTGATAATAATATTAACATAAATATATTGATTTGTCAAGTTAATTTTTAAAAAAATAATCATTGACAAAACTTTACACCCATAAATGGGATTTTTCTTGAATTGTATAATGAAATTGTGGTATAATTATTTCAAAATTATATTAAAATTTCATTCTATTACGCAGCCTGGTATAAAACGTTTGTAACAGGAGGAGTGTTTTCAACAAACATGGAAAAATCAATATTTAAGTCTTTGAATTATTTAGGGTTTGTTCTGTTCTGTTTCGTAGTGTGGAATCCGTTCGTGATGGCGGATGGTCATGGCAAAAAGGAGCCAGTCAGTTACCACAAACAGATTGTGCCTATCCTCAAACGGAGCTGTCAAGGATGTCATCATCCTGGCGATCCGAATGCAGACCTAATAGTTACATCTTATGCCGAACTCAAGCGTGGCGGAATGGCAGGAGAAGCAATCATCCCTGGCAAACCGGACGAAAGCCTCCTCATTGAACTCATCTCCGGTGACCCACCCGCGATGCCGCAAAACCAAGATCCGCTTACCGCAGAAGAAATTGACCTATTTAAACGTTGGATTCTTGAAGGAGCGAAAGACGATACACCTGAAGAAGCAGACGAAACGGACGCAGAATATCCAAGTTACACAGTGCCGCCCGTAGTTTCTGCTATGGCTTATTCACCCGATGGAAGCATATTTGCAGTCTCTGGTGTTAATGAAGTTTTGCTGTATGACTCAAAGAGTTTTGAACTAAAAGCACGATTGGTAGGAAAAGCGCGTCGCATTCAATCAATTGTTTATGCTGATGGCGGAAAAATAGTTGGGATTGCAGGCGGATCCCCAGCACAATTTGGCGAGGTGCAGCTATGGGATACCGCAACTAACAAACTTATCAAAGCAATACGTTCCACTTATGATACGATCTATGGACTCTCTTTCTCACCCGATGCCAGTCGTGTTGCATTTGGAAGTTCGGATAAAACGGTACGCGTTATCTCAATCGCAGACGAAAAGGAACTTGTAAAATTTGACAATCACGGTGATTGGGTTTTCGGTACAGCTTTTTCTACTGACGGTTCACATTTTGTCAGTTGTAGTCGTGATACGGCACTCAAATTGGTTGAAGTAGATACGGGTTCTTTCGTAGATGATGTCAATTCAAGTAACAAAGGATATGGTGAAATAAACGCTATAGCGCGACATCCGAATACTGATCAAGTTTTGAGTGTCGGGGAAGACAGAATACCACGGCTCTACAGAATGTTCCGTCAAACCCGTAGGGACGTTGGCAACACAGATTTCAACCTTATCCGTGCTTACGAAGCGCAGTCAGGTTCAATTGAATCAGTTGCGTTTTCAGCAGATGGCACCAAATTTGCTGTCGGCAATGCTGCAGGTGAAGCGCGAATTTATAATGTAGCAGACGGAAAACGGCTTGTATCCATGCAAGGTGATACCGTCGGGGTTTTTGCTCTTGCATTTCATCCTGATGGCACGCAACTCGCCACAGGCGGTTTTGACGGAAAAATCCGTATATTTGACGCTAACTCAGGCAAACAATTGAATATCTTTATGTCCGTGCCAATTGAAACAACAGCAAGTGAGGATGTAACTTTAACAGTAACAGGTATGACGTGACCGGCTTGTGTCGCAAAAGTGCAGGATGCACTTACAAAACATCAAAACGTTATCAGTGCTGAAGTTTCTCTACCCGATCAAGCAATTATTAAGGTTCGGAAGAACAGTGTTAAAGTTAACGAACTCACGAACGTTATTAAAACAGCGGGATTTACTGCAACTGCAAAATAGATGAAACAAAAGATGTCTGTTGAAACGCCAAATATCCTTTGGATTTGCACAGACCAACAACGTTACGATACAATAGGAGCATTAGAAAATCCTTACGTATCAACACCAAACATTGATAGTTTGGTTGCAGATGGCGTAGCATTTACACATGCCTATTGTCAAAGTCCGATATGTACACCGAGTCGTGCAAGTTTCTTAACAGGCATGTATCCGAGTGCTACACATGTTAATGGTAATGGAAACGACTGTTTTCCAGAGACACATCCACTTATAACGCGGACACTTGCAGACATCGGTTACGATTGTGGATTAATTGGAAAACTACATCTTGCAAGTGCTTTTCGCCGAATAGAACCACGTGCAAACGACGGGTACCGCTATTGGCAATATAGCCATGCACCACGAGATGATTGGAAAGAAGGTCACGATTACGCGGATTGGGTTCGTTCAAAAGGATATATACTTGGCGAGTTAACGAAGAACCCTGAAGGCGTGCCGGCAGAATTACACCAAACGACTTGGTGTGCAGAAAAGACGATTGAATTCATAAGCGAGGAACGGGATGGACCTTGGCTTGCAAGTGTCAACATCTATGACCCGCATCCACCGTTCAATCCGCCACAATCATATAGGGAGCAGTTTGATCCAGCAGACATGCCCGAACCGCTTTTCAAGGAGAGTGATTTAGAACAGCAGCATCGGTTGCGTCAGATTGACTTTCAGTCAAAAGTTCAAACACCGGATGAATTAGACATACGGAATCCAATTTTGGCACAGTCACCGCGTAGCAAATTGAAGCCTGAAATCGTTGGCCGAAGGGATGCTGAAACGCTTAAAGCCGCATATTATGCAATGATAAAACTGATTGACGATCAGTTAGGTCGGATACTGGACGCACTCAATGAAACCGGTCAACGAGAAAACACCGTTATCATCTTCACAAGTGATCATGGAGAGATGCTTGGTGATCACGGACTTATACAAAAAGGGTGTCGATTTTATGAAGGATTAGTCAGGGTGCCGTTGATTTTCTCATGGCAAGGGCACTTTGAAAGCGGTTTAAAAAGTGATGCACTCGTTGAACTTGTTGACAAAGTGCCTACACTGTTGGAATTAGCAGGGTTACCAATTCCTGATGGGATGCACGGACGATCATTATTACCTATTCTCAGTGGGGAAGCAGATAAAAACCATCATCGTGATTTCGTCCGATGTGAATATTATGATGCACTTGATATGCGTGACCATACTTTCGCAACAATGTTCCGAGATAAGCGTTATAAGTTAATAGTTTATCACGGACACGAAGAGGGTGAACTTTACGATTTAGTTGATGACCCTGATGAGTTCAACAATCTATGGCATGTATCAGGGAAGCAAAGTATTAAATTTGATTTGTTAAAAAGAAGTTTTGATGCGTCGATGTTTGCTATGGACAGAGGTTCTGAACGCGTAGGTCCAATGTAATAGATTGTTTCTCAAAAATTAGTTGCTCATTTTTGTATAAAGTGTGATAATTAGGATATACGATCACTCCCAATAATCAGGAGGAAAAATGTTCCGAAAATTTCTATTTTGCTTGACATTAATGCTAATATGTGGTTTAAATTTAGGAAATGCAGCAGTAGTAGAGGTAGGATTTCTCTATCTGGGCGATAACGGGCCATTTACCAAACCTGCAATGGAATTCGCAAAAGACACGTTTAAAACAACGGAATTGGGTAAAGGTGACATAAAGAGTGATAAGTTAAAAAATTTCGCTGTCGTTTGGTGGAATGAAGGGGATTCTGACCCTGGTGCTTTGTCCAATGCCGAACTTGACGCGTTCATGGATTATGCGGAAAGCGGAGGTGCCCTCCTGTTGACAGGTAAGGCATTTAGTTATGCTACACCGATGGGTCTTGAGAATGCTCAACCACGCGCATTTGGACCCATTCTTGACGATGGAAGCAAAGTCGGCATAATCGTGTTACAAGAAACACTCGATCTCGGACTGGTTGAGGGGCTTGTGAATGTTGATGGAAAAGCTCCCAAACTTGATGATAGGATTCAGTTAAATTCAACTGGATATCCGAAAAGCGGTGACTATTTTGATAGTCTTGCAAAGAATTTTACCACTCTCGCTCATGCGTGGGAAGGTGGCGCTAATTATACGGACAGAATTGCAGCTTTTGGCTATTGGAAAGCAGGAGACGGCAAAGTGTTTAATATGAATTGGCGGCTTCCAAACTACCATGAGAATAATAAAAGTAGAGACCAGTTAGAACAAATTACAGAAAATGTTATCAATTGGTTAGCAAGTGAATCAGCGTATTTAGACGTATCCTCACACGGCAAATTGCCGGTTGTCTGGGGACATTTGAAAAATCAGAGGTAAAAGTAGATAGGCGGGTTAAACCGCTTTGTTAAAGTTTCATATCATCTATGGAGGTTAATGTGAAACTCAGCTATAATTTGGTTATTGCACTTCTTGTTGCATTCTCCTGCTGTTTGATGTTTCAGTATTCAAGTTGGAGTCAAATGGAGGAGACAGTGCCGAGTGTAGACATTCCTGAAATTAAAGCACTAAAGACTCACCCTGAGTCGCTAACGTTAGAACATGCGCGTGATGGTCGTCGTGTACTTGTTTCGGGGCAAACGAAAGACGGAAAATGGGTTGATGTAACATCTTGGGCAGTGCTAAAACCTACATCAGATGGGGTAAAATTGCATGAAGATGGCTACATCTTTCCGAATTCAGTTGGAACGGCAGCAATTAAAGTTACAGTCAAAAATGTCAGCACAGAATTACCGGTAACCATCAAGAGTATTGATGCACCGCCAGTGAGTTTTGTGCGAGATGTTATGCCTATTTTAAGCCATGCGGGTTGTAATAACGGCACCTGCCACGGTGCTGCAAAAGGTAAAAACGGTTTCAAACTCTCACTGCGCGGCTACGATCCGGAATTCGACTATGAACTCCTGATTGAAGATATATCTGGTCGTCGCTTCAATCGTGCGTTTCCCGAACAGAGTCTCATGCTACTCAAACCGACATCTGAAGTGCCACACAAAGGTGGTCAGGTAATCGTGCCGGGTTCGCGTGATTACGAACTCATCCATCAATGGATAAGTGAAGGCGTAGCGTCTGATGTCCAAAAAACTAAACGAGTTGAAAGGTTAGAGGTAATTCCGGGATCCGCGGAGTTGTCTATTCCCGGAAATAAGCAACAGTTGATAGTCATTGCGCACTATCCTGATGGCACAACACGCGATGTTACCCGTGAAGCAAAATTTACCAGCAGTGTGGGTGAAGTCGCGAAGGTGACAGACGAAGGTGTGGTTACTGCGGAACGCCGTGGAGAAACCGCTATCTTGACTCGATATGAAGGTGCTTATAGCACAAACGGCATCATCGTTATGGATGATAGAAGCGGTTTTGAGTGGGTTGAAACGCCTGAATACAACTACATTGATACACATGTCCATAACAAACTGAAACGGTTGAAGATTTTGCCATCTGAATTATGCACAGATGAGGAATTCGTTCGGCGTATCTACTTTGATATGACGGGACTTCCACCAGTGCCCGATCAGGTGAGGAATTTCCTCGCGGATAAAACACCGTCTAAGGAAAAACGCGAAAAATTGATTGATGCACTGGCCGAAACATCTGAGTATGTTGACCATTGGACACATAAATGGGGTGACCTGTTACAATCAAACCGTAAATTCCTCGGTGAACGCGGCATGTGGCTTTTCCAGCAATGGATACATGAATCAATTGCCGAAAATCGTCCGTATAATAAATTTGTGCATGACTTGATTACTGCAACTGGTAGTGCGTATTCCAATCCAGCGGCAAATTATTTCCGTGTTTCGCGCGAATACACTGCTGCTGTGGAAAACACGACTCAGCTTTTCCTTGGCGTTAGATTCTCTTGTAACAAATGCCATGATCATCCGTTTGAAGTATGGACCCAAAATCAATACTATGAATTGGGGGCATTTTTCTCAGATGTTAAAGTGAAGAACGGACGGTTACCGGGTGAAGAAGTTGTATACGCAAGTTTCAATCCTACTCCGGTTAAACATCCAAGAACGTTGGCAGTTGTTCCAGCATCAGTTCCGTTTGGAGAAACAAAGGAAGATGTTCCCGATAAGCGGGAATCTCTGGCAGAATGGCTCACATCTGCTGAAAATCCGATGTTCGCAAAAGCAGGTGTTAACCGTATATGGAGTTACTTCATGGGACGCGGTATCATTGAACCCGTCGATGATATACGAACAAGTAACCCGCCAAGTAATCCAGAATTGCTTGATGCACTGACGAAAGATTTCGTAGATAGCGGTTTTGATATAAAACATATCATGAAAACAATCGCTCGCTCTCGAACTTATCAACAGAGTATCAAGACGAACAAGTGGAACAAAGCAGATACGATTAATTTCTCGCATGCAACTGCACGACGTTTGACAGCAGAACAGTTGTTAGATGCTATCGGCGTTGCTACGGGAAGTCAACCGAAGTTTGAAGGTGTTCCAAAAGACTTCCGTGCTGTTCAATTGCCTGACAGCAAAGTTAAGGATGACGGCTTTTTGAAATTGTTTGGTCGTCCAGAACGCGAAAGTTCATGTGAATGTGAAAGAACGACAGAAGTAAGCCTCGCACATGCGATGAACCTTATCAACGGACCGACGGTTGCGAATGCAATTATTGATCCTAAAGGACGAATTGCTAAACTCATCAAAGAAGATAAAGATGATCGTACACTCATTGAAGAGATGTATCTCGCAACATTTGCTCGGTTACCGCAAGAAAATGAATATAAGACAGCGGCTGAACATCTTGCAAGTGCCGAATCTAAGGAAGAAGGCGCGCAAGATTTAATGTGGGCATTAATTAATAGTCCCGCTTTCTTGTTCAATCGCTAAGCCCTATACCGATCTGTGCGTTCCACAACGGAGATGGCACAGAAAATGGAGGAAATAATTGATGTTATCGTTACCACAAGCACCCGGAAGATTATGTGATGGGTTCTCACGTAGAGAATTTCTCCGCGTGGGTGGCGCGGCGATGCTGGGCATTAGCATACCACAAGTATTGTCACTCCAAGCCAAGGCAAGCACGACAGTTGACCCCGCGAAGCCTCTGAACGGTTGGGGCAAAGCCAATTCTGTCATTCTCCTGTTCTTGCAAGGCGGACCAAGTCACATTGATATCTGGGATCCAAAGCCAGATGCACCTTCTAATATCCGTGGTGAATTTAATCCTATCCCAACGAATGTCCCTGGCATTCAGTTGTCAGAAACAATGCCTCGTTTGGCGCAACAGATGGATAAAGCATGTCTTATCCGTTCAGTAAGTTACACGCCAGCAGGACTTTTCAATCACACTGCTGCGATGTACCAGATGGTTACAGGCGAAACACCGGACAAGGTTGCACCTTCAGGGCAGCTTGACCCACCTTCACCTGCTGATCATCCAAACGCTGCAGCGCATATCGCCAAGATCAGACCGCCAGATGAACCGATGTTGGCAGCAGTCCAACTCCCGCGTCCTATGCAAGAAAGTGGCATCATCGGTAAAGGTGGAAATGCGGGTTTCCTTGGTAGAGCGTATGACCCATATTTTCTCTTCCAGGACCCCAATACGGAGATAAATCTTGACGATTTGACGCTACGTCCAGAAATTCCACCCGCTCGTTTACAGCGGCGGAAAACGCTCCTTGAAACAATCAACGCCAATATGCCCGAAATTGACAAAGTAGCAGAGTCTTACGCATTGAACGAATACTACGAAAAAGCGTATAACCTCATCTTATCTCAGAAGGCACGTAACGCGTTTGATTTGGCGCAGGAAACTGACGAAATGCGTGACAAATACGGTCGTCATACATTTGGTCAGAGCGCACTTCTTGCACGCCGACTGGTTGAAGCTGGCACACGTTTCGTTCAAGTCAACTGGCCTTCTGTTGCGAACGGCAATCCAAATACTACGGCATGGGATACCCACGCAGCTAACTTCGGACCACTGAAAAACCTTCACTGCCCGAAATTGGATAGTGCGGTTTCTTCACTACTCGAAGATTTAGATCAGCGCGGTATGTTGGAAAGCACGCTTGTTCTTGCTATTGGGGAATTTGGTCGTTCACCGAGAATGGGTGTTAGCACCTCTGGTAACGGAAACGCACCAGACGGGCGTGACCACTGGCCGTATTGCTATACCGGTTTAATCGCTGGTGCTGGTGTCAAAGGTGGTCAGGTTTACGGTAAGTCTGATGACACAGGTTCAACGCCTCTTGAGAAACCAGTGCATCCGCGGGATATCCTCGCTACGATTTACCACACGCTTGGTATTGACCCGCACACTATTGTGATGAATCACTTAGACCAACCACGTGAATTGGTCAAAGGTGAAGTCATTACCGGGATATTCTAAATTAGTTCTAATTCTTAAACCTGTGCTTGGACAATTATAGTTCAAGCACAGGTTTTCTAATATATGGTGAAATTTAGGAATACTCACCGATACTTCGTAGGTTGGGTAGAGCGATAGCGAAACCCAACTTTGAAAGTATACTATTAGATTCATGGTCTTTAACCTAACGTACAGGTGGTTTATACCAAATACTGTAATTTCAAGTTCAGATCCCTAATATTGCTACACTTCCTAAGAAAATCGATTCCAAATTTAGTTAGACACAAAAATGGCAACACTTGCTAAGAGGTAATCAAAATGCCTGAATCGCTATTTTGTAAACACAGAAAAACAAAGTACAAACGACCGCAGTTCCTTTTTGAAATAGTCTTGATTCTCTTTATAGCTGCTGGCATAGCACATGCGCAGGTTGCACCGCAGCTAACAAGTATATCACCTCGCGCAGCACAACGCGGACAAACCATTGACATTACACTTGAAGGCAAAAACATCAACGAAAATGCTGAGATATGGTTTAACAAAGAGGGAATCACAGCAGAAATAAAGAAAAAAGCTGCCGCGGCAACAGTCCGCTTTAATGGATCAGGTATCTCTGGCAACATTCCAGACAATCCCCGCTTAGTTATTTCATTTCAAATTGCACCTGAAGCCCCATTAGGCAACCATCAAATACGTCTTATCACACCGAACGGTGTTTCTAATCCGCAAAACTTCATCGTCGGCGACCTTCCTGAAATCAAGGAACAGGAACCAAATGCCACATCTGCAGAAGCAAACATGCTTGAATTACCTGTTACTGTTAACGGTACAGTTGCGTCAATTGACGATGTTGATATGTTCCGTTTTAAACTCAAAAAAGGTGCGCGTCTTATTTGCGACATAAACGCACAACGTATGGGGTCCCCTTTAGATTCCTATATTGAACTATTCGACCCAAGTGGAACTGAAGTAGTAAAAAGTGGAGACGGAAACGGATTGGATTCATTTATTGATTACACAACCGAACAAGAAGGTGAATACACTCTTTACCTACGCGACATCCGCTATCAAGGTGGTGGAAATTACTTGTATCGGTTAAGTATCGGAGAGTTACCATATCTTCAAAGTGTTTTTCCACTGGGTGGAAAACGTGGTGCTGCAAACAATGTCAACGTTGCAGGAGCAAATTTAGGCTCAGTGAATGCGATACAACTTGACATCTCACCTGACGCTTCTCTCGGTATTCAACAACTTCGAGTCAGTACGCCAAGCGGTTTAGAGACGAATCCCTACCCTTATGCTATAGGTGAATTCAACGAGGCAAATGAAACAGAGCCAAATAACGCTTTAGCAGAAGAAAACAAAATCGGAACACCGATAACAGTAAATGGGAAAATAGAAAAAGCAGGTGATGTAGATAGATATTCCATTAAAGTAGAAAAAGGGGCACGTTTCGTTTTTGAAGTAAAGGCACGCGAATTTCGGTCGAAACTGGATCCACTGCTAACGATATATTCACATAAAAAAGGCGAAGCAGAAGATAGCGTTGAAGAACAAGTATTAAGCGTTAATGATGATGCAAGTGGAGTAGATGCGATTGTTGCATTTACGTTCCCAGAAGCAGGCGATTACGGTATTTCAGTGCGCGATTTAAATGACGCAGGTGGCGGTGATTACCCCTACAGACTCACTATTCGTCCGCTTAACCCTGGTTTTGGAGTAAATGTTAGTACCGATAATCCTCGCATTAGTCGAGGCGGTACTTTGATGTTGACGGTTTCTGCCGCGCGCGTTGACGGATTTAATGGCGCACTCCGCTTCTACTCTCCAGACCTCCCCAAAGGATTCGTGGTGAGTCCAACAATTCTCTATGCCGGTCAAAACCAAGGATTGTTGACGATAACAGCGCCTACGGATGCAGCGCTTGGACTCCATCCATTTTCTATTGTCGGTGTTGGTGCTGTTGGTGGTCGTCGGATAGAAGAAACAGCATCACCTCAAGAAATTCTACTCACAGTGATGGAAGCACCACCATTTACGCTCTCATTTGCAGATGTTGATATAAATGTGGTTCACAACAAATCCACGAACTTTCATATTATAGCCGATCGACGAGAAGGTTTTAATGCCCCGATCGCCCTTACGGTCCAGGGAATGCCACAACGTATTTCAGGCGGCAAAGCTACAATCCCTGCAGGAAAAAATAGCACCGTGATTTCCCTTCGGGCAGGAACCGTTGAACGCCGTGAACAATTTTCTGTTGTTCCTATACCCGGCACAAGTTATATTTCTGTTAGTGGAACAGCAAATCTCAATCGGGAAAGTTTCACCGAATCAACCCCTGCTATTCCTCTAACGGTTGTTGAAGCACCTTTCATCGTTACGATTGAACCGTTACGTTTTAGCATTGTTTTCCCAAAGCAAGCAAGCGAAACGGAAGCTGCGGCTGCAGATCAAGATGGAGTTGTTGCTGTTTCTAATCCGAGTCCAACGGAAAAATCTGAACAAACACCTGAGACAGCGGAAAAAAGTGAACCAATAAAAAAATCTGCTAAACTTACTATGAGCATTGTCCGACGAGGGAGTTTTACAGATTTCGTTACTATCAAGCCAATAACGGTACCGGAAGGCATCACTGTTCCTGAGGCAACGATTCCTATGAACGAAAATGACGTTGAGGTTGATCTTGAGGCACTCAGTTCACTCGAACCCAAGACTTACCAAGTTAAATTCCGTGCTACAGCGGTAATCAACGGCAAGGCTTTTGTACAAGATAGCCCAATTATCAATGTGAAAATTATTCAGTAGATGTTACTTTTTTGGGTTGTTAAGTTGATCTTTTCTCCTGTCAGATTATTTATGATAGTTTGTCTAATGAACGATTGTAATCGCCAAGATTTGGTTTCATTCCATCGTAGGGATAGGTCCTTGTGCCTACCCCTTTTTCTCTTGTACCAGATGCATGATGAGCCACAGATCATAGGTTAAGTTGATTGAGGCGAACTCATAGGTAGTGGTAAATGGTAAGTTTCTTTGTAGGAGCGGTTTTCAACCGCGATTATATCGGGCTTACAAAGCCCTCCTACAAGAGTATCTATCACTGAATTGATGCCTATGCAATTTTTTGTGCATAAGACAGTTTGCCACAAGCATTTCACTCAACTCTCAATACTCTGAAATTCACGGATATCCGTGATACAGCAATTTTAAAAGGGCTAAATTTATGCCAGAGAATCTTATATTGTGTTATACTTTTACATAATGTAAATTTAGGTTTAGGTAGGAAACAGAATGTCATCTCGACGTAATTTTTTCAAATATCTTGGTTGGGGAAGTTTCACGGCTGCACTCGGATTATGTTTCGGTCCAGGGTTAGTACGGTATCTCTATCCGCGTGTTCTGTATGAACCTTCATCTGTCTTTAAAGCAGGTTTTCCTGCAGAATATCCACCCGGTAGTGTCAGCGAAAAATATAAAAAAGATCCGTTTGGTGTGTGGATTGTTCGGAGAGAGGATGGAATATTCTACGCGCTGTTAACGACCTGTACGCATTTGGGTTGTACGCCACGATGGCTCAGTTCCGAGAGTAAATTCAAGTGCCCTTGCCACGGTAGTGGTTTTGACCGAGATGGCATAAACTATGAAGGACCCGCACCACGCCCTCTTGAACGTGTCAAGATTACTCTGGCTGAAGACGGACAACTTCAAATTGATAAGTCGGTCAAGTTTCTGGGTGAAAAAGATCAATGGGGGAACCCTGGTGCTTCTCTAAAAGTCTAATTTAGGAGGACACAATTGCGTCTGAGAAGATGCTGGCATCATCAGACTGAAAAAGGAAGATAATGAACGAAGAACGTAAAGGACTAAAGGAAAAGATTACAAATTCCGATATTTGGAAATCTATTTTTCGGCACGGTTACGAAAACACTGGTCGCCGTTACACATTGCAAATTCTGCAAAATGTCTGGCTGCATTTACACCCACCTCGTATTTCTCGCCACGCACTCAACTTCCGATTTACATGGTGTATGGGAGGCATCACCTTTTTGATGTTCCTTGTGACGGCTGTTACTGGTGTCTTGTTGATGTTTTATTATCGCCCGGTAGCCGAATACGCTTTCCGTGATGTACAGGCTCTTGAATTTGACATTCCCTTCGGTATGCTCCTCCGCAACATGCACCGCTGGGCAGCACACGGTATGGTTATTTCCGTAATGCTGCACATGTTCCGCGTCTTCTTGACAGGTTCCTATAAAAAACCGCGTGAATTCAATTGGGCAGTCGGTGTTATACTACTACTTATTACATTTTTCCTGAGTTTCACTGGTTATTTATTACCGTGGGACCAACTCGCTTATTGGGCAGTTACAGTCGGAACAAACATGGCACGTGCTACTCCCGTGCTGGGACATGAGGGGCCTTTCACACCAACAGACATTGTTACCCAAGCAAACGATGTGCGATTTGCTTTACTTGGAGGGACAATTGTTGGTCCGTCAACGTTGTTAAGATTCTATATCTTACATTGTGTTGCTGTTCCGTTAGTAGCAAGCCTGTTGATGGCATTGCATTTTTGGCGTGTTCGTAAAGATGGTGGAATATCTGGACCTCTATAAAACTTGTCTATTACGGTGATTGTTTTTCTCTACTTTAGAAGGAGACCGAATTAAACTATGGAGCATTTTTTAGCACTGGTATCAAAGCCTGATAACGTTCCGATTTTGGCGATGCTCTTTTTGATACCCTATTTTATGTGGTTAGCATATAAACAAGCACGCCAGACTGATCGCGCAGGTGTCCCTTCAGATGCTGCACTGAATGACAAAGTATATGTTTGGCCATATCTGTGTCGGAATGAATTTGTTTGTGCTATAATCATAATGCTGGTGCTCGGTGTTTGGTCAATTATGATTGACGCACCCCTTGAAGAGCCGAGTGATCCCGCCAAAACACCTAACCCCTCCAAAGCTCCCTGGTACTTCCTCGCGCTCCAAGAGATGTTGGTCTACTTTGATCCATGGATCGCAGGCGTTGTCCTACCCGGTTTTATTATTGCAGGACTCATTGCTATTCCTTATATTGACATCAACCCCAAAGGCAAAGGATATTATACAATCAAGGAACGACCATTCGCCCTCGCTGTGTTCAGCTTTGGATTTATCATATTGTGGATTGTCTTGATGATTGTCGGGACGTTCCTAAGAGGACCGGGGTGGAATATATTTATGCCGTGGCAGTATTGGGATCCACACAAGATCGTGCCTTTAACCAATGTTAATCTGTCATACCTCTTTGGAATTCGTGATGACACGACAGCAAATTTCTTTGGGTTTGCTGTCGTTGCTGGTTATTTTGCACTCGGACCTATTTTCTATTTTTGGAAATACAAAACAAGCCGTTTTTTACAAGAATTGGGGCTCGTGAGATATGTTATTGTTTCATTTCTCTTCTTAAGTATGGTTGCATTGCCAATTAAAATGATTCTTCGATTAGCATTAAATATCAAATATGTTTGGGTATCGCCCTGGTTTAACATCTAATTTTTACGACTTAACTTTAGTTTTCGTTCTCAACACTGTTCATAAATATTGATTAACTTGGAGGTTATATATTTCGTGAAGAGCAAAAAAGAGATTCACGCTGAAAAAAAATCATATTCTGTTTTGTTCTTTATTCTGTCAGCACTGTTAGGGTTGGTGACAATTTGGGGTTTTTGGGATGAGATGATCACGCGCCGCCCATGGAAAGAAATTCAACAACGATTCTATCAATACGAATATGAGAAGACAGATGCAGAATTGACAAGTGCCAAGAAAAACTTGCCTGAAATACCCTCCAAACCTGAGATTGACGAAAAACAGTTAAGAGACTTGGAAAAAGAAGTCAATACAAAGCAGGTTGAATTAGATGAAGCAATGCAAGAACGCAAATTTGAGCAAAGCAAATCTGACGCGATTAACTACAAATATCAACACAGTTTGCACGAGGCACAAGGTGAATACACTGAAACAGTTAAAAAATGGAAAGAGAAATTAGATGAGTATGAAAAACGGATTGAAGGCGAATTAACATCCGCTGTCCTAAATGCTGAAGCTGAATTTGCTGATGCGAATAAAACACTTGCCAATTTTTATCAAAATAGTGGTGATCCCGAGGTAGCACTTTCCACCTACCTAATCGCACAAAAATATAAACCAACAGATACTGAAATCACTGACGGAATTACAACAGCACAAGAAGCACTCGCAGCACTTGAGGCAGATAAAGCGCAATTTGAATCTGTTGTTCGTCTTGAAGAAAAAATAGCAGATGTTGGCGGTATCAAACGTAATTTCCTCGGAAGCCTTCTGGAAAACCCCTTTAGAGAAACACGAACAATCGTGCAATACTATCTTGAAGAGTTTGATTATACTGCGGATAGGTGCGCGACTTGTCATTTCGCAGTTGACAAAAGTGGTTATGAAACATCAGCACAAGAGACTTTTGAAGTAGAAGGTGATGGTGAAAATTTTGTTAAACACCAACTTAAACATCCAAAAGTCAAACCCGGTAGTGAGACAATTGTGATTGATGGATTTGATGCAGAAGCAGATGAGTATGAATTATCAGATAATGGTGTCCTTACCTTCACTGATCCCGATGTCTTCGGCGAGGTGGAAATATCTTATGAAACAGGCTATGATGCAGTTCTTCAAACACATCCGCATCGAGATGTTCTCCTTGCAAAACATCCGCTTGAAAAATTTGGTTGTACGCCTTGCCACGGCGGTCAAGGACACGGGTTAACTGCGAAATCTGCTCATGCTTTAACACATGCTGAATACTGGCTCACACCTGTGCTTGGGATGGATAAAAAAACAGGCAGAACATCCGAAGAGAAAAAGGGATACATGGAGTCTAATTGTCGACGTTGCCACGATGGCGTGATGAAGTTAGACTTCGGTCTGAATCCAGAAACAAACGCGCCGCAGGATTATGCACCGAACCTGACGAAAGGATTAGCGATCTTTGAAGACCTTGGGTGTCATGGATGCCACGCAGTAGAAGGATACAGCGCACTTGATAAGATCCAGAAGGTCGGCCCCTCACTGAAAAAGGTCGGAAGTAAAGTAGATATTGCATGGCTTGAGAATTGGATTAAAAAACCGGAAGCGTATCTCCCAAATACCACAATGCCGAATTTCTTCCCCGCAGAAGGCATGAGTCAACTTGTTTACTTTAAGAATGGCGGACAACGCAACGGTGTCGTCACTGAAACTGATACTGGTTACGTTATTAAGGCAGATGATGGCACAGAGTATCCGTACGCGAAAGATGATGTGTTACGTATCGTTGACGAGGTAAAATCTATAGCTGCTTATCTCGCAGAGATGAACGATCCAACATTAGATGGATTACAAGCCACATACTCCAAATCTGAAAGCGCTATAAGGGCAGGTGAAGAGACTGTAAAAACTGTCGGATGTCTAACATGTCATAAAGTAGGTGAGTTAGGCAGCGATTTTGCTCCCGCGCTGGACAGCGTTGGATCAAAAGTTACGCCAACCTATCTCCGCCAATGGGTTGAGAATCCAAGAACTTACGATCCTGATACGGCAATGCCAAGTTTGCGTTTGAGCAATCGTGAACTTGATAATGTAGTCGCATATCTCATGAATCTGCAGGAACCGACCCCGACTGCAGTCTCTGCTTCAATTGGTGAAGTAGACGTTGATGAAGGCGAAAAACTTGTTAGAACTTACGGATGCTTCGGTTGCCACGAAATCTCAGGGTTTGAAAATGAGTCCAAAGTCGGTGCAGATCTTGGTGAATTCGGTGCCAAACTTGCTGAAGAACTTGACTTTGGTGATACTGTAGATATTAAGCATAGCTGGCACGATTGGACAATTGGCAAAATTACGGATCCGCGGCGTTATCAAACGCGTCGTATTGTTTCCCGTATGCCTGTATTCCAGATTAGTGCCGAAGATGCTAAGGCAATCGCAGTGCTATTAAAAAGTTTCCAACCGCAGAAATACCCACTCAATTACATCTTTGACCATGCAGTTGAACCATATCGTGTTGAAAAGCAGAAGCAAATTGATGCTGGCAGACGAGTCGTGAAAAAATATAACTGTACTGGATGCCATGAGATAGAAGGTGAAGGTGGAGATTATCGTGATGTTATCATCGCGCACGAGGGTTTAGATGAAATCACGGCAAAACAGTTAGCACCGCCTACCTTACAAGCTGAAGGTGCAAGAGTTTATCCCGATTGGTTGTTTGATTTCCTCAAAAACCCTTCCGATATACGCTACGGACTCAAGGTGCGAATGCCGACATTTGACATGTCAGACGAAGAAGCAACAACGCTTGTAAAATACTTCTCTGCGTTAGACGATGAGCCGTTCCCCTACGAAACGCTCGAACCACCTATGTCTACAAGTGCAGAATTGCGTGTCGGAAAACAGATTTTTGACGAGTTGAAATGCGATTCATGTCATCCCTCACAAGGTGAGATCATTCCTGAAGGTAGCGATAAAGCAGGAAGACCAGACCTCTCCTTGGCGAAACAAAGACTGAAAGCAGATTGGCTTATAGACTGGATGAAAAACCCACAGACATTCCAACCCGGTACTGCAATGCCGCAGGCATGGCCTCTCGTCGGTGGACAGCACATGGCAGTTGATGGATATGCTGATAACGACGCTGAAAAGCAAATTCAGTTGGTTCGTGATTATCTAATCTCGTTAGGTCGTTAGTGTAGGAACGGATTTAATTCGTCCCTACTAAGGGAGGTTCCGTCCTATATGAAACATCTACTCATTGTTATCGTCATGATTCTTGTGTGGCTAAACGGGTTCATTTGGTTAGGAAAACAGGTTGATCCCAGCACAAAGTATCGAACACAAGTAGAATACAAATATGCAAGATATTGTGCTGGATGCCACGGAAATAGTGGTGAAGGCAACGGAAGGATTGGACGTTTTAAAAAATTAGACCCTGCTAACCTGACGGATAACAATTTGTGGGATATGCACGATGATGCGCAGCTGCTTGAAAGCATCCGTGAGGGCAAAAACGATATGCCAGCGTTTCACTACTACCTCAGTAATGAAGAACAACAAGAACTTCTTGAATATATTAAAGTAACCTTCCGCCCTTAAAACGCACGGATATCCGTGATGTTTGTTTTTAAGGGTTTGCCTTTTCAAATCTTAAGGTGTTAACATAATAAAAAGAATTATATAAGGAGAAAAACGATGAAATATCTTAAAACCATCATCGCGCTACTTCTTTGTAGCACAATGACGAGTATTGCTTTTGCAGCCAACATCACTGGAACTATAACCTATGATATGGATGAACCGACAACACGTACCGTATTGACAATCAACACACAAGAGCAACACTGTATTGATGCTACAAAAGGTGCTAAATCTGAAGTACTTGTTGTTTCAAAAGGAAAAGGTATTCAAAACGTTGTAGTTTACGTGCGCATGAGTGGACAGAAGGTGACACCACTTAAGGAAAATCCTAAGGTTGACCAGAAGGATTGTCGTTATTTGCCGCATGTAATCGCAGTTCCTATAGGGACTACTGTTAATGTAACTTCTGACGATCCGGTTGCCCACAATGTTCACTCGCACGCTGCGAAAAATGAAGCAAAAAACTTCATAATTCAGAAAAAAGGGATAGTCGTTCCATACAAAATTACTAAAGCAGAAGAAATCAAGTTGACTTGCGATATTCATGCTTGGATGAGCGGTTATATTGTCGCTGTTAATAGCAACTATTATACAGTAACAGGACAAAAAGATGATAAGAATAACTGGATTCATCCAGATGATTATGAAAAATCAGCTGACACCGGCAAATATACCATCAAAGATGTTCCTGCTGGTAGAGCACGTGTGGTGGTGTGGCACGAAAAACTCGGTTCAGCAAACAAAACTGTTCAAGTTCCTGCAAGTGGCGATTTAAATGTGGATTTCAAAGCTTCTGAATTTAAGCCGCCTAAGAAAAAATAAGCATTCTTCATCCTATTATATGGTGGATTTTAGAATTAACTTGACAATTTGATTTGTAGGAGGGAACTCCGATTCCCGACTATCACAGCATTCGTCGCGATTCGGAGATCGCTCCTACAGAAGATCTGTCAACATATTTTTATAATTCACTATAAATACATAAGGATAGAAAATTTCGTCCTTGTGGTGCATCCTAACAATTGAGAGAACTAAAAATGCGTTGTTGCTCATCTCTTATAACTAAAAAGAGACTATACTTCATACTCGGTTTTGTACTGCTCGGTACTGTATTATTAGCAGTTGTGCCAGCATTTGCACAGGACATGACTGATGCAGAATATCGTCCATTCCCTCTGATTGGTAGCCGAAACGCAGCGTGGATTGCCGCGCAATTACATCTGTTATTCGGTTCTTTCATCCTCGGTGTCCCGATGTTTGCGGTGATTATTGAATTTATCGGGTGGAAAACCAAAGATGAGCGGTACGACCGGATGGCACAAGAGTTTATCAAACTCTGTATGGGGGCATTTTCAACAACAGCGCTGCTCGGTGGCGTTCTCGTTTTTGTTCTTGTTTGGTGCTATCCAAAGGTGTTGAGCAAGCTGAGCGGCATCTTCGGTCCGACGATGATTTTTTATGTCGTACTGTTCTTTGGAGAGACCTTTACCCTTTACCTATATTCGTACGGTTGGGACAAAATGAAAGGTCGTTTTAAATGGGTGCATCTGGTGCTTGGTGTGCTATTAAACGTATGGGGTACGGCGATCATGTTTGTATCAAATACGTGGCTCACCTATCAAACAAGCCCCGCTATACAATACGGAAAGGCATCTGTCGAGACTCAAGAGAAGTGGTTAGAGAGCCAATTAGCACAGAATTCCGAGTTGACCCGTGCGGAGGTACTTGAAGGGGTTACAGATACAACCGTCATTTCTCTCCACAACGAAACCTCAGGTGAGTTCTTGGGAACGGTATGGGAAGCAGTTAACAATTTCACATGGATGCCAGTCAACATCCACCGACTTATTGGAAACATCGCATTTGGTGGGTCCATTGTAGCTGCTTATGCAGCATTTCGCTACCTTGTTGCTAAAACTAAAGAGGAAAAAGCGCATTACGATTGGATGGGATATAACGGCAACTTCATCGCCTTATGCGGACTGATTCCACTGCCTTTCGCTGGTTATTGGTTAGGTAGAGAAATCTACATGTTCAACAACACGATGGGCATCAATATGATGGGTAGTCTATTCTCATGGCTGTTTATCATACAGGCAGTAATGATTGGGGTGCTGTTTATCGGTGCAAACTATTACCTCTGGTCTGGAATGGGACGCATACAAGGCGCAGAGATATATGCACGCTATCGTCCGTATATGATTGCTATTATTGTTATTGGTGTTGCTATATGGATGACACCGCGGACTCTTTCTAAAATATCCACAGCTTCCGAACTAAGTGCAATGGGAGGTTCAAACCACCCGCATCTCGGTCTTTTCGGTTTGATGACTTCCAAAAATACTGTCGTAAATATAGTTATTTTAACTACCTTTTTGAGTTTCCTGTTTTATAGACGTTCGGGTAAGACACCGACCGTAAGTTGGAAAGGTATTGGGAATATTGTTATTACGGCAATTTTCTTTTTGGGAGTCGTCTCAATCGTAGTTATTGGTATTGTTGGGTTTATCGTTCCGACCGATACACGCGTCAATGTGTTAACACCGTGGCAGGTGTTGGTTGCACTTGGTGTAATGGTTGTCGTAACAGTGGTTGATATTTTCCTATATCGAAAAGCAACGACATCAGGCACTATCAATTGGGGACAGATGACAGAACGCTCTCAATACGTTCTAATCCTGCTTGCGATTACATTTACTTCTCTAATGGGTTTAATGGGATACGCCCGTTCAGGGCTGCGCGAAGGATGGCATATCTTTGGTGTTCAGAAGGACACATCCGTTGATGCTTTTACGCCTGCACTTGGTGATGCAGTGAACATGGTTTCAATCATTATGGTTATTTTCTTCGCACTTGTTGGGTTTATCTTCTGGCTCGGTTTGTGGGGTGACAAGAAAAAACAACCGGCAACGCCAATTGAAGCAGAAGCAACTGTGGAAAGTGATGACTAATGGGAGAACAAACGATGAAAAACACACTCGTTAGAATTGCAAGCCTAATCATAATGGTTGTGAGTTTTATCGCCTTTGTGGCGAAAGCACCAGCTTTTCCTATCCCTTCTGAGAATCTACTCCCGTGGTCTGTCTGGTTTATGATTTCGCTGCTGGTGAACGTGATTGTTTGGTTTCCTGTCATGAAATTAGTGTCGTTTGCTCTTGGGGTAATTTGGTTTTACGCTTTTATCGCAGGACTTGTGCCAGATACTTCTACTGCATCAGGGACAGTAACAACATTAGACTGGACCGATCCGGATGCCGTAGCCGAAATAGGTTTAGCAATTTTTAACGGAAAAGGACAGTGTGCCGCATGCCACACCTTGGATACTTCAGCACCAAAAGGCAGATGTCCAGATTTAACAGATATTGGCATAAACGCCGCAAACCGCGTACCTGGGACAGATGCGAAAACGTATCTAATTGAATCTCTATATGACCCTGGGAAATATTTAGTCACAGGATACGGTAAGATTATGCCAGAGGTATGGAAAAATCCAATTGCGCTAACAAAATTAGAAATTGAAGCGGTCATAGCATTTCTGCAAAGCCAAGGCGGTGAAATTGACCCAAACCCGTTTGATGAACCGATTGATAGAGCAAAAGCCGAAACAACAGCAGAAGCACTCCCTCCCTTGCTTTCTGGTGATCCTGAAGCTGGTAAAAAGGTATTTATAGAGGCAGCGTGCATCTCTTGTCATGAGGTAACAGGTTTAGAAAATCCGAAAGCTGGAGAAGGAAATGAAGACTTTGAAGTTGTCACCGCACCAGAACTCTCAGAAATTGCTGCATTCAATGAATTACGATATATTGAAGAATCAATCCTAAAACCGCATGCACAAATTGTGAGTGGTTACGGCACAGTTAAAGTCAATGCAAAAGGGATAACCTACGAAGGAACACTCGTCTCACAAGATAATGAAAAGATTGTTATTCGCACAAAAGCAGCTGACAGTACAGAGGAAGAACACACAATACTTTTGAGTGATATTGATGATGAGCCAATAGAAGACCTTACTAATCTAATAGAAAACGGGTATTCCACATTAACGCTAACACCTACAGGATCAGACGCTTCTGTAAGTGGTGAAATCGTTGAGGAAACCGAAGATACAGTAACACTCAAAGTTGGTGACGAAAACCAAACGCTATCTAAAACAGATGTCAAAAAACAGATGACTCTTACCGATTTTGACGGTGAACAGACTGTCGGTGAACATGTGTCGGGAACAATAGATGACGATGAAATCGTCATAATCGTTGATGGTGGTGAAGAGAGTTTCGATCCATTTGATATTGAGGAAGCAATTATTGCGTTCGCCTATGGTAAAAGGTTGCTTGTAAAGTCGCCGATGCCAGATAACTTTCCAATTCTCTTAACAGTAGTGGATATGGCGGATTTACTCGCTTACTTAAGTACATTGACAGGCGAAACAGCAACAGAAGAAACAGCACCGACTGATATAGCAGAAGAAGTTACAGAATAACCGAGAAACGCTAAGGAGTTTACCCATGAAAAGAGTTTCGCTTTTCACAATATGTTTCGTAATTTTCATAATATCTTGGGTATTTCTGGAATTTGTTATGGGTGGCGTTATCTCAAAACCAATACCAAGTAGCGTGATTTCGATGTATATGGCGTTGATTCTAATCGCCATTTTGGTGCATGTCTCTGTTGAAGACACAAGATTTCGGGAGTTTCTTCGTCCTATTCACGAGACACTCGTTGATGAAAACCGTCATGTTAGGCGTATCGTTTTAGCAGTGTTAATTCCGCTGCTTATGCTCGGATATACATATTCTAATCTTGCCCAAAAAGCCAATCCCCCCGGAGATCCGCGTGATGCACACCCATCACCACCGCTTGAATTGACCTACAAAGATGAGGTGATCGGCTCAATGCAAACTGTTGAAAACCCTCATCGTCATTATGAAAAGGACGACCCAGAAAAATTTAAATCACATGTAGAAAATGGAAGACGGGTCTACTACCAGAACTGTTTTTATTGTCATGGGGATCATTTAGATGGGCAAGGGCATTTTGCGGACGCGCTAAATCCTTTACCAGCGAATTTCCAAGACCCAGGCATCATCCCCAATTTCCAAGAATCCTTCTTTTTCTGGCGGATTAGTAAAGGTGGACCTGGGTTACCTGCATCAGGCACACCGTGGAACTCAGCGATGCCTATCTGGGAAGATCACCTAACGAAAGAAGAAATCTGGGACGTTATCCTCTTCCTATCTGATTATACTGGGTATCCGTATCGAACATTTGGGGAGGGACATTAAAATGAGAACCAAGAATGTTGTCCATTTAGTCCTTATTTTAGGTCTACTCTCTGTTTTAAACTTAACTTATGCACAGGATACCCCGGAAGTCTCCGAAGAAGGAAAAGAGGTCTATGAAGAAAGTTGCGCCCACTGTCACGGCATTGAAGGTCGTGGCGATGGGAGTGCAGCCGAAAACCTCTTACCAAGACCAAGAGATTTTACACGTGGTCTGTATAAGATTCGATCCACAGAAAGCGGTCAACTTCCGACTGACCAAGACCTCTTTGATATTATAACCATAGGTATGCCCGGTTCTTCAATGCCGGGATGGGAAACCTCGCTGAGTGCTAATGACCGTTGGGAGGTCGTAGCATATATAAAAACCTTCTACGATGGCTTCAAAGAAAGTGAAACGCCACCGCGACAAATCAGTTTAGAAGGTAAAATCCCTTATTCAGAAGATAGTGTGGAAATTGGGAAGGTCCTTTATACGCAGTTCGCATGTTTTGAATGCCACGGCAATTTAGGACGTGGCGATGGCACGTCCGCCCCAACTCTGCAAGATGAGTGGGGTTTTAAAAGCTGGCCTGCAAACCTCACACAAAGTTGGAATTACAGAGGTGGTAACGGTATAGACGACATTTACAAGCGATTCATCGGTGGAATTGCAGGTTCAGCAATGCCCATGTTTGAAGACCCTGCTTTCGGCTTAACTATAGAGCAATCCAAACGCTATAACGAATTGGACAGTAAAGTCGAAATGACAGAGTCTGAGGAAGAAGAATATAACCAACTCGATGAAAAAATGGGTAATGCTTACGAAATCTTAGACCTTATGGCGGATGGTGATGCAACCGAAGAACAAAAACAGATCTATGATACAGCGATGAAAGCATTCAATGTAAAAAGTTGGCACTTGGCGAACTACGTCAAATCTCTTTCTCCTGAGAAACAGCCAGAGCCAGCAATTGGCAAAAACGTCCTCCGCTCACAATATACAATAAACGAGTTGCCGGAAATAGCTGATGCCGCTTGGGAAACGCTTGAATCAAGCTACTTCCCCCTTGTCGGACAAATAATTGTTGAACCACGCCAGTTTAATCCAACGATTGACTCGGTTAATGTCAAATCATTTTACAATGATACAGAGGTTGTCTTTCTTTTTACTTGGGATGACCGAACACATAATACCGAAGTTGAAGAGGACGAAGATACTGGAACAACGTTTGAGGACGCAATTGCAATCCAATTTCCTGTGAAAGTGCCGAAAGGGCCCACCGCTGAAAAACCTTATTTCCTTTGGGGCGGAAGAAAAGCTGTCTATCTGTGGCAGTGGAAAGCATCTGATGCAGACAAGGTTACGGAACTCACAGCCAAAGGAATCAACAATGCTGAGGCACAAGAAGTCCAAGGAGATATTCAAGCAAAAAGTGAATACACTGATGGACAATACAAATTGTGGGTCAAACGTGCGCTAAAAACGGATGATAAGAAAGACCTGCAGCTTGAATCCGGTGTATTTGTACCAATCGCTTTTTCAGCATGGGATGGTGCGAATGGAGATGTTGATACAAAACGGGTTATCTCAAGTTGGTACAGTTTTGTGTTAGAACCAGTTCCTTCGTCAAGAAGGTTTATTTATCCGCCGTTAGTGGCACTTCTCTCGTTTGGTCTGTTAGTCGGACTACGACAGTTTGTACGACAAAGAAATACGTAATTCTATTGAATCAAATCAAAACAGTGAGGCAACATTGTCTCATAACGTTAAATTTTTATAAGGAGATAAAAAATGAAAACGAAAATGTTGACATGTCTCATACTTCTTTTCGCATTTGGCTTCGGTCTGTTTGTGTTTGCAGACAGCCATGAAAAAGAAGAAGAGATGAATAAACTTGTTTTTCCCAAAGCATATAAATCTACGACTGTTAAAGACGGTGGAAAAATTAGTGGTGTTGTAAAGTTTGAAGGCGAAGTGCCTGAAAAGAAAAAACTCGAAATCACAAAAGATCCGAAGGTTTGTGGTGTTACAGATAAGTTTGATGAATCGCTTGTCGTTGGTGATGGTATGGCTTTGAAGAACACAATTGTATATCTGATGGACATTTCACAAGGCAAGGATTTTGACAAGGACGCAAAAGTGGAAATTGATCAGAAGGATTGTAGATTCGATCCGCATGTGCAGATCATTCCTGTTGGAACCGTCCTGACGATGTTGAATAACGACAAGGCAACGCACAATGTGCATATCTTCGGTACAAAGAAGAATAACACCGAGATAAACATACAGCAAACAAAGAACCGTAAAAAAATGCGTCTCACTCGTTTTAAGTCTAAGAATGCGGAAGGTCCCGTTGAAGTGAAATGCGATATCCATGGATGGATGAAAGCATGGGTCGCTTATGTGCCGCATCCGTATTTTGCTGTGACGAACGAAAAGGGTGAATTCACACTTGAAGATGTCCCCGCCGGAACCTATAAGTTGGGATATTGGCATGAAGCGTGCGGCACCAATAACAAAGAACCTGTTACTGTCACCGTCACTGCTGGCGGGGAAGTCAAGCAAGATTTCACGCTGAAACTTAAAAAGTAGTGCTTTGTCAACATATTATTGTAGGTCGCGATTCGGAGATCGCTCCTACTGGAATGTATCTTCTTGTAGGAGGGAACTCCGATTCCCGACTAAATTCTTGACTAAGCAGTAGTATGGGGTGAAAGATCAAATTACGGTTGAAAATCTGACACACAAATACGGCAATCGGTGTGCTTTAGATAACGTTAGCTTCACCGTATCTCGTGGTGAGATTTTTGGCTTACTCGGTCCAAACGGTAGTGGAAAAACAACCTTTTTTAAGATTCTGTCTACTCTCATGTCGCCTACGTCGGGGAGTGTTAGCATTTTCGGGCACGACTTGAGCATTGACGCGAAAGCGATTCGGAAGTTATTAGGGGTTGTTTTTCAACGTCCAGCATTAGATGTCAAACTGACTGTTACAGAGAACTTATATCATTACGGACATCTCTATGGACTCAAAGGCAAAAGTCTGAAACACAGAATTTCCGAGTTATTAGAACGATTTGGAATCAGTGACAGATCACACGACCTCGTAGAAAAATTATCGGGAGGTTTACAAAGGCGCGTAGAAATAACGAAAGCAATGCTACATTCCCCACAGGTTTTACTACTGGATGAACCAAGTAGCGGGTTAGATATAGGTGTGCGGCGACAACTGAGTGAATACCTAAACTCACTTGCGGAGACAGAAAATATGCTTGTCCTATTGACAACGCATCTTATGGATGAGGCAGAGTTATGCAACCGAGTCGGTATTTTGGATTCAGGAAAGTTTGTTGCTCTTGGAACACCTGACGAACTCAAGGCACAAATCGGTGGAGATGTTGTGTTGATAGAGACTGAAAAAGGTGAAGAACTCTGCAGCGCAATAGCCGACCGATTTGAGGTTGCCCCGATTTTAACTGATAATTACTTACGCATTGAATGTGAACGGGGACATGAGTTTGTTCGGGATGTTGTAGCAGCGTTCTCTGATGATATTCAGACTGTTCGGTTCGGAAAACCTACATTAGAGGATGTTTTCATTAAACTAACAGGGAACCCATTTGTTTAAGAGAACAACAAAGTGATAAGCGTTTTGCTACCAGTTACAACAATCTGGCGGCGAGAAATCATCAGGTTTTATCGACAACGGAGTCGCCTCTTTAGTGCAATTGCACAGCCTTTGGTATTTTGGATTCTAATCGGAAGCGGCTTGAGCGCGTCATTTCAACCTTCTGGAATAGCAGAGAAACCCGGATATATTGAGTATTTTTATCCTGGAATTGTCGTTTTAGTCTTGCTTTTTACCGCTATTTTCGCTACAATCTCTGTTGTAAATGAGCGGCGTGAAGGTTTCCTGCAAGGTGTAATTGTAGCACCTGTAGGAAGATGGGGGATTGTCCTGGGGCAAGCGTTGGGTGGAACAACTTTAGCATTTATGCAAGGAGTGCTCCTACTGTTCTTGGCACCATTTATTGGTATCCGATTCGGTATAACGTCCCTAATACTTACATTAGGTGTAATGACGTTGTTGGCATTTGGCTTAACAAATCTCGGTCTGCTTATCGCATGGCGGATGGACTCTACGCAAGGTTTTCATGCAATTATGAACCTAATACTCATTCCGATCTGGCTGCTGTCAGGTGCTTTGTTTCCAAGTGCTGGAGCACCCAGTTGGTTGGCATGGGTAATGAAACTAAATCCTTTAACTTATGGAGTCGCTGCTTTTCGGCGAAGCCTTTACTTTGATACGGAAACAACAATCGGCAACATGCCGATGTGGACACTTTCTCTATTGATTATATCTCTATTTTGTTTTTTGACTTACTTGGGTGCTACGCTTACTGCTTCTGCAGAAACAAATTAAAAGCACGCCTAACAAATATCCTATCTACGATTTTGAAAAGGAGAAATGAATGCTTGGATGGCTCCCAGAGAATATATCAGAATACGCGCAAGGTGTTGATACCCTCTTTGCACTCATCTATTGGATTACTGTGGTGGTGTTTGTCCTTGTGATCGGTACTCTCATCATGTTTCTGATTAAGTATCGTCATCGAGAAGGACACCGCGCTGAATACATTGAAGGAAGTACGAAACTTGAAATCATCTGGACAGCTGTAACGACAGTGATTGTGTTTGGATTGGCAATGCTCAGTTTCCCGCAGTGGAACAACCTTAAATCACCGGCTGAAAATCCTGATTATGTCGTTCAGGTCCGAGGAGAACAGTTTAACTGGTATATGATCTATCCTGGTCCAGATAATGAATTAGGAACAGAAGACGATCTGGAATTGGAAAACGAATTGTATGTCCCTGAAGACAAACTTGTACAAATTTTGTTAACTTCTAAAGATGTAATTCATAGTTTTTTTATACCTAATTTGCGCCAGAAACAGGACGCAGTCCCAGGTCGAACTATTGACACGTTAAAGTTTCAGGCAACAGAGCCTGGGCGTTATGAAATTCCGTGTGCCGAACTCTGTGGATTTGGACACGCAGAAATGCGTGGTTATCTCATTGTGAAAACACAAGAAGAATACGATGCATGGGTTAAGGAACAGTGGCCTGAGTAAGCGAAATCAGAGCGGCCTGAATAAATAGCAATTCGTAATTGCAGGGTCGTGAAAGGAGTAACATAACATGCAAGATAACGAAAATATGTCACATGAGCATGAGCATGACGACGACGAACATCACGATCATGCACATGACGATAATGATACTATAGAACACACACATGAGCATGACGATGATGAACACCACGCACATGCACATCATGAAGAGAGTTTTATTCGCAAATATATCTTTTCGCTTGATCATAAAATGATCGGAAAGCAGTTCCTGATCTACGGTTTGATTATGCTTTTCGTAGGGGGCGGTCTCGCTTTGCTCTTTAGATGGCAGCTTGCTTATCCTGAAAGACCGTTACCTATCATCGGTGCTTCGGAAAAGTACATGGAAGACGGAGAAGTTGTTACCGGTGCTGATAAAATGTGGGAGCGGATTTACGATTCAGACAAAGAAGAATGGCTTGAGGCGCACATGCCGAACGGTGTCGTTGAACCAGCAATATATAACATGTTATTCACGATGCATGCCACTATAATGGTGTTCTTCGTCGTTGTTCCTATATTGGTTGGTGCGTTCGGAAATTTCTTGATTCCTCTAATGATAGGGACGCGGGATATGGCGTTCCCAATTCTCAACATGCTATCATTTTGGCTTGCCGTACTCGCAGCAGTTATAATGGCAGCCGGTTTTATTGTCCCGGGCGGACACGCTTCAGCAGGCTGGACAGGTTACGCGCCATTATCGGTTGACCCACAGTGGACAGGTGTTGGGTGGGGACTCAACCTATGGGCAATCAGTTTGTTGATTCAGGGATTTTCTTCATTAGTAGGTTCCATAAACTATATCACAACGGTTATCAACATGCGCGCACCAGGTATGACGTGGTTACGATTGCCATTGGTTATTTGGTCCCTATTTATCGTAGCGATTCTGTTGCTCCTCGCTTTTCCTGTGCTTTCTTCCGCTTTGGCTCTTCTCATCTTTGATAGGCTTGCTGGAACTACGTTCTTCACTTCAACTGCTGAAGGCGGTGGAGACCCGCTTCTGTGGCAACACCTATTCTGGTTCTTTGGTCATCCTGAAGTGTACATCCTAATTTTACCGGGAATGGGAATTGCTTCCGAATTAGTAGCAGTCTTTTCGCGAAAACCGATTTTCGGTTACCGCTCTATGGTATACGCCATGATTGCAATTGCATTTTTAGGATGGGTTGTTTGGGGACACCATATGTTCCAAAGTGGCATGCGTCCCGGAATGGGAGCATTCTTCATGACAACTACAATGCTAATTGCAGTGCCTTCAGCCATTAAGACGTTTAACTGGCTTGGTACGATGTTCCGTGGTTCAATCCGATTTACAACACCGATGCTTCATGCTATCGCCTTTGTATCTATGTTCGTAATCGGTGGACTCAGCGGCATCTATATGGCAAACACGCCAGTGGACATCTACATACATGATACTTACTACATTGTGGCACACATTCATTATGTCGTTTTTGGTGGAAGTCTGTTCGCTATTTTCGGCGGTATTATCTTCTGGTTCCCGAAGATGTATGGACGCTATATGAACGATATGTTGTCCAAAATTCATTTTTGGTTAACTTTCATAGCCTTTAACTGCACTTTCTTCCCGATGCATATCCTCGGTGTAGGTGGGCATCGGCGGCGCATATCCAACCCAATGGCAGAAGCAATTGATGTAGTGACACAAGAGCAACTGTTTGCGGATATGAACATCTTTATCACAATGAGTGCATTTACGCTCGGCTTTGTGCAATTGATACTTGTCTTCAATTTTGTCTGGAGCATATATCGTGGTAAGGTCGCTGAAAAGAACCCGTGGAATGTTAATACATTGGAATGGGAAGCACCGACACCTGTGCCACACGGCAATTTTGCCCAAATTCCAACTGTCTATCGTGGGCCTTATGAATACAGCGTACCTGGTGAAGAATCTGATTTTATTCCGCAAGCGCAGCCAGAGCATGCGCCAGCAAGTGCTGGAGATTAGTTGGTATAGATAATATCTACCAGTAGATGCGGTTAGTCCGTAGGTCGGGTAGAGCGTAGCGAAACCCGACTTTGCAACTACGAGAGTTTTAATAAATTGACTCTATAATGCGATTTCTGACCGCACCTATTATAAAGTACCATGTGAAATATGCATGAGAAAACAAATCAGTTATAGCCCTTGGCTACATCGGATTGCACTCCTCACCGCAGGAGCGACGTTTCTGCTGATTGTCATTGGAGGGATTGTTACAAGCACCGAATCAGGATTAGCAGTACCAGATTGGCCAACAACCTTCGGATATAATATGTTTCTATACCCCTTATCCGAAATGGTGGGTGGAATCCTATATGAACACAGCCATCGCTTGATGGGTTCGTTAGTAGGTCTGTTGACGATTGGACTGCTAATCATGTTATTGGTCAAAGATTCACGTAGGTGGATAAAATGGCTTGGAGTCGCTGCTCTTATCGGTGTAAGTGTGCAGGGTGTCCTTGGAGGACTTCGGGTAACCGAACTTAATCTTAATTTTGCGATAGTACACGCGTGTCTTGCACAGGCATTTTTCGCGCTGCTGTGTGGGATATGTTGGTTCACCTCACGTGACTGGTTTGAAAATGAAAATCAGTCTGAAAGCAATGTTGATACTGTTTCAGCAAAGAAATTACGACGGTTGAGCTTAATTACAACTTGTCTGATATACGTTCAACTGATCTTCGGAGCAATTTTACGACATACTGGAAATAGACTTGACGCACATCTCCTATTTGCATTCTTGGTAACGCTTCATATTTTTCTGCTGACAAAACGTCTCTTTAGTATAAACGAGGATACCGAAAGAATCGGGCAGGCATTGCCTTTGCTATTACTTGGATTACTTGCGGTGCAGTTGATGCTTGGTCTCGGTGCTTATGTTACGAAATTAACAGCCGTAGGTGCAACAGCATCAGCACTACTTACAGATATTGTTACGACTGCCCACGTAGCAGTCGGCGCGCTCATGTTAGTGAGTTGTTTTGTGATTACATTGAAAATTTATCGGTTCACAGATACTTCAATTGCTATGGAAACACTTGTTACCAGTTCGTTGGTTACAGAATGAGATTACATAATGCGTTCAACAACAGCAACATTACCAGATAAAACAGAAGCGGCAAATCCGCCATCAAAAACCTTCGTTTTCGTCAGGCGAGTGGAGGACTATATTGAACTCACTAAGCCGCGATTGGTAGCAATGATATTAATTACTACCGCTGCAGGTTTTTATCTCGGCACACAACATCCAGTAAATTGGATGCTTTTCCTACATACACTTGTCGGGGCTGGTTTGACAGCCGCTGGAGTTTTAGGACTTAATCAATATTTGGAACGCGATATAGATTCGCGAATGGAACGGACACAGCAAAGACCACTTCCTGCAGGTAGGATGCATCCCATGGAAGCACTGCTTTTTTGTGCATTCCTGACGGGAAGCGGAATGCTTTATCTGACGTTTCTCGTAAATCCGCTAAGCGGGTTGGTTATTTCCCTAATAGTTGTGAGTTATCTGTTTATATATACACCACTTAAGCGGAAAACGTCATTATGTACGCTAATCGGTGCAGTTCCGGGTGCATTACCGCCTGTAGTTGGATGGGTAGCAGCACAAGGTTCACTTTCGGGAGCAGCAGGGGTATTATTTGCCATTCTCTTTCTGTGGCAGCTTCCACATTCGCTCGCAATTGCTTACATCTATCGGGACGACTATGCAAATGCAGGGTTAAAATTGTTACCAGTGATCCATCCGGATGGCGCAAGCACACGTCATCAAATCGTAATTAACTGTGTAGCACTCTTTGGTATTGGACTTCTTCCTACGCTGTTCAACATAGCAGGAGGAATATATTTTTTTGCTGCACTACTCGTAGGTGGGATGTTTCTGGCAAGCGGTGTTTATTTGCAGAAAACACACTCTGTAAAAGCGGCACGATATGTGTTGTACGCATCTTTGCTGTATTTACCACTGATATTTATTACGATGGCAATTGACAAAATATAGTGTGATCATAGGAGTCTTCAAATGGAAAAGCAGGAAAGTCGCAGGCGAAATCGGAAAGTTGGTATTATATTATGCCTCGTGTTTGTCGGCATATTTACCATTTCAACGGTAGGGCTTGTTTTAGGATTTGAAGCATCTCCACCGATAAAAAGAATAGTTTACTGGAGTACCACAATAATTGCCGGTGGCATTGGGGTCTTTCTGATAGGTGCATCACTTGTTGAGATAATTGTCAAGATTGTCAAACCGGTACTTGTAAAGATTGGAAAAAGAATAGCTCATAGATTACGCGAATGATGATACATAGTGAGAATTGGAAATGACCGAAAGTCGCCCTTTGAGCAACGCCAAATTGGGAGTTTTAATCCTACTCGGTGCTGAGACGATGTTATTCGTCGGTCTTATTGGTGCATTTTTGGTGTTTCGGATGGGAAATGATATCTGGCCCCCGCTTTCGCATGCTGATATCCAACTCCCACGCTTAATAACGGGTGCCAATACCTTACTTCTGATTATAAGCGGTCTGACAATGTTTCTGGCACTACGTGCAGTTCAGCAAGATCAAGTCAAGCAACTACGCATTTGGTTGATGTTCACAGGAATATTGGGGCTACTTTTTCTGGTAATCCAAGGCAGCGAATGGATACAACTTGTTCACAAAGGATTAACGCTTCAATCTGGCATATATGGTGGTATCTTCTATGTGCTTATCGGTTGCCATGCAGTGCACGTATTAGGAGCAGTGATTTGGTTAGCAATTGTTGTTGGTAAGGCAGTAGCAGGCAAGTTTACAGCTGTCCGTTATACTGGTGTTGAAACGTGTGCAATTTATTGGGTTTATGTGGTCGCGCTGTGGCCGATTCTTTATGTTTTGGTATACCTTGTTTAATGGAGATGTTATGATTCGCCAAATTCTCGTATGGATTTTACTTGTTGGGATTGCAGGCATAATCATTCCGGTTACACTTGAGGCATGTCCCGCTTGTAAAAACCTTGACGAACCGATTGCACGAGGTTTTAATTGGAGTGTGCTATTTATGATGGCGATGCCGTTCACGGTTTTTGGAATTATCGGTGGTAGTGTGTTCTATCATTACCGCCGGGCAAACAGAAACCTGAATGCGTAAAACGCTGTCCTCAAAAGGAAAAATATGTCAAGCGGTGCTACAAGTAAGAAAAGTGTCAGTTCTTGGATTCAGTGTATTGACTGCCGAGAAGGGATGCTTAAGATTGCACCGCAAAGTGTGTCTCTCATTCTAACGGACCCGCCCTATTTTCTTGATGGAATGGACGACAGTTGGGATACACAACGAATAAAATCAAGACTCAAAAAAGGCGTAGTCGGCGGAATCCCTGTTGGAATGAAGTTTGATCCCGCACAGGGACGGAATCTATACCGATTTTTGAAACCGATTGCGGAACAGTGGTTTCGTATAATCAAGCCGGGCGGGTTTGTACTCTGTTTTTCACATCCCAGGCTTTCGCATCGGGCAACGCTTGCAATTGAGGATGCTGGTTTTGAAATTCGGGATATGTTAGCGTGGCGATACGAAGGACAGGCAAAAGCATTTACACAAGACCATTTTGTCAGAAAACGAGACTTACCGGTAGATGAAAAGGAGAAAATAATCAAGGCTTTGGGCGGCAGGAAAACACCGCAACTCAAGCCACAAATGGAACTTATCATTCTTGCACAGTCTCCCCGTGAAGGCACGTTTGTAGACAATTGGATGCAACACCAGACCGGACTCATTGACGTATCAGACCCAGTTGTGGAGAACAACCGCTTTCCAGGGACTGTGATACCTGTTTCTAAACCGCGGGAGAAGTTTGGACATATTGCTGCCAAACCAGTGCCTTTATTGCGGCACTTAATCAGAATTTTCTCTGCAGAAGGTACTGTCGTGTGTGATCCCTTTGCAGGATCTGGTTCTACAGGGATCGCGGCATGTAAAGAAGGACGAGATTTTATCGGGTTTGAGATTGATAGTGAAATTGCAGCAATTGCGGATGCCCGACTTCAAGCGGGTACCCATTAGTAATTATTATAATCTATTCGTAAATTTTAGCGTGGACAAATGCCTCTGAATGCTTTTTATGAGGCAATATCTAAACAATAGAAAAGGAGTTTAGTATAGTGGAACAAGCTACCACTTTAGAACATACTGAAGACGTATACGAACCTTCGCTTACGCCCGATAGTCTCGGTAAACTCGGCATGTGGATTTTCCTGATTGGCGATACCATGTCGTTTGGTGCGCTGCTTGCGGCTTATGCAGCAATCCGGGCAGGTGCTGGTGTAATTGGATGGGTTCCACCAAGTGACATACTCGGTATTAACCTGACTGCTTTTATGACGTTTCTATTGATTTGCAGTAGCGTGACAATGGTTAAATCGTTAGAGTCAATTCAAAAAGGTAACGTATCTCGAATGTGTACGTTCCTTGCCTTAACTATCTTAGGTGGTGTTATATTTCTTGGATTGCAGGTGTATGAATGGACACACCTGATTAAACATGGGTTAACGCTCACTGGTCTCCCTGAGCACGGGCTAAAAGGTGGTGCTATTGCAGGTTCAACACTTTTTGGTCCTACTTTTTATGCCATCACAGGTTTCCACGGGTTACACGTCACAGGTGGGGTGATCTATCTGATCGTGATATTGATACATGGGTTGCGCGGCAGATACACAGCAGAATTTAACCATGAGGTAGAAATTGTCGGACTCTATTGGCACTTTGTTGACCTTATTTGGATTATGGTTTTCACCTTTATCTACCTACTGTAGGAGGACATAAATATGGCTCAAGACGAACACAAAGAACATCCAAAGTATATGTATATTTTCTTATGGCTTTTTATACTGACTGCTATTGAGGTAGGTGTAGCAATCCCTGAATATTCTACCGTCATTAAAGCTACCCTACTTATCGGCTTAGCATGTGGTAAGGCATTTTTAGTTGCTGCCTATTTCATGCATCTTAAGCTTGAAAAACGCACTTTGGCAGTAATCGTAATCACGCCTTTTCTTATCTGTGTTTTCCTTGTAATTATGCTGATGCCCGATCTTACATCAGATAATCGGCACGAAGGGATTGAAAAACCAGCAGAGGTCGTTGATACTACGGCTCACTAAGGTTTAGCAGGTGCTATATTCTGTCTGCAGAAGGCGCAGCAATTATGGAGAATCAGACTGACAACCGTGATCAAGAGCAACGCAAACTTGATAAAAGCACGCTGCCGTGGATTATATTAGGTCTCATTATTATAAGTATTGCTATTTTCAATTTGTTGCCATTTTACAATAAAAAAAAGGAGCAAACACCAGAAGTAGTTTACGCAAACGTTCCCGATTTCAGCCTGACCAACCAGCAAGGACAAACGTTAGGTTTATCCGATTTACAAGGGAAAATTTGGGTTGCCGATTTTATTTTCACCCACTGCCCAACGATTTGTCCAGTGATGACGCAGGAAATGGCAAAACTGCAATCAGAATTTGACACACAAGCTGTCTATTTTGTTTCCTTTACTGTAGATCCGGAGCGGGACACACCAGAAGTTCTCTCGCGTTATGCAGCGCAATTTGGTGCTGACAAACAACAGTGGCATTTTCTAACAGGTGAAAAGGAGCAGATTTACCAATTGGCGAACGATGGTTTTAAATTGTCTGCAGCACAACATGGAGGTGGGTTCCCTCATAGCGCAAGGTTTGTTCTTGTGGTGCCAAATGGAAAAATTTACGACTACTACGATAGTCGCAGCAAACCTGCGATGAAGCGTTTACGTAAAGATGTCAAAACACTTCTCGAAAAATGAAGGATCTGAACCTATTAATTTCCATCGCAGCATTTGTAGTTCATTTCCCGTTTGGATTTTTTCGTGTGCGGTATAAAAAGTTCAGTCGTCCTTGGAGCAGATGCTTATATATTCCAATTGTGCTTAATATTGTAGTACGACGTTTCGTCCTTGATTGGCAATGGCAAACCGCAATAGTGTACCTATGGCCCGCAACACTGTTGGCGCATATCCTCGGAGGTTTTATCGGTTCGCGCTACAAACCTTATGATAAGACAGAAATAGTAGACGAGTAAGGATACATTATGAAAAAGATATACGTGCCGGTAGACAATTCAGACTATTCAGACGCCAGTATTAACTTAGCAGTTGAATTTGCAAAGAAATTCGATTCGCAATTGGTAGGATCTCACGTCTACGCGGCAAAAATGCACGATGTTCGCTTCAAGCAGATGGAATATACGCTGCCAGAGGAGTATCAGGACGAGGTAGAACTCGAAAAGCAGCGCCGCATCCACGACACACTCATTACCATGGGACTCCAACTTATTTCAGATTCCTATCTTGAAGTAATGAAAAAGAAGTGTGAAAAGCTTGGGATTCCGTTTGAACCGAAGATGCCTGAAGGTAAGCACTATATTAAACTGGTTGAGGACATCAACGAAAGCGATTACGATCTGGTGATTATGGGTGCACTCGGAATGGGAGCTGTCAAGGATAGCCTCATTGGTGGTGTCTGTGAACGCGTTGTCCGCCGCATTACAACTGATACGCTTGTTGTCCGCAACCTTGACCCTATTGAGGAACAATCTGGCAACATCCTCGTCGGAATTGACGGAAGTCCTGAATCTTTTTTTGGACTGAAAACCGCTATTCGTCTGGGACAGATGTTCAATAAACAGGTAGAGGCTGTAGGTGTATATGACCCCTATCTGCACTACATTGTTTTTAATTCCGTTGTAAATGTCCTAACAGAACGCGCCGCCAGAACATTTAGATTTAAAGAACAAGAGCAGCTGCACGAAGAGGTAATAGATACCGGTCTTGCAAAAATATATCAATCACATCTTGAAGTTGCTCGTTCTATTGCTAAAGAAGATCACGACTATAAATTAAAAATCACACTCCTTGATGGAAAAGCTTATGAAAAAATACTACAATACACCCGAAAAACTAACCCGTGGCTACTCGTTTTAGGCAGAATTGGTGTCCATAATGAACAAGATTCGGACATTGGCAGCACAGCTGAAAACCTTTTACGGCTTGCTCCCTGTAACGTGCTGTTGTCAAGCCAACGTTATTTCCCTCAAATTGATGTAAAAGCAGAAGAAACCCTTGTTTGGACACAAGAAGCAATGGATCGTATGGAGAAAGCACCTCCGTTAGTGCGGGGCATTGCGAAAACTGCAGTACACCGCTTTGCCATTGAACGCGGACATTCAGTTATTACTGAAAGCGTTATTGACAAAGCGATGGAAGCGATTATGCCGCAACGTGCCTCTGAAAAACTGACCCGTGTTGCTAAAGAGATCGCAGAGCAGAAAGTTTTGGAAGCAGGTGATGTGCAGACCTATATCTGTGGGGAATGTGGCTACGCCGCACATAATCAACAACCTGTAAAATGTCCTGTCTGTAGTTCTCCACCAGAACGTTTTCAGATGGTAGACAAAGATTCCATTGAACACATCGCAGTTGACGAAGGCGGTACTGCAGAGGAGGAAACATTTGACGGTGTTCGTTTGCAATGGTCTGAGCAAGCAAAGAAAGCACTGCGTACCGTACCACGCGGCTATATGCGGCGCAATGTTAAAGCACGCATCGAAAAATCTGCACGATCACAAAAGATTGGCACGATCACAAATGAATTCGCCACCCAGATTATTGATGATAGCATGGGTGAAGCCGCAGCTGTCCGTGAAGATGCTCCTGAACTCAGAGCCATGCAAGCGCAATCTGAATCTCAAGACACTGAAAGTACTGCTGACATTGAAAGCGTTCTTAAATGGACAGGAGATGCTGTAGAACGGTTGAATTTAGTACCTGCCGGTTTTATGCGAAACATCACCCAAACAAGGATTGAACAACGTGCCCAAGAAGCTGAAATTTCTGAGATTTCGCTTGATTTCGCCGCGCGTGTCATTGAAGATGGCAGAAGTTTGGCAAATGAAGTGTTAGGTGAGTATTATCAACAGTCCAATAACGGTGATACCCAAGACAACTAAAATGGGTGTAAATTATGACTGAGATTCCGACGATTACTTTCCAAATCCTTGGTCCAAATGAAGGTGCTGCGGAGGGATCAAGCAAAGGCTTGTGGTTTAAATTAAAATCAGATCCGCCACCATCAGATGATCTTGTCGTAGGTTTGAAAGTGCGTTCATCTAACGGTAATGTCAGACAATCCGGTGTTATCATGATCCTCAAACATGAAAGCCATTCTGCTGATTTTTTTTACAAAACAGTGATCGGCGATCTTGATGTATGGTTGGAAATTGACCTTGTTGATTCACTTACCAATCTTGAATTTCCTATTTTCACAAGCGAAGGTTACGTTATAGAGACAGAATATAAGTTCCCAGAGTACAACGTTGGAGATTTATCAAAAATAGTTCCGTATCAGTGGAACGGTCCTGATAGGGGTTTATGGACGGACGAGAATCGTTGAAATTTCGTAAAGTAAATGACCCACAATATCACAACGAACTACAAAACAGTTGTTTAAAAGTGGAGGTTTGTCATGCAAAGATATATTGTCAGTAACGCGTTGGTTTTTCTATTTGTGTTTCTTATCCTAATTAGTAGTGGTTTTACTGAAAACTGGCATCAATGGCGAGGACCAAACAACGATGGAATAAGCCAGGAAACCGATGTGCCGATCCAGTGGAGCCAAACCGAAAATGTCAGATGGCGTTTGCCACTACCGGGTGAAGCTGCTTCTACACCGATTGTGTGGGGAGACAAAATTTTCCTGACTTCTGCTGACGGAAGAGAACTTGTCCTGATGTGTGTCAGTACGAAAGGTGAGGAACTATGGAAACGCACTTTAGCACAAGGTAACCGGACCGCCCGCGGTGATGAAGTAAACTTTGCTGCTCCCTCTCCAACAACCGATGGTAAACATGTTTGGACGTTCCTCGGAACGGGTGATCTTGCTTGCTACGACTTTGAAGGAAATCAAGTCTGGAAAACAAACCTTGAGGGGCGTTACGGCAAGTTCAATCTCTATTTTATTATGTCGACGACACCGCTGCTTTATAAAGATAGGTTATACATTTCACTTATTCACAGTAACGCGTGGTTAGTCCTTGCACTTGACAAGATGACCGGTGAAGAGGTTTGGAAACATGAACGGGAAAGTGATGCAAGGAGAGAAAGTGAACAAGCTTACACCTCCCCAATTCTTTACCGTGATGCTGAACGCGAATTCCTTGTTGTGCATGGTGCAGACTATGTCACTGCACATAATCTTGAAAATGGAAACGAAATTTGGCGATGTGGTGGTTTGAATCCCTTGGAAAACTATAACGGTTCATTCCGACTTGTTGCTTCACCTGTAGCAAAGGAAGGACTTATTGTCGTTCCTTCAGCAAAAAACGGCCCCGTTTTGGGTTTAGACCCATCAGGAACAGGCAATATCACCGACACTGAATGGCAAATCTGGAAACTCCAAGATGGCACGCCGGATGTGCCTTCACCACTGATCCATGATGGATTGGTCTATCTGTGCCGAGAAAGAGGCACCCTTATCTGTCTTGATGCGAAAACAGGGGAAGAACTCTATGAGAAGCGAATAAACCGTCAGCTGCACCGCTCTTCTCCCGTCTATGCTAATGGCTATATTTATCTAACAGCTCGAAATGGTATTGTCAATGTTGTTAAGGCAGGACGAGAATTTGAAATCGTGGCTACAAATTCAATTGGTGAAACCGTTGCCGCATCACCGGTGATACAAGATGGCACGCTCTACTTGCGCAGTTACGATGCCTTATATGCCATCGGCGAAAAAAGTGAAAAGTGAAAAGCTACAAGGAACTCCCGGATGATGCCGGTTCCAACATTATTGGACAAGTCACGGCGCAAGCGAACCGTCTTAGCGAACGACTGGCCTCTGTAAAATATACTGTCGCAATTATGAGTGGGAAGGGCGGAGTCGGCAAAAGTGCTATTACTGCCAACATTGCTACCGCGCTGACGTTAGCGGGATCTGCAGTCGGTATCGTTGATGCTGACATCAATGGACCAACAATTGCCAAGATGATGGGGGTTCGCAACGCAACGCTTGAATATGCTCCGACAGGCGTTAAACCAGCTATCACACCTCTCGGCACTAAGATTATCTCAATGGATCTGCTCCTATCTGAAGATGACGCACCGGTACTGTGGAATGCACACACACAAAAGGACGCTTTCACATGGCGTTCCACAATGGAGGTAGGGGCACTACGGGAGTTTATCGGCGACACGGAATGGGGTGAGTTAGATTATCTTCTGCTTGATCTGCCACCGGGTTCTGATCGCCTACCAAACGTAGTCGAACTTATCCCAAATCTCGGTGGCGTAGTCGTCGTAACAATTCCCTCCGAAGTTTCACACCTGATTGTCAAAAAATCTATCACGATGGCGAGAGACGTGCTCAAAGTGCCAATTATCGGTATTGTAGAAAATATGTCATTCTATGTGTGCAAACATTGTGGTGAGCACGAACCTCTTTTCTCTGCTGCGGATACGCCCGATAATACATTTCAGTTAACTACGCTTGGCAAAATCCCTTTCGATCCAAAACTCTCCCATTGTAGCGACAGCGGCACTTCTTATCTGAATGAACATCCCGATACCCCTGCAAGCAAAGCAATTATAGAGTTGGCACAAAAGATTCAAAATTTCTTTAATACCTGATATAAGTCACTGCCCTTCGACTTTTCCGCTAATGATATGGAGATTAACCGATGAAATTCTTATGTATAGACTGCGACACAGCAATGAAATTTAAAGACGTAACCCGTCCTGAACAGGGGTCTGTCACTGCTGTTTTTGAATGTCCCGACTGTTTTACAGAGATAGCCATGTACCTCAATCCTTCGGAAACGCAGATGCTAAAATCGATGGACCTGAAACTCGGTGGCAACAGTGAAGCGGCACAACCGATGCAGATGGTCCGTTCACAGTTAGAGACTGCAAAGCAAGATTCAATGTCAAACACGATATCAGAGACGGGTTCAGAAGAAACTGTAGAGGGAGGAAAATGTCCCTTTACGGGTGTCATTTCGGATGCATTTGAGGAAAAGTCAGAGCCTGAACCTGATAGTCTCACCTGGACACCTGAAGCGTTGGAGCGTTTAGAACGGATACCAAGTTTTGTCCGACCAATGGCAAAGATGGGCATTGAAAGTTTTGCTAAAGAAAACGGACATACCGAAATCACTGGTGAGATAATGGATGCTGCACGCGGAAACTTCCCCGCGCAGTTCTAATCCTAAAATGCTTGATACCCTCTCGGTTTTCGGTTATAATTAATGCACAATATAGACAGCACAAAAAATCTTAATCTCGCTTTCACGCATCTTTTGGTAAAGGAGAAACCTCATGGCAACGAAAATAAAAAAGTACCAGGCCTCTTATGCCCCTACAGATGTACTTTATCCTGAAGAAGATGGAAAACCGATGGCAGCAAGCGACCTACACAGAGAACAGTTGTTTAGAACATTAAGCGCACTTGAGACGCACTTCTCCCAAGATCCAACAGTCTATGTCTCTGGTGATATATTGATGTATTACGTGCAAGGTGTACCCAGTAAATCCATATCTCCAGATGTGCTTGTCTCTTTTGAAATAGGTATGAAAAAACGCAGAACCTACTTGGTATGGGAAGAAGGGAAAGTGCCAGACTTCGTAATGGAGTTTAGCAGCAAAAACACATATCAAAACGACTTAACTAAAAAGATGGACATCTACGCATCACTTGAGATACAGAACTATTTCTTGTATGATGCGGAGGGTTTGTATTTATCATCACAACTGATGGGTTTTGAGTTGGTTGATGGCAACTATGTTGTGGTTCCGGAGGATGAGAATGGCGGTGTTCGTTCATCGTCCTTGGGTTTAGATTTCCGTATACGCGAAGGAGAAATAGGTATTTATGATCCGGTTGCGGGTGACTGGGTGCGAACACGCGCGGAAATCGCCGAAGCACGCGCAGCACAAGAAGCATCCGCACGACAAAAAGCAGAAGCGGAAGTAGCACAACTCCGAGAAGAGATCGCACGCTTACAAGCACGCTCATAATACCTTAATAGAACAACTAAAACAGGAAGAGTCGTTATGAAATACGGCTTGTCAGACAAGACTATTCAAAAAATACACAGCGTTTTTAAGCAGTACCCACAAGTTGAAAAGGCGATTTTGTACGGTTCGCGCGCTACAGGTAACTATAGAAACGGGTCAGACATTGACCTAACTCTCTGTGGTGAGGGCTTAACACACAGCGTACTCACTAAAATCGACTTTGATCTTGATGATCTGCTTTTATCCTATACGATTGACCTATCTGTTTTCAGTAAAATAAACAATCCAGATATGGTTGCGCAAATTAAACATGTCGGCGTAAACTTTTATGAGAAATCTGAGGTGTTTAATCAGTACTCAATTAGTTCATCTTTGCAATATTACACAGAATTCAAAAGGTTTTATGATATATCCACTGTCAATTTATAAGATTTACTACCTGGGATTACTGTTGTTAGTGCTTAAGTTATGTTGAAAATACTACATGTGAAGGATGGACATTTTGAATGAACATTAGAAACAAAATAAGTTCAAATGAAGCGTTGACATACTACCGTAAAGGGAATACAAGGGACTTAGAAGGGTATCATGAAGATGCTATCATAGACTATAACCACGCAATTCGGTTATTACCAACTTTTGCCGAAGCTTACGTTGGTCGTGGAATTGCGAGGCAAAACTTGAAACAATATTCTTCAGCAATAGCAGATTTTGATACAGCGATTCAACTTAATCCAAATTGTGTTGAAGCCTACAACAACCGAGGTCTTGTGAAGGATGTCTTGGGACAACACGCTGCGGCCATAAGTGATTTTCAAAAAGTCATTCAACTTGAACCCAATGAGATTTCCAGTGTTTATGCTGCTTACTTTAATCTAGGAAATGTGAACCGAAATCTAGGAAAACACGCTGCTGCTATAAGTTTTTATGACAAGGCAATTCAACTTGAACCTCGTTTTTTTCACGCATATTGCTTTCGAGGTAGTTCTAACTACGAACTTGGCCACCTTGAAGCTGCGATTGCCGACTATGACCAAGCAATTCAACTCAAACCAGATGATGCTTTAATTTTTTGTAGAAGAGGATGTGTTAAAGGAGAATTGGGAAACCATGAAGGTGCTATTTCTGACTTTGATCAAGCGATTTACCTGAATCCTAATGACGCTAATTTTTATTTTAATAGAGGACTTGCTAAGAATCATATAGGTTACTTTGAAGCTGCGATTGCCGACTATGACCAAGCAATTCAACTCAAACCAGATTTTTCCTCCGCATTTTGTGCTAGGGGAAGTGCCAAAGGAGAATTAGGACACTATGAAGCTGCTATAGTTGACTATGATCATGCTATCCAACTAACCCCTAATGATGCCACTACCTACTTCAATAGGGGATTTGCGAAAGGCAATCTAGGTCTCTATGAAGCTTCTATTTTTGATTATGAACAAGCAATCTTGCTAAAAAATGATTATGTTGATGCATACTTTTATCGAGGAGTTTCTAAAGAATGCCTCGGACATCTCTCTGCTTCTATAGAAGATTATGATATAGCAATTCGTTTTAACCCAAATCATGTGGATGCAGTTTACAACCGGGGAACTGGAAAAAGTCAATTAGGTCAATATGAGGACGCTATAGTTGACTATAACCAAGCCATTCTACTGAAGCCAGATTTTCCCTCAGCATATTTCAATAGAGGTGATGCAAAGCGTCAGTTAGGGATTATGAAGCTGCGATTGCTGACTATAACCATGCTATCAGATTACAACCCAACTATCCCGAAGCATACTTCAATAGAGGAAATGTGAAACACTTTTTAGGACAACACTCTGAATCTATTCTAGACTATGACAAGGCGATTGACCAAAAGCCTGCTTTTACCGAAGCTTATATCAACCGTGGCGTTATGAAAAGTAGATTAGGAAACACATGTGAAGCTAAGGAAGACCTGCTAACCGCGTTGCAACTTGCGGAACACACAACCGATGTAAGACTTAAACAAAATATTATGCATCTTCTTCAAGACCTTGAATAATCATTTTAATTAGAATGGGAAAATGTTAACGTTTTGTTTAATGATTAATGAAATCTTAAGCTTTTGCGGAGAAATATATGTTGTCAATCTACGATTTAATTTCCGACCATCAATTATTGCTAAACCTTGAAACTGAAGAATTAGCTTTTTCTATTTTGAAATGCCTTCATTCCTTTCCGTCTAAGGAAAGGGCTAAACTCAACTTTAAATTTCTCACTTCCCCATATATGCTGGAAGACTATCCTAATGAACACCACAATGAAATTGTCCGCGCTCTCATGGAAGCATGGGCGTGGTTAAAGAATGAAGGATTAATTGTACCTATTCCAGGATCGGATCTTGATCAAGTTCGCATCACTAAAAAAGGAGAGAATGTAAAAGACAATAATGCATTGGAAGCCTATAAAAAAGCGAAACTATTGCCTAAACAGTTGCTTCATTCTTCCATAGCTGAAGATATTTGGTCGAACTTTTCGAGAGGTAAGTACGACACTGCTATATTTGAAGCATTTAAGGCAGTGGAGATAGCTGTTCGAAATACTGGTGGCTACACTGCGGCAGATTATGGCGTTGATTTAATGCGAAAAGCATTCCATGTTCAGAACGGACCATTGACAGATCAAAATCAACTTAAACCTGAAAGAGAAGCAACAGCACATCTGTTTGCAGGGGCTATAGGGCTTTACAAAAATCCACAAAGTCATCGGAATGTTTCTGTTACTGCGGAGGAAGCAGTAGAAATCATCATGTTTGCAAGTCATCTGCTTCGGATTGTTGATTCTCGTGTGTGAACATCAAATACACTGTCAGGACTTACGCAGTCTTGAAGATTATTGAAGGATTTGAGAGTTGATGTCGTAA
>JAPPIG010000107.1 GCA_028820635.1 Candidatus Poribacteria bacterium
TTCAGTGGATACCTTTCCTGTAGGTGTTTGTGATAACATCCGTATCTCTCGGTGTCGCAGGTATTCAGGCGACACTTGGCGCGGAAAGATCGCAAGCAAACACCGATATTTTTACGGACTCAAAGTCCATCTGATGGTCTCCGAGGCAGGAGAAATCGTTGAAGCCTTCTTCACCCCGGGCGGGTGCAATGACGTCTTAGGCATGCGGTGTTATAGATTTGATCTTCCAGAAGGTTCGGTGGTTTACGCAGATAAAGCCTATTGTAACTATGCCATTGAAGATGCCCTCAGTGATGTTGGTATTACGTTCAAACCCTTGCGCAAGAAGAATGCCAAGCGTCAGTATCCCCCTCACGAGGTATACTTACAGCATCATTACAGGAAACGCGTTGAAGTGACCAAGAGTCTGGTCGAAAAACTTTTGCCCAAGTCCATTCATGCCGTGACGGCTGCCGGATTTGAGTTGAAACTCTTTTTATTTCTCATCGCTACAAATATAAAAATGCGATTTGAAAATTAGTGGCAACTTAGGTTATACAAGAAAACTTAGTCATTTCGTTCAGATACTTAATTTTATCCCATTAATTTATGATTCGTTAGGTAATAGACGAAATCCTTCAGAATTAAAGGAAATATGGTTTGAGAACGAAGACACAGCCAATGCTACCTTGGGTTTATTGAATTCGTCTTTATTTTCTTGGCTTATTACAATTCATTCTGACTGTAGAAACCTAAATAAGCGGGAAATTTGGATGGCTCGGTTTGACCTTACAGATGAAAAATGCTTAACTCAGTTGGATGCTTTTGCTGGAGAACTAATGGTAGACATTGATAACAATTCACGCATGTTAGACCAAGGTGAGCTGACTATACAAGCAACTTTTCCGCGGCAAAGTAAACAAATTCTTGATAAACTTGACAATGTGCTTCGTAAACACTACGGCTTCACAGATGAGGAATTAGACTTCATCATCAACTACGACATCAAATATCGTATGGGGTTGGGGAATTGATACGAGCAAACGGACCTATTATACCAAACTAACAATGAAACAAGTAAATTGAAACTAAAGGAGGAACAATCACAATGCAAAATTCACCAACAGTCGAGGAATTTTCAAACTACGATGCGGGCATCGCAGCCTATGAGCGCGGGCACTATGAAATGGCAATGTACGATTTTGAACAGAGGGCAGTGGTCCGCAACGATCCCGTAGCACAATTTTGCCTCGGTTTCATGTACAAACACGGCCTCGGAGTCCCCCCTGATCCCCGAAGAGCCATTGAATGGTATACAAAAGCTGCCAAACAAGGCTATATGCCTGCACAAAACGACCTTGGCGTAATTTACGGACGTATTGGAGAACAAGCATTACTCTTAGGTGAAGAATCAGGAATTGAAATGTTAATAAAAGCTCTAAAGTGGTTTCACGATGCGGGAAATCAAGGCAATCCCGCAGCACAATTTAACGCTGCCTTAATGTGCAGGTTAACTGCTACCCTTTCTCTGGCTGTTTCTTTTTCTACGAATCCCACAAAGACGGGGGAATTCCACCATCTGGTAGTTAGTTGGAATGAAAAGGCGGCATCTCAAAATTATCCGCCAGCACAATACGAACTCGCCACGATATACCGAACAGGCTCCTTAGGAACAACTAAAGACGCTAAAAGAGCTTTAGAATTACTTACAAAGGCAGCAACTCCGAATCCCAATGCCGCGTTGCGATACAAGAACGGCTACCCCCTTGCACAACACGATCTCGCTACAATGTATGCTAGAGACGGGAATTTTACGGAAGCCGTAAAATGGTATCAAATGGCAGCAATACAAGTAGTAGCAGCACGAGGCGTTGCCGAATCACAATTCCATTTGGGACTTGCCTATCATAAGGGTGATGGAGTAAATCAGGATATCAAAGAGGCTGCCAAATGGTATCAAATGGCAGCAGACCGAGGTTACCCCTCCGCACAAAATAGTCTATCTGTGTTGTATAGTGAGGGAACAGGGGTCCCCTACAATCCTGAAATGGCATCGAGGCTCGCTTTTCAGGCGGCACAGCAAGGCAATGCTATCGCGCAAGCCAACATTGGCAAAGCGTTTGCAGAAGGATTAGAAGGATTGGATGCTATACCGCAAGACGACGTAGAAGCGTATTATTGGTATAGTTTGGCGATTAAGGACAAAGCTAGTTTAGATAAGGCTCAAGATCCTAACTTCGCTACTGAGGCATCTGAAGCATTTGAAACAGTCGGACATAAGCTGACTAAAGATCAGAAAAATGCAATTCGGAAACGGGTTAATGAGTGGAAGCCCAGAATTCTTTATGGATCTGGGACAGGATTTTACATCAACAAAACGCATGTTCTAACCAACGCGCATGTTGTACGTTGGGAAGACGATTATGGCACGGAGCATGAATTTAACGAGGTGCGCCTCGGCTTTCGTTATGTGAAAGAAAAGTTAAGTTCAGCAGATTCAGAAATTGACTTGGCACTACTTATTGATTCGTCTCAAAATACAGAAACTGCTACATTCAGGAGTCATCCAGTTGATTTAGGAGAAGAAATAGCCGTGTTCGGCTATCCACTAAGTAGTGTACTATCCTACCGGGGCAATGGTACATCTGGAAGGGTCAGCGGACTAACATCTACAATTGATGATCTCCAACCCGATAATCGCTTTCAACACACTGCACCAACCCAAAAAGGCAACAGTGGCGGACCAGTGCTGAATACTGCTGGCAATGTGATTGGGGTTGTCGTGAGTGCTCTTAATCCTTTTTTACGATGGAAGGGAGATCAGATCAGGATAGAGGATCGTCAGAACGTCAATTTCGCCATTAAATTCAACATTATCAAAGAGTTCCTAGAAAAAAACAACGTCACTGGTTATGCTGTGACAGAAAATTTGAGCAATCCTATCAACCTGAAGGAGATATATGTGAAGGCTGAAAAATTTACGGTACCTGTGTTAGGCTTCGTGAACAAACCAGAAATGGAACCTCTGCAGTTTGAGGAAATCGGTATTGACAGACTTGAATTAGTGAGAGATACAAGCCACAATAACTGATGTTGGATTTCACCTAATATCGTATGTATTCGGGAAATTGACGAGACAATTGAACGACTCTCGGAAATTGCAAAACATGGAGCATACAATGAATATCTTAATCCGTAAAAAAATTATTTTGCACTTATTAGATTGCACTCCCAAGCCAGCAAACGAAATTGCTGCTGGGATTGATGAATCGTTGACATCAATAGAAAATCAACTAACAGTGCTTGTCTCAGAAAATATTTGTGAAAAAATAAATCGAGACGAAATCAAGCAATATGTTGTAAAAAAAGATATTGAGACTTTCGCACGATTGGTTAAAGCGTTTCTCTCAGATAAAGAGGAGCATAAGGAGGAAATCGGTCAGTTCGTTTCATCCGATTATTATTTTTCACGAATTGACAATCAGTTAGTCGATTATGTTCTTAGACGCTTTTATCTCGATTCTGCATATCAGACTGATGAAGATAAACTACCAATTGGAAGGATATTACTTGCGTCCCCGTCGGCTCTACTTTTCGCTTTATATGGTGACACGACGGTATTTAGTGGAATGATGTCAAGTTCAGATCAGTTAGATTCTTCGCACGAAACTTGGACCTGGTTCAATCAAATCCTCCATTCAACGTTCATGACACCATTATTGGAAATGCTTATTGCTGATATGAAGGTTCCCACTTATGGTTTTCTCTATGCCAAACTCCAACTCATGGCAGCAAAAATAGATATACGAGTGAATTTAGCAACAACCCACGGAAAGTATGTTGAGGCAATGGCAGGTGGAAGTTTTGGCCTATCTAGAGCAGCAGAAGATTTAAAAGCTGGACAATTGACCTCGCCAGTTAACCCTATCAGCCTTTCTAATTATGGATTAGCATTTCTACATCTCGGGGAATTCCAAACTGCTCTGGAAAATTTTGATAAAGCACTTAATGCAGTGCAATATCCATCTCAAAAAGCAATTGTTCTGAACAACAAGGGGTTAACTTTTCTCCGGCTTAAACAATATCAAAGAGCAATTGAATGTTTTAAAGAAGGTATTGCATTTGATTCGGAAGGTGAGATTTCCGAACTACGTGAGAACAAACAGATAACTGAAGAATACTTAGCGATTGCGACTGACGCGGACAACTTGATTGAACCGACCCGAATTCGTTTTGTTCAGAATCAACCCGTTCCGTTTGAGGAAACACGCCTCTATGAATTTAAGGAAGTCAAAGGCAGAAATTCAGTTAATCGAATTACAAAAGACTCTGATGAGTACGCCGTTGCATTTCTCAATCGGAAAGGTGGACGTATTTTTTGGGGAATAAGGGATAGTGACAGAATCACAGTAGGCGTAAGCCTTAATGAACGGCAAAGAGATGAAGTGCGTCGTAAAGTATCTGAAAAACTTTGGGCTATACGTCCTCCAGTCAGTGATGATAATTGGCAACTTGAGTTCCACAACGTTTACAACTTCCAAAGAGAGACTATGGAGGATTTGTGGGTCCTCGAGCTTGTAGTTCGCGTGCCACAGGAAAGAGACGTTTTTTACACAAGTAAATGGGAACTTCACGTCAAAACCGAAGGAGGTAAGCAGAAATTATTAGGACCACAGGTAACTGAGTTTATACGTGGGCGTTTGCAAGATGAGACAGGAACAACGTAAATCATTTGTCGTTATCATCAATTTCTGTTAAAATTATGTGTAAAAGGAGTGCTAAGCATACCATGGAAACATCACGACCTGCAAACACAAAAAATAAAAAACGAAAGCAATGTCTTGCTTTCCCTGTCTATGATGAAGACGACCTCCTCGACTGGGATGCTCACATAGGGACCCCACGCCCACGTCCATCAGGTACAATACGGGTTAAGTTGGTATACAAAGGACGGCGTAAACCAATCCCTGTTGAAAATTTTTGGGAAGAATAGGTATTAGCGTTACCTACAGGGATCGGTGAATAGGTGCGGAATTGCGTTAGATATTTTGTTAAATCTAATTTATCATTTCGTGTTTTCACGGAGAAAGGCTATATTGCGTTCCACGAACCCACGGACCACCTAACCTTAAAAAGATCTCCGTGAAGCCTCCGTGAATCGTGCCTATTGGAAGCATCGCGAGCATGGGGAAACACCCAAGCAAAAACACTCGCTCCTACAAGAAATTTTCAGCAATAAGCAGTTAGAATTTGAATATCTCGTCGACGAAAGAATAACGACTATCCGCCTACCTCTGAAATTTCAGAGTAAACTTCCGAGAATCCCACTCCAAAAACCGCCTAAAAACCCAGTCACAGTATGGGTTTACAACCCTTATTCAAATCTATCACTTTTCAGAGTTTACTCTGAAATACTCTGAAACGCGCGTTGTTTGCTTTCTGGGATTTTTGCGCAATACGGTTGCAGGTATGCCTAATTTTATGTTAGAATAGCAGGTGAAGCGAGGTTGAAACATGCGATGAAAACCGGGCAATCAAAAAACACAACTAGCCAAAAACGGAAGCAATGCCCTGCTTTCCCATTCTACGATGAAGAGGACATCCTTAACTTGGATGCTGCCATCGTTACGCCACCGCCGCGTCAATCTGGCACAATACGGGTTAAGTTGGTATACGAAGAACCGAGTAAACCGATTCCTGTTGAAAATCCTTGGAAAGAATAAAATATGGAAACTGCCGACCTTAGACAACGCATGGCACAAGGCGAAAACGCCACGACCGAATTCAAAGAAAACTTCGATCAGGAGGCCATTGAGACCGCTGCTGCGTTTGCCAATACCGACGGTGGCACTGTTCTTATAGGTGTGTCTGATAGCGGAGACATTAGGGGAATTACTATCGGCAAAGAGACCCTAAGAAATTGGTCAAATCGGATTTCTCAAGCGACTGAACCACGGGTTGATATAGAAATTGGAGCAGTTGACGTGGAAGGGAAATCGGTGCTGTGGATACGTGTTGCAGAATGCTCGATAAAACCCGTTTCTGTTAAAGGACGATGCTATAAAAGAGTAGGGAATAGCAACCGCGTTATGTCCCCACAAGAGATTGCCCAGATGCACCTTGATGCCACTGGACAGACCTGGGATGGACTCTTGGTTACACGTGCTGGCATGGATGATATAGATGAGAAAAAAGTTGAATGGTACCTGACCCGTCGAGAAACAATCCGAAATGTGTCTAAACCGCAAGGTATGAGCATGGCAGCATTTTTGAAGAACATTAATGGTGTCGGCGATGACGGAACACCAACCCACGCGGGTCTTCTCTTTTTCAGTAAACACCCCCAACGAAGATTTTTTTACAATGCACAATTGCGGGTCGTTAGGTTCAAGGGAACATCCATTCTCCATCCGGTCATTGATCGCATTGACTGCTTTGAAACCTTATGGGAGAACGTTAATACCGCTGAGGAATTCATAAGAAAAAACATTCGCCTTCTCAGTTTTCGGACCTCAAGGAGTTTCCAACGAGACGATAAGTTTGAATACCCACTCAATGCCCTACGGGAAGCAATTATCAACGCCTTGATTCATCGAGACTATCAAGAAACCGCGGATGTCCGCGTCTTTATATTTGACAACCGTGTTGAGGTTATTAGTCCCGGCACTTTTCCAGAAGGTGTTAGTCCAGATGAGCCTACTCACAAACCGGTGAACCCTACTTTGAGTCAATTCATGTTTGATATTGGTTTTATTGAACGGTACGGTGCTGGTATCAGAATGATGCAGCGGTTATGTCGGGAGTGGGGCAACAAAGCACCGCGTTATGTATTTCACCCACTTGAGACGAAAATTATATTTGATTCCCCGATTCAAGAGAGCACTTTTATAGAAATCGATGATATTTCAGAGCAGTTGAACGAGCGTCAAAGGAACGCTTTTTTCTATGTGCAAAGACACGGGCAAATTGCGACAAAGGAGTATGTAGAGATCAACCAGGTCTCGCGCCGGGTTGCCTATGAGGAACTAAAGAACATGGCTGCTAAAGGTTTATTAAACGTAATAGGCAAGGGAAGAGGAACCAAGTACGTACAAAAAGTAAGCGATTAGGTAAGCGATTAGGTAAGCGATTAATTGAGTGATTAGCACAAGGAGTAGCACCCACATGCCAAGGAGCAAAGGCGAAGGCATCACCAAAATAGCCGTAAAGGGTTTCAAGTCAATAGCGGAGGAGTGCACAATTGACATCCGTCCGTTGACAATCCTTGCCGGCGCGAACAGTTCTGGGAAATCCAGCATCATGCAACCGCTATTGATGTTGAAGCAGACGCTGGAGGCCCCCTATGATCCGGGGGTACTATTGATTGATGGGCCAAACGTTCAGTTTACATTTGCAGAACAATTTTTATCCACGTTAGCCGATGGAAAAAGATCGGATCGTTTTCATATTCGGATTGAGAGTCGTGAACATGGTTATGTTGACTCAGTCCAAACAATTTTCAGAAAAGGCAACAGCGGCATTGAAATTAGTAAAGTGACCGGAGAAAAAAGATCCGCTTTCAATCCTCCGTTATTTTCTCCTGAACATGTTACTTTATCACCCGACATGCCAAATGTGACACGTTCCAAATGCACCTTAGAGTTATTACCTGATAGCTATCAGTCTAAAGTTTCACACATTTCTACTATGATTACAGACCACCTTAACAGAGAAATTACCAAAAGCATTCATCTCCGTGGATTACGAGGCAACCCGGAACGCACCTACAAACTGACTGGGACCAGTCATTGGTATCCTGGTACATTTGAAAGTTATGTAGCCGGCCTCATTCACGAGTGGCAGGAAAGGACAGATAAACCCTTGGAAACATTGGGTAATCCCTTTGATAAACATGAACTGGGAGAAGACTTTCAAAATTATCAAAATTATAGTAACCCTGCTGCTATTCTCGCCGAAGTTCTTGATATACTCGGTCTGACAGGACACATTAGTGCGAAAAAAATTGGTGACGCCCGCATTGAACTTCAAGTCGGTCGTCTTCTTCATCATCGAAACAACGAAACAGATATGGTTAATATTGCTGATACAGGTTTGGGGGTCTCCCAAGTCTTGCCTGTTTTAGTGGCACTTATTGTTGCGCGCCCGTCGCAACTGGTTTATCTTGAACAGCCCGAACTCCACCTCCACCCTCGCGCCCAAGTTGCATTAGCAAGAGTGTTGGCAGACGCGGCGAAACGCGGGGTGCGCATTGTTGCTGAAACGCACAGTTCATTGTTGCTTTTAGGAGTCCAAACGCTTGTTGCAGAAGGGGACCTCTCACCGGAGTTAGTCAAGCTCCATTGGTTCACACGACGTGAAGATGGCATAACAGAAGTCAACAGTGCAGACTTAGACGAGGCGGGAGCTTACGGAGAGTGGCCTGAAGATTTTGATGATGTCGACCTCAAAGCGCAAAGTCGTTATATAAAAGCAGCGCAGTCGCGTTTCATTGAAGGGACATAGTATGCGTTCAAGGGGTTTAAAGCGGCTTGTTGTGAACGCCTCGGTTGCCCGTGCTGCTGGTGGTAAAGGAGCGACTGCCTCCGTATCAATCAACTGTACCGAATTTCTTGAAACCTTTCGAGATGAGTGCCCGCATCGCATTGTGATGACACCCGAGTTATCCGAGGAGTGGAACGCACATCAATCGAATTTTGCAGCCAGATGGTTGAAATCAATGATTGCCCGAAAGAGATTTGATTACATCACGCCTCCCCAAGATACAGCGTTGTCCGACAAAATCGACACAACAGCAACCAAAGAAACAGATATTGAAGCACTGCGGAAAGATTTTCATCTCCTCCACGCAGCACTTGCAACAAATCAAACCGTCATCTCGCTTGATGAAGCTATCCGACATCTTTTCGTACGCGCATCCCAGCAGGTTGGCGAAATCCAAAATATCATCTGGGTAAATCCTGGCAAGGTGGAGGAGCTACCCATCGCTTGGCTCCAAAACGGCGCACCGCCTGAAGCGCATCGACGGCTTTCTGCTTATCCAACAGAATAGAAAGTTTACCCTCGCCAAGCTAAATCAATACTCTTATACCCGTGCGTATATTGATGTAGATGCGGCGGTAAATCCGCTAAAAACTGCTTACCTTAGCACCTTATATCCTTGCACCAATTGCCGAGTTTTGTTAAAATATAGGACTTACGCAGCGTTAAATTTGAGTGAGGGTGATTTGAGTTGCTGGC
>JAPPIG010000034.1 GCA_028820635.1 Candidatus Poribacteria bacterium
GACACCCGACATGAACAAAACGTGTCGGGTGTCGCTGCGCTCTACCCGACCTACAATACTCCTATAGGAAATTAACGTTTGTGATAGAACGCACCAGAAAAACCGAAAACTGAATAACCCTGTGTATTGTGCTTGACACATGGCGGAAATGAAAGTATAATTCATTTGATAACACACATTCTAAAAAATACACTATCGGAGTGAAATATGCTTGACGATATTGGCAAAGCCGCTGGTGAAATTTGGCACTATCTTGAAAAATGGCAGAGAGCCACCTATTTCATGTTAGACACCGCATCCATTGCTGATAATGGGGAGAATGCTGCAGAATGAAACCTATTCGCCAATTATCAGTTGTGCCAACACTCCCAGAAAATCTTGAGCCACTTCGGGAGTTAGCGTTAAATTTGTGGTGGACATGGGATAACGAAGCACTAAGCCTATTTCGTCACCTTGACTCAGAACTATGGGAAGAAACCTATCATAACCCAGTTTCTATGCTTGGCAGGATTTCACAGAAACAGTTGCAAGCGGCAGCGAAAAACGAGGTCTTTCTGGCACACCTTGATGTCATCCACAAAAAGTTTAAATCATACCTTTCTGCCCCATCTTGGTTTGAAACGCATTCAAACAACGAAGCCCTCTCAGATATAAAAATCGCATATTTTTCAATGGAATTCGGGTTGACAGAGTGCATGCCTCTCTACTCTGGAGGTCTGGGTGTTTTAGCAGGTGACCATCTGAAGTCAACAAGTTATTTGGGGCTACCGTTTGTTGGCGTTGGGTTGCTTTATCAGCACGGCTACTTTCGTCAAACACTTACATCTGACGGTTGGCAGATGGCGGATTATCCAGAAAACGACTTTTACAATATGCCGATTCAATCTGAACAGACACCAAATGGCGATCAACTTTTGGTTGAAGTTGATTATCCAGAGGGAACAGCCTTTGCGAAGGTCTGGCGTGCACAGGTGGGGCGGATTCCTCTGTATCTATTGGATACGAATATCCGAGAGAATCAAAATGCTGAATTGCGCGACATCACCGACTATCTTTATGGTGGCGACGAACGCATGCGTATTAAGCAGGAGATTTTGCTCGGGATTGGTGGTTACCGTGCGTTAGCAGCACTCAATATCCATCCAACTGTCTGCCACATGAACGAAGGACACGCAGCATTTTTAGCAATGGAACGGATACGGCAATTAATGATAGGTACCGGTATCGGTTTTGACGAAGCACGGGAAACGACAACAGCAGGAAACATCTTCACAACGCATACACCTGTTCCGGCAGGGATTGATTGGTTTCCACCCGATCTTGTAAAACATTATTTCAGAAACTACTTCGGCTCACTCGGAATTTCAGAGGAAAAGTTTCTCGGTTTAGGAAGGAAAAACCCATCAGATAATAGCAGTGAATTCAGCCCAGCGTTGGTTGCTCTTAGGCTTTCAACAATGTCCAACGGTGTGAGTCAATTACACGGTCGTGTTTCCCGTGACATGTGGAAAGGTCTATGGCACAATCTTCCCGCTCATGAAGTTCCCATCAAAGCGATCACAAATGGCATCCATACCCGCTCTTGGGTTTCAGAAGATATGCAAAGCCTGTTTGACAGGTATCTCGGTCCCAAGTGGATAGTTGACCTCACAAATCAGGAGGTTTGGACTCAGATTTCGCAGATTCCAGATACGGAATTGTGGCGCACACATGAACGCCGCCGTGAACGTCTCATCGCGTTTGCACGGCAACGGCAAAGCCAAAAACGCCGCAAAAGCGTAGACCAAACTTTGGCAGCACAAAACACCAATCAAGAACATGAAGCCGCCGCAAAAACGCTCAATTCTGCAGCATTAACGATTGGGTTTGCTCGGCGGTTTGCCACCTATAAACGTGCCACACTATTGTTCAACGATCTTGACCGACTTGAAAAGATACTCAGTGCCCCAGAACGTCCCGTGCAGCTTATCTTTGCTGGAAAAGCACACCCGCACGACCATGAGGGCAAGGTACTGATTCAAAAAATTCACAAAATCGCCACAGAACCAAGATTCCGACATAAAATCCTGTTTATTGAAAATTACGACATCTGTGTTGGTCGCTATCTCGTTGAAGGTGTTGATGTGTGGCTCAATACCCCGCTGCCACCCAATGAAGCAAGCGGCACAAGTGGTATGAAAGCGGCAGCAAACGGTGCACTCAATCTCAGTATGGCTGATGGATGGTGGGCAGAGGCACAACATCTCGGCGGCGGTTGGACGATTGACGCTACACCTGAGGCAGACGACTCTAAATCTGTCAACAAAGCACATGCAAACGCAATTTATGACTTACTTGAGAATGAGGTTGTCCCACTGTTTTATGATAGAGACCCTGTTGATGATATTCCTTATGGATGGGTTGCAAAAATGAAATCAGCGATGCAGAACTTAGCACCGGTTTTTAACACAAAACGCATGGTTGCGGACTATGCAGAACAGCTATATTTTCCTGCACACCAAAGATGGCTAAAACTCAATCAAGATGACGCGCGTCGTGGCATAGCACTCGCAAATTGGAAAGCAAACATCCGCAAACATTGGAATAATTTGCGTATTGAAGAGCGAATTCCTAAAACAAAAGATACATCACCAAAGAATGTCTCTGCGCTTTCTGTCGGCGAATCCGTTTCAATTCAAGCGGTTGTCCACACAGATACGCTGTTCCCAAATGAACTCGCTGTCCAAATATATCACGGTGTGTTGGATTCAACCAGTGAAATCCATGACGGTAGCGTAACCCAGATGGAATATCAGGAAGAGCTCGGTGGTGGAAAATATCTGTTTGAAGGAACCCTTAGTCTAAACCAAACAGGTCTGCACGGCTATACGCTGCGTGTTTTGCCGTCACATGAGGATTTACAATTTGTCTACGAACTTGGTCTCATAACCTGGGCATAATTTGCGTGGGAGTTTATACCGGTTTTTCCGTTGCGTAAACCCATTTTTGAGCGTATAATTGAATAAGTTAGTGTCCGGTAAAGTTGTATATTCATTATTTCATTGTCTGAAAGCATGCTTTATAGTAAAATCCAAAAATATGTTCACATTTCAATGAATAACAATCCCGACACACTCTCGCTGGCGAGGCGGGGAATGCCTAAAGACGAATGCGCTCTTGGCATTCGCCATGATTCATACCGTTGATTTCTTCTTAACCTCGCCAATGTCCAAATAATTATAGGTTTCACTATAAAACAGATGAGGAGATTTTAGCGATGCAACGGATACAGGAACACTTACAAACACTCAACCGGCTTTTGGTGCTGGTGGTGATGTGTTGCCTATTTTTGAGCATCTCGCCCACTGCACAGGGATTCTTTGCCACTACTACCAAAGAGCTTGGCTTATTACTGAAAAGAATAGATAAGCCGCAGTGGCGCATCGGCTATAACTTCACTGCGGATTGCCCAGCGGTGTTCCGTGAAAAAGAAGCGGAACTGAAGGAAGCAATAGAAAAGGCTTTACAGGCGTGGCTGCATCCACTGCGCGTGCGGTATGTAGATCGGGAGTTCACCGATGACTTCGTTTTGGTCCGGCTGCCGGATTTTGCAGAATGTGGGGAGGATGTCCGGGTTCTGCGCGAACTGGATACACGCATTACCTTCGATTGCAAGGGGGTAGGGTTACCCTTCGCGGCTATATCATTAGGCTTTGCCCCAGATCTATGCATAAAAACGATAGAAGAAGCTGGTGCCCATCAAGTATCTAATTATGCTCTTGTCCACGAACTGGGACATGCTTTTGGACTGGAAGATACTTATATCCATGATCATCTGGTCAGCAGTGGTGGTCTCGCCCACACTGTGGACAAGCAACCGGCTGCGATCATGGCAGGTGGTTTCTTGAGACGTTTTATCGCCTTACCGTTTGCTCTCGGTGAGGATGACAAGAACGGCATCATCTGGCTTTACAAGTATTTGCACGAAGATCATTCAGCCGGTGACTGTTTTTTTTCTGACTATGTTCCTAAGGGTAATGGTAGATGTGAGCCTAAATATCCGTTGATTTTTGAGGCCAAGCACGGTGCTTTTGAAACTGTGCGGCAGATACTGATCGATGATCCCGCGCTGGATCTAAACGCACGCGATGCACAAGGCATGACTGCGCTGCACTATGCCGTGCAGCGAGGTAGTGCTGAGATGGTGAAAGCACTGCTGGCGCAAGCGACGATCAAGGTCAATCTTCTCAACAAGGACAAACGCACCCCCGCACAACTGGCACGTGAACTGCAACAGGTGAACCTTGCCAAGATGATCGAAGCACATCCGACCGCTAATCAGCATCCGGTAGCATGGAGTGTGTCATCAGAATGGAGGCTAACGGCGACGTGGGGTGCGCTGAAACGTGTGCGGTAGAGACAGTGAAACGTATACCTGACTTTAGTACAGAATTGGAAAACACTTACAATATGAAAAGAAAAGCAGACATTACACGCGAAACCAGAGAAACCCAAATCTGTCTTACTCTTAATCTTGACGGAGATGGAACTTCAAATATTAACACTGGCATAGGATTTCTGGATCACATGCTGGAACTCTTTGCAAAACATGGGTTCTTTGATTTGGAAGTCGAAGCGAAGGGTGATTTGCATGTAGATGCACACCACACGACAGAAGATGTCGGTATCTGCTTGGGACAAGCCCTGCAAAAGGCAGTAGGCGACAAAGCAGGTATGAAACGTTTCGGTAGTTTCGCTGTGCCAATGTACGAATCCCTCGCGAAAGTTGATCTGGATATCTGTGGACGTCCCTTTCTACATTATGAAACGCCTCTTGAATCCGGCAAAGTCGGTGACTTTGACATAGAATTGACTGAAGAATTTTTTCATGGATTTGTAAACAACAGTGGTACAACACTACACATTAATGTCCCGTATGGCACAAATCAACATCACATTATTGAAGCGATTTTTAAAGCAGTCGCAAAAGCGTTGCACGTTGCAACACGTCTTGATGAAAATATCAGGGGTGTTCTGTCCACTAAGGGGAGTTTGTAGTAGGGAATATTATCAGTTGTCAGTCATCAGTTAAGCGATTTTTATGTAATAATTTTCACAAACATCGGATACTCAAAACAGGCGTAAATTATTCCAGCACCTCTTAACCGAAAACTGATAACTAATAACCGACAACTAAATTAGGAGAACTCTATGAGTAACGGCAACGTGATCGCAGTAATTCTTGGAGGTGGTCGCGGTACACGCCTATTTCCATTAACACGCGACCGAGCAAAACCGAGCGTCCCAATTGCTGGCAAATTCAGGTTGGTTGACATCCCGATTAGCAACTGTCTACATTCCGGGTTGGAGCGTATTTATGTTTTAACGCAGTTTAACTCTGTCTCCTTGAACAGACACATCGCGCAAACCTACCGTTTTGACTCCTATCGCCGTGGGTTCGTCCAAATTTTGGCAGCGCAACAGACGTTAATGGGCGATGAATGGTATCAGGGAACGGCAGATGCTGTAAAGCATAACCAGCCTTACATTCTTAACCCCCGTGTAGCAGACGATCACGTCCTAATCCTTGCAGGTGATCATCTCTATCGTATGGATTATCGGAAAATGTTGGCAGTCCACACCGAAACCAATGCTGACATAACGGTATCTGTGATTCCTGTGAAAAAAGAGGTTACAAGCGGACTCGGCATCCTACAAGCGGATGCGAACGGGCGTATAACCGATTTTGTTGAAAAGCCACAAACAGAGGAAGAACTACAGCAGTTACGAGTTAAACCTGATGTTTTTACCTCGCGCGGAATTGAACCCAAAGATAGAGAATACATTGCCTCTATGGGAATCTATATTTTTAACAGTGATGTCCTGCAAGAAGTCCTCCAAGACGATTCAAACGTTGATTTCGGTAAACACATTATTCCGAAAAGCATTAAGAAGCGTCAGGTTTCTGCTTACTTTTTTGATGGCTACTGGGAGGATATTGGGACAATCCACTCCTTCTATTCTGCTAATATCGCACTCACCGATGTATCCCCTGCATTCAATTTCTATGATGAACAGGGACCCATCTACACAAACCGCAGGCATTTACCAAGCACAAAAGTGAACAGCAGCAGTGTCCGCTCCTCTATTCTTGCTGAAGGGTCAATCATTAACGATTCTGAACTGGATAGAACGATTGTCGGTATCCGAAGTATCATCTCCAACGCCAGTCGAATTTACCAATCTGTTCTCATGGGAGCAGATTATTATGAGTCGGACACAATACGTACAGAAAACGCTAAAGCAGGGATTCCAAATGTTGGGATTGGGAAAAAATGCTTAATTCAAAATGCAATTATTGACAAAAATGCGCGAATCGGGGATAATGCCGTCATAGCAAATACAAAAAATCTTGACAATCATGACGCGGAAAACTATTATATTCGGGACGGAATCGTTATTGTACCAAAAGACGCTACAATTCCACCCGATACAGTTATCTAAAATCTAACATTTAGGCAGGCAAAGATATTTTCTACTGCTATAAAGCCACAGGGCAAAGGAGCATTCAACATGTTCAAAATGTTATCTCTTCTATTTCTTAGTCTTCTGATAATTTCGCCACAAGTTGTGGCACTTGATACAGATGGCTTGGTTGGCGCATGGCTGTTTGATGATGGCAAAGGGGAAACCGTTACCGATTCTTCAGATAATGGCTTAGATGGAAAAATAGCAAGAGGAAACCCAAAATGGGTTAAAGGGAAATTTGGTGGCGCAATGGAATTTGGTGGCGCAGACATGGTAACAGTCGATGATGATGCCGCACTTGACCTCAAATCCTTTACACTTTCAGCGTGGGTGAATATTCCGAAAATTTCTGGTCCCTGGCAAATTATTGCATCAAAGGAGAATCGCAATCCAACTGGACGAAACTACGGAACGTTCGCGCACACTAACTCTGGTGTAGTTCATTATTCCTTCACAACAGGCGGTTGGAAATCGTTTGATGCGAAAACTGTCATAACTGATGGAAAATGGCGTCATATCGTTGCAACCTATGCAAAGCCGGATTTCAAACTTTATGTTGATGGAACGGTTGATGCACAAACGGCACCGAATACGGATCCCGATAACCATGACAATTTCCTCTATATCGGAGGATGCGACATCGGAAATTATTGGATGAGTGGCGCGATTGATGAAGTTGTTCTTTATGACAGAGCCCTCAGCGAAGCGGAAATCGGAGAATTAATGGATCAAGGAATCACCGCTGCTTTGGACGTAAAACCGGGTGGAAAACTGGTAACAACATGGAGCCAGATTAAAACGAGCGCTACAAGGTAAACTTCTATCAGTTCGTTTAAAAATATCTGAAATTGTGCAACAAATGCATACTTGCGTTTGAAGTCTACATTATTTTCAAGTTCAGAACTCATACAACTCAATATAACATGAATTTCTGCTTATATTCAAGGAAGGCAGACTCTTAATATGGCTGAATTAAGACAGCAGCTACTTGTTTTACATTTACACACACCAGACCTCAATAGCCACGTCGTTGCATGGGCGATGTACGATGGCACTGGCGAAAAACGTTATACCACTGGCGATAGTGATGCTCCGCCTTATAATTCCGTTATAGAAGCAATGCGGGACGGTTGGCGGGTTATTCAGTTTCCACAACAATTTCCTGCTTTTCCCGGCATGGAGTATCACACTTCATATCTAAGATTTGAATATATCTTGGAGAAATTGGAGGAAATTTAATGGTTGACAAACAGTATCTCCTAACCACAGAACAGATGGCGAACTTCGTAGCCGACGGTTACCTTCGCTTTGATGATTTCATTCCCGATGAATTGAATAAAGCCGCACATGAAGAAATGCAGTCTGGCGTTCAAGTTCGTGGTGGTGGCGGCACCGTATTAGACGATGTATGGAAGGACGATTCCGCTGTTGGAAAAGTCTTTCGCCTCCCTCAAGTGCAGGGTATTATTGAAAGCCTTGTCGGTGAGGCACCTTTGTTTGACCATCATGCGACTCACATCGTGCGACCACAGAGTGAACATGGACAGATTTGGCACGCGGATGCGATCATTGACATTCGGATGCACTTTGACATCCAGTTCTTCTATTTTTCACACGACACACCACGCGAAATGGGTGGTACAATGATTTTGCCGGGAAGCCATTTCAGACGGGTCTGTGAAACAGACATTGCGCGCTACCAAAACTTCTTGAGCCAACATCCGATAGTTTGCAACGCCGGCACACTTGTCGTTGTACATCATGGGATGTGGCACTGCGCACAACCGAATTTGACCGAAGATACCCGCTATATGTACAAACTACGGCTTAACCCGACTGTCCGCCAACTCAAACTTTGGAATACGGATGACATTGATGCTCCCGGTATTCGCGGCATTCTAAGTCGAAATCATAGATGGTATGGCAACGATGTCCGACTTGAAATTGTGAACCGCATAAAACTTTGGCGATTCCTCATCGGCGATGAGTCCTATGATGTCGGTTATTGGCTATCTCGACTTGAAAATATGCCTGAGAATGTCCCGAACGTTGCATAGTTTGTAATGTCTACGCGTGATAAGAGCAGTGCTTTAACACAACAAAACCCCACAAGAATTTGCATAAATTCCTGTGGGGTTTGATTTTTATAAAGTAGCTTAAAATTACTATAGTTTGGACAGTTTTTAGTTTTTTAGAGACAAAAAGCAGAAAAGAGGGTATCCTTTCAGTATAGTATTTACTTTTGAAAGGACATCAAATGGATCCTCTTTCCCGCTTAGATTCTATGTTATCAGATTATCAGCACCTCTTC
>JAPPIG010000031.1 GCA_028820635.1 Candidatus Poribacteria bacterium
GTTCACCGCACTCTTTCAACCAATTTTTCAAATCCCAAAACTACTTATTGCGTTTTATTTCAGTATAATATTAAAAATCCTATGTGATGTTGATTAATAAAAAATTTTGAAAATTGAAGATTCTTATACCATTTCTAAAAGTTTATCTCGCATTAACCGAACCCACTCACGTCACACCCGGTAGGTGCGGTTTCTAACCGCACCGAGCAGTGCTGAAAAATAGCCAACCTTTTAAGAGGAATTATCAATTAGAATTGGTATTAGATAGGAGGAACGATGGCTACTGATATGACCATTGATAGAATTAGGACTTATGAACGCCTTGCCGCTGATTGGAAAACCTGCAATTATTTTGGTATTATCACTTCCTTTGTAGAAAGAATAAACGATGTTCGAGACCATCTTACTAAACTCAAATTAGACAACCTAATTCCTTTCATACAGATAGATGAAAAAACGAATGCTTTCATCTACAATGCCGATATAGGTCGAAAGTATCCAACCCATATCGTAGAAATCTATTACGATTGGAACCCGCATAGTACAGAATGGCGAAAGCGACATGCACAATTTGCCTTACAACTTGATGCCGATCTAATAGAAGGTCTGGATGATAATATAGCAGTCACAGAACTTGTAGTCCCGTTTGGCGAGACTGCTTTAGAAGAGGTGTTGCTTTACAATTAAGCGGTTTCGGTATCGCAGAAACCTAAATAAATTTTACCTTGACTTAATTTGATAAATATTGCATAGTTTATATATGTATTTTTGAAAGGGAGCAATATTATGGAAAGCCAACAGTTGGAATTTGATTTAAGCGGTCATTCGTCGTTGACGTTGGAATTAACAGGAAATCCGTGGACAGATTTTGGTATTGTCAGTTTCTGTGAAGACTTGCGTTCCTCACATTTTCTGAGAGATCTGAACTTAACAGCACATGAAGCAAACATCACCATTGATACTTCTGATCTTAAAACTGTTGAAACATGGTTGAATCAGAGATTCCAAGAAAGGTGGAATCAACTTTATTGGTTGAGTCGTGGCGCGAAAATCCTTGAACGTGGCCGTGCGTCTCTGAGTTATGAGGATGGTTTTGTTGATCGCGGCAAATCACAGATACAGACTACTGAAGAGGATCGGACACAAATCAAGGAAAAATGGAAAACCAGCACCGTGGGCGATGTGATGCCGTTAACACAGCTGAGGTCTAATTTTATCGGTATAAATGGTAACGCCGATAAATTCAGAACAGAACAACAAACCAACATTAGAGAATTTATTGAGAATTGGCAAAACCCTATAGGAAAAAAGGTTTGCGAAATGTCAGGGAAAACTACTGTCAAACCCAAAAAACTACTTCAAGTGGTGAATCCATTCGCAACGAAACATCACAACACAAGAGTCCGAGGGGCACATAGCAGTAGTACGAATCCTACAATCGGACAACTCTATTATCTGATTAGCCTTTGTGCGACGCTTGACAAAGATATCCCTTTTAGTGTCAACACTGCTAAGCGAACAACACGCTTAATTTTGCCTGATATTCAGGATCTTGAATTGTTAACCAAAGTTTATGCCCGGTTGAAGGACAATCTTAAGGATCTTGATCAACCTAATGAACTTTGGACTTTCACTAATTTGAGAACTATGTTCGGCTCGACTAACCGATACTCCCTTGCGATCTCGTTGTTCCACAACATTTTTTATGAGTTTACACCATCCGATGACGAAGAAAGCGAAGGTGAATGGGATTTTTCATCTTTAGTGGAACAAACAACCGAAGCTGTAAGACGACTGACGCGATGGGTTATTATACCCTTTACAAAAGGGCAGAATGTAATTTTCCAAAATTTTCACACTGTTGAGGTAGATACACGATTGTATGATTTCATAAAACCTATTGATTTCGCCCTCAGCCAAATACAACTTGTCCCAGATATTTTAATGAGAATGTCATCTCGTACTCCTGATGGTGAGAATGCTATCAGACAATTAAGCCAAGCCATTGCAACCAGTACCCCTTCTCTGATGAAAGCTGCACTATTTAGTCTATGGAAGCATCAGGGTGTTGTTCTAATTTCTCTACAACGAGGTGCCCCACACCCGGTCCGTCTGCTTTCAACTTTTATTAATCACTTTTTGGAGGTAAATCAAGTGTTAAATGAAGAATTACGTGAAGATTTACGTGCCTTAGGTACCACAATCGGAAAGATATTTTATGAAGATGTAACGCTCATCAGCAAGTTGTTCAATATATCCAGTGTAAACGCTTTTCGAGAAGCACTGAACGTTGTGATGTTCCGCTTGTATAAGTTCAGCACAGGCGAAAATGCTAAAGATGCTGTTCCAATCAGGCAAGAACGAGTCAATCGTGTTTTGGATGAATTGAACGACGGAAATTACAAAGAAGTCGCTGAGACACTTTCTACTTACGTTTGTCTTAATGCTTACAACACTAAAGTCTTTAAGGCTACATCTAATAATAAAGGAGATTAAAATGAATAATACCTCAATCGCTCTAAAAGGTGTTGCAATGGTTTGGCTCAGCAAAACCGACCTGAGCAACCTTAACGCTGGTGAAGGTGGCGGTGGTAACGTCACAGAACTAAAAACCTATGACAACGGACGAAAACCTTATGCCTCCGGTCAATCGGTACGGCATGCCTTACGCGAAGCGATTCATCGGAACAATCCAGGTGTGTTTCTTTGTGTTCCCGAAACGCCCTGTACTAACGTTGCAGAGTGTTGGCTCTGTGATCTGTTCGGTTTCCTCAATCCAATAGCTGATAAAGGCTTTGACAGACGCTGGTCACCCATCAAAGCCACTCCCGCACTTGGTCAGATCGCTTCTGATGTGGTCACAGATTTGCTGATTCGCATGAGTGACAAGGAGAAAGAGGATAAACAGACCGCTGATCAGCGAATCGCTTATGTTCAGATAATGGCAAATGTTTATCGCGTTGGGTTGTCTCTTGATGTTGCGAACATCGGCAAGGTAATTACACCACAATATGGAGGTAAAGGTAAAAAAGCCACGTTCAACAAATGGGAAACCACCGTCGAGATTGATCAGGAGAAAAAGATAGAGCGGACTATTGCCGTTTTGGAAGCGCTCGGTGGTATTGCTGATTTTGCAAAACAGGCTCGGAACGCTGCATCGCTTGCACCGGACATTTTTATAGCGTCGACCCACACCCGTTACTCTCATAGAACCTTAAGAGCATTAGAATTAGACGATGAGGGAAACGTTAACACCGATACACTGCGCGTTATCTTGCAAGACTTGGAAGATGACGGGGCAAAACTGTTCTGCGGATTTACGCCAGGAGTAGTCGAAAACGATGAAGCGTTGATTCAGGTTTTAGATGAATTTGAAATCAAAAGAACCAATCCGATTCGTGCCCTGAAAAATCTGGTGGAATACGTGCAGGAAGTCCTTACAGAATAACTTAAAGGGGGGCGGGTATTCTTGTGAATACTCGCCTTTAGCAGAGGATGTTATGGATAAGATACTCACTTTCGGCGCAATCTGTCCGTTTTGGGCATCATTTCGTCAACCACAGACTGTGAACGTTCATGTCACGTACCCTATTCCACCGCCGCCAACACTTTACGGTATGCTGAATGCAGCCCGCGGAAAACCGCAAGATTGGAACGTTGACAGAGATGATTGGCAAATCTCTCTCATAGTTGAATCTAAAGGAAAATTCCTTGAAACGTTTAGCAAGATCTTTAAACCGGCACGAGAGGGAGAAGCACTCTTTGACAGAACAATATTGATGCGTCAGAAACTAATAAAGGTTCACTATACTATCTATCTTAAAACCGATGAATTGCTGCTTATTGAAGCAGAACAGGCACTTACAGCACCACATTGGCCCCTCTATCTTGGTGAATCGGACGACATCGTTGATATTATCAACCCGCGTATTATTGAATGTCAACCTACTGAGGTTCAACAAGTTCATTCAATTATCCCAGGTTTTGTGGAAGGCTGTCAATTGGTGAATATGCCCTCTCATTATACCGAAGCATCAAGGCAACAGTGGCAGATGCATCGGCAAATCTACTCTATTCCACCGGCAGGAGAATCGGTTGTGCTAAGCGAACCACGTCTCGCGTATCCAATTGAAGGAAGGAACATTATTTTCAATGGAAATTCTCGGTAAAACCAATCAAACTTTACACGGACATACTCAAGATTGTTTAACGGTTTGTGATGAGATTATCGCACGCCGCGAAACTTTCCTACGTCAATTTTGCCAAAAATTTGGCTGGAGCTGGGAAGAGGTGAAACAGGCTTTACGTTTTGCTGTCTGGTGTCATGACATTGGAAAAACATCTGACGAATGGCAAGAGTATATCCGAAACAATGGGAGCAGAATTACACATGCCCTTCCATCTTTCGGCGTAGGGCTTATGACCCTTCAGCCTCGTCGATTCCCTTATGACAGCCCAATTTATGCTTCTCTATTAGCAGTATTAGCCCATCACGGACAACTACATAAAGATGTGTTCCGAGAAGATAACTTTCGGTGGCAAAATGCTACATTGCCAGTAGACTACATAAATGCTCACTTCCATTTTTTTCGACAACAGGAACACGGTTTTAAACTGAAAACTTGGCATTCACGTACGCTCCCTCTTAAAGGAAGCTGTCAATTTGTTAAAAAATTAAAAACTGTGATTGATGAGAATCAGAGTTTACAGTTTAAAGTTCTTTATTCGCTTATGTTGAATATATTGACGACCTCTGATGGTTATGCAAGTGGAAACGCTCCAGAAAGGGGCACACCAGATAAACCGCTGGGGACCAACTTAACTCGTAAAGAACTCTCTAATATTGAAAACCGATTCCCATTCTATGACAATTCACTACTGCAAACACTCGCTTTTGTTCCAGAACCCAACGAAATGCAAAGAGAAATTGTTCAAAATGACGCAATGAGAGTCATTTTAAACGCTGGATGTGGCGAAGGCAAAACTGCTGCTGCCCTACTTTTCGCACAAAAGTTACTAAAGGAAAATCGCATTGACCGGATCATTTTTACGCTACCGACGAAATTTACAGCAAACAATCTGAGCAGAGATTTAACTGATAAGTATGCAATTCCTCAAGGACTTGTTGGAATCACACACGGAGACGCATCTGAATTCCTGCGACAAAGGCTACATGAAACCGAAAACCGACAAGGGAAACAGGAAATTGACGAAGACGAAATTCATAATTTAGTTATGGCACAGGTCTTTGAAAATAGTATCTATGCAAAACCGATAACGATTTCCACAGTAGATCATCTGATTATGAGTCTCTACCACGGTTATAAATTTGCGGATAGAGCCTTTTGTAATCTTGCCTCTTCATTAGTGGTTTTTGATGAAGTTCATTATTATGAAAAACATACTATGGGGGCAATCGCTGAAACAATGCGTAAGTTAACCGAATTGCAGATTCCGCATCTCGTCATGACAGCTACAATTCCACAAGTCATTCATACCGAATTGGATAAATTGGATACAAGACAGCCTTACAGATTTCAGCGCGCGCCAGCAATCATTGAGGGGACTTCAAAACCGAAAACGCCGTTTGAAATTGAGAGACTGACTGAACCTTTGATTGATGAGAACGATAAGTCTATTTCGCATGAGCTGCTGGAACGCGTTGAGCAGAACATGGATCGAAGGCAGATAATCTTTGTCAATCAAGTTGCACGTGCGAAGCAAATCTATCAGCATTTGGTTGAATCTTGTATTGGAGAAAATCTAATCTGTTACCACGCAGGTTTCATTAGCAAACACCGAAATGAAAAAGAAAAAATTATTCGTGCTCTTTTTAAGCAGCCTGAAAAGCGCGAGCCAGAAGAGATAGCAGCGCTTGAACATCGCGGATTTGAAAATAGCGATTCGTGTATACTTGTATCTACCCAAGTCAGCGAACTTAGCTTAGACATTAGCGCAGATGTTATGTACTCAGAAATGGCACCGATTGATTCAATTGTCCAGCGCGGTGGGCGACTTCACCGAAAAGGAGAGTATCCAAATAGTAATGGCTATGTTCATCGGATGTACATTGCTCCGCCTTATGACAATGAAAAAGCATGTTTGCCTTACGAACAAGAAATTTTGCAACGTTCATGGAAAGTTTTTACAGACCGTTATACTTTTCAAAATGCTTGTGAGTGGGTAAATGATGTATACCCAGAAAGCATCTCACTTATGCATGCCGAACTTTCTGAAGCTATCGGCACTGATTTAGTCTTTGGCAAAAAACCGCAGGACAACTATGGGGAAGATATTGAAGAAGGAGGACATGTTGTTATCCGGAAGAAAAATTACCAAACCTACGATATTGTGCCTTATGAATTCGTTGAGCCCGTTGAGCAGGATTATCGGAATTATAAAACACATTACCTCAGTATTTCAGAGAGAGTATTTCACACCGCGCGTGTAAAAAATAAGATTTTACCGCGAGAAGCCTCTCAAATATTGACAAACCGACAAGGAAAAACACGAGAAATCAAAATACGCTTTAAAGCCATTCAATCGCGTTATACCTTTGAGGTTGGACTTGAACTTGATGAAGAAGCTATACCAAATATCCTATAAGAAAAAGGAGACACTCACAATGCAAAACCCAAACGACCCAAACATCACCGGCACCGCCATCAACTATCTCTACGTTTGCACGCGCAAACTTTGGTTCTACCAAAACCATCTCGAAATGGAGCACACCTCCGAAAAAGTTGACCTCGGAAAACACCTCCACGAAGAGAGCTACCAACGCGAAAAACGCAGAGAATGGAACATAGACAACCTCATAAACATAGACTTCGTCGACAAACAGGGTATCCTACACGACATCAAATCCGGTCCAGCAATGGAAACCGCGCACATCATGCAGCTCTGTTATTACCTCTATCTCCTCAAACAGAAGGGCGTAACCAACAGGAAAGGCGTTATCAACTACCCTCGCCAGCGGCGAACTACGGAAGTTGAACTTACCCCCGAAAGGGAACAAGAAGTCGAAACCGCTATTCAAAAAGTAAATAAGATCGCGACCTTGCCGACACCACCCCATGCCGACTATATGAAAATCTGCAAATCTTGCAGTTATCAGGAGCTCTGCTGGAGTTAAAGGAGAACCAATTATGGCCCGCAACTACTACATCACCCAACCCGGCAGACTGCGCCGGAAGGATAACACCCTTTACTTAGAACGAGAGGAAGCACCACGCGTCCCTATTCCAGTGGAAGACATCGACGCACTCTATCTCTACGGCGAACTCGACCTTAACACCAGACTCCTCAACTTCCTCACCCAAAAGCACATTCCCTTTCATGTGTTTAACTACTACGGCTACTACGCAGGAAGTTACTACCCCAGAGAGTATCTCAATTCCGGTTCCCTGCTGGTCAAACAGGTACAGCACTATGAGAAGCCAGCCAAGCGCATGACCATCGCCCACGAGTTTGTCGAATCTGCTGTCTTCAACATGCTCCGCATTCTACGCTATCACACCAACCGCGGTAAGGATTGCAGCTCACAAATTGAATCCATTGAGACAATCCTGGCAGAAAGCAGAACCGCGAGGAACACAAACGCGTTGATGGGGTATGAAGGCATCATCCGAGATACTTATTACACGGCTTTCAATACCATTTTAACGTTAAAAGTCCCTTTTGAAAAGCGCGTCCGGCGTCCACCCGATAATCCAATTAACGCCATCATCTCCTTCGGAAACTCGATGATGTATACAGCCTGCCTCACCGAAATTTACCGCACGCAGCTCAACCCGACAATCAGTTTTCTCCATGAACCCGGAGACCGCCGGTTCTCACTCAGTCTCGACCTCGCTGAAATTTTCAAACCGCTTATTATTGACCGAATTATCTTCCGTTTATTCAACCGTCAGCAACTCAACGAGTCTAAACATTTTGAGGAAAACCTTAATGGGTGTTATCTTAACGAAAAGGGACGAAAACTATTTATTGCAGCATTTGATGAGCAATTAAAACAGACTATTTCGCATCGAAAGTTAAAACGTCATGTCTCTTATCAGCGACTTATCCGCTTAGAATGCTATAAACTCATCAAACATCTCGTCGAAATGGAGCCCTATCAGGCACTACGGCCATGGTGGTAGAAATAACCCGCATTCATCTGTAGGAGGGATTTCCAAATCTCTCCTACTTTTCACAAGGAATCATCCGCAATGTACATCATTCTCGTCTACGACATTGAAGTTGAGCGAGTCGCAAAAGTATGTAAATATCTCCGCCAACACCTCAATTGGGTGCAAAACTCAGTGTTCGAGGGACAATTAACCAAAGCACAATTTGCTCGCGTCAAATCCGGACTAACAGCGATCATTGATCCAGAAAAGGACTCTGTTATCACCTATCAGTTGCGCGATGCACGATGGATGAATAAAGAAGTCATGGGCGTAGATAAGAACCCTGCGACAAACCTACTCTAAGCAAACCTTTTAATGCGAGAATACATCTAACATCTGCAGTCGACCTCACTAAAACATAAGTTTTTGAAGGGGCAGAACTCGCAATTTATGGAGAAAAGTGTCCCTAAATGCACGTCGTGTAAGGATCCGTCAATCTCCCAGTGATTTTACACAACTGAGGGTCGACTGCAGATATATCTTAAAAGTGGAAAAATAAAAATTAACTTGACGCGGACCGTAAGGATTGTGTATAATACAGTTATGGTTTTTACATAGCCTTCTAATCGAACCAGTATGGAATCGAAACTT
>JAPPIG010000019.1 GCA_028820635.1 Candidatus Poribacteria bacterium
AAATGTATTCATAATAGAAGAGTATACACCATTTTATAAAAATGCGTAAGTCCTGGGATCTGATAAAAAAAAATAATATACAGGAATTCAGTTACAAACTTCCTCTCAATTGGAGATAATTAATGTTGAAAAAATTATCCACTTTCTTGATATTTTTACTTGCTTTTAGTTTCAGTGTAACACTACTGGGAAATGAATCGGCGACAAAATATTTTCCCAGCACGTTTGGTAGTTATTGGATATACGTGGATGAGGACAAGAATGAATTAACACGTCATGCGGTTGAGGCAGAAGAAATTGCAGGGGAAACGTATTACGCTTTCAACTATGAACCTGAGCTTGAAGAATTGTTTTATTTTACTCGTTATATGCATCCTACGCTATATCAAGTAAATGAAAAGGGAATAACCTTTGTTTTTCAGGATGAGATTGAAAAAGCACTCAAGGCACGGTTAAGTAAAGAAATGGAGTTATTGAGAGGAATATTAGAATTAGATGATCCAGATGCAGCAAATTTTACCTTCAAAATAGATGCAAAAGCACAAGGTCATTTTTATCTACTTCCGACTCCAGTAACCCCTAACGAAGAATGGGACGTAAATCAGGTAAAAGCTACTCTTACAATACAAATTGAAGAAGAAGTTGAAGACCTGTCAATCGATTACACTATCATTGAAACAGGAATTGTCCTTGGTACAGAAACTGTAAAAACACCTGCTGGTACGTTCGAGGACTGTTTGAAAGTTGAATACCGCACAGAAACAACCGCAGAAGAAAACTCTGTGTTTTCACCTGAAGAAAATAATCCTCCTGGCGAAACCGTAACGACAGTGTGGTTTGCTCCCAACGTCGGAATAGTAAAATTTCATCAAATAAGAAGATACATCTTTTTAGAGATGATTCCTGAAGATGCCGATCTTCCAATACCTTCCGATCCTAAACCAATAACGGTTGAATTAAAGAGATATGAAATCAAATCTGATGCGGCGGAGGCTAAATGAGCGTTTTTCCTATCTATCGTCCAAGACGTCTACGCGCAAATGAAAACCTGCGTAGACTTGTTCGAGAAACGAGTTTGTCTATAGATGACCTTATTTATCCAATGTTCGTTGTTCACGGGCGAGACACGGCAATAGAAATTTCTTCTATGCCAGGATGTTATCAGTATTCAGTGGATAGACTTGTATCTGCTGCGAAAGAGTTGGTATCGCTTGGTATCCCTGGAACGATTTTGTTCGGAATTCCTGAAACGAAAGATTCACTTGGGTCGGAAGCCTACGCCGAAGATGGCATTATTCAGCAGGCAGTACGTGCCATTAAGGATGCTGTCCCTGACCTACTTGTGATGACGGATGTTTGTCTGTGTGAGTATACTGATCACGGTCATTGTGGGGTTATTGAAGGCAGCGAGGTACAGAACGACCCAACGCTTGATTTACTTGTAAAAGAGAGTCTATCACACGTGCAGGCGGGGGCTGATGTTATCGCACCGTCGGATATGATGGATGGTCGTGTGGGTGCAATTCGCGACGCATTGGACGATGAGGGATACGAAAACATCCCAATTATGGCGTATTCCGCAAAATACGCCTCGGCTTTTTATGGACCCTTTCGTGAAGCAGCAGAATCAGCACCTCAATTCGGTGATCGCCGTTCATATCAGATGGATCCGGCAAATTCTGAGGAGGCTTTACGTGAAGTAGTATTAGATATTGAGGAAGGCGCGGACATTGTAATGGTAAAACCTGCACTCTCATATCTGGATGTTATCCATCAAGTAAAAACAGAATTTCAGATGCCTGTTGCAGCATATAATGTCAGTGGTGAATATGCAATGATAAAGGCAGCGGCACAGAATGGATGGGTTGACGAAAAGCGGGTTGCACTGGAGGTCTTAACAAGTATTAAACGGGCTGGTGCAGATATAATTTTAACTTACTTCGCAAAGTCGGTAGTGGAATGGCTTGAAAATTGATGTTGCGGGTTAAGTAGGTTCAGTTAGGAAACCGAACTATAAGCGTCAATTTAGCGGACCTCCACCTGGTAGGCGCGTTTTGTAAACGCGCCTACCAGACATCAGACGCTATAAACGGCGCGTTTACAAAACGCGCCTACCTTTGGGTAATAAATCGGGCTTAGAAAGCCCTCCTACAAGAGATAATCCAGCATTTTTCTCTTAAATTGATGCCTATAGTTCGGTTAGGGAACCGAACCTACCGTGATGGATCAAAATGTTGGTTTTACTATAACAACTTTAAAAACGAAATTGGAGGAACGAATTGGAGAGTAACAAATCTTTATCAGCGTGGCAAAAATCACAACAGTATATCCCTGGTGGTGTCAACAGTCCTGTTCGTAATTTTAGCAAGGTTGGTGAGCATCCCCGCTTTATTGATCGTGGTGCGGGGTCTAAAATTTACGACATAGATGGAAACGAATATATTGATTATGTTGCATCATGGGGTCCATTAGTTTTGGGACATGCGCACCCAGATGTAGTCAAGGCCGTCAATGCAGCAGCATCGCGAGGCACAAGTTTCGGCGCACCGACAACATTAGAGACAGAACTTGCTGAAATCATCGTCAACGCAGTGCCTTCTATTGAACAAGTCCGACTTGTAAACTCAGGCACGGAAGCGACAATGAGCGCGATCCGTGTTGCACGCGGTTATACCGGACGCGATAAAATTATCAAGATAGACGGATGCTATCACGGACATGTAGATTATCTCTTGGCAAAAGCGGGTTCAGGGGTTGCGACTTTCGGTCTTTCAGATAGCGGTGGCGTGCCAGAGGATTTCGCGCGTAATACCCTCACTGTCCCTTTTAATGATCCTGAAACTTTGAAAACAACAATTGAGGCTAATGCTGATGAGGTTGCCTGTCTTATTCTTGAGCCAATTATGGGCAATATGGGTATTATTCCACCGCGTGAGGGTTACCTCAATGAACTTCGTGAGATTACGGAACAGCATGGGATTGTGCTTATTTTTGATGAGGTAATTACCGGTTTTCGGGTGGCTTATGGTGGCGCACAGTCATATTATGGTGTTATACCAGATATGACCTGTTTAGGAAAGATAATCGGTGGTGGTTTGCCTGTTGGCGCTTACGGTGGAAAACGAGAGATAATGCAATGTGTAGCGCCTGAAGGTGATGTGTATCAGGCAGGCACTTTATCTGGAAATCCGTTAGCAGTTTCTGCGGGCATAACGACATTGAAAAAACTTGCAGAACCAGGAGTTTATGAACAACTCGAAAGTCGTGCGGCTACCCTCGCCAGCGGACTTGCAGAAGCAACACAAAAACACGGTATTGACGCTTGGCATAGTCGTGTCGGGTCAATGTTGATGCTCTATTTCACATCAGAATCTGTTACAGATGCGGACGGTGCAAGGACTGCAGATACAGAACGTTTTCGTCAATACTTTTGGGGTCTCCTTGAACGTGGCGTGTCTGTTGCTCCTTCCCAATTTGAAGCGGGATTTGTCTCGTTAGTACATTCTGAAGAGGATATCAACACGACCGTTCAAGCAGCAACTGAGGTAATCGCAAATCTCTAAACAATAGTAAAGGAATTGAATGTCAAGCTTTGATGGTATTGTTAAATTAATTGCCGATGATCTTAGTGCTGTAGAGGCGAAACTGACTGAAAACACTGTGAGCGAGTATAGTTTTGTAGATATGGCGGTTCAGCATGTGGTAGAAGGTGGCGGCAAACGTTTGCGTCCTATCCTTGTTGTGCTTTCTGCGAAAGCCTGTGGATATGAAGGCACTGATGCACACACACTTGCGGCAGTTGTTGAACTCATCCATGTAGCATCCCTTGTGCATGATGATGTTCTTGATGAAGCTGCAATTAGGCGCGGTCGAGAAACATTACATACTAAATGGGGTAATAAAGTAGCAGTGCTTGTAGGTGACTATCTCCATGCTCGTGTTCTTTCAATGCTCGTCTCCCGCCGCGCAGATGACCCCGCTATGAAAATACTTGCAGACACTACTCAGGCAATGTGTGAAGGCGAAGTGATTCATGCCTACAAAAGCGGAGATTTTGATATATCAGAAGAAGAATACCTCAAGATAATTAGTTTTAAGACTGGTAAGTTGATTGCTGCCTCTTGTACACTCGGCGCGCATCTCGGCACAAATGATGAACAACAGATTGATGCGATCACTACCTACGGTCAGCAAATTGGAACAGCATTCCAAATCGTAGATGATCTGCTCGATTTCGTGGAAGACCCAGAAAAATTGGGAAAAAACGCTTTCGGTGACCTTCGGGAAGGGAAACTAACCTTTCCTATTATACATACGCGAAAAGTCTGTAATGCTGATGAGAAACAAACCCTTGAGAAAGTGTTAAACCCTAATACTGATGAAACGAAGGCAATTGCTGTCGTCGAATCGTTGTTTCAAAAATATGATGTAGAACCACACTGTTTGAAGGTTGCTCAAGGTTATACAGATCGTGCTAAAGCTGCATTGGCAAAAGTGCCACAATCAGATGCGAGGTTTGCCTTAGAAAACCTCGCTGATTATGTAGTCTCACGGGATTCATAGGTAAGATGTTTTACCCTGCACATATAAATCTTCAAAACAGAAAATGTCTTGTGGTAGGCGGTGGCACTGTTGCTGAACGGAAAGTAGTCGCTATGCTCATTAGTGGTGGGGAAGTGACCGTAGTTAGTCCCGATGCGACCGAATTATTGGTGTTCCTTGCAGACATCGGCACAATACAATGGCATAAACGGCAGTTTAAAACGGGGGATACGAAAGGCTATTTTCTTGTGTGTGCTGCAACCGATTTTACAACTATAAACACCGCAGTATACGTTGAAGCACATGAAAAAAATAAGATCCGCTTAGTTAATGTTGTGGACGTGATTCCACAATGCACCTTTGCCGCTGCGTCTGTTGTAACAGATGGCGAACTCATGATCAGTATCTCTACAAGTGGAAAAAGTCCTGCAACAAGCCGCCGTATTCGAGAACATTTTGAAGATACATTGAAAACGTCATCGTTGTATACGCTTGGATACGAAAATGGAAAACCTGTGCCTATTGAAAATCAAGGATTACCCTATCCAGTTTATCTTTTATTGGATAATCGTAAGTGTGTAGTACTATGTGAGCAGGAAACATCGGAAATTAAACGTCGAGTTTCGCTGCTGCAACGATGTGGTGCTACAGTAGTATATAATCCCACTGACTTTGAAGACACATTTCTTGTGATATCCGATGCGTCTATACGTGATACTTCTGATACTTTCTTACAAGAATCCCTTGACAGACCGAACTCTGTAGACTTCTTTACACCGAATCTTATCATAGATGACAACCTTATTATAAGTATATCCAGTAAGAATGGCGCAGATATTAGCAAAGCAAAACATTTACATGAGAGACTTACGCATCAGTTTGAAAACAACGGCTACGGTGCTTTTATTGATCTACTTGGGGCAAGGCGCGCAGAAGTCCTCAAAACTTTTCCGACTTCCAAAATGCGCGGTGACTTTTTTGAGACACTCATCGGGCATGTTGCAGACAGTCCACAATCCCAAACATGTTGTCTAAGTCTTGCGAACCCAGAATGTTCTGCTGAATGTCTTTTCAATTGGGTGCGACAAGGTAAAATTAGACATGCGAACGACTTTATATCAGAGTTTTTAAGCATACAACGCGCAAATCTAAAATAGACATTATAACGTATTAATTATGAGTGGTTAATGTCCTAACAAAATCTAAAGTTCTTAGGTCGGGTAGAGCAATGCGAAACCCGACAATATCTAAGGTTTCAAAGGAAATATAACGGGTTTCACAGGGAAAATCTAAGGAACAAGCCTAAGCAAGTTTTGAAATAGTGTTTCAGTTTCAACATGTCCAAATCATCGCAAAATACGCTTATGGTATTCTTCGGGTTTCGCTGCGCTCTACCGGACCTACAACCCACTTGCTTTTTGCCTATATCTCGGTCTTGGAGTTATCAGACACTTCCGATTAAATCATTATAATGTCAAATTAGCATCAGTAGAATTATGCATTTTCTATTTCTTGTAACCGTATTAGTCTATTTAGCAGCAAGTATTTTTCAGGCGCTCTACCTTGCGATAGGAGAACGAACTGAAACCTCGACTCTACGCCCAAGGATTGCACAGATCGCTTTCTGGGGAACGTGTCTTGGATTCGTCCTCCTAACACTTTTTATAATACTTTGGTGGTCGCGTCAAGGACATTTCCCGATGAAGCACTGGACAGACTCAACCGCCTTTTTCGCGTGGGCAATCACCTTAATCTACCTGATTGTTGTGCGAGTGACGCAGCTGCGTGCTATAGGCAGTTTAGTTATACCAGGGGCATTCATTACAATCCTTATTTCATATAGTTTCTCCAGAAACACATCTGCATTACCAGAAAATTTGGAAACCTATTGGTTAGTTCCTCACATTACACTGATTTTTCTCGCCTATGCTATATTTTTCACCGCATTTGGATTTGGAGTGTTATATCTGATAGCGGAGAAAAGTATCCGTGATAAGAAACATACGGTCTTTCAAAACCTTCTTCCGTCTCTTGGTGCTTCAGATGAACTTGGTTATCGATGTACAATCCTTGGTTTGATCTTGTTATCTATTGGTATTATAATTGGTGTAGTTTTGAAACAATATATTGAAGGTGTAATCTTGAATTGGTTGGATGCGCATGTTTTCTTTACCGTCGTTACATGGTTTATCTATGTTGTCCATATTAGTTTTCGTCAACTCTGGGGGTGGCGCGGTAGAAAAGCAGCATATTCGGAAATCGTAGGTTTCATCGCAGTTCTATGGACCTATGTCGGAGTCAAACTCTTTTTAGACAGCGCGCATACATTTCGCTAACTACAACTATATCACGGGATTCCGTACGATGTAAACTTTTCCAATTTTGACATAGATATTAAAATGTGATATAATTTAATCACTTTATGGTGTTAACACAGTTTTAGTTTCCGTAGAGTCAAACCATGAATCAAATTGTATCTATTGGAACAAGCCATCACGTTGCCCCTGTTGAATTCAGAGAAAAATTGGCTTTTTCCGAAGAACAACTCATTGAATCCCTCCACCACCTTCGTGAATCGTATAAGGTTGATGAGGCAGTCATTCTCTCTACCTGTAACCGCGTAGAGGTTTATGGGGTCGCTAATTCCCAGAGAACAGCCGAATCGCCTGTCAAAATTCTACTGGACTTTTTATCTAACTACCATCGAATTAGTGTGGATACACTCAAAAAATGGAGTTATCGTCACCATAACCTTGATACTATTCAACATCTTTTTAGAGTTACGTCCAGTCTTGATTCGATGGTCGTGGGTGAATCTCAAATTTTAGGTCAAGTCAAAGATGCCTATGATTTTTCGCGTTCGGCAGGGGGCGCTGGCACAATCCTGAATCGTCTTTTTGCAAAGGCATTCAGTGTTGGTAAACGTATACGTTCAGAGACCACCATTGCTACAGGAGCAGTCTCAATTAGTTATGCAGCGGTAGAACTTGCGAAAAAGATTTTCAATACTTTAGAGGATAAAACTGTAGCGATTATCGGAGCGGGAGAGATGAGCGAACTGACAGCAAAACATCTCGTTGCGAACGGTGTTTCCAAAGTAATTGTCGCAAACCGTACTTATGAACGTGCTGTTAAGATTGCTGAGAAATTCAAAGGTGTTCCAGTTGCTTACGAACAGGACCTAAACTTTCTGATTGATGCTGATATCGTTATCAGTTCTACAGATGCCCCCCATTATCTCATTGAACGTAAACCCCTCGCTGAAATCATGAAAAAACGGAAGCATCGTTATATGTTTCTCATTGACATCGCCGTTCCGCGTGATATTGAACCGGACGTGAGCAAAATCTACCACGCCTTTCTCTATAACATTGATGATTTGGAAGCCGTTGTTGCGTCTAATCTCAAAGAACGGAAACAGGAAGCGGTTCGCGCAGAACAGATCGTCTCTGAAGAGGCAAAGCGATTTCACGACCAACTGCAAATCCTTGAAGTAAATCCCACCATTAAAGCACTTCATCAGCAATTTCAGCAGATTGCTGAAACAGAACTCCAAGTCTGCCTTGATTGCACAACGTTGTCGGACACCCAAGAAACAGCTGTTGCATCTATGACACAGGCAATAGTCAAAAAACTTCTACATCACCCAGTAGAAAACTTACGCCACGCAGTCAATGATGGCAATGCTGATCATGGGCAGTATGTTCAGGCACTCCAAGAACTGTTCGCGTTAGATGATAATAACGATAAGGAACAGGAATGAACAGCGCAGTTACAATCGGCACGCGTGGCAGCCAACTTGCACTCTGGCAAGCATCCTTCGTCAAACAGCAATTAGCGCACCATTTCCCCGATGTTGAAGTTAATCTCAAAACCATTAAAACCACCGGTGATACTATCCAAAATCGCTCTTTGATAGGATTAGGCAAAGGCGTTTTTACGAAAGAGATAGAAATCGCACTGTTAAATGGTGAAATTGACCTTGCTGTTCATAGCCTTAAAGACCTTCCAACAGATTTACCTGAAGGGCTATGTATAGCCGCAATTCCAACGCGGGAAGACCCGCGCGATGTACTTGTAACATCAACAGGATTTCCTTTAGAAGATTTGCTGAATGGTGCGAAAATCGGCACGACGAGTCCGCGGCGAAAAGCACAGCTGCTTCACTTACGCCCAAATTTACAAGTCGTTGATGTTCGCGGCAATGTTGACACTCGTATCCGTAAACTTGAAGAAACTGATCTGGATGGAATTATCCTGGCTGCGGCGGGAATAAAACGTCTCCTTAAAGAGGAAGTTATCACGCAATATTTTGAAATAGAGCAAATGGTTCCGGCAGTAGGACAAGGGGCTTTGGCAATCGAAGCACGTGAAGGAGATAGTGACATTAAAGAATTACTCTATCCTTTGATCGACTTTACGACTGTCGCAGAGATTACTGCTGAGAGAACTGTGTTGGAAAATCTCGGTGGAGGATGTCAGCTCCCGATTGGTGCTTATGCTGAGCATGTTAATGGTGAACTCTCACTTATTGGCACTGTGTGCCATCCTGAGGGGCGGGTACGTATTGTAGAAAGGGTTTCAGGAATGTTAGGCGATGCAGTGAACTTGGGAAAAATCGTGGCAGAAGAATTGCGCAACAAAGGGGCAAACGAATTATTGAAGGCACAGTCAGACGTGGGATGAAATTATCTATGAAAACAACACATAAAGGCATCGTTTATATCGTAGGCGCAGGCCCTGGCGATAAGAAACTTATTACTCTAAAAGGCGTAGAATGCCTTAAGCAAGCCGATGTTGTTATTTACGATCTGCTCTTGAATGATGCGTTATTAGAACATTGTCCCACACACACCGAGAAAATCCAAGCACCTGACCCAAGAATCCGATCCAACCGTCAAGCGGAACTCAATCAATTGCTGATCCAACATGCGAAAGAAGGTAAAATGGTTGTGCGTCTCAAAGGTGGTGATCCTTATATCTTTGGGCGCGGCGGCGAGGAAGCGATGGCACTTGCTGAAGCAGGAATTCCTTATGAAATTGTCCCAGGTGTAACCTCTGCAATTGCTGCTTCAGCCTACGCTGGAATTCCGGTTACGCATCGCGACTACGCCTCATCAGTGGCTTTTGTTACTGGTCATTCCGCTGCATTGCACCCCGATTCAAACATCAATTGGGAACAACTTGCCACTGCGGTAGATACACTTGTCGTCTATATGGGAGTGGCACATCTTCAACAGATTGTGGAACGTTTGATACTGCACGGCAGAACCCCAGAAACTCCTGTGAGTTTAGTTCGTGTCGGAACGACTCCACAACAATTTGTAGTTCAAGGCACGCTTGCAGATATTGTGGAAAAAGTTGAGGCGATTCAACTGAAAAGTCCAGCAATTATTGTTGTGGGAGCGGTTAATCGGCTGCGAGAACAACTCAGATGGTTCGATAATAAACCGCTTTTCGGAAAACGCATCCTTGTCACACGCGCCCGAGCACAAGCAAGCGAGTTTGCTGACCTTCTGGAAGCAAATGGGGCAGAAGTTATCCAATTCCCTACCATAGAAATTCGTCCACTTGAAATTGATAGTGCTAAAATACCTTCACCTGATCAATATGATTGGGTTATCTTTACAAGTGTCAATGCTGTTGAGATATACTTTGCACACTTACGAGAAAAGGGGAAGGATACGCGAGTTTTCGGTGGGTGTAGTATATGTGCAGTTGGACCGAAAACAGTTGAAGCACTAAACAGCATCGGTATTTATCCCGATTTTGTGCCATCACATGCCAGTGGAAAAGTTGTCGCAACTGAAATAGAAGATGTTCAGAGTAAGAAAATCTTGCTGCCGCGTGCCAAAATCGCTACTGCTGATCTTCCTAACATCTTGCGCGAGAGGGGCACACATGTTGACGATATTCCACTCTATGGTACCGTCAAAGTAGCAAGTGAAAACAGTGATGTTATTGAAAAAGACCTATTAGAAGGTAATGTTGACTTCGTTACGTTTACAAGTTCTTCAACCGTTACCAACTTTCTTGAGATGTTTCCGTCTCATACTGCTAAGGTTTTGTTGGCAAAAGTTCGTGTTGCGGTGATCGGTCCAACAACAGAAGCAACAGCAACCAAACATGGCGTACGCGTTGATGTTGTAGCGGAAGAGGCCACGATTGAAAGCCTTGTGGAAGCGATTATTGCGGAATATCAAAATCTATCGGAATAGATGTAACACTGATTGTCGACTTTTACTGGAAAATCGGCAAGATATAAGGCGCAATTACCTTTTGGTAAACTGTGATTGATCCAAAAATAGAATAGAATCCCGCGCACAACACCAAGCCTATCTGTTTCCATATTGGTGGTTGAATCTCCTTCGGTAAGAATCTTCGGTTAACATATAATGTGTGGAGGGCACATATCACAAGTTGGTAACCGCCCACAGTTGCAGATACAATAATCATCAAAAACGGTTTCGCCAAATACATTGCAATGACACCCCACAGAATATAGGCAATCAGAATTGGATAGTAGATCCATTTGGCGTTGTGTTCCCCCAGTTTTCGTGCGCTTCTAAAACCGGTCCAAATTATATCGGTATAACGACGCGGAACACCATCAACACCCCCAAGTTGCGTTGAAAACAGCACCCAAAATCCGCATAGCAGTGTAAGATACCACATGATTCTACCGCCCTTTGCTTGAAGTCCTTCTGCTTGGAAGGCTGCAGCAGACCATTGGTCTATCTCTTGACCTGAAGGGACAAAAGCGATTGTCAGCATGGCAGGCAGTGCCAATCCAATGAAACATCCGACCAGCCAAATATAGTACTGTTCAAAGCGGACATATTTCCACCACTCCTTGAATCGTTCCAGATTCTCAGGTGTTATACGGAATACTTTACCTAAGTGGGAAAGTGTTACGTTCTGCCCTCCGATTATAGATGGAATAGCACCTACCAACTTGCTCATTCCCCATCCTTTGTCGCGGACGTAATTAGATATTGTGATATTTCCCAAGCCACCGCTTCCAGCATAAGCTGCGAACGCACCAAGCAACAACCAGTCAAACTCGCCGCCACTTACATCGTCAGGCAATGCACCAAAACTAAAGAAACCTTTTATGACAGTCCACCATACTCTGGGCGGAACAAGAAATAGGTCAACAATAACCAAATATCCGATAATCCAAACAACCATAAAAAGTAGTACTTTTTCAAGCGCGTTATAAATCTTACCGCCGAACATTACGATGGCAAGGCAACCGAAAAATATAAGATATGCAAAGACTCGGACGGTGTTTTGATCAGCGTCCTGAGGCATGTAACCCAGATAAGCTGCAGCCAATGCAGTTGCAGCAGTCATCGCCCATCCTGGCCAGATTCCAAAAAAATCAACACCAGAATAGAAAATTGCCCAGAACCTTGGTCCCGGTTTACACCGCATGTAACCACTCAACATCGGTTCACCGGTGTAAAGGGTGTAACGAATTGCCTCTGTGTTCAGAACTACCTGAAGCACGATTGCAATAGTCGCAATCCATAGCAACGTGCCACCATATTGTGCTGTAATTGCTGGACCTAACAACCATTCTCCACTGCCGATAGAAGCACCCAAGGCAATAATTCCGGGTCCGAGTATACCTGCAAATGCAAGACCAAATTTATAACGCGGCGGTGCTGGTAATTCATCAACCTCCCAATCGGGAAGTGTGCCGCCATCAACACGTTCATTCGTTTCTGCCATATATTTTACCACTCCCAAAATATGTTTATATCTAATTTCTCAGCGATGTTTGCAAGACTTCGTAAGTGATCTACGTGAATAGGAATTCCGCTCTCAATCCATTTATCATAGTTATTCCATTCAATTTCCCCCGGTAGATAAACTTGCGTAAATCCTTCTGCCGTTTTCGCACCGTGAATCTTGTTGATTCCTTGGACTACGTCAGAAATATACGCATCATAATCTGTGAAACTCTCAATGTTTATCGCAATAAAAAAATGCTCAGATGAAGTGCCAGTTTTGTTGCAAGGCATCATGCCGCCAGTGAGAGGACCCGCCAAAATTCCCATAATAAGTGCTAATCCGTAGCCTCTCGGTCCTGCAGCTGGTGCCATTAAACCCCTTTGATTTGGATCGCTACTCGGTTGTCCTGAATCGTCCAAAAGCCACCCTTCAGGAATCGGTTTGTCGTACATTCGTAACGTTCCAATCTTCCCCCATGATGAAACACCGCATGCCATATCTAATACTATCGGATGTCCATCACCAGTTGGCAGAGCATAACTCAAGGCACTGTTTCCAACCACTGCTTCTGCGCCACCGGGTGCCACAATAGAGGGTCTACCTGTATTCGTTGTTGAAAAACCGATCATCCGATTTTCCACAGCCATAATTGAATAGCATGCTGCTGCACCGAAATGTCCAGCATTATGTACGCCCGCTGCAGCCACACCGGTCACCTTTGCCTTTGCTATCGCTGTTTCCATTGCGAGTGTACTTGCCAGATGTCCCATCCCATTATCACCATCTATTACAGCGAAACTCGGTCCCTCTGAAACAATACGGAGATTGGGTTCTGGGTTTAAATTCCCATCAAGGACTTGGTTGAGATAACCGGGCAGCGCACGTGTGCCGTGTGAATGCACCCCTCGCAAATCAGTTTGCACCTGAAGTTTAGCCATCTGTTCGGCATGTTCTGATGACAAACCAGCCTTTTCACATAGAGATTGAGCGAAATCGTGTAACTTCGCTGCATCAACTACAATTTCTTGCATAAAACCCTCTCTGGAATGAATTAGTTGCCATTTTAGCAGACAGAGAGCAATGAATCAAGCACAATTTTTGATGTCGCAATGCGGCTGTAATCTCCGAAAATTCTATATTTTGTTGACATATCAACTTCAGAATGTTAAAATTCATTTCATAAAATACACATAATCAAATATGGTAGAGATTAGAATTACCGCTACATTCCTGAACTGTGAATTAACGCTGAATGCGCGTATGGCATTCAGCAGGAGGGAACTCCGATTCCCGACTGCTCGTAAGTTTCTGTCGCGATTCGGAGATCGCTCCTACAGAGGAAATGTAGAATTATTTCTATAGTTCACTATAAAAGGAAGAGAGATGCAAAGACCAAACATTTTTTACCAAATATACACGAAAGTTAGCAAAAAAAACATATCCACTTTTTTATTTTTCACAACTCTCATTTTGATCTCTTTTGTTTATATGTCCTGCGGCAATCCTTTAGAACCAGTAGATAGTGAAGAGGAAGCACGGGTAAAATCTGAACTCAAAGATCGTTCATTTCGTCAATTTGATCCATCTAAAGACGCTCAAAAACGCAAGGGTGTTATCCTTGATTTCTTTGATGGTGAAGGTCAAATCATCAGTCTTTGGGCACAATATGCTGAAGGCGAGACTGCTTTGAAAGAATGGGAAATTCTCGCAAAGGATTATCGCGTAGAAAAAGCGGGCTCGGAATATAGGATTTATTTTGAAGAACCGCGTTCACGTCAAATTCTACCTAACGAATGTGAGAATTGCCTTGAGACAGCAGGGATATCCATTTCAATCCGAAACCTGTATAATAGCGAGAAGATACAGTTCAAGCTAAACGACGAAGATGGCATTTTACCCGCCCCTTTTCCCGTTTTCAAATCGTGGACAAACTTCAATGAAGATGAATATTTTGATTAGTTGATCTCTGTAGTTTGCTTACTTGACGGATATCGCGCGGTTTTGACAATTTTCTACAGAAGATGTTATAATGTCATAACATTCATAAATTCCATTTGATGTGTCTAACCTTGTTGTAAGTGGTTAAGTAATGAAACATATCATTCTACTTGTTATCCCGATTTTTGTTTTCTTAAGTTGTTCCCCATCTGAACCGGTGGAGATACCTGATTTAAACTTGGCTGCTGCTGTTAGAGAAAGTCTCCAGCTGGGTCCAAGCGATCCTATCATGGAAAAGGATCTAAAAGAATTAACGTTGTTAAGAGTAAGAGAAAGGGGCATTAGCAGCTTAATAGGTTTAGAGAAAGCGACGAAATTAAGGCGTTTAGATTGCACGAAAAATCAAATTTCAGACATTTCTCCGCTTTCAGGACTAAAACATCTTAGACATTTAACGCTGAATAAAAATCAAATCAGAGATCTCAACCCAATCATCGGATTAACACAACTTGAGTATTTAGAATTATACAGTAATCATGTATCGGACATCGGTCCACTTGCAGAATTACAACAACTTAGTTATTTAAATCTTAGTAAAAATAGAATTAGTAACATTGCTCCGCTTGCAAGGTTAACACAACTCAGACGAATTCGACTTAATCAGAATCAGATCAGCGACCTTTCTCCGTTAATTCAATTGACAAGACTAACAGAATTGTCTCTTAATAATAATGAAATCATTGATATAAAGTCACTTGCGGGACTGATACACCTTAAACTTCTACACATTGAACATAACCAGATTAGGGACATCAGGCCGATTGGTGCTTTAACACAGATCAAAGATTTACAGTACGAGGACAATCTGTTTATGGATAGATCTGCTGTTGGTAAATTTAGTGATTATTATATGCCACGTACACCTCAAACTAAGAATCCTGTTGAGTCTAAAGAAAAAATTGACAAGAATACTACCAAAGATGTCCCACAAGCAATCCACTCAGCAATTATACCTGATGCAAACCTTGCCGCAGTTGTCCGAGAGGAACTTAACTTAAGTCCCACTGAATCTATTTCACCAGAAGATTTGAAAGGATTGTATTCACTAATTGCCAGAAACAGAAAAATAAAAGATTTAACAGGATTAGAAAAAATGACTGGTTTAAGATCTTTGTATCTCGTAGAAAATAAGATTGAAGATATTACACCATTAGCTAAATTGACAATGTTAAATAGTTTACATCTTGGTGGAAATCTAATTAGTAATATTACCCCACTTTCCGGTTTGACACAACTAACGGAATTACATTTGAGTGAGCAGTTTAGCAAACAGAAAAATGATATTAAGGACTTGACATCCCTAACAGGCATGATTCATTTAGAATCTTTATCAATTTCAGGCAATAAAATTAGCAACATCACACCCTTGGCAGACTTAAAACAATTAAATTGGTTATCAATTGAAGACACACAAGTTAGCAATATAAAACCATTAGCAGGTATGTTACATCTCAGGCACTTATACCTCAGGCAATGTCAGATTCGTGATATAACCCCATTGGCAGGTATGAAACAACTTGATATCCTATGGCTTTACGGAAATCAAATCAGCGACATCACACCCTTGGCAGGCTTAACGCATCTTAAAGATTTAGGACTTGAGGACAATCAAATCAATGACATCACACCACTTGCTGGGCTTATACGTCTTACTGATTTGGGTCTTGGTGGCAACAAAATTCATGATCTTGAAAAGGTGGTAAAAGTGCTTACTAAACTTACTCGTCTTTATAACTTATCGCTTAACGATAACAATATTCGAGATGTTACCCCTCTTACTGAATTAAATGGATTGTCAAGTTTATCGCTAAGTGGAAATCAAATTAGCAATATAAAGCCACTTGCTGAATTAACACAGTTGCAGTTCTTGAGACTTTCAGATAATCAAATTAGTGATATTTCGCCTCTCTCTGATTTAAAGAGATTGAATTTCTTAAGACTTGGCAATAATAAAATTTCTGACATCACACCATTCTCAGATATGACACAACTCACCTTTCTTTTTCTACACAATAACAGGATTCGTGATTTTAGTATTCTTGAAGACTTTCTGTATTTAAGACGTTTAGAAATTAAGGGTAACCCAATTCAGAATTTTGGCTCGATTCGTAGACTGCAAAAAAAGATTCCAAATTTATATATTGACATTCAGGATTAATTATAACCTTTAATAAACCTTCTACAGTTCAAATCCATAGTAGAAGAGAACCTGCTCGTAAATAAGTTTGAATTATTGCGGATTGAACAAAATTGTTGACAAATTATGTCGTTTTTGCGTAAAATTCCGTTATAACTACAAACGCAAATTGCATTTAGATTAAGGAGTTCATTATGCTTACGCAAGATCAGGTAGATTTTTACAACGAGAACGGTTATCTCAAGGTAGATCAACTTTTCACATCAGATGAAACTCAGGAACTCGCGTCAGAAATGGTGCGGATTATAAACAATTGGGGACAGGAGACTATTGGTTGGCCCGGACCTTGGCGCACCAAATACCTCAAAGAGGAAGACCAGCAGACGACAAAGGCAGTTTTCATGCACAATCCACACTTCTATTCTGCCACGTGGGGTAGGGTGATTTTCCATGAACGTTTGACAGGTGCTGTGCGGTCACTCATTGGAGACACTGTTCAGTGGCATCACACAGTGCTGCATGCAAAACCACCAGAAAAAGGCACTCCATTTCCGATGCATCAGGACTATCCATTTTATCCACACGATGGGCTCGATTTTGTTGACTGCCTTGTCCATCTTGACGATGCACCTTTTGAAAGCGGCGCACTTAGGGTCGTACCGGGAAGTCATAAAGAGGGACCACGGGAACATATCACAGGAGAAGGCACTGCCCCACATCTGCCAACAGATAAATTCCATCCCGATTTTATCGATTCCATTCCGATACCGGCAGAAGCAGGTGATGTTATCTTCTTTAGTTATTGTCTCATCCATTGGTCTGAAGTCAATCGTACAGATCAATGGCGGAAAGCGGTGCGATTCGGGTACCACACACCTGAGATGCGTCCTGTTGGTCGAGATCCGAAAGAACCGTATAACAATATCATGGCTGGTGGTTTTAAAGATAATCCTTCTGCAGGCGACATACTTGCATAGTTGAATCATCTCATACACAAATACCAGTTTTTATGCATTGTTGAATGATTATATCAATGCATGAGGGATAAATTTGCTTACAAAGTGATCCTAAATCTGCCCGTTTCAATGAAGTTAATGCTCTTCCAAACTGAAAATCACCCATTATATCTATAACTTTGGTGCAAAAGGAGGAATATAGATGTCTTTCTGTAAAAAAATCAAAAATTTTCCTAAAGTGAATCATAAAACTTTCTTAAAACATTTCTTTTTTCTATCCGTTATAAGTATTTGTTTTATTTTTTCCGCAAACGCGTTTAGTCAGGAACCTTCTCAAACTGATGCGGAAACTTCGCTTGCCCAAAAGGTTTTTGAGAAGTATCGAACGTTACTATTACGAGATGATATTCAAGCACTACTACCAACGATCCTTGAAGAAATCAAGAAGCCAGAAAATCAAGAACTCTTAAATCCAACAACTATTACGGTAGTTGTAGATGATCCGGATCTATTAAAAATATTTGTACCTGATATAGATGATGAATTCATCACGTTGCTAAAAGATGACCAGGAAATACAAACATTTCTTAGGGATGCTGATGTTCAAGCTTTACTCCAGGATCCAGAAGCAATTGAGGAACTTGCAGCTCTGCTTGAGACAAGTGAACTTCCTCTTGCAGAACGTATTGTTGAAAGGTACCAAGTGTTTTTTCAACGAGAAGACATTATGGAGCTGCTGCCTGGCATCCTTGCGGAATTTAAGAACCCTGATAATCAGGCACTTCTGCAACCAAATACGTTAACACTCACGGTTGAAAATCCTGATCATCTAAAGGAAGTGTTGCCGCAGATAGATGATGAATTCATAAGGCTTCTCAAGGAGGATGCGGAGGTTAAGGCGTTCATTAGTGATCCCGATGTTCAACTATTGCTTCAGGATACCGCTGCAATTGATGAACTTGCGGCATTACTTAATATTAAATTCCCTGTCGTTGTAAGGATTGTTCCAGCATCAGTGGAATCCCCTCAGGCAGGTGAACGACTTGTCATTACCGTTGATATAGCGGATGGCGAAGGTGTTAGCGGATATGAGGGAACGATACAGTTTGACCCAACTGCACTTCGATTTGTTTCACTGGCGCATGGATCCTATCTTTCTGGCGAATTGTTGCCCATTTCCACAAAAGTTGAGGAAAATCAAGTCTCTTTCGCTCAAATTTCTGTTGATATGACTGCAGATGCTACAGATGGCACTCTCGTTACAATAACTTTTGAAGTGCTCAATGCCAAAGCATCAACATTAACTTTATCTGATGTGATAATTGGAGGATTTGGCGGAGTTAATTTTCCTGTAACAATTGAAAATGCCGAAATTCTTGAGCCACCTCCAACAAGACCGTGGGATGTTAACAGGGATGGTAGAGTAAATATCTTGGATTTGACTTTTGTCGCATCGCATTTTGGCAAAGAAGATGCGCCACCCGCTGCAGATGTTAATGGGGATGGTAGAGTAAATATTTTAGATTTAACGCTTGTTGCAAGTCATTTCGGTGAATGAAGTGAAAGTAATTTATAGCAAACGGATTAGATTCGGGCGGGGTGTCCCGCCCGTTGTTAGGAATAGCATACAAAAAAAGAGAAATTCAACTTGGTATATTATGCTTTGTAAAATTCTACTGTTGTACCAGCCATGTCAGCAACTTTTTCTATCAGTTTGTTCCGTTCTGTTTCACCCATACCAGAGTAGGCCTTCGCGATGTCTATTTTCTCTTGCATTTGTGCCACATCGTCAGGTCCAGTGACAAGGGTACTCACAGGAAATGACCAGACAAAACGAATCGCTTCCGAAATGCTAACTCGATTTGGCACGACTCTTGGATTGGGACCGTGTTTGCCATGTTTAGAACCGCCAAAAAAACCACCATTTGCCAACGATTTCATTCCAATTACGCCGATGTTTCGCTTAACCAGCGTAGGAACAACGCCTTGAATGAAACTTTCGTAGTTCAGGTCGGCTATATTTATAGGCAGTTGACAAGCATCAAAAATGTCGGATTTTTCTAAGACACGTTGATGAGCGGACGGGCTCGTATGTCCTGTAAAACCAATAAAACGTGTTTTTCCAGATTCCTTCGCTGCTGCCATCACATCAAAAATACCGTTATCAATCCTTCCGTCCACGTCCTCGGGGTTTCGAACGGCGTGGACTTGCCAGAGATCAAGTTGGTCAGTATTGAGACGTTTAAGTGAACCTTCAAGGTGTTTTCTTGCGGTTGCAGCGTCGCGCGCTGTCGTCTTGGTCATCAAAAAAATGTCATCACGATATTTTGGAATAAGCAGTTTGCCTAAACGTTGTTCACTTTTACCAGCCTGGTAAGATTCTGCTGTGTCAAAGAAACGGACACCACCTTTCAGGGCGGTTTCAATTGTATTTTGCGCTTCTTTTTCTGCCATTTCACCGATATGCCAACCACCGACTCCGAGTATTGTAACGGCTTCACCTGTTCTGCCAAACTTACGCATCGGTAAGAGTGTCCCTAAACGGTCACTTGAATGCTTTGCGTCCTGACCTTCTGCATTTGCTGAAGATAGGAGAATACCAGTGGTTAATCCTGCTAATGACTTTAGAAATGCACGTCGATCAATCATAGTTGTTACCTCCTATTCTATCTTACTTTTTTACCTCAATATTGTCAAGAAAATTTGTATTTGACGGTTTTGCTTGACCCAAGCAATTTTTCAGATGTATAATTACATGGTATTTAAGATAGCATTGACACCCTCAAGTTACAGAACAAATAATATTAAAAACATGAAACAGACTATATACAAATCAATTCCTGATAAACTTGTTATCCTCACATTTGATGATGGATGTAAATCGCAAGCAACTTTTGTAGCACCGATCCTGAAAAAGTATGGTTTCGGCGCGACTTTCTATATTACAGAGGGACTCGGTTTTCTCAACAATAAAGAAGCTTATATGACGTGGGAAGAGGTGTACGGATTACATGAAACAGGTTTTGAAATTGGAAATCATACGCGCCATCATCGCAATGTTACGCAACAATCTGATCAAGAGTTGAAAGACGATCTACAGTATATTGATGTACGCTGTGAGGAATACGACATCTCGCAACCGACAACTTTCTGTTACCCGGGTTACAGGCACAATGAAGCAGCAGTCAAAGTAGTGGCAGAGCATGGGTTCCACTTTGCACGCCGTGGTGTTGCTCCAGAATTTCCATATAATTCCGAAGGTGGGCGCGGTCCAGCTTATGACCCAATAGATCACCATCCACTCCTGATTCCGACTACAGGTGCTTCCGGACCGAATTGGAATTTTGAAGATTTTAAATGGGCACTTGAACAAGCAAAAGATGGAAATATTGCAGTCCTGACGTTTCATGGTGTGCCTGATCTGGAACATCCGTGGGTTCACACAGAACCAAAAGCATTTGAATCTTATATGTCGTATCTTGCCGAAAATGACTATACTGTCATAGCCCTTCGGGACTTAAGCAACTATATTAATTTACAATAAATTGAGTTTAATTGCGTTTTCTACCACATTTCCGCATTTTATCTATTTATCACATTAAAGTTATATTTCATGCAACATTTTTTGACTATAATTGTATCAAATTTGTTTCAATCTAACCTGACAGGCTCAAATATTCATTTTAATCGAATGATTGAGACTCATTAATTCTTGAAAAATAGCAATTTATGTTGTATACTTATTAAGCATTTTTGTTCCTGTATAGCATTAAACCTATTAGGAGCTGGAACAGTTACTTACTTGTTGCTTGGAAGGATTGAAAGTGTAGTATACGTTACTTTGCGTATACTGCCTTTTTGCTTATGTTAAGAGAATTTACCAACAATGTTACCCGATGGGACACACTATTATTCCAGCGCATCTTTGGCTGGGGTGATAGACGTTTTCTTACCCGATCATTTCGTCTTATCTCTTGGAGTGCTAACGGGTATCTCTATCCATTTATTGCACTGTACGTATTTATCAAATTTGATGCTACAATTAGCAGACCGTTTTTGATAGCTGCGTTTGTAGCATTCCCAATTAAGGGATTACTATACCAATTCCTTAAACAATCAATGAAACGTGATCGACCTTTTGAAAAGATTAATGAAGTTAACTTTCGCGTTAGACCACCAGACCGTTTTAGTTTTCCATCAGGTCATACAGCTTCAGCTTTCCTTATGATGGTGATTTTAACACGTTTCTTCCCCATTTTACAAATTCCAGCTTTACTCTGGGCCGCAACTGTAGGTATCGCAAGGGTACATCTCGGTGTTCACTATCCTTCTGATGTTCTTGCAGGTGCGCTTCTTGGAATTTCTACTGCCCATATAGGCATTTTGTTTGCCATGTAGTATATACATATTATTCTGCATAAATTTGATGTGGTATTTTCTGCCATGCCTTTGTGTCCTGTATCTGAATGTTCTGTGCCTTCTCGTTATTATACCATTCCTAATTGACAAATAGTCATAACATATTGTAGATCGGGTTTCGTTCTTCAACCCGACATAACGCTATAAAAAGTCGGGTTGAGTTTACGAAACCCGCCAAATACCAAAAAGCGCATTTGGCGTTGATTTGGACACGTATGACTTTTTTATACGGTTTCTATGTCGGGTTTCGCTTTGCTCTACCCGACCTACAGTTTCTTATGAAAATTTGTCAATTAGGAATGGTATAATATGAACACGAACTAACTTCATATACAAGGTTGTCTTAGCGCGTCCTTACTCAGATATACCCTTAGACCGACTCATTACAATAGAGAATCTATAATGAAAAATAAAACGCATTTGATTTGCAAGAGCGATGCTGTAGATAGTAGGGACGTTACGACTTGGGCACTCCCTGAAGGTGCGATTGCGCGATTAGGGCGCGGCTGGGTGCCAGATATAGCGTTTTCTCCAGATGAACGTTATCTCGCAGTCGGTACTTGGATGGGACTTTGGGTGTATGACTTGGAAATCCTATCCCCTGTCGCACTCTGGGAAACGGAACGGGGTATGGTTGGATGTGTCACATTTTCACCTAATGGAGAATGGATTGCCGTAAGTAATTCCGACAATATGTTAAAAGTATTGGATATCAAAAATGGTGCATGTTTTACAGAAGTAGAGACCAATGATCATATTTCAGGACTAACCTTTTCACTGGATAATCGTTATCTCGCTGCTGCCTATGCACGTTCTTCTACCGTTGAAATCTGGCATGCAAAAACTGGCGAACCGTTTGCTAAATTCACTGCAAACGTTGAGAAGGCTCGTTTTACCCGTCCTATCTGTTTTTCACCTGATACGCAACTGATAGCATCTTCGTGCATCATTAATACAACTCATAACACAGATGCAATAGTGGTCTGGGATATAGAAAGTGGGCAACAAATCGCATTACTTATAGCACACACCAAAGAGATAACCACAATTTGCTTTTCACCTTGTGGACAGTTCCTCGCCTCTGGCGGTGAAGATGGCACAGTGTACGTCTGGGACGTTAACAATTGGCAACAAGTACAGTCATACACCGATTTTGGTGAGGTGTACCGCATTTTTCCATCCTATTCATCAGAGGGAATCCTCCATGCTGCGATTATGACTTATGAGGATATCGCTCCATCTACTATCTCTGTGTGTAACTTGGAAAGCGGAGAACAACTGTATACGCAACAAATTTCGTTAACTACCGAAGATTATTCCTATTTCAATTATTGGGGCAAGACTATCACCTTTTTAAACGGTTCCCAACTTGCTTATGAATGCAAACACAATTTTATCAACGTATGGACGCTTTCTAAGCCAGACACGCGACAGATTCTCCATTCCCCTATTTCATATCCAATATCGGTCATGTTTTCTGAAGATGGAAAAACGTTAGCAGCTGAACATCATCACGAAGGTGTTGTGTTATGGGATGTTGAAAGTAGACGTTCACAACCCACAATTAAAGATCCATCGGCAGGCAAAAATCAGTTTCTATATGCACCCGTCAATGGAAAATTTTACGTTGCTACCATCAACAGAAACAACGTTTCGCTCTGGTCAATTGACGAAGACAGAAGATTGGTTGCAGAAGGTATGCGGCATGATTATAAAAGTATGTGTCCTCTATTAACACCTACTGGTAATCACCTCGTCTGTGCACTTGAGGACGGAACCTTGATCGTTTGGGACGTTCAAAATGGAAAGAAGTTCCGCGAGTTGACACACCCACTTTATGTAGATGAGGACGAGGATGATGAAGATAATCCGGATGAGTTTGAACAACTAAAACTCAGTCCTGATGGACGTTTTCTGGCAAGTGAGTCGCGTTTTACACCTGTTCGACTATGGGATTTACAAACCGGCAAAGAGGTAGGTACATTTCCAAGCGATATTTACAGTATCATAGGATTCTCTCCATGTGGCAGGTACCTGGCTTGTCTTGGGGAATATATCCAATTGTGGGACATCACCTCTGGTGAAATGTTCAAAACGTCTATAAAACAAGATTTGGTGGCAGACGAGTACGCTTTTTCACCGTGTGGACGATACCTTGCTGCAAGTATAGATGAAATTTTTCTTTGGGACATCGTCCGCGGTGAACTCCACATGCAGCTGCCATTACCACAGGGATGCCAAAAGATGTTTCCTTTAATATTTTCGACGTGTGGGAACTATTTTGCCGCAGGTGCATGGTGGCAACCTGGTATAAAGAAGGTCCCTATCTGTTTGTGGGAGGTCGTGAGTGGTAAACAGCTCGCAACTTTTTGGGGACATCCGACAGATGTTCAAGCGCTTACATTTTCTCCGGACAATAGACTTTTAGCCAGTGCGAGTTATGATGGTGTAATCTATCTTTGGGATCTGACGCCTTATCTATGATTGTAAAAAAATGCAATTTTTATATTTTTTAAACCTTTTTCCAAAAACCCCTCCTCTATACATTAAAACTGGCTCAGGAATTTGTTTATGCGCAACGATTTTCTTGCTTTCAGTAACCTAACAGATGAAGAACTGATTCAGCGCGTACAAGACAGGAATGAGGCGGCATTTGCTGAACTCATTTCTCGTTGGACGCCACGGATTAGGGGTATCATTATCTCCAATTCGAGACAACGTCGAGACGCTGAAGAAATTCACACTGACATCTGGGTAGCTGTATGGCAAAACATCAGAGACCTCAGAAATGTGGATAGTTTTGGTGCATGGCTGCATCGTATCGCTTACAACGCTTGCAAGCGATACTACACTTTAGCAAAGCAATCCCGCAGTGAAGTCCCGCATGAACAGTCTGTGTTAGTTGAAAACATAGACCAACATGCTGCAGCGCGGTATCAAGAAGCACAATTGATTGCTGATGTAAAAGAAGTTGTCCATCATCTTCCACAGAAGGTACGGTCTGTAGCAGAATTGTTTTACTTAGAATCGTGGAGTATCAAAGAAATCTCGGAGGAGTTCAATCTCGCTGTTGGTACAGTAAAAACAAAATTAAGAGAGATCCGAACACTCCTGCGTGAGGAATTTGATGTAGAACCTATAAGAGGAGAAGTTATGACTTTAAAAAATGTTGAATCACACAATCCAATTCAGATTGAGACAAATAAAACCGAACCAAGCCGAAAACCTGCAGTGTTTAATGTTGTTACCAACGACCCTACAGGGCAAACTTGGGCACTACCAGAGGGTGCAATTGTCCGGTTTGGTAAAGGGAACGTAGAAGATGCCAAACTTTCCCCCGATGGAACCTATTTTGCTGTAGGCACTGGGATGGGGTTATGGTGGTATGATGTTTCTTCTATGTTACCTATTTCGTTATGGGAAACAGAGCGAGGACTCATAAGTTCTTTTGATTTTTCACATGATGGCAAATGGATTGTCATCTATAATTCAGATGGTATTATTAAGGTTCTGGATGTTCAAAGTGGGTCGCTTGTCGTACAGATAGAGGATCAATATGCTGATAGAGATCTCACATGTTCATCAAATGGTAAATGGATTGCTATAGCAGGTGGGGATGGTGTTGTCAAGGTGTTAGATGTTCAAAGTGGCATGTGCATCGCGCAAATGGATCGAGGAAAACATGAGTGGAAGGCAAATGACATTAGCCAACTTGAATTTTCTCCGGATGGCGAACTACTTGCCGCGGTCGCAGGAAATCCCAAACTTTATTTAGAAAACGAGGATAACTATGATGATGAACTTTTGAACCCTGGTACAGAAGGTGATCAAATTTATGTCTGGCACCCAGAAACGGGTGAAGTGATACTCAAGTTTGCCGGAAGAAATTTTACCTTTTCTTCGGACAGTCGCTTGTTGGCGGGAGCATGTCCTGACGAAACCTTGAACGAAGGCAAACGCGTTGACCGTTGGGTTTCAGTATGGGACGTAACATCAGCGGAACATATTGCACAATTTACAGAACATGACGATTGGGTAGATAATGTCGCTTTTTCACCGTGTGGACAATTCGTTGCATCAAGTGATGCGGTGCTACGTGTGTGGGATATTGCAACAGGTTCAGAAAAAAAGGTTTATCCTAACTTTAGCAATCCGTTCTACACAAAAGATGGAAGATTATATGCTTTGGGATTTGTTAATTTTTCTAATCCTATAGAAGTATGGGATATGGAAAATCGGGAAAAGTTATTTGAGATGACGATTGGCATGGGTTTATTTGATCTTGCCAGAAGCATAGCAATAGCATATACACAGCAATTGGCGAATACACCTTCTAATAAACGGACAGAAGCAAAAAACCCGGTGTTTTCAATAGTGCGTGAACATCGTTTCCCGTGGCCCGATCCGAAGGGTATTTGGGTGGATAACCAGACCTTAGTAAGTAAGACCCACGGGGAAGGAATATTGTTATGGGATATCGCCAAGAAACGGATGGGGGATTATTTATTGAAGAATGAATGGATCGGCTCTTATACCGTTTTGCCTGATGGCAGAATTCTTGCATCTTGTATAACAAAAGAAAGTAAAGTGTGGGATGCTAAAAAACCTGACAATCCCATTGCAAAATTCACTATAACTGAGGGACCGTTTCAATGGGCTCGGGATGCAGTGTTTGCCCCCACAGGTGATCGGATCGCTGTAGGAAGTAGATTGGGAACACTTTATGTGTGGAATTTTCAGCAACCTGAGAGGACTATTGCCCTGACCGGACATACAGATCATATATGGACACTCGCTTTTTCACCAGATGGAAAAACGTTGGCCAGTAGTGCTGCCGATGAGACTACCCGCGTGTGGGATCTTGAATTGGGTGAAGAAATTGCTATACTGCCTATTGGTGAACAGCGTATTTCGTGGGGATTAGTGTTCTCACCTTGCGGAAGATTCATTGTAGGAGGTATGGACAACGAAATCCGTTTTTGGTGTGCTGAGAAACTGACATTATTACGTTCAATACCACAACCGGAGAGCAACAGGCGAACTTACGCGCTCGCTTTTTCGCCGTGTGGAAAGTATCTTGCATCGGGCACTTGGTGGCAGCAAGGAATGGAGAAAATGGCTATCCGTTTATGGGATGTTGCGACAGATGAGAATATCCATACTTTTTGGGGACATAACTCAGATGTTCAATCGCTCAGCTTTTCACCGGATGGCACCCATTTGGCAAGTAGTGGTTTTGATTATACAATCCTGGTGTGGAACTTGAAACCTTATCTATAAAACTAAGGATATATCTTGATGGACAACATAAAATCGGTAATTCCGGCCCATGAAGGTGTCGGTGGAGATGACGTTACCACCTGGGCACTCCCTGAAGGTGCGATTGCGCGATTAGGGCGCGGAAGTGAACCTGCAATGGCGTTCTCACCTGATGGGCAATCACTTGTCATTGGTACCTGCGTAGGACTCTGGTTATATGACCTCGCAACACTTTCCCCTATCGCACTTTGGAATGCAGAACAAGGGGTGGTCGAATCTGTCGCCTTTTCACCTAACGGAAAATGGATAGCCGCCAGTCATTCAGGTCGAATGCTTAAGGTTTGGGATGTCCAGAATGGCACGTTCTTGCTATCGGTAAAATTAGAGACTTTCGTAGATAGTGTGACCTTTTCCCATGACAATAGGTATATCGCTGTTGCCTATTCTGCTTATAGCAGCTCTCCTGTCGTTGAAGTTTGGCATGCGGAAACCGGTAAACCGTTTGCAAAATTCACTGTAGACACTGTAAGAGCGGGACACTACCATCCCATTAGTTTCTCACACGATAATCGGCTGATTGCATCTACGTGTATGTCCGCTAATTCTGATGATGCAGGGTCAATATTAGTGTGGGATATGCAAAGCGGTAAACAAATTGCGTGTCTCTCAGCACATACCCGTTGGGTAACTACTCTTTGCTTTTCACCTTGTGGGAAGTTCCTCGCCTCTGGCGGTGAAGATGGGACAGTATATTTATGGGATGTTAATACGTGGCAACAAGTGTATTGCTATACCGATTATGGTGATGTGTATCGCATCATTCCATCCTATACACCAGATGGAATATTACGCGCAGCGATTGTAAATTATCACGAGACAGATGCGGCTACAATCTCTGTGTGTGATCTTAATAGTGCTGAAAAACTTTATACCGATCAATTTTGGGGTAATACTGTGGGATTTGCCAGTGCGGCTAATTGGGGAAACGAAGTCTTGTTTTCAAACGGTTCGCAGCTTGCTTATGAATCCCGACATGAATTTATCAACGTATGGACTCTTGATAATCCGATCAAGCGTCAATTTACACATTCACCTATCTCGTGGCCGAGATCAATTGTATTCTCCCAAGACGGTAAGACGTTAGCTTCTGAACACTATCAGGAAGGTGTTGTGTTATGGGATATTGAAAGCAAACGTTCGCGTCCAGCAGTTCAAGTGAAATCTGCTGGAAAAAATCAGTTTGTCTATAAAACCGTTAGTGGTAAACTCCATGTCACAAGCATCAAAAATGACACTGTTACACTATGGGAAGCTGATGGGGATGGAATACCACTTCTTGAAGGCACTGGACGTGAATACTGGAGCGCATCTCCTGCATTAGCACCGCCAGGAACCCTATTCGCTTATGCTGGCGAGGATGGCACCGTACAAGTGTGGGATGTGCAGAATGGAGAGAAACTTCATGAATTCACTCATCCTCTTCAGCCATCTAATGACGACGATGATGAGGATGATGGTGATTATGTTGATGAGTTGAAATTCAGTCAGGATGGTAAATTACTCGTAAGTGAATCAAAATCTCATATTGTCAGACTGTGGGACATGGAACTTGGTGAAGAGATAAAACCATTACCAGGTGATGAAATCAAGGGAGTCCGATTTTGCAGGTGTGGAAGGTACCATGCTTACTTGGGAAAAGAAGAAAAGCAATATTGGGATATCGCCCAACGGGAGTACTGCGAGGATGCAACCTGCTTGTGTAACCCGACATGGAGTGAAATAGAAAAAAGGTTGTCAATACCATCAGAATTCGAACATTTTGTGGGTCCATCAGTATATTCTTTGTGTGGACAATACATAGCAATTAGAACATCGCACAAGGATTTAAAGAGGTATCCTATTGATGTATGGGAAGTCGCGAGTGGTAAGCATCTTGTCACATTTAAGGGACCCGCAGATGTGTTGGAAGAAATCGCCATCTCTCCAGACAACAAACTTTTAGCGAGTGCAAGTTATGATGGTACTGTCCTGCTTTGGGACCTAACACCCTATATAGACAATTAAGGTTCATGAGAAGAGTTGTAGGGCAGCGTATATGGAACGATATGGTATTTCTGAAAAACTCAAATTTGTTTCAATTATGAAAATCATGCAACCTGTAAATCTCAAATTTGTTTCAATAATTATGTAAGCACATGGTATTATACCAAATTAACGTGATTTGGCTTATTTTCTTGACGGTAGGTGTGGTTTCTTGATGAATCATACGGAATCATGTAAAATCATCTTAAATAGTTGGCAACTTGAGTTACAAATGAAATGGAGAAATATACATGGAAAAGTTGATCCTGTTCCTGAGTACATTCCTGTTGATTTATGGATTGTGTTTACCAAACGGCTTCAGTCAGACTGACCCTCAATTGAGTTTGCCTCAAGGTGCAATAGCACGCATCGGTAAAGGTGGGGTGAAGGTGATAGAGTTTTTTCCCGATGGTAGCAAGTTGGCAGTCGGCAGTACAATCGGAATTTGGGTTTATGATGTTCAGACTGGGGAACCGATTGACTTACTAACAACACATACAGGTCCTGTCAACGCAATAGCATTTAGTCAGGATGGAAATACGTTTGCAACTGCAAGTGATGATAATACAGCGAGATTATGGGATGCCCAAACCGGACAACTTAAAGAGATGTTCTTTGAACTTCCAGGTGATGCTGATGCATTAGATATGAGTGCTGATGGAAAAGTCTTAGCAGTTGGATGTTATAATGGTGTTCATTTATTTGATTTACGTGAGGGCTGGCAAATAACGAGGGTTAGAAGGCATACAGAGCAAGTCCATTCGGTAGTCTTTTCTCCAGATGGAAAACTGCTTGCCAGCATTGCGGAGCCAGGTGATGAAGCCATTCTACTTTGGGACGCAAAAACGGGAAACCTCTTAAGAGCAATCACGGAAGATACAGATATAAAAAGCATCGCATTTTCTCCTGACAGCAGTACACTTGCAAGTGCAACATGGGACGGTGTGATTAATCTTTGGGAAGTAACTACTACCAATCTCCTTAAGACATTCGAGACAGAAAGTTGGATAGATAACATCAACGCTATAGAATTCTCTCCAGATGGACGCACGCTGGCAGGTGGCATTGATAACGATGAAATGTGTTTTTGGGATGTTGGCAACGGCAGACTCATAGAAACAATTGAGCATGAGAATTCGGTTGTATCCATTTCATATTCACCTGATGGAAGTGTCATTGCAAGTGCAATGAAGAATGGGAAAATACAATTTTGGGATGTCGCCACAAGCAAACTCCAAAGGACCATTCCAAGTAGAGTTCCCCATTTTGCTTCTGTCGCATGTTCACCAAATGGCAACTTTTTCGCGAGTGCGAACGATACCAAGATCCACTTTTGGGACTTAGACACAGGAGAACTTCTGAAGACTATCATTGGACCCAAAAAAACTTTACGTACTGTAGCGTTTTCAGCAGATGGTCGCATACTTGCAAGCGGCGGTGATTCAAAAAAGGCTCGGCTATGGGATGTAGAAACCGGGCGGTTCCTTGGCACTTTTTCTGGTCATTCAGGTTCGATTACTGCTGTAGCTTTTTCACCTGATGATAGCGTGCTTGCCAGTGCAAGCAGAGATAAAACAGTACGTCTGTGGGAGATTAGAAAGGGAGAGCAACTCCTTATTGGAGATTTGTTGAAAACCATTGATGGAAATTTTGATGATGTATCTTCAGTTGCCTTTTCACCAGATGGCAAGATTCTTGCCGGTGGAAGTAAAGATAGAACAGTTCTATTGTGGGATGTCCAAACTGGAAATCTGTTAAATACGTTGGTTGGTCACACAGGAGATGTCCAGACTGTTCTGTTTTCACCTGATGGCAACCTACTGGTAAGTGGATGTTGTTGGAGCGGGAGTTGGGATGGCAAGGCATGCTTGTGGCATGTCCAAACGGGTGAACTCTTATTAATGCTTGACCATGAAACTGTCGCTGCTGTTACGTTTTCTCCAGATGGCACCATAATGACCTATGCGAATGATGATACAATTTACTTTCTTGAGGTTTCCAGCCAGAACATACTTACAATGTTGAAGGGGCATACGGATGTGATAGATAGTCTTGCGTATTCATCGGATGGTAAAACGCTCATTAGTGGAAGTCGAGATGGTACAATTCTAATATGGGACCTTGAGAAATCACTTAATAGATAGACAGTTTTGAGAATAAGGATAACTTCAATGAAAAATCTGAGTTTATTATTTTTAATAATTTGCTTGTCTCTACCATTTCAATCTGTGGGTTTTGCTCAAAATTACATCAAAAATTATCTACCTGAAAGTGCTATCGCACGTTTCGGTAAGGGTTATGTATTTGATTTTGAATATTCTCCAGACGGCACCCGACTTGCTGTGGGAAGCACAATTGGTGCTTGGCTCTATGATACACAAACATATAAAGAACTGCATCTATTATCTGGACATACAGATTATGTCATGGATGTTATTTTTAGTCCAAATGGGAAAACACTCGTCAGCCAAAGTGGTAATCGCAGATGGTCTTCTGCGGAGACAAACCTATGGAATACATCTTCAGGTGAACTGATTGTGAAACTGACAGATCCGAGCATTCATGTTAACGACATAGCCTTTAGTCCGGATGGAGATACACTCGCAATAGCATGTGACGACAATACCGTCCGATTTTGGGATGGCGTCACTGGAGAACCAATGAATACCTTCACAGACCATTGGTGCAAGATTTTAAAGTTCAGTCCTGATGGTAGCAAACTCATAGGTGGTAGCGGTGAAGTAATCCGTATTTGGGATGTTGCCACGGGCGAACTTCTGCTGACCTTCGCAGCACACGCGAATACTATAGATTCCCTTAAATACTCTCCAAATGGAAAGGTAATCGCAAGTCACGGAGGAGATAACAGTGTATGCTTGTGGGATGCCGATACCGGCGAATTCTTGCGCAACTTCAGGGAGGATACAACAGAGGTCTCTTCTATTGACTTTTCAAAAGATGGGAAAACGCTTGCTATCGTGAGCTCCGATGGTACACTCAGGTTGTGGAATAGCCAAACAGGAGAGAAAATTAAGACTATCACTTCGGATATTGAGCTGTACATTGTGGCGTATTCTCCAGATAGTAAAACTTTTGCATGTGATGACGATGAAGACGGGATAATGCAACTATTTGATGCCAACACCGCGGAGTTATTATATAGCCTTGAAATGCCTGCACATAGACAAAGTGTTAACGATTTTAGGTATTCACTGGATGGACGTACACTTGCTGTTTCCAATGGATTTGAAATATATTTTTGGAATGTGAATACCGGGCAACTTCAAAATACAATTACCGGATTTGCTGAGGTTGTAAGTACTGTAATGTATTCTTCTGATGAGAAAACATTAGTGAGTTTAGATGATATCGTGCGTATTTGGGATTTAGATACAAAAAAACTTCTAAAGACACTTTCTTTAGAAAGGTCAATAAGAGAAGTCGCCAATTCTCCTGATGGGAAGACATTCGCTTGTGGAACTTATGAGAAAACAATAGTACTATGGAACATTAGCAAATGGGAGCAAAGAGGAGTGCTTGAAGGGCACACAAAAGGTATATCCTCGTTAGTCTTTAGTCCTGATGGTAAAACGCTTGCCAGTGGAAGTTGGGACGATACAATAAGACTATGGGATGCCCACACAGGAAAACACTTAAAGACCTTCAATGCACAAGCATCAGGAATTGACATAGTTCTATTTTCACCAGAAGGACAAACCCTAATCGGTGTCGGAGACGATGCAACAGTTCGTTTCTGGAATGTTGCAACGGGTAAACTTGTGAAAACTATAAAAACTAATGCAGATGATGTTTATTCTATAGATCTTTCTTCAGACGGCACTGCTCTTGTGACCGCAGACGACACCGGTAAAATCAATTTTTGGGATGTTGTAACTGCAGAGCAAAAAGCTATCCCAGACATAAAGGAAGAAGGATATTATGTTGTCCTTTCACCGGATGGCAACACACTGGCAAGTGCAGCTGCGGGAAATATATCCTTGCGGGATGTGGCAACGGGAAAACTTCTGAAAACCTTGAAAGGACATATAGGCGCTATCAATTCTGTAGTTTTTTCTTCTGATGGCAAAAAGCTTGTGAGTGGCAGCAGAGACAGCACAGTAATTTTATGGGATTTAACAGAATTAACAAAATGAGGATTGACAATATGAACGGACAAAAACCAGAACCGCACACACAATGGGGGCTTCCCCCAGGTGCAAAAGCACGTCTCGGCAAAGGCGCAATTGGATGGCTCCAGTACTCGCCAGATGGTACGCAACTTGCTGTTACCGGTCCTCTTGGGATCTGGTTATACGATGTTCACACCTGCACAGAATTTGCTCTTCTAAAATCTGAACTGGATGACAGAGCAACCGAACCCCCATTTTCGTGGGCTGGCACAACCCTTGTCAACCTAAATTGGGATAATACAGTTTCGCTATGGGGTGTTCACACCAGACAACGTCAAATTAACCCTGCGAATCACACAGAAGAGGTTTACGATTTCGCACTGTCGCCAGATGGAACTATCTTGGTAACCGGCGGAGATAATAAAAACATTCAATTTTGGGATTGCCGTACGGGTCGTTTTCTCTTTTCTGCTGTTGGGCATACACAAATGATCAATGCATTAGCATTTTCCCCTGATAGTAAGATTCTCGCAAGCGGTGGTGATGACAAAACTATTCGGCTTTGGGATGCCCAAAATGGCAGACATCTTTCCACTCTCTCTGCAAATGAAACTGAAATCTGGATGTTGGAATTTTCTCCAAACGGTATTATTCTTGCCAGTCGAAATACAAACGAAACTATTGACTTGTGGGATGTGGAAACAGGCGAAAAACGTGAGACCTTTACAAATTTGGGTGATCAGGGTCATTTTAAATTTTCACCTGATGGCACGCTTATCGCCAGTGGGATCAACGATAATACCGTTCGTATCTGGAATGCAGATTCAGGTACTGAACATGCAAGACTCACGGGGCATACAGCTTCCGTTTGGGGTATTGCGTTTTCACCTGATGGCACGACAATTGCAAGTTCCGCAGCAGATAACACAATCCGGTTCTGGAATCTTGCTAACGGTACCGAAAAAGGAATCATCACCGGACATGTGGGATGGGTACATTCTGTTGCTTTCTCACCTGATAGCAGTCTTCTTGCTGTTGGAGGGAAACATAAAACACCTTACTTGTGGAATTTGGACACATATACAGAGTCCACACCTTTCGACAGTCATCTCGGTTCCATTGATGAAGTCGTCTTTTCTCCTGATGGTACAACACTTGCGAGTGCCAGTCGAGATGAAAGGATATTCTTGTGGGATATGGACACCAGCACGCCACGTACCATCTTGCAAGGGCATACAGATATGATTCGTTCATTGGCTTTTGCGCCAAATGGCACTACGCTTGCCAGCGGCAGTGATGATAAAACTATACGATTATGGGATATTGATACCGGAAACCAATTAGCACTTTTAAAGGGACATACTAATTTTATTGGTACAGTTGCGATTTCGCCAGATGGTAGAACCCTTGCCAGTTGTAGCGCTGATGGGACGGTTCGCTTATGGAATGCCAATACAGGACATCCACTTACTGTTCTTAAAGGGCATACCGATGTTGTTTTTTCAGTGGTATTTTCACCAGATGGTAGAGTTCTCATCAGTGGAGGTTCGGATGAAACCATTCGCTTTTGGGATATGCATTCTTGCCAGCTTCTGTCAACGTTGACACTACCGAGTCACGTTCATGCATTGGCATTGTCTCCAGATGGAGGAACCCTTGCAAGTGCTGGCCAAGATGGAAAAGTCCGAATATGGGATCCGCACACCGGCAATCAACGGGCTGTCCTCAGCGGACACATCGTTGACGTTGATACTTTGGCATTCAGTCCTGATGGGAGAAGCCTTGCCAGTGGCAGTGATGATGGAACTGTCCTCCTTTGGGACCTTGATACGGTTGGAAACACACATAGATAAGACCATTTTAGCAGATTGGCTTGATGATTGGATTGAACATTGCTAAACTACATAAGGGCAAGATATTCACATTTTTTCGAATTTATACCATTTCTAAATGATAATATAGCATTCTTTCGTAGGTCGGGTAGAGCAAAGCGAAACCCGGCAAATGCCAAAAAGCGCATTTGGCGTTGATTTGGACACGTATGATTTTAGATAAGGTTTCCATGTCGGGTTTCGCAAGCTCTACCCGACCTACAGACTATTATAGCAAATTGTCAATTAGAAACGGTAATTACTATAAAAGCGAGGAGAATGCAATGAAAATACAGAAATACTTACTGGGAATTGTACCGCTAATAATTTTATTATGTGTATCAAATAGTTTTAGTCAAGGAATAGAACTATGGGATTTACCTAAGGCAGCTAACGCACGGATTGGTAAAGGTAAAGCATATAAAGTCAAATATTTTCCAGATGGTCATCGTCTTGCTATTACGACGACAATCGGTGTCTGGATATACGATCTGCGAACTGATGATCTATTGGATTTACTTACAGGGCATTCACGTCCAATTAAGTCTCTCGCCTTTAGCCCTGATGGCACGACATTTGCCACAGCATGTGATGATAATACTGCTTGGTTGTGGGATGCAAACACAGGTGAACACATGTTAAGTTTTATTGGACATCGGGACGACATTAATGAAGTGTCATTCAGTCCGGATGGTAAAATACTTGCTACGGCAAGTGACGATAATACGGTCGGACTATGGGACATCAATACTGGAGAATGGTTAGCTTCTCTACAAGGACATTCAGATAACGTTCACTCAGTATCGTTTTCGTCAGATGGCACAGTGATAGCGAGCGGCTCGTATCGTGTTGGGAAGACCCTATGTTTTTGGGAACCGAGAACCCAAGAACGAATAAACACTATAACCAGTGATCAAGATGATATAGCGCATATACATTCTGTAGCAAGTTCACCTAATGGTAGCATTTTCGCAACAGGGAGTTGGGGAAAGGTCAGTATTTGGGAAGGACGCACCGGTAAACTCCTTACAACTTGTGAAGTAGAAGATAGTACAGGAGAAATCTGGTCAGTTGTGTTTTCACCAGACGGAAAAACCCTCGCAACTGGGATTGAAAACAGTGCTATCTTGATAAATGATGTCTCCACAGGACGCTTGTTGAAAACTATTGATACAGAAGAACCAATCACTTCCTTAACCTATTCTCCAGATGGCAAGACACTCATAAGTGTTAGTAAGGAAGGTGCGATTAAGTTCTGGGATGTAGACACCTACAAAGTTAAAAAGACAATAGATGATTTTACATTTCAAGTCTTTTCTATCGCTTATGCACCTGATGGCAATACGTTTGTAACAGGAAATATGTCTAAAATAAGTTTTTGGAATCCAAAGACAGGTGAACATCAAAAGACAATCGCTGGACATAACGGAACTGTCCGCTCTATTACTTTCTCAGCGGACGGAAAAATACTCGCAAGTGCCGGTTCTTATTCAGTTCGATTGTGGGATGTTGCAACGGATAGATTGATCGGTTCATTCAAAGGATATACGAATCTTGTCAAATGCGTAGCGTTCTCATCTGACGGTAGCATGCTTGCTGGTGGAGGTCAGGACAGCACAATCAGAATATGGGAAACACGATCCGGTGAGCAATATCTCATAGGACAACGGTTGCATACGCTTGCAGGACATACAGACGGAGTCCAATATGTGACGTTTTCGCCAGATGGTAAAACACTTGTAAGTACAGGTGATGATAAAACAATTCGATTGTGGGATGTTGAAACTGGAAACCTCATAAACACACTTGTGGAGCATACGAGGGCTGTACATACCGTTGTCTTTTCCCCAGATGGTAATACGTTTGCAAGTGCCAGCAGGGATGGAAAGGTCTGTTTATGGGACTTGAATACATATGAACTCCTCAATACCTTCAGAGGTCATACAAGGAATAGCATTTCTGTTGATTTTTCTCCAGATAGTAACGTGCTTGCCTTTAGCAACGGTGATGCGATATACATCTGTGAATTAAGCACTGGGGAGTACATCAACACGTTTACAGGACACACGACTATGATCAATTCTGTTGTGTATTCACCTGACGGTAAAACAATTGCAAGTGGTAGCACTGATGGTTCTATTCTCTTATGGGATTTGACAAAGTTGGTTTCGGATAGATAGAAATTTATGTCAAGTTTCGGATGTTTCTGCAAAATTTTAAATGACGTTTACGATAGGGTATGGGGGAATGGAGGTTTAATCAATGCAAGGAATTACGCCGTTTCAGCTCGACCACGGTAGCACATGGCATTTACCTGATGGTGCTATTGCAAGGTTAGGAAAAGGTAATAGCGTCACAATGACATTATCCCCAAATGGTACGCTTCTCGCCATTGGAAGCTATCTCGGTATGTGGTTGTATGATGTAACTAAGCGTACGCCCCTATCACTTTGGGAAGTAGGAACACAAATTTCAGCTGTCACCTTTTCTGCTTGTGGAGAATGGATAGCAACAAGCAGCTGGGGCGGTCCTATCAAAATCTGGGATGTGAAGAGCGAGAATTGCTTAGCAAAATTGCGGCGAGATGAAAGTGGAGGCAATTCCGAACTTGTCTTTTCACCCAATCGAGAATGGTTTGCTGTAGGAGGAACAAATAGAAGTTCTAATCCCGAGGAGAAACTATATTGTAGTGTTGAAGTTTGGCGGCTTCCAGAAAATCTACAAGAGAATGCAACCTCTAATCGTCCGACACGAGAATTATTGTATGTGGGGACCAACCCGCTTGCATTTTCACCAAATGGAAAGTTACTCGCTTTTGCTTCCCCCGACGGAGTCCCTGAACCGTTTAATACAAATGGATATCCTGTAATTGGCGGAAGATGGTTGTTAGATGCAAGCCATGTTGTAGTCTATGAGTTAGCAACAGGACAACATCTCACCACTCTTGCTGGGGGTGAGGATGTCAGCTCTATATCCTTTTCACCGTGTGGGAATTTTATGGCTGTATGTGATCGGAACGGTGTAAACAAGGCATGGAAAGTCCCAGCACAACCCGCAACAGAACTGCAACCGTGGCCCCTACACAAAGTTTATCAGGAAGTAGACGACAACGCTTACCATAATATCAGTTATGAACCGGAAAACCGCCTCTTAGCTACTGTTGACGCGTACAAGCATGAAATGTTTTCAGTAGTTGATTTAGAAAACAGTGAAATGCTCTATCCACATACCAAAGAAATTGGTCCCTATAATCCAGACTTTTCGCACGGAACACGTCTCGCGTTTGAGAGTGAAAACGATGTGCATATTTGGATTGAGGGTGAAGACCGATTAATCTCTTTGGGGCATACCGCTGGATTTTTTGTAGGTCCTCAGCAGTTTTCTTTAGATAGAAAGGTGTTAATCACAACAGACAGGTATGATGGTATTTTCAGCTGGGATATTACACATCCCAACGACCATTCTCACATTTTTAAACCCCTCGGCATGAAACCGGGTTCAGATGGATGGGGAGAACGTTATTTTTGTGTGGAGGTATCGTCTGAAGGAAAACACTTTGTCACTTCCGGTGATGAAAGTAGTGTTCGACTGTGGGAATTGGGAGCGGACAAACCGATTGCATCGTTTTCTATACAAGCTGAAGTGTCTGACGCGGTTTTCTCCTCAACTGCCAATTTACTCGCTTGCATAGACGAGAATGGTAAGGTCTATATCTGGGATATCGCAACAAGTGAAATCTACGACACCTATACGACAGAAAAAACGCATAACTCACCCTACATAGAATTTAGTCAAGATGGTACATATCTTATCAGTCGTTCTGGTCAAATCTATGATGTTGCTCAACGTAAACCTCTGGACCGGTATTCAAGTGAGGATGGAATACAATTCCTTGCGTTTTCCCCGAATTCCTCCCAAATCTGGTGTGATTGGCGAGGATGGAATAATGAGACAATAGAGTTATGGGATATTCAACAGGATGAAAAAGTGTCGGAAATCCCTAAACCAAACTGGTGGAAGCCCAAATATATTGAAGCGTTTGCATTATCTACATGTGGACAATATATCGCTTGCAGTCCTGATACGTGGACACTTAACGGGCATATATGTATTTGGGATATCCGCAAAGAAGATGAACCTATTGTTACGTTTGAGGTGGCAGAAGGCATATCTTCTCTTGCTTTTTCTATTGATAGGACGCTTTTGGCAAGTGCTGGCACAAGCGGTGCAATCCTACTGTGGGATTTGATACCCTATATAAACGATTGCGTTTCATAAAAAAGAATTGTAGGGATGCACATAAGAAAATGAAAGGTTTTTTTCTAAAAAAAGCTTAAATTGTTATGGGAGAACTCTAATGAAAAAGAGTGACGCTGAATTGATGCACAAAATCTCATCCAGTGAAGAGGCAGTATTCAATCTTGACGGAAAAATCCCTGCAAGTGGAAGTGGCAATGTTCCTAACCGTACCCGGAATGCCCTCACAGGTACCGTAAAACATACATTCACTGGGCATTCGGAGTCTGTCTTGAGTGTAGCGTTCAGCCGGAATGGAAACATAATTGCAAGTGGGTCTACTGACGGAAGTGTTCGCTTGTGGAATGCAGACACAGGGCAACACATCAAAACGCTTAATAGACCTAACGATATGGTCAACAGTATACAATTCTCACCCGACGATAAAATCCTTGCTTGTGGAACTGACGATGGCATTCGCCTATGGGATGTACACACAGGTGAACACAGGAAAATATTCTATATCAATGATCCCTATAACCCAATACTCAGAGCATTCAGTCCAGATGGTAATACATTAGCAAGCGGAATTGATGACGAAAAGACTATATCCATCTGGGATGTACACACAGGCGAACACAAGAAAACTCTTAAAGGGCATACAAATCACTTGAGTTGTTTAGTGTTCGGTCGAGATGGAAAAACACTTGCAAGTGCATGTTACAAAGGTATCATCCGCCTTTGGGATGTTGACACTGGCAAGAATAAGGCACTTATAGGACATACAGATTGGGTGAGCTCTTTAGCGTTTAGTCCGGATGGAAAAACGCTGACGAGTGGGAGTGACGACACTACTATCCGATTTTGGGATGTTGAAACTGGCAAGAACAAGATGATGCTCAAAGGAACGGATTGGCATCACAGTTATACGTTAGCGTTCAGTCCAGAGGGAAAAACGCTTGCAAGTGGAGATAGAAGTAAGAACATCTGTATTTTTGATGCACACACGGGCCAGCAGAAGAAAACATTGTCGGGGCATACAGATTTGGTAAGAAGTATTGCTTTTAGTCCCGATGGAAAAACCCTTGTGAGCGGTAGCCTTGATAGTTCTGTGCTTGTCTGGGAGATAAATCCCTAACATAACTTACTCTTACGGTTAACTTTGTTTGTTTCAGTCCAAAATACTTATTACTTTTCTTATGATTTTATGCAAGAATTCAGTATTTTTTGAATTATGACATTTTTGCAACCAGTCCACCGTAAAATCGCGTCACCTATTATTGCAAGTCTATAGTGACCTTTAGAATTAATAGGACATTTTGAGTTGTAGGAGGGAACTCCGATTCCCGACTACCAGTGAGGTATGTCGCGATTCGGAGATCAAAATCAACGGTATGAACGCCATTTAGGCATTCACCGCCTACAGAAAATGTGTCTCTTTAATTTCAAAGTTCACCATAAATTGATTATGAGAGAACTGTGATGGAAAGAGATGATATTGAACTAATTCAGAGCGTATTGTCAGGTGACGATGCTGCATTCAGCGATTTAGTCCAAAGATACCAAAAAGGCGTTCACGCGCTTGCATGGCGCAAAATAGGTGATTTCCACATCGCTGAAGAAATCACACAAGACACTTTTCTGCAGGCACACAAAAAACTTGCCTCGTTAAAAAATCCGAGCCAGTTTGCCGGATGGCTCTACGTGATCGCAGACCGGCGTTGCAAAGCATGGTTTCGAAAAAAGAAACTGTGGACACAATCGCTTGAAACCACCAGTGAGGAAACACTTGAAAAAGCCGCTTATGCAGACTATGTCTGTGAACAGCGCGAAGAGACAGCAGTTGAATGTCGCCGGGAAATCGTGCAAAAGCTCATGGAAAAACTACCAGAGAGTGAACGCACAGTGATGGTGCTTCACTATCTCGGAGAAATGAGTTGTGAAGCGATTAGCAAGTTTTTAGGTGTGTCACCGAACACGGTTAAAAGCCGACTTAAACGCGCACGAGAACGTTTACAGAATGAAGAGTCCATAATTCGGGAAACCCTCGGCAGTGTCCCATTAAGACCAGATTTAACTGAAAACATCATGCGGCGCATTGATACAATAAAGCAAACATCTCCATCAGGAGGCAAGCCGTTGCTACCATTCGCAGCTTTAGGTGCAACTGCTATTTTAGTTATTTTGCTGATGGGCGCGAGCAAGCAACTCATCACAAATTTCCAGCAACCTTATAATGTAGATGCAAAATCAGAACCCACAATTGAAATTGTTGACACGTCTATTGTACTTGATATTCAATCAAAACCTGAATTGCAAAACCGGGTTGGTGGTGCTAACATCAACGAAAACAGTAACAACGGTCTAACAAAAGGAACAGAAACAGTGAAAAACAACCTAACACAAGAATCTATGCAATGGAACCTGCCTGAAAATGCTAAAGCGCGCCTCGGTAAAGGTAAGATATACGAAATTCAGTATTCTCCCGATGGTGCTATACTTGCAGTGGCGAGTGGTATCGGTATTTGGTTATACGACACAACAACACATCAAGAGATAAGTCTGCTTACAGAGCATACGAGTGTAGTCGACTGCCTCGCGTTTAGTCCGGATGGACGCACCTTTGCGAGTGGAAGCAGAGACGGTACCATTCTGCTGTGGGGATACAAGTCTGCTGATGGAAGTGTGAGTGTGAAAACAAAACTCACCGTGGATAGAGGGGAAATCTCAGGCCTGAACCTTGCATTCAGTCCTGATGGGAAGACACTTGCGAGTGGAACTGGCGATACTATCCAATTTTGGGATACCATCACAGGAGAACAGAAGTCTGCCCTCACCTCTTTCAATACCTTCTTATCTTTTAGTCCGGACGGAACAACAATAATTGTTTGTGTAGATCGGAACGGCACAATCAGTCTGTGGAATCCGATTACCGGTAAACACAAGAAAACGGTACCAGGGCATATAGATCGTGTAGTTAGTGTTGCGTTGAGTCCGAATGGTAAAACAATTGCTATGGGTAGCGATGATGGTCCTATTCATCTCTACGACTTAGACACAAGCGAAAACAAAATAACACTCTCCGGACATAAGTGGCAAGTTCTGAGTCTTATGTTCAGTTCGGACGGTAAAATGCTTGTGAGTGGAGGTTGGGACCAAACAGTACGACTATGGGATGTCAACACAGGTGAACACAAGCAAACACTGACGGGGCACACAGATTGGGTCCAAAGTGTTGCGTTCAGTCCGAATGGTAAAACAATCTCAAGCCAACAAACTGGCGATGGTACTATCCGATTCTGGGATGTAGACACAGGGACTCCGAAAAATATAATCACTGGGCATACGGCTGGTATCGGTGCTATCGCATTCAGTCCCCATAATAAAGAGACAATCACAATTGAACATGGCGATGGCACTATCCTATTCTGGGATACAGACACAGGGCAACACATCAAAACGCTCAATGAGTTTAGGGATGCGGTGGCAAGTGGCGCAGTACGAAATATAAAGTTCACTCCAGATGGAAAAATACTCGCTTGGGGCGATGAAGGCATGCGCCTATGGGATGAGGACACAAACGAGTACAAAATGATACTCAAGATAAGCGAGTGGGGTAACCACAGTGTGGCACTCAGCCCCGACGGAAATATAATCGCTATTGCGTTCGATAAGGACAATCTTATCAAATTGTGGGATATGCACACAAGTGAGCAAAAGCTGACCCTTACTGGACACACAAAGGATATTCTCCGCTTAGCATTTAGTCCTGATAGTAAAACGCTCGCTAGTACAAGTTTAGACGAGGACGCTATCCGCCTTTGGGATACACAGACAGGAGAGAACACAGAAGTATTTGTTTTAGATAGTGCTTGGAGAAGAGACGTTGCAGATTGGTGGGGAGATCGTGCTTGGTGGGGACTTGCGTTCAGTCCGGATGGAAAAACGCTCGCTGGTGGTGGTGGTGAAATCATCCTCTTATGGGATATAGATACTGGTAAAACCAAGATGCGGCTCACCATGCCTACGCATCGGGTGTTTGATTTAGCATTCAGTCCGGATGGTAAATCCCTCGCGAGTGCAGGTTACGAGAGTAACATCAACTTATGGGATCCCTATACCGGAAAGCACAAGAAAACACTGACGGGGCACAAAGCTCGGGTGAGAAGTATCGCGTTCAGTCCGGATGGTAAAACCCTTGTTAGCAGTGGTGACGGTGGCACGGTACTCATCTGGAAGATAAACCCCTAATGTCTTCCGTTCATCATACCTGCGTTGGTAATAGCACAATTTATTGTCCGTGTTTTAATGTTTTATCTACAAAAAAAGCAAGTTTTGTTTCAATCAGGACTTACGCAATTTTCGAGATTTTTGTAATAATTACCTAATTTTTGTCCGATAACGATTTCCGGTTGGGCACAACGGTTTAACTGGAAAGAATTCAACAAACATTCACCATAAACGTGTGGTGAAAGGAGAACCAAAATGGAAACCCAAAAAATACTTGTGAACCCTGAACCAGTTTCTGATGATTCTGAAAAGACAGCGGAAGCTGAAGCACTCGAGGGAATACGTCAACAAGAGTATGATAAAGCACAACTTTTATGTAAAAAATGTCAGGACGATCCGATCTTCAAAGAATGGTTGGACAATCTAAAAGATGAAGAGTTTCAACTCTGTAGGGAGATAATGGCAGAATCGCCCGACGAATTCCTGAAGTCAAAGAAGCTTGAGGCGAGATTTATAAAGATGATGTCAGAACAATCTCCCGAATTTAGAGAACATATTGCGGCTAAAGTTAGACAGGTAATTCCTTCAAAAAGCCGCGAAAAGGCTGAAGCTGTCATGAAGTTTTTAAAGATAACTGATACAGATGAGCCTTCCAAATCTGAAGAGAAAAAGCGTAACGAAACAAAATCATAAACTTTGAACAGGTACTTTAGATGTCCGTTAGTCGTAAACGGTGCTAACGGACACCGAATACTAATTGATCAGGACTTACGCATTTTGCTTGTTTTAAGCGTTACAGCGTTTGTAGTAGCACAATTCATTGTGCGTTCTTTAGCAATTAGACCTAATTATGTTGTGTCCTTTATAGTGGATTTTACAATTAACTTTACATCAGAACTGTAGGAGGGAACTCCGATTCCCGACTAACAGTGGTTTCGTCGCGATTCGGAGATCGCTCCTACAGAATATATGTGAACTTATTTAAGTAATTTACTATAAAATTGCGTAAGTCTTATCAATTATAGCAATTCTGCAACCTATGCCCCGAAATAACGCGTCACCTATTTTGTATACCGAAATTGAATTTGGAGGTCTCCGATGGAAAGAGATGATTTTGAACTAATCCATAGGACATTGTCAGGTGACGAATCTGCTTTCAGCGAGTTAGTCCAAAAATATCAGAAAAGTGTGCATGCACTTGCATGGCGGAAAATCGGAGATTTCCATATCGCTGAAGAAATCACACAAGACACTTTTCTCCAAGCACACAAAAAACTTGCATCACTGAAAAATCCGAACCAGTTTGCCGGATGGCTTTACGTGATCACAGACAGGCTTTGCAAAGCATGGTTTCGAAAAAAGAAACTGTGGACACAATCACTTGAAGCTACCAGCGTAGAAACACTTGAAAAAGCCGCTTATGCGGACTATGTCTGTGAACAGCGCGAAGAGACGGCAGTTGAATGTCGCCGGGAAATTGTGCAAAAACTCATGGAAAAATTACCTGAGAGCGAACGCACAGTGATGGTTCTTCACTATCTCGGAGAAATGAGTTGCGAAGCGATTAGCAAGTTTTTAGGTGTGTCACCGAACACGGTTAAAAGTCGACTTAAGCGTGCGCGCGAGCGTTTACAAAATGAAGAACACATCATTCGGGAAACGCTCGGTAGTGTTCCATTACGACCAGATTTAACTGAAAACATCATGCGGCGCATTGATACAATTAAACAAACATCCCCATCAGGAGGGAAACCGTTGCTACCATTTGCAGCTTTAGGTGCATCTGCTATTTTAGTTATTTTGTTGATGGGTGCAAGCAAGCAATTCAACGCTAATTTTCAGCAACCGTATAATGTAGATGCGAAATCAGAACCCACTATTGAAATAGTTGACGCACCTGTTGTTCTTAATCTCCAATCAAAACCTGAATTGCAAAACCGAGTTGGTGGTACTAACCGCAGCAAAAACAGTAACAACGGTCTAACAAAAGGAACAAAAACAGTGGAAAACAACTTTGCACAAGAGGCTATGCAGTGGAACCTGCCTGAAGATGCCAAAGCGCGTTTCGGTAAAGGGTGTATACGTGATATACAATATTCTCCTGATGGTAAGTTTCTGGCTGTTGCGAGTGGCATCGGTATTTGGCTTTACGATGTAACAGTACATCAAGAGGCAAGTCTAATCACAGGACATACAAGTGTAGTAGAAAGCCTTGCCTTCAGCTCAGATGGACGCATCTTGGTGAGTGGAAATTTTGATGGCACTATTACCCTATATGATAGAATCGCAGGGACGCAAAAAACGCTCATTGGGCATAATGGAGAATATATCAAATGGATAGCACTCAGTCCGGATGGCAAAATACTTGCGAGTAGTAATCCGGAAGGTACTATCCGATTATGGGATGCTATCACTGGAGAGGTGAAGTATACACTCATGCATGATGCGGGTCATAATTTTACATTCACACCAGACAGCGGGACCATCGTGGTTGTGAGTAATAAAGACGGAATCAGTCTGTGGAATTCAGACACGGGTGAACAGAAGAAAACATTCGATTTGCATCCCGATTGCGCTGCTATAGACGCAGCGTCCAGTCCTGATGGGGAAACACTCGCTATTGGCAGTGGCAATGACGCCATCTACCTTCATGACTTAAACACAGGCGAACTTAAGATGACCCTCTCCAAGCAAAAGAACGATTTTTATTATTTAACGTTTAGCCCTGATGGAAATACAATTGCCACTGCATTACGTTGTGATGAAACAACCCGTCTATGTCTATGGGATGTCCACACTGGTGCTCACAGGATAATACTCACTGAACAAGCGCGGTGGGTCCGAGGCTTGGCGTTCAGTCCGGATGGTAAAACAATCGCAAGTGGAGATGGCGACGGTACCATCCGCTTCTGGGATGCACGCACAGGTAATCCGAAAAACACGTTCACTGGACATTCGGAGGAGGTCTGCAGTGTGGCGTTGAATCCGAATGGTGACATTATCGCAAGTGGATGCAACACTGGAATTATACGTCTATGGGATGCGGACACAAGGCAACTCATAAAAACGCTTGACGGGTCTAAAAATGGGTATATAGCCGTTATTCGCAGTACAGTGTTCAGTCCTGATGGAAAAACTCTTTTTTGTGGGACTGACATGGGCATCCACCTCTGGAATATACACACTGGCGAACACAAACGGATGCTTACTGGACATACAGATGTTGTTAATGTTAATACCATAGCACTCAGTTCGGATGGAAATATACTTGCGAGTGGGAGTTGGGACAATACTATCCGCCTCTGGGATGCACACACCGGCGAGCACAAAAAGACACTGACCGGACACACAGGTCGGGTTGCGACCATAGCGTTCAGTCCTGATGGGAAAACCCTCGCAATTGGGGGCAGGGAAAACAATACGATACGTCTCTGGGACGTTGATACTGGCAAGACCAAGATGATACTTACCGGACATACATATCTGGTTGAAGTTGTATCGTTCAGTTCAGATGGGAAAACTCTCGCAAGTGGTAGTTGGGACCATACGATACGTCTCTGGGATGTTGATACTGGCAAGACCAAAATGATACTCGGGCATACAGATTGGGTGTACAGTTTAGCGTTCAGTCCTGATGGGAAAACTCTCGCAAGTGGATGTATTGACGCAACGATCAACTTATGGGATATAGACACTGGCGAAAATAAGAAAACGCTTATTGGACATACAAGTAATGTGAAAGGTGTTGCGTTTAGTCCTGATGGAAAAACTCTTGTAAGTGGCAGTAGAGATGGTTCTGTGCTTGTCTGGGAGATAGATCCCTAACATCACTTACTTCACGATTAACACTCTTTATTCATCCATAGAACTTGAAACTTTCCTTAATATTTGATCTCATAATTCAATCATGCTGAATTATGACATTTTTGCAACCCATTCTCAGCAATATCGCGTCACCTATTATTGTAAGTCTAAATTGATTTTGGAGGTCTCTGATGGAAAGAGATGACATTGAACTAATTCAAAGTATACTGTCTGGTGACGAAGATGCTTTCAGCGATTTGTTCAGGAAATACCAAAAACGTATTCATGCCTTTGTATGGCAAAAAATTGGTGATTACCATATCGCTGAAGAAATTACGCAAGATACTTTCCTTCAAGCACACAAAAAACTTGCCTCGTTGAAAAACCCAAGCAAGTTTGCTGGGTGGCTCTATGTTATCGCTGACCGACTTTGCACAGCATGGTTACGAAAGAAGAAACTGGCGATGCAATCGCTGGAAACCGTAAGTGTGGAGGCACTCGAAAAAACTGCTTATGCCAATTATATTGCAGAACAGCGTGAAGAAACCTCTGCTGAGTATCATCGTGAAATAGTAGATGGTCTCTTGGAAATGCTGCCGGAGAGTGAACGCACGGTGATAATCCTCCACTACCTCGGAGAAATGAGTTGTGAAGCGATTGGAAAGTTTTTGAGTGTGTCTCCGAACACTGTCAAAAGTCGACTTCAACGTGGTCGAAATCGTTTACGAATTTCTGTTGACATCAAAACATTACCTGATATGTTAGACCAAATTAGAAATAGTACTTTTTCTGATAGGAACAAAAACCTTAGTTTACCAAAAGGATCTAAAACAATGGAAAACAACATAACACAAGATTCTACGCAATGGAACTTACCTGAAGATGCAAAAGCACGTCTCGGTAAAGGTAAGATACATGAATTACAGTATTCCCCCGATGGTTCAATTCTGGCAGTGGCAAGTAGTATCGGTATTTGGCTCTACGATATGAAAACCTATAAAGAAATCTTTCTGTTTACAGAGCATCGGCATGAAGTTTCCAGTGTTGCATTCAGTCCGGATGGATATACCATAGCCAGTGGAAGTATGGACGGTACAATTCTTTTATGGGATAGAAAAACAAGTTCCTATAAAAGAGTTATTGAGCCAATGGATAAGACCTTAAGCTCTTTTACAATTAGGGCACCAGGGCTGTCGTTCAGTCCAGATGGAAAAACCCTTGCGTGCGGATATCAAAATACTGTCCATATTTGTGATGCAATCACTGGAGAACTTAAGAATACAATCATAAAAGAATCCTCTGGAATCATCAAAAACTTGGCATTCAGTCCAGATGGTGAAACTATTTATTGTAGCAATATATACGGTGAAATCTCGCTCTGGAATGTGCTAACCGGAAAACACAAGCAAACAATTCAAGAACCAACTAATTATGAACATAGTATTGCGTTCAATCCTATTGGGAATACATTTGCTGTCAGCAATGTTATTGTGGATCAAGACTGTAGTATTAGCGTCAATGTTTTAAATACAGGTGAACCCAAGTTTAAACTCACTGAACACTCAGGGGCTGTTTACTATTTAGCGTTTAATCCGAATGGTGATACCCTTGCGAGTTCTTCATACGGAGAAAATAAAATTCGTCTCTGGAACGCACATACTGGTGAAGAAAAACTAACACTCTCAGGACACAAGTCAGATTTTTATAGCTTAGCATTTAGTCCGGATGGCAAAACGGTTGTAAGTGGAAGTGAAGATGGTGTCATCCGTTTCTGGGATACAAACACAGGTGATCAAGAATATAATACATTCACTGAACATAATGGATTTATTGAGGATTTTGCATTCACTTCAAATGGAAAAACTGTCACAAGTGCTTATGCCTATGGTACAATCCGGGTATGGGATACTAACACAGGACAACTCATCAAAACGGACAATGAGTTTAGGGATCCGATGTTAAAGGGTGAAATACAAAATCTTAACTGTATCCCTGATGGAAAAATACTTGCATGGGGAGATGGTGGCGAATCGGGGGAGTATTGTATGCACCTATGGGATGCAAACACAGGTGAGCGCAAAATGTTACCGGCGAAATATGAATGGAATAACCATAGTTTGAAACTCAGTCCGGTTGGCAATATGCTTGCAATCGCATTAGATGACAATCTGCTCAGATTATGCGATATGTTCACAGGTGAAGAGAAGTTTGTCCTATCCAGTCATAGCAAAGATATTTTTGCTATAGCATTTAGTCCGGATAGTAAATCTGTCGCTATCACAAGTAGTGAAGATAATACTATTCCTGTATGGGATACAGATACTGGTGAGATAAAGAATTTACTTGATTTAGATAGTGCTTTGCGAAATGATATTGTAGATTGGCGGATAGATAGTAGTTGGTGCGGACTCGCGTTCAGTCCAGATGGTCAAACTCTGGCAATTGGCGGTGGTGAAATCATTCTATTGTGGGATATTGGTACAGCGCAAACCAAGATGAGGATCACCAAACCTACGCATCGCGTGTTTGATTTAGCCTTTAGTCCAGATGGCAAAACCCTTGCAAGCGGTGGTTTTGAGAGTAACATCAACTTATGGGATGCACAAACAGGTGAACACAAGAAAACATTGACAGGTCATACAGCTTGGGTGAGAAGTGTTGCTTTCAGTCCAGATGGGAAATTTCTCGGCAGTAGAAGTGACGACGGTACTGTCCTCATCTGGAAGGTAGATCCCTAAATTCCTGTTACCTCGTGGTAAACTCTTGAAGAATCATTTACTTAAGTCACTTTGGCGTATAGTTCTGACTATTCAACGCCAAAGTGACTTAAGTAATTTAAGGCAGTTCTCGCTGCAATCCTTGAAGTCCTTCGTTTAACTCAGAAAAAACACAATTATCTCATCTTTTTAAACCTTTTCCCAAAAAACCTTCCTCTATATATTAAACGCAAATTAGGAATTTGTTATGTACTACGATTCAGAATCCATCAGAAACTTAAAAGATGAAGAACTCATACGATTAGTACAAAACCGGAATGAGTCTGCCTTTTCAGAACTCATATCCCGTTACACGCCAAGAATTTGGCGTGTAATCATTGCGAATTCGAGGCAACGTCTTGATGCTGAGGAAATTCTCACAGATACTTGGGTGGCAGTTTGGGATAACATCAGCACACTCAAGAAGATGGAGAGCTTCGGACCGTGGTTGCAGAAAATTGCTTATAATACTTGTAACAGGTACTACGCTTCTTCAAAACGTTCAAGGCGAGAAATCCCACACACTGATGCGGAGCTGGCAGAGCAGATTGACCAAGAAGCAGCACCGCGCTTCCGGGAATATGAGCTCCGTGCTGATGCAAGAGAAGCGGTCCAACAACTTCCACAGCGGGTACGTCCCGTTGCTGAATTGTATTATTTGGAATCGTGGAGTATGAAAGAGATTGCCGAAGAGCTTAACTTACCAATCGGTACTGTTAAAACAAAACTTAGAGAAACACGAGCACTTCTACGCAAAGAATTCGGTGTGGAATCTGAAAGAGGAGGAATTATGTCTTCAGAATTTGTTCAAACTCAAAATCAAAACGATGAAAAAACATTAGACTGGAACGGTATCAAGCCAGCGATTGTAAAGTCAACTGTAGATTCAGAACTAACATCATGGGCATTACCGGATGATGCGTTGTTTAGATTCGGACGCGGATATATTTACACTATGGCACTGTCTCCTGATGGGAAACATCTTGTCTTTGGAACCCCTATTGGGTTGTGGTGGTATGAAACTGACACGCTGTCGCCTATTACGTTGTGGCACACCGACTGCGAAAATATCTCTGCAATTACTTTTTCCACATCAGGTGAGTGGATAGCAACAGGTCATGAAAACGGAAGGGTCAAGATATGGGATGTCCAGCAGGGGAAATGCATTAAACATTGGGAACGAAAGGCACATCGGCTTCAAAAAAGGATTAATCAACTCATTTTTTCTCCAGACGGTAAATTCTTAGCTGCAAATGGAGTTAATGATTATATTGTTGATGTCTGGAACGCAGAGACAGGTAAGCAACTTGCAAGATTTGGTGACCCGGAACTCAGGTTTCATGTATGTATGAAAAAACAGCCACTTGCTTTTTCGCAAGATAATCAGATGCTTGCATGTGCAAGTCCGCCAGATGACGCAGAGCGGTTGAAGGGTGGTTATTGGACGATTGCACCTGAGAGAGACATTATTTCCGTTTGGGGTATTGGTAGCGGAGAACGTATAGCAGAACTTACAGAATGCCCGAATTTTTTACAGGCTCTCACCTTTTCTCCATGTGGAAATAATATTGCTGCTACCTATGAAGAAACTGAAGTTTCCGCCCTAACTGTATGGAATACTGAAAATTGGCAGGTGCAAAGCACAGAGCAGCGTTTTGGTAATAATCGGTTGATACCAGCATATTCAACAGAAGGAACATTACGGGTTGCAGCCGTTTCTTACGTTGATGCTACGATCTGGGATGCAACTTCACATGAAAAACTTGAAACTTACAACGTATCACAAGAGAATGAAATTCTAAAGTGCAGCTTTATCGGATCGCATTTCGCACTTGCTACAACACATGAATTAAATGTATGGACTCTTGACAAACCGCATCAGCAAAAAGTTACCTATAATTCGCATCCTGATAATCCAATCTCGCTCATATTTTCACCTGACAAGAGAACTCTTGTTGCTGAGTATCCATTTCCTGAGGGAACTTTTCGATGTTGGGATTTCATAACCCGCTCACAAAAACCTCACGTTATTAAACTCCCTGGTGAAAGACATTGTCTTTACGCATCAAGCGATGAAAAACTCCACACTACCAGTGTTGATGGAAGTTTTATCAAAATAAGGGAATTTGGAATAGAGACTCCTATTGCGCAATGTGAAATCAAAGAACGACCCCGGTATAAAGCCGTGGCGTATTCACACGAAGCCCAACTATTGGCTTATGGGGATTCTAAGATAAACCTATTTGTGTGGGATATTGCACGGGAGGAACTGCTTCACACTTTCACAGGACATGAGACTAATGTTGCGTTCATGGCGTTCAGCTCGGATGGCGATTACCTTGCGAGCGTTCCAGAGTGCGGCAACTATCGGTTGTGGGATGTTAAATCTGGTAAGGAAGTGCATCCGTTTAAGAGTTATAAAGTAGAGCATACTGCTTTTTCTCCGTGTGGAAACGTTATTGCTGGTGAAGCTGAAAGAGAATTCATTTTATGGGATCTCAAAGATAGCAAACTGAGACTAACAATACCGAAGCCAGACGAATACAAATTTTGGTGGCAGGGAGGCATTGCATTTTCGCCAAACGGTCTTTATCTTGCTACTGGGTTGTATCGGAGAGATGGGATGGTTAACATTCCTATCATGGTGTGGAACACAATGACAGGTGAGAATATTGCTACGTTTTCTGGGCACCTTACTGATATTATCTCGCTTGCGTTTTCACAAGATGGAACACTCTTGGCAAGTAGTAGTGGTGATGGCACTATCTTGGTGTGGGATATGAAACCTTATCTTTAGGATACAAGGAAACAATATTATGCAAAACCAAAAACCGGCAGCGTTAAATGTTATTGCGAGTGACCCTATCGGGAATACATGGGCATTACCTAAAGACGCAATTGTAAGGTTTGGAAAAGGACTCATGAATGAGTGGGACATCAAACTTTCTCCAGATGGCACATATTTCGCTGTGGCAACTGGGATGGGGCTGTGGTGGTATGACGTCTCTTCAATGTTGCCGATTTCGTTATGGGAAACTGAACGCGGATTAATTAATTCTCTTGACTTTTCCCATGATGGCAAGTGGATTGTTACTTATAACTCAGATGGTATCCTTAAGGTAATGGATGTCCAAAGCGGGTCGCTTGTCAGACAGATTGAGGATCAATATGCCTCTGGAGGTCTCGCCTGCTCATCAAACGGAAAATGGATTGCAGTTGCTGACTCAAACGGCATCATCAAGGTATTAGATATTCATAGGGACGTGGATATAGCACAGATGGATAGGGGAGAACACAAATGGCAGTCAAACGATATTTCCCAACTTGAATTTTCTCCGGATGGTAAACTGCTTGCCGCAAATGCTGGAAATCCCCCACTCTATTCAAATGACAAGGAGAACTACGACGAACTTTTGAACCCTGATACAGAAAGAGATCAAATTTATGTTTGGTACCCAGAAACTGGTGAAGCATTGATCAAATTTGCTGGTTATAGATTGGCTTTTTCGCCAGACAGCCGCTTGTTAGCCGCATCCTGTCCTGACGAAACACCTCATGATACTAAACGCGTTGACCGTTGTGTCTCTGTGTGGGATGTAACTTCAGGTGAACGTATTGCACACTTTTCAGGACATACCGATTGGATAGATACTGTTGCTATTTCACCTTGTAACCAATTCGTCGCTTCAAGTGACACGACAACACTACGGGTATGGGATATTGCAACAGGTTCTCAAAAAATGGTTTACCCTGACCTACACGATCCTTTCTACACAAAGGAGGGAGAACTGTTTGCTTTAGCATCTCCCAGTTCGCCCAACCCTACAGAAGTGTGGAATGTAGAAACGAATGAAAAAATACTTAAGATTTCTGCAGGTATCGGCGGCATCGGTTTTGCTGAGTCTTTAGCTACTGCTTACACCGATGGAAAACTGCAGCAATTAAATGAAAAAATGTCCAGAAAGCAGTCTGATGATAATGTACCTGTATACTCAATACTGCGTGAACATCGTTTCCCATGGCCCGATCCGAAAGGAATTTGGGTGGATAATCAGACCTTGGCAAGTAAAACCCACGGGGAAGGGGTATTGTTATGGGATGTCGCCAAGAAACGGATGGGGGATAATTTATTAAAGGATGAATGGGTTGGTTCTTTCACTGTTTTACCTGATGGCAGAATTCTCGCATCTTGTATTTCGGAGGAAAGTAAAGTGTGGGATGCCAAACAACCTGACAATCCCATTGCAGAATTCATTACACCTGAGGGACCGTCGCAATGGGCGCGGGATGCAGTGTTTGCCCCCACAGGTGATCGGATCGCTGTAGGAAGTAGATTAGGAACACTTTATGTGTGGAATTTTGAGCAGCTTGCAAATCCGGTACAACTTGTGGGGCATACAGACCATACTTGGGCATTGGCGTTTTCGCCAGATGGGAAACGACTGGTGAGCGGAGCAGCAGACGAAACTGCTCGAGTGTGGGATGTTGAATTAGGTGAAGAAATTGCCATATTGCCTATTGGTGAACCGTGTATTCCAATGGGATTTGCTTTTTCACCGTGTGGTGACCTGATTGTAGGAGGTTTGAATAACGAAATCCGTCTTTGGTGTACTGCGCAACTGACGACGTTACGCACGATCCCGCAGCCAGAGAATAACAGACGTCCGTATGCTCTTGCATTTTCACCGTGTGGCAATTATCTTGCATCGGGGACTTGGTGGGAGAAGGGCATGCAAAAAATGGCTATTCGTTTATGGGACGTCGCTACAAGTGAGAATATCCATACCTTCTGGGGACATAACTCGGACGTGCAATCACTTGCATTTTCGCCGAATGGTACTATGTTAGCGAGTGGTAGTTTTGATGGCACAATTCTTCTTTGGGATATGACACCTTATCTGTAGACTGTTCATTTTACAGTCAAATATGCAAAATTAACCAGAATAGAGAATTTGTATATGTACTACGATTTAGAATTGATAAAAAGCCTGAATGATGAAAAACTTATACAATTAGTACAAAACCGTAATGAAGCAGCTTTCTCAGAACTCATGTCCCGTTACACGCCAAGAATTTGGCGTGTAATCATCGCAAATTCGCGGCAACGTCTTGATGCTGAAGAAATCCTCACAGACATCTGGGTGGCAGTATGGGACAACATTAGCGGGCTCAAGGAAGTAGATAGTTTTGGACCGTGGTTGCAGAAAATTGCTTATAACGCTTGTAACAGGTATTACGCCACCTCTAAACGCTCAAGGCGTGAAATCCCATATACTGATGCGGAGTTAGTTGAGCAGATTGACCAAGAGGCATCCACACGTTTCCGAGAAAACATGCTTCGTACTGAGGCAAGAGAAGCGGTTCAACATCTTCCTATGCGGGTACGTCCCGTTGCAGTATTGTACTATTTAGAATCGTGGAGCATGAAGGAGATTGCTAAAGAACTTGACCTGCCGATAGGCACCGTCAAGACAAAACTTAGAGAAACAAGACTACTCCTGCGAAAGGAGTTTGGTGTAGAATCTAAAAGAGGAGGAATTATGTCTTCAGAATTTGTTCAATCCCAAAATCAAAACGATAAGAATTCAGATTATAAAATAATAGCCGCAGCTGTGAGCGGTGATTGTGAGGCAACTGAATTGATTAAGGACATGGTCAAGCCCTGGATCCACAATTATATTGAGCGTTATTACAACCTGGGCAATGACCAAGAGATGAAAGCACTTGAGTTGCAGGCATTCGAAAAGGTGATGAATAAGTTAAACAAATTCTTGTTTGTATGCCCTTTCCATAGATGGGTGCGGGTCTTAACTAAACACACATTGATAGATCATTATCGGGAGGAACATTGGCGAAAAAAACGTGCTAAATCAACCTAATACCGTTCTTAATAGCGACTTCACATTAACAAAAACGCGTTAGCTCGCAATTCATTCTGTCTTAGAAATTCGCCGGTAGGCGCGCCTTATGAGCGTACCGAGCGACGATGTCCTGTTAATTGAAAAATTTGCTGTATTTAGATTTTACAGGTTTACCTTAAATTTTGCTATCCTTAGAAGGAAACAACAACTCTAAATTATATGAGAAAAAATATGGAAAATACTTTTACAACTCAAAGAGAACTTAGCCTGCTTGATGAGAAGGAGCTAATTAAACGTACACAGAAGGGAGAGTCTGAAGCGTTTAACCCGTTAGTTAACAAATATCGGCAGAAAATCTACAATTTGATTTATCAGCGAGTACACAACCGTGAAACAGCAGAAGATATTTGCCAGGAGGTTTTCCTGAAAGCCTGGAAAGCCCTGCCAAACTTCAAGGGACAATCTGCTTTTTACAGCTGGCTCTATAAAATCGCAATCAATTGTAGTACTGACTTCCTCCGCAAACAAAACAAGCAATCTGTTGTAAGTTGGGAAGAGTTACCCTCAAGCGCAGAAGAAATTCTTCAAACCACTCAAAAACACCTTTCGCTAAATCAAATCCTTGAAAAAAAGGAATTTGAGTACATAGTTGACGAGGCTGTACGGCAACTGCCAACCGGTCAACGTCGTGTCTTTTATTTGCGTTATGCGGAGGAACTCCCTATAAAGGATATTGCATCTCGCTTGAATAGATCTGAAGGGACTATTAAAACCCACCTACATCATGCACATCGAAAATTACGAGATATGCTGCGTCCTTACCTCCAAAACGAACCTATTGGATGGCTCAGAACATCTTTAACTGGATTATGAAAAGTAGGCATTTTCTGGGGAGAACCGTGTTTAGCAATTTATGAGATAGACTCTATTTTGTACGTTTCCTAAAGTCAGATTATGGTATAATGATTGAGGATTGATAAACATAAGGACTTTGGTGAATTGCATTGATTGACGAAGTCAAACTAAAAACACTTCTTTCCCAATTTCAAGACTTGCGAATCCTCGTGATTGGTGATTTCTATCTGGATGCCTATTGGTATATAGACAAAACACGTTCAACTTTGTCGCTGGAAACACCGTGGCATACCAATCCTATAGTAGAACAACGTTATAGTCCGGGTGCAGCAGGAACCGTCACAAATAATCTCAAGGCATTGGGAGTAGGAACAGTTTATACTTTAGGTGTTATTGGAAAAGATGGATTCGGAAGGACGCTTCAAACATGCTTAAAAGAAAAAGAGTGTCGGACAGACTTTATGGTAAGCGCGCCGAATTGGGTTACACCTACGTATCTAAAACCGATTCACCATGGTTATGAAGATGTCCAAACCGAAGGGCCACGCTTTGATATTGAAAATCAAGCGCCGATGGGTGATAGAGTTGAAAAAGCGGTTTTGGATGCACTGCAAACGTGTATTCCACAGGTTGACGGAATAATCATTGGGGATCAAATGCCACATGAGAATTTAGGCGTTATCACTAATCGCGTGCGCGAAGAATTGTGTGAACTCGCGGTGGCGTATCCAGACAAAGTTTTCTTTGCTGATTCCCGTGCGCGAATTGGAGCATATCGTAACGTAATCATAAAACCGAATCGCTTTGAAGCGCAGCGTGCACTGATTCCGGGTTGGGATGGGAAAACTGTTGGTATTGAATCAGCAAAACGGTGTGCAGTAAGCCTTGCAGAACAGACGCAAAACACAGTATTCGTCACACTTGGTGAGCAAGGAATCCTTGTTCATCACAACGACCAACTGACCCATATTCCAGGAATTCGGATTGACGACAAGATTGATCCTGTTGGGGCAGGGGACAGCGTCTCTGCAGGAATAGTATCTACGCTCTGTAGTTTTGGCAGAGAGGCTGCAGTCGAATCAGCTTTTCTTGGCAATTTAGTTGCTTCCATTACTGTAACTAAAATAGGCACAACAGGTACTGCCTCACCAGAGGAAGTGATGGAAAGATTTTGGAGTCTAAATGAACATATTTGAAGCAATAACACAACGGCGCAGCTATCGTGGTGAATTTCAGAACCGTCCAATAGACGAAGCAGACCTGAATCAGTTAATTGAGGCGGCACGATGGACACCTTCCCCTTTCAACGTTCAACCGTGGGAGTTAGTTATTATTCAAGAGTCTGAGGGAAAGGAGGTACTTGCCAATATAACTCAACAAGCGATTATAGAACAGTTTAAAGATTCCAAGTTTTTAGACGACAATAGTCGATGGATGTGTCTAAACGAAACAGAATGGCAAGACCGTGGTGATGGCGTGTTGCTCTCTGATCATGTTACCCTGCCGAAGTTGCTTCAAAATTGTCCTGAGAAACTAACAGGGAGCATATTGAAGGGACTATTGAAAAATGCGAAGTCATTGACGATTATGGGGCACTTAGGTGCAGGTAAAATGCCTGCAAAGGAGATTGCTACACAAGTGCGCGAAGCACCATTGCTAATATTGATAACGATGAACACTAAAAGGAATCCGCCGGGTGAAGGGGCAACCCGATGGATGTGGCTGAGTATGGGGATGTTGATACAAAACATGCTTCTTGCTGCGACATCGCTTGACATCGGCGTGCAATTTGTCAGTGCCCCTTTAGAAAGTGAAACGGATCGCGAGAATATCTGCCACCTCTTCAATATCCCTGATTATCATGAAGTGATGACGTTGTTAAGGATGGGATATATAGATTCGGAAGATGGGAGTTCTGTCAGGTTAAAACCTACGGAATTTGTCCATTATGGAAAGATTTCGAATTAGGAACTACTCTTGTAGGTGGACTTTGTAAGTCTGATTTTTAAGATACAACATTCAGAAAACCGAATATATCTATTTCAGAAAAAACTATCATACACCATTTGCACTCAACTCTTCATTATATGCAAACAGAGCAGGTGTCCCACCAGTATGCAGGAAAATGATGGTATCGCTTGAGTCAAATCTACCTTGCTGGATATGGTCAATCAAACATGCCATTGCCTTTGCAGTGTAAACGGGATCGAGAATAATCCCTTCTGTGCTTGCTACCAATTTGAGGGCGGAGATACATTCTGGAGTGAGGTATCCATAAGCTTTCCCAATGTAATCATCGGTATTTTGAATGTCTGAATCTTTGATTTGAGTATCAAGATTTAAGATAGAAGCCGCGAGATTTGCTGCATCACGTATCCGATCAATCTTTCCTTCCCAGTGTATCGGCGCGCAGGCATAAGGTTTTAGTTTCATTCCAAGTGCTTTGGTACCAAGCACCAAACCTCCCTGAGTTCCGCCTACCGAAGCAGTGTAAATCCAATCAGCATCAATTCCAATTTGTTTTTGCTGTTCGTGAATTTCTGCAATACACCATGTAAATGCAACTGCTGCGAGTCCTGTAGAGCGAGGCGAGGCAATAACATAAGGTTTTAAACCTTGTGTTTTCAATTTCTCAGCGAGTTCAAATTTGAATTCCTCTAATTCTGGTCCAAATGGAACATCAACGACTTCAACATCCGCACCCGCTAAATGGTCTAACAAAAGATTACCTTGCACGATGCTTTTATGATCGCGTGCAAGGCGTAGATAGCAATTTAAGCCAAGCTTGCTGCAAGCTGCGGCAGCCTGCCGGCAATGGTTTGATTGCGAAGCAGCTCCCTGAATTATTGTATCCGCCCCCTGGTCTACACCTTCACCAATAGTGAAAGTCAATTGTCTGACCTTGTTTCCACCGAATGCTAACCCTGAACAATCTTCGCGTTTTATGAAGATGCGTGGGCCGCCGAGTGCTTCAGATAGGCGCGGACATTCTTCTAAAGGGGTAGGGAAATGCCCTATATTGACTTGTGGGATATCGGAAATACGTTGAAGAAGATTTTGTCTGGTTATCACAGTCTACTCCGCTTGAACGACAATTGCGTTTTGGATAACCCGTCTTCCATCTTTGGATTGCAAACCTGGTGTGACTACTTCAACGATTGTGTCAGACTCAAAATCGCTACTGCGTTTCTCTTTGAGTTCATGAAATTCATCAGAGAATTTCGTTTTTCCTGGTTCAATCGGCATTAATTCAAAATCAACTAAATCCAGGAACCAGTTTAACCTTGATTGTACAGAGTTTGATGAACTGAACTCAGCAACATTTGGAAAGAGTTTATCTCGTACAAACTCAACCAAGTACTTTTTGAATGCAGCAATTTTAACTTTGTCGGCATGCTTCTGTTCAAGTTCAGCCAATTTTTCAGAAAAACGCTGAAGGTAAGTATCACAGTCTTTCTGAATTTCCATCAAATCGTTGTCAGTCGATGCAGTTCTATCAGGAAAGAGTGTTGGTGCTGGTGCCTCAATACCTCTTGTTTGTTTTAAAGTCTGTTTAAGTTCTGTTTCAATAGACTCAAGAGATTTAGCGAGGGTGTCTTTAGTTGTTTCACTCTTTTTCGAGACCTTTTTCCATTCGCTTATCTCATTGACCATTAGATTCAGGAGCAGGACAGCAATTTGCCTTTCGCTCAACGACTCTAAGTCCCAATTATCAAGTGGAATACCACATCCGTTATTATAGTCTCTCTCCAATTTTTCCAAATCTGCATGAAATTTGTCGTATAAATGTCGATTTTGCTGTACATAGTATTCCTTTTTCTTAGGAACATTGAGTCCGATTGTGCCAGCTAATTGTCCAAAGAATCCGTGCTTTTTATTATTAGATTTTGATGTGGAGGCGGCGCGTGGTGGAATAAAAGTTGCTTGCATCTTAGAAGCACTTTTCGGAAGTGATGGCACTTTGATTCTAAATTGTGGTTCGGTATTAATATTTGTAACATACTGATCTAAATACTGCGTCTTTCGTTTTGAAGTTGAACTGGATTCTTCAACGGAGTTGGGTTTTGGTGGAATGGTCGCTACTGGAGTATTTGCTTTCGGTGCTGTTTCGCTTGGTATTTTTTCCTGTTGTCCTATGTGGATTCCATTCCCATTCGGGTTCAAATCTGTGTCTTGTGGTTGCAATGATGCTGGCATTTCCAACTCAGGTGCTTTATCCAACAATTTTTCTTCCTGTCCGTGAGTATGATTGCTAACCTCGTTTATTTTGACATCGGTGTTCTGAACCGTTGTTACTGCATCTTCGGTTTGAGAATGCGGAGGTGCCTGCAGGTCCGAGTCGGATGCCGAACCGTTTGACTGGTTATCCAACAATTGTTGATCTCGAATCAGTTTTAGTTCTTCTAATATTTTTTCAGTATAAGTGGCAATCGGTTCATGATTGTCAACGTAAAATGCTAACTTGTGTGACTTAATAACCTCTGGGGGCACGATAATATCTTGTGTTTGTCCGGTTAGTTGGAAGGATGTCCAATTTACGCGCCCACTGATTGGCTGTTGTTGGAACATCACGCGTAACTGCCTACCTTCTTCCGATTTATTCAAAACACTCATGACAATATGGGGGCCGTTGTAGAAAAAACTAACATCAATACCCCGAAAACTTCCGGTTACACTGTTCGTTGCCATCCTAAATCTCCTTCTGAAAAGTCTGCTTTCTGTAAAGAGAAAATGCGTTTCCAACCATTTAATATATAAGATTTAATAGGGGTCCGAACGGATATATTAAGTTGTACTAACCTACCCAGGTTTATGAAATAGAGCCGCTCGGACATTTAGGAATACAAACGCTATAAGTACACATTTGAAGTTGGCAATTTATGCGATGTATACAATATGGAAAAGAGCGTTTGCATATAATATTCCATACCTATTTATTCATTTAAACGTTTGCAATTAATTATGGGTTACAGAAACGCTTATTAGAAACAATTCAAAATTCTTGAAGTAGAGAAGATGTAGGTGGGTAGTTTGCTGTTCATCTCAAAATATATCCTAATGCTTTGTCAATATATTATAGGTCGCGATTCGGAGATCGCTCCTACGGTTGAACCGCTTATGGTAGGAGGGAACTCCGATTCCCGATTACTTTTTAATGCTGGACAACCATTTTGCGAGTCGCTGAGAAATCCCCTGCATTAAGCGTATAAAAATAGATACCACTTGCAACAGGTTCACCCGTTACGTTTCGTCCATTCCAATGGAAAGTATGTTTCCCTGATCGTTGAAATCCAAGTGGTTGATGGGAGATTAAACGACCATTTGCATCGTGGATTGAAAGAGAAACATGTGTGCCTTTGGCAAGAGAATAGGGAATCCAAGTTTCGGGATTAAACGGATTGGGATAGTTTTGTAAAAGTAGATTTGGGATTGACACTGTGGACAGTATTGGTTGATCAGATGTATTATGCTGAAGTTCTTCTACGGCAAGGTTCAAAAGGTTTGTATCAACACGAAAAATGCTGAGTTGGTATAGGTCGGTTACGTATAGGGCAGAGTCCATGATGGCAAGGTCAGTGGGGGATTGTAATAGTGCATAGCGGGCGCGGCGACGCATCGTACGCGAATCAACAATTTGAATACTATGGCTATCAAGCAAATAGAGAAAGTTCCCCTGAATTGCTGCAGCGATAGGTAGCTGGGTTTCAACATAGTTGGACAGCGGCGTAAGTTGCTGCGGGTCTGTTCCATCTAATTTTAATACTCCTTGTTGGCTATCTAAAACATATACAAATTCATCCGCAAGAGCAACATTCGTTGCGGCTCCTTCTGTGGCAAAGTGAGCAATTGGACGCGGACGCGCTGGTTCAGAAATATCTAATATGTGAACACCACCTTCAAGTGAAGCAAGGAAAGCATGTGAGGTATTGTATGCAATTCTATATACACTACCTGTGAATTCACGTTTGCTAACGATTTGGCGACGGTTTGGATCACTAATATCAACTACAATGAGTGACCTTGCACATAGATACGCATAGTCGCCAATTATCGCAATTTCCCAAACTGGATCAGTGGCTGGGATATGTGTGACGGTTTTTCCTGTTCCCAGATCAACAATATCCATTCCTACATCTGTGCCGACGAAAGCATGCTGCTTTTCAATCTGAACACATAACGCGCCTTGTTCGCCAGAAAACGATCGGATATCCTGCGTTATTCTACCGGTGTAAGGTTCAGTTAATTCAGCTATTTTTAAACCTCCAGTCCCGTTTGCAATAGCGATAGTAGGTTTATCACCCGCACTGTCCACATCAAGCCCATAGGTGGTACCGCTCGCGTTGTAATGATTTATCCAGACTGGCATATCAGGTTCTGTCACATCAAGCGTTTGTATACCGCCCTTTCCATCTGCAACATAAGCATAGGTTGCCTTATCAGCAGCCGAATACCGTAGTTCAACGTCTTCTGCATTTCCAATAGTGGGATGCGATAAAATTAAACGCGGTCTTTGTGGGTTGTTGACATTAACGATATGAAGACCTGCTTGTTGATCGGTCAGGTAAAGCAAACCTTCATAGAACTTCATTGCCGAAGTTAATCCCGGTGTGTTTACCCAAGAAATCGGTTCTGGGGCTAAAGCGGCACCGATATCCAAAATACGTAAATTATTGGAAAGGAGGAGTGCATATTTTCCGAGCACCTCAAAATCAAAAGCAAGCAACGGTACAGTACCCGTAACGGTAAAACCGCCGAGAGGATCCAAAGTTAAAATGTATAATCCTTTTGCATTGTCACTTATATAAACTTTTCCTTCATCGTTTGTAGAGACTTTAAAAGGTGTTCCCGCAGTTTTAAATGTTCGTCGCGGGTGTGGGTTTTCGTTGTTTAGTACGTCCTGCTGTTTAAAGACCAAAAGTCCCCGTACTGTATCAAGTGTGTATAGGTTTCCGTTTGCTAAATGGACATCGCGCGCATCTTGAAACCCCCCAAGTGTTTTAACAATACGAGGTGAAGTTAGAGGATTAACTTCAATAAGGTGCACACCTGATTTGCCGTCTGCAATATAGGCATTGTCTCCATCAATGGCGATGGCTTGTGCGTTTCCCGGTGTCGCAATTTCACCTATTCGTGTGGGTGAAGGGTTTAAGGTAAAAATTTCAAGGCCCCAGTCACTCGTAGCAAAGGCTTTTTCTTCCTGAATGATAATCTCGTTATAGTTACTTGAAAGATGAATTTGGGACATCGGTTCTAATTTTGTTAAGAAATTCGTGGCAATTAAGGAAGTGCCTACCAGACGACCTAAACTTATGGGTTGCGAATTGCTGTTAGGGAGGTAAGTTACTGAATTAGGACGTAAAAGATATCGGGATTGTTCTATATTTCTTTGTGCACCATTTGGTTTTCCTATGTCAATCGAAGCATCACCTACCCCAGGTTTAGCAATATATCTGAATGTTTGCGGATATTCAGAAGTGACAATTAACAGAATTTGCCCATCACCACTTAAATTGCTAATTTCTATCTTATTCGTATGGAATGTGTCAACACCGTTTGGGTCTGATACTGACGGAATAGGTTTGACGACTGCGCCGTTACTATTTGAGACGAGATAGACAATATTTGCGTGGAGATGTGCTTGGGTGCTTGCTTTTAGAGTCAGTTCAAGGTTGTCTGGTAGATTCTGAAATAAGATATATTCTACACCCCAACTGTCAATTGGAATATCAGCAGAAGTAGTCGGATAATGTGTGATGCGTGGTGTGCGTGCTGTAATTTTTCTGTTGCGTAGATTTACGTAGCTAAGGTGTTTGCCAAGTCTGGCATTGTTTAACCAATTTGCACCTCCCCAATTGAGAAATGCGTCAACGAAGTGCTTGTTCTTTCCTAAAGTTAGATCAATAGCTGGCAAACCAAGTGTATCTTCAGCGGCAAGTTGTCGAACAAAGTTAATACCTCCATGGTTTTCGTAGAGATAGAGCAGAAGCATGAAAGCTGCACCGTAATAGGTATCATTATTATTTGCAGTGGTTAGAGAAATACTTGGATTTGCGAGGTAGCCGTCAACAAATAAATTATGAACCGTACCATAGATACCCCATTCTGTGAAGGATGCAATCCCCTCTTCTAACCAACGTTGATCACTCTTACCACCATTTTGATACCAATTGACCAGATGTGCAAACTCGTGTGTAAGGCTACTATAGAAGGTGTGTCGTGAACGTTCTTTGAATTGAAAAATATCCATATAAAGCATATCACGGCGATTACTGGTCGGATATGTCGGGTGCTGATCGGTAGGTGAAAAATACCCTCCATAATCCGCTCCTGAAGCGTTCATGCCGACATCGTGAAATAGGATCGTTATCCGATTTTCACGATCTAAACCGGGTTGAAATTCCGAACCTATCCAATGATGTACTTTAGGGTAAATATTTGTGTCAAACGTATTTGCAATGTCATCAGCCTCAGCTTTAGTTAACATATCCTGAACAGTGTTATCAATGTAGACATAGCAATGTTCACCTACTGCAACGCAGGTAGCCTTGATAGACGTTTCTGGAATGTGAATAAAAAATCGGTCTATCTGACCTAATTGAGCGGGTGCTGCAGGTGCTGACAAAACAGGTTCGGTATTTCTCAAGTTAAAATCTTGAGCCGAGTGCAAGCGTTCAATTAACAGTGGCGTGCCGCACTTCCAACAAGGATCGGCATGAAGAACAGGAGCAAAACCGCAGAACCATCCTACAAGGAAAATTAAACTAATTGCTAAAAAATAACGTGGTATTAAAGGGAGAGTGTTTAATATTTTTGACATTAGGAAACCAAATTCCTTATAATTAGAATATTAGTAGTGCCACGAAATGTATTTTAATTTACAATGGTATTAATCTTTAAAAATTATTATGAAGCCAAAAGCTTTAATGATGTAATACCATTTCTAATATATAATGTGCCATTTGCGGAATATCTTGTAGGAGCGACCTCCTGGTCGCGACCAGGAGGTCGCTCCTACAGAAGAAAGGTCCGTTCAGCAGACAATAACAGTTGAATCTCTTAATGAGAGAGTATTTATTAGAATTGGTATAAGGTAACGTTTGCTCGCTAAAAAACTATGAAACCTTTTGAATATATAGAACATACTGCTGATGCTGGGATGCGTGTTAAAGGTGATACCTTAAGAAATCTCTTTAATCATGCTGCACAAGGGTTGTTTGAAATGATTGCTGTTGTGGACACAATTGATGAAACATCCTCAATTGACGTTGACATAGCGGCTGATTCTGTTGAAATGTTATTCGTTAAGTGGTTAGACGAGTTAGTCTTTAGACACGAAACAGATGAAATTTTCTTTAAGCGATCAGATATACAACATATTGACACTACAGAATTATCTGCTCAGGTGTATGGCGAACCCACAAATTTTGACAAACATGTCGTTTATACCGAAATAAAGGCTGTAACCTATCACCAATTATATGTCCTTCAAAACCCTAATGGAGTTTGGGAAGCACAAGTTATTTTTGATTTGTGATGGTTCTCATGAGAAGTGAATTAACGCGTTGAGTTTTCTTTACAGTTTTTCTTTAATCAGCATTAACTGATTCGGTTTGACATCCTCAATTTTATTGACTTTTCCATTGGGCCACAATACTTCAATAGTTTCGATAATTTCGTCATTTTTTATTCCAAAGATTGCGGTCAGTTCGCTTTGGGAACAGTAACTTGAACCGGTTTTAACAGTTTGGGTTTGTGTGCCAATAGCGGAGGTAATCTGGATGCTTGCGCCAATTCCGTTACGATTGCTCAATTGTCCCAGAAGTTTTATCTTAATCCAGTTGTTACGGTTACCACCATCATTACGGTATAGATGCGCCTGTCCATTAGATGTAGTAATGAGGACATCAAAATCCCCGTCATTGTCTATGTCCCCATAGGCTGTTCCTCTCCCCACGATCGGTTTTGCCAAATCTGGTCCTACCTTTTGCAGCACATCAGCAAACTTTCCCTCAGATATATTCCGAAATAGGTGTGGCTTTTGTGCATAGGTAACTTCACTCTGGACGATATTGATGTCTGTTTCCACATGTCCATTTGCAGTAAAAATGTCAACGTTTCCATCCAGGTCAAAATCGAAGAAGAAACAACCAAAGGTCAATGTCAATAAACTTGCATTTCCGAGTTGTGCAATAGGCGCGTCGTCCATAAAAAAATCACCTTCGTTGTGGTAAAGATTCAACATTTCATTAGAAAAATTCCCAACAATGATACTTTCTCTACCACTACGGTTATAATCAGCGGCATCAACACCCATTGCGCCAGTGGCGACCCCGCTTTCGTTATATGCCACGCCTGCTAACATCCCAACTTCAATGAAAGTGCCATCACCGTTGTTTTGATAGAGTTTGTTAGGTTGCGTATCATTTGCTTCAAAAATATCGGGGAGTCCATCTTGATTATAATCAAGGATGCAAACACCTAAGGATTTACTTGATGCATCGCTTATCCCTGATATTTGTGAGACATCCATAAAAGTGCCGTTACCGCGATTTTCAAAGAGTTTACTGGCTTGACCAGTATATGATTCAGGGGTACAGTAAGATTTGGATTTACCATCAAGTGTGCAAAAAATGTCCGTTTCTATGCTCCATTCAACGTAATTAGCAACATAGATGTCGAGAAGTCCATCCAGGTTGTAATCGAACCAAGCACAACTTGTTCCGAAGCCCGGATTGTCAATACCAGCGTCTTTCGTAACATCCGTAAAAGTGCCATCGCCATTATTTTGGAAAAGTCGGTCAGCATTGAGACAACTTAGATAGATGTCATCATCCCCGTCGTTATCGTAATCTGCAATTGCAACGCCCATACCATACAGAGGAATATCCAAACCAGCAGCTTTAGTCACATCAGCAAAAGTGCCATCGCCATTATTTTCGTATAGTGCGAGAGTTTGCCGTTTTTCAGTTGGATGTCCCTCCCAATCTTTTCCATTAACGAGAAGAATGTCTTGCCACCCATCTGCATTGTAGTCAAAGAAAGCACAACCGGAGCCCATTGTTTCTGGTAAATATTTATTTCCAAATGCGCCGTTATTGTGGACGAAATCTATCCCCGCTGCTTGAGTGATTTCAGTGAATTGTGGTAAAAAATCTGATGAGACGCTCGTAGTTATAAATAAACAATGGAGCAGGACCGTAACTGTTAATTTTTTCATTAAGGACTCTGAAAACAGTTATTTTGTAGTAGATTTTGGAATTACTTTGATACTCTGAACCAGCAAGGTTAAGAAACCTCGTCTACCAGTGAATTTTAAAGGGTTTATACCATCTCTAGGGTGATTTATACAAAAAAACAGATATGGTATTACCCATTACCTCATTTTTAGTTTTCCCCAAGTCGTTGCAAGCTTAGATCGTGGTGAAACAGCCTGTGGTGTGCGTCTTCCGGGACCGCCATTTGGTATATTGGCACCGGTAATTTCAACATCATCAAACCGCACACGAGCGTCTGCCACGACGAGTCCAGCCTGTCCGCCAGGTAATGGATCAGGGTCAAACGCTGTGAAAACTTGGGGTTCAGCATCAACTTCCGCATCCAAATTTTGTATACTGAACTCAAGATCTCCATTTTCATAAACAGTCGCTTTAAGTTGATACCATGTATCTTCTTCTGGGGTAAAAAAGTGTCGCACGGATGACCAATCATCGTGAACAGCTTTTACAATTCTGACAATGTCAAAGACATAATCAATAAAAAATAGATAACGGCTATCTTCCTCACCTCTATCGTGGAGTGTCAGTCCAATGGATGGCGGTTCATTTCTATCGTCAACTAACTTTGCGCGGCAGGAAACACTATAATTTTTCCACTTCAGGTCTCCCGTAAGCCAGAGACTCATAAAACCCGGTTCGAAGATTTCCCCAACCGCTTCATTGTCATTGATCCACCATTTTTCGGCTTGGCGATTGAGGTTATAGATTTTCCATTCGCGGGTGTCATTATCTTCAAAGTCATCACGCCACGTGCCTGCGAACGTAGGTAGTATCACATACATTGAGAAGCAGACAAAAATAGTACAGATAATTGTCAACATCGGTTTTTTCATAGTTTCCTCCTAAGGTTCTTTAACAATACACTGTCCATGTGAATCTGTATAAGGACAAGAACAACAATGCTCAAGATTTTTTGAAAAGATACCTTGCTGCAGTGATGTAATTTGTTTTTGCAATTGCTCAGTAATCTCCCTAAAATCCGCGCTGTTGAAGCACATCTGTTCAAACTTATTTTGTTCCATAAAATAAAAAGTAATATCCACATTTGGTTCATTTGGATAGGATTTATGAAAGAGTAACGTATATAGACCCATTTCTGGTTTACAATACACTGAATTTTGTGTTTCAAAAATTTTGAAATTGATAATATGCCATTGTCCTGTTTGATCTTTAAAAAGCCTATCAAACCGACTTGAGATGATGTGCCCATTTATATCCGCGTGAATTTGGTGGTTGGTATAGGATTCAGTTGCGGAAAATGCTGTTGCTGCAAGTTCAGAGTTCAGAAAATTATTTATGTATATGCCAATTTTTTCTTTTAGCTCTGCGGTTATTGATTTTTTTGTTAGTTCTGGATAATTTTCCAATGTTCCATCAATAATCTCATCAAGCTCTTCTTTGTGTGATGGATGTTTTATTTTTGCAAGGATGCGGCGGATTATAGCATCCATCTCAGTTTTATCCCAATCCCTTTGTTTTTTATTAAGCGGCGGTATGAGTAGCACATTTTCCAAGTAATAACGCAGTGGACAACTTGTGTAATTAGTCAATTCAGGAATAGTAAAGGAGGCTTTGAAATCCGAAGGTTTTAGAGAACGAAACGGGTGTTCGGGAAAGCCAACTGAAACTGTTTTATCGGATACTTGATCTACATTTTTAGTAACGTTAAGTTGTCTTAAAATTGGAATGTTTAATTGGAAAGATTGGCTATTTTCACTGTTTTCTGGATATGAATTTAGCTTGACTGATAGATTTATAGAATCTTGGTCAGGACTGATTGCCAGGTGGTCGTAAAGCCATTTTAACTTGTTTCGTGGTTTTTCATCGTCTCCACTTTTATAAAGAGACCCAGATAAAATGAGTCTGTCTTCAGCACGTGTAGCACCGACGTAAAATAGACGTTTCTTTTCTGCTTCGTCTTTAGCATTGGCGCGATCTTTCATCAGATTAATAATTTCAGGTTCAGTTTTTGTGTAACTATCATCTGGATTTAGCGGAGAAAAACCGATTCCAAGCAATTCATCAATATAAGGTTCTGTTACATATTTCCCCGTACGATCAAGACTTGGAAGTATCACTACAGGAAATTGTTTGCCTTTTGCAGAATGGATGGTCATAATTTGAACGGCAGTACTGCTTTCTTCAATCGGGGCATCCCCTTCACGAGGTTCTTCAGTAATTAAAATATCCAGAAACTCAATGAAGTCAGCCAAAGTTTGCTTCTTTTCATCGCTATCGAAATTACGGGATAGGTCTAAAAGTTTTTGGTAATTTGCCCAACGTTGTGGTCCCTGTCTACCTAATCCCAATGTGCCAATCATTCCTGTGTCATTAACAATGGTTAGAATAAGGCGGTTTACGGGTAAGCGATGGGCAACATCCATGTGGTTCTCTAAGGTCGCTATTGCGTTAGTAAGTTGGTCTGTAGGTGTCTGATTATTTTGTGCTTTCTCCCAGAAATTTTTTCCTTGCTGCTGCGAAATTTCGTATAGTTCCGTGTCTGAAATACCGAAGGCAGGACCTCGTAAGATTCCAACAAGAGAAGTGCTGTTTTCTTTTGGATCATTTAGAAAGTTAAGATAGTTCCAAATATCATAGATTTCTTGTCGTTGATAGAAACCCACACCCTCTGTAGTTAGGTAGGGAATGCCTGCAGAAAGTAGCGCATGTTCAATATTTGGCAGGTGTGTCCTATAGCGGATTAGGATAGCGATGTCGCCATACTTAATTGGTTGTGGAGGTGCATCTCTACCTTCACCTTGCACCCACACTCTTTCCTCGTTTGCTACCATATTTTTGATGTGTTGTGCTATCAGTGCATATTCGTTTGCTGCCTCATTATCCTTCTGTCCCAGAATGATTTCTATAGTTCCATTTGCTTCAGCAGTGCGGGCATTTGTAAGGGGTTCATAAGGAACTTCGTATTCAGTTTCTGTTCCGTCTCCCATCAAACGTTCAAAAAAGCAGTTAACGAATCCTACATTGTCGCGTAAGGAACGGAAATTTTCTTGGAGTATGATATTTTGACCATCATTCTCTTCTATTTTCCGTTTTGCCTTATCAAATATACGGACATCAGCATCACGGAATCCATAAATGCTTTGTTTGGGGTCACCAACAATGAATAGATTAACATCCTTTAGGTTATTTGTGAACAGCATGACTAATTCATGCTGTAATTCATTTGTATCCTGAAATTCGTCTACCATGTAATACTTATGTCGTTCTAACAGTTTTTGGTGGATTTCCTCATTGTTATGGAGTAGATCGCGTGTTTTAATCTGCAGGTCTTCAAAATCAAGTTTACCTTGAGAGAGTTTATTATTTTGGTATTCGTCAAAAATTCGGGTGTAGAGCGCGAGTAAGGAATGGGTTGTGTTTAGTAGAAATTTGTCATCTGTTTCCTCACCCTCTGTGTTAAGAAGTGGTGCGGATTTAATTTTATCTGCTGCCGATTCCAGAGATTCTATTTCGTTTTCAATACCGGTTGTATCAACCCCTATCTTCAGAAAATTGGTTTTTGCTATGCTACCACTCTTGGTTGTAATTAAATCTGCTATTTCTTTTAACAAATTCTGTACATCTGGGGCGGTAGGGTTTTTATCGGGGAGTGTTTCTAATTTTGTGGTTAATACATTAACCTCCGTCACATTTTTGCCTTTAGCCACTTGTAAGACAGTTCTAAGACACCGGATGAATTCATTAGTCTCGGTTTCTGACATCAATTTTTCACGAAAAACTTTTTGCCATACTTCAGGTAGTTGTCCTTCACCATCATTACTATAAACTTCCTTCATGAGTTTTGCTATCATATAACGTTTCTCTATCATCGTAGAAAAAAGTTCAACTAATTCTTGACGGTTTCCGTAACGTTGTAGAGAATGACGAAGTTCATTGTAATGTTTATTATCAGTGTTTGTTGCTATATCACGGAGGGTGTTTTTAATGGCTTGTTGCAGCAAAAGTTTTTGGTCTATGCCTTGCAAAATACTGAAGTTGGCAGGCACACCTGCTTGAATAGGAAATTCTCGCAAGATACGTGAGCAGAATGTGTGGATCGTTGAGATTGGTGCGGTGTACATCTGTTCAAGATGCTTTTCACGAATTTGTGTATTTTCATTATTAGCGAGTTTTTCGATGACACGCCGCTTCATTTCGGCTGCGGCTTTTTCTGTGAATGTAATAGCAACAATCTTTTGTGGTGCAGTGTTTCCACTCTGAAGGATTCTAAGATAACGTTCAACTAATACGGCAGTTTTTCCTGAACCCGCACCAGCAGTAACGCAGATATGGTCCTGAATATTAAGGGCATCTTGTTGACTTGGCGTAAATCTCATTTTTTTATGGGATGATGGTATCGTGAAAATTCGCTAATCGTTTGTAGGCAGCGGAACAATTGCTTTTGGAGACATCGAGATATTAACAGTATCTCCCGGTTTCTTTGTTTCTGTGCCAGGATTATGTATAATCGCTTTGAGTTTGAGTGAATCTGCAATGCTCAATTCGTATTCTTCGACTCTGCCTAAATAGGTAACGGCACCGACTTTTGCGGTTAATTGGTTTGGGACGGAATTTTCATTGAGATGAATCGTCTCTGGACGTATGGAACAACTGACCTCCTGCCCTGGAGTGAAATCGTGATGGACGCTTTCCGTGTGAAGCACTCCGATTGGTGTTTCAATCGTGGCTTTACCATTACTTATTTCTTGAATGTTACCTGTAATGAAATTCGTTTCCCCCACAAAACTTGCAACGAAAGGATCTGCTGGATATTGATAAATTTCACGAGGTGTGCCGACTTGCACAAAGACTCCATCTTTCATAATCGCCATTCGGTCAGCCATTGAGATTGCTTCGACTTGATCATGAGTTACATAGAGAGTCGTGATCTGTGTGCGGCTATGGATGTCTTTAATTTCATCGCGTAGATTTTGACGTAGTGCAGCGTCTAAATTACTGAGTGGTTCGTCAAGCAATAGCACGCTTGGTTCAATGACTAACGCACGCGCAAGTGCTATACGTTGTTGTTGTCCACCAGAAAGGGTGTTTACAGGACGATTCCGGTATTCAGCCATCTCAACCATTTCAAGAACGGTTGTAATTTTTTCATTGCGGGTAGATTTTTCAAGTTTGCGAAGTCTCAGGCCGTATTCAATGTTTTCACCAACAGTCATGTGTGGCCATAGCGCGTAGTTTTGAAAAACCATGCCAGTGTTACGTTGGTGTGGTGGCACGTTGTTCATTACCTCACCGTCAAATAGAAGTTCTCCAACGTCTGGACGATAGAATCCCGCGAGTACACGGAGCAACGTTGATTTACCACACCCTGATGGTCCGAGCAAAAAAAATAACTCACCAGGGGCAATAGTCAAAGATATATCGTTGACCGCTACGGTGGTATCAAATGCTTTTGTTATTTGGTTTAATTCAACACTTATTGACATATATAGTAGACATTATAATGAATTAGTTTTTAATTTTGCTAACCTCTGTTATACTGACTTATTATCGGACGACAGGAGGTTAGCTCATGACCACTTTTCAAGATCTCAAGGACAGACCTGTGCGTTTCTGTCCCTCACCGGATATACATTAGAAGAGTTTACAGAACTATTACCTCATTTTTCTTATTGTTTTTTAGAATATATGCAAACACATACCCTTGATGGCAAACCACGCAAAAATCGGAGATATAAACCATATAAAAATAGCCGTTTTGCTTCCCAAGAAGATATGTTGCTATTTATCTTAATTTACCTGCGTGATGCTCCGAAACAAGTTCTATTGGGTGAACTCTTTGGTATGCCTCAACCCGTTGCTAATAAATGGATACATTTGCTTTTACCGATATTGAACAAAGCATTAGCAATGCTTGAAGCGTTGCCATCTCGGGAAACAGACCCCGCACCTATGTGTGATGCGTGTGAGGTATCAACTCAAAGTCAAGAAGGTGAATATTTTTTTTTATGATGGCACGGAGCGTCTGATACAGCGTCCAAAAGACCCATCAACTCAAAGGGCGTATTATAGTGGTAAAAAGAGATGTCATACAGTAAAAAATAATCTGATTATCAATACGACCTGCAAAGTCGTTCTATTGATACCCTCTTTTGAAGGAAGCACCTTGTATCAAGATACCGGTTTTCAGGGTTTTGTCCTTCCTGATATAAACATCATTCAACCGAAGAAAAAGCCGCGAGGTGGAGAACTTACGGATGAATAAAAAGATAGCGTCTATACGCATACGTGTTGAACATGCGATTAGTGGTGTCAAACGATACCGCATCGTGAAAGATAAACTCAGGAATTGAAAAAAAGGGTTCTGTGATTTAGTTATGGAAACCTGTTGTGGTTTACACAACTTCCGACTAAACTTCAGACCCTGGCGTTATGAAACTCCTGCTATTTAAATCATTATAATGTCTATTTATCTGTCTCCTTTATTATGGCAATACTGCACATTGAGGTGCGATAATACCAGCAACGTATAAGAAGTTTTGAATAAATTCGACTCTGTTGTTGTGGGAATCCATCAAACCCAGAGAAATTGGACATTTTTAATCATAGCAAAGATGTTAAATAAAATCAACATCACTTTTTGTGTGGCAGATTCGTTCAGTTGTCCGATTTCTCTCAAAATTAGACAAGTCGCCTTCCGCCAAATGCCATACGTACCTTTTGCATTGATTTAAGGTTGCGCCTACAGAAAGAGATTCATTATTCAGAAAAGCAGTTGATTTACCAACGCATTGCTGCTTCACGGTATAACTGAATCTGTTCCATATTGCGTGGCACAGCAATTTGGAAAGATTTTCGCTTCCGATTCAAATCTTTTAACACAATTGGCGCGCGAAGCATGTTGGTCAATGTTACAATGCCTGACTCGAAATAAGCCCACATCCGTTGCTCTGTATAAGGATTGAGAGTGTATGCAGAATTGAGGTTTTCAGATTGCCCAACGATTTCTGAAAACGAGTCATAGTTCGGATAGGTGAGTTCAATGGTTTTGTCATATCCTTCTAAAAAGAGTTGATCGGGTGGTGGTTTTGGGGAGTAGCCACTTAATTTACATCTGCAAAACTGGATTGGTGCGCCTGATTTGTTGATCATAAGGAGCGAGACCACAATTGCTAACCGGTTATTATCGTCACGGTTGATAAACCAAGTATCCTCTTTTATTAACTCTACTGTTAAACCGGGAATTTGCCGCCATCTATGGTAAACAACCGCCAATATAATAACACATCCCAGCCCAAGGATTACCCAATGTCCTGTTGGCGTTGTGAGGAAATTTAGGAGTTGTTTGAAAGTCTGTTGTAACACATCAACTCCTTAGCAAGGATTTCGGAGGAAATAACACCCTCTCGGCGAACCTGTGGGGGTGATACGGATATATCGTACACCGTTGAAGGAATCGGCCCCGGTGTTTGTCCATCATCTACAATGAAATCTATTTTTGATGACAATTCCTGACCAAATTCTTGGGGAGAGGTTGCTGCGGGTTGCCCTGAAAGATTTGCACTGGTTATCGCAAGAGGCCCTCCAAATTCCTGAAGTATCTCTAATAGTAATGGTTGATTTGGAATGCGTAATCCAACGGTTGTGCCGCCTGCCGTTAGCTGCGGGAGCAGATTTTTTGACTGGATAATGATTGTTAGTCCGCCAGGCCAAAACTTGTCTGTGAGATGAAAAAAGAACCCTGGTAAGTTTTGTGCAACTTTCTCTACATCTTCAACTGTACCAAGAACTAAAGGTATCGGTTTTTCTTCGGGTCTCCCTTTTAACGTGTATAGTTTTTGCACTGCATCCGCATTAAATGGGTCAGCTCCCAAGCCGTATACCGTATCGGTAGGAATGGCAATAATACCACCTAATTTTAGACAATCTACAGCTGCCTTTATACGAAAATCAGATTCCAAGGGTATTACTCCATTCATACATCAACAATTGAACCGTTTGCTGCAGCATTAAGGGAAAGCCCATCTCTTAGACCCTGTTGATATTTTTCGTAAGCAATTCCAGCAATCATCGCGCCATTATCTGTACATAGATTAATTGGTGGATAGTAGACCTTTGCCCCGATTTCCTCAGCAGCATCTTTGAGAGAAGCACGGAGTTGACTGTTTGCTGCGACACCACCGGTCAAGGTTATAGTACGCGCATTAGTGGTTTTTGCAGCATGAACGGTTTTTGCTACAAGCACTTCAACGACTGCTGCTTGAAAACTGGCAGCAATGTTTTCAATGCTAATTTCTCCGTTCGCCATTGTTCCCGCACGTTCCGCTTTCTCTACAAAATATCGCACGGACGTTTTGATCCCGCTAAAACTGAATTGATAATCCCCACTACGGAGCATAGGACGCGGGAAGTCTATCGCTGTAGGATTACCTTTTTGTGCCAGTTCGTCAATAATTCTACCGCCAGGGAAACCGAGTCCGAGATATTTTGCTACCTTGTCGTAAACTTCACCCGCTGCATCGTCCTGTGTTGTTCCTAATACTTTATATTCCCATCCTTCATGCACTTCCACGAGCAACGTGTGTCCTCCAGAGACTGTGAGGCAGATATGCGGAAAAGTTAAAGTTTCATGCACCATGTAGTTGGCGTAGATGTGTCCTTCAATATGGTTGATGCCGAGTAAGGGTAAATTATGGCAGTAAGCGAGGCTTTTTGCTGCTGCCACACCAACAAGCAATGCTCCGATTAAACCAGGGCGATTCGTCACAGCGATAGCATCTAAATCATCAAATGTGGCCTCTGCTTCAACCAACGATTTTTTGACAATATAGTTGATTGCTTCAATGTGTTTACGTGATGCCAACTCTGGCACAACGCCACCATATTCTTGATGTGCTTTTATCTGTGAGGCAACCACGTTTGATAGAACTTCACGTCCATCAACAATAACAGCTGCAGCTGTTTCATCACAAGATGTATCAATTCCAAGTATTTTCACAAGTTAAATTCACTTACAATTAATGAGAATTCTCATACTTAATGAGAATTCTCATACTGGTTTTGTACCGTTATTGAACTAAATTGATGCTAATAATCTCATTAATTTCCATCTCCACTTTGGGTTTCACGCCTTTCTTTTATAAGCCCAACCAAGACACACGCTCCCATACCTAACAGCACAATTGCAAAGGGGAAACCTGTCGCAAGGGAGGCAGCTTGTAAAGCCTTTAACCCTCCTCCAAGGAGTAACGCGATTGCGACTAATCCCTCAGCAGTACACCAGAACACACGTTGTGGTATTGGCGCGTCAACCCTACCGCCAGCCGCTATGATGTCAATGATTAGAGAGCCAGAATCTGACGAGGTAACGAAAAAGATAATTGTCAGTAACATGGCAACGGAACCAAGCAGTAGTGTAAAAGGTAGTTCATCAAACATTTTGAAGAGGGCTATTGGATATTCATAAGTCTCAACTTTTTCGGTTACGCCGGTGTAGCCATCGGCGAGGAATTGGTGGATGGCAGTGCCGCCAAAGGCACCAAACCAGATTAAACATAACAGCGTTGGTAGAAGAAGTACGAAGATTACGAACTCACGAACTGTGCGTCCCTTTGATATGCGGGCGATGAACGTGCCGATGAATGGTGCCCAAGCAATCCACCATGCCCAATAGAACGTCGTCCAATCGTGAAAAAAGCCGGTATCCTCACGCCCAACCCAGTTGCTGAGCGGCACTATTTTCATGATATAGGTCCCAAGTCCAGCGAACATGCTTTGAAAAATATAACGCGTTGGACCAAGCACAAAAATAGTTAACAGTAAAATGAACGCAAGAATTATGTTGAATTGGCTGAGACGTTTAATACCGACGTTAATACCTGTCATCACTGAAATCAATGCTATTGCAGTAATCCCAACGATCAGCAAGACCATGGTGAGAGAGCTAGCCGGAATCCCATACAGATAGTCAAGTCCAGAGGTTACCTGTTGTACCCCTAAACCGAGTGAGGTAGCAAGTCCAAAAATCCCAGCAAATATAGCAACCGTATCAATAATGTGTCCTGTCCATCCCCATATTCTATCACCAAATATAGGGTAAAATGCGGATCGTATGAGGAGTGGAAGCCCGCGGTTATATGCGTAAAACGCGAGGGCGAGTCCGACAACACCGTAGATCGCCCACCCTTGTAAACCCCAGTGAAAAACTGTTGTTGCTATACTCAAGGAAGCCGCCGTTTTAACTTTGGGATCCGCGATGTTGGGAACATCTTTAACACTGTAATCTGCCGCTGGATCATAAGCAGGATCGTCGGTGGCAGGGATATCTTTAGCATTGTAAATTGCCTTTGCTTCATAAACCGTTTCTGTCCCGAGCGGCGAATATTCAACAACACCACTATCCCCCTGAAAATAGGTAATCGGCTCCGACACGCCAAAGAAGAGAAGCCCAATTCCTACGCCTGCGGCAAAAAGCATGGCAAGCCATGTTAGATAAGAGTATTCGGGTTTTGCATCTGCTCCACCGAGACGTACCTTGCCGAGTGGCGAGATTGCCACAGCCAGGCAAAAAAGAAACACGAGATTGGCAGTGATCATGAACAGCCAATCAAGGTTGGTCGTCAGCCAAACTCGGACATCTCCAAAGAGTTTAGTCGCTTGTTCTTGAAAGATAAGTGAGCCAACGATAAAAATAATAATAGTGATACTGGAGATCACGAATACAGGTGTTAAATAAATATCTAAACCGAATAGTTTCTTGTACCTACCTTCATCAATTTGGTGTGGCATCTGTTGGGGTTGTTTTCCTTCTTCGTTCATTTCAATATTCTCCTTTTAGAGAGGTGGACGCGCTAACAAAACGCGTCCGCCTTAGGATGACGTAACTGATTAGAAATAATAACCGAAGTTAAGGTTTAGTCTATAATTCTGCTTCTTATCATCGGAATCTTCGTTTGCAGCGAGATCACCAGCACCATCGTTCCCAACAAAGGGGTTACCATCAGAGATTGCAAAATCACTATAGACATAAAGTGAACCGAATAACGTCCAACTTGCCCCGATTGTTAAAAGCATACTCGGGTTATAATCCTCAGCTGTTTTTATGATAGAACTCCATTCCACATAAGGTGTGACACTGTCAAGCCATGAGATACCTGATGCATTAATGCCGTTGTATCGCAGCGATACAGCCGGTATCATTCCGTTAGATGCAACGGGGGATGCGTAATCGTAAGCTCCCATGAGAATTGTATCACCGTTGCCCCAAGGCGTTTCGTCAGCTATAATATGGTCGTAATAGGAGAACTGTGAAAAGAGCGTAAAGTTGGCATACGAGTTTTTCATGTGTGCGGAAAACGCGTAGTGGCTTCCGTTCTCATCGTCCCCGACATTCGTTGCTTTGAGTAACCCGTATTGAAACGACACACCTACGTCAGCGATATTCTCAATTGCGTAAATTGCACGGAGGTTGAACTGATGTTGCTCATCATATCCTTCTCCATCGTCCCCATCTCCAACTCTCCGTGTTACAACGTCATAAGCATATCGAGAACTTTTGAGGCTAGACCCGTCGGTTTGGAATTCGCTTTGTAAATAGTATGCAACATCATACGTCAACTTGTCAAAAGAACCGGTCCATCTGACACCTAAATCAGGATCATCTGAGAGACCGACATAAAAATGCTGGTCAAAGAACCAACTTGTAGAAACACCGTAAGCGGTTGGTCCGAAGGGTACTCGAACAATACCTGCTTTAAGTGTGCCTAAATCTTCAAAATTATATCCTAACCAACCAGTGTGTATCATACTGTATCCGCTGTCATATCCGAACCACCTTGGATACCAACGGTATTCCAATCTACCAATGATGTTATTAAAGTCAAGGTCGGCATTGACACGGAGAATCTCAAGATCGACATCTCCATTATCATCGCCTCTGCCATCTGTGTAAGTTCCGTATACGTAATTGGCCCGCATCGCGCCGCCGATTTTTACAGGACTTTTCTTTGGTTCTACTGCCTCAGCTGCTTCTGCGGTATCTTCGGTGGTATCAGCGATCGCGAATGAAGCAAAAATTAGCAAAAACGCGACACCAAAGATGAGGAAAGATTGACATTTCCATTTTTTCATAAAAGAACGTCTCATGAAACTTTTATGTTTATACACCAGCTTACCTCCTTAGGTAAGTAATACTTTCTCAGAGGGTTTTGCCTAAATAACAATGCAGAAGCGGACGACCCTCTCAACCGTGCGCTACCGCAAATAATTTTGATATAATACCATAAATACCAAAAAAGTTAAATAAAAAACTCGCCCACATAGGATTGTGAGCGAGTAAAACTATAATTCTTTTTTACATCATCCCCATGCCGGACATCATCACAAAAGTATTAATCAGCTGCTTAAAGTCGCCAAGTGTGATGAGTAGCTTAGCACCAACCCCACCATCCCGAACTTTACTTGAAAAACCGATACTGTAGGATTCAGTGATACCCATCAGGATGCCTGAAAACATCCCAATTTCTGCGGCAGCGTTAGGATCAGCCTTTGCCGCCAGATTCATAGCACTCTTCGCCATGGCTATAGGTGAAATTCCGAAGAGCATGTTATTGTCTATTCCCAACTTCTGAATAAGTTTCTGATAACTCACGTTTTCAGATATGCTTTCGCTTACTTTCGCTTTGCTATCAAGTGCGGACTTAATCTGTTCTGTATCACCTATAGCGAAGTAGAAGAGTCCCTCTGAAAAAGCATAAGACCAGTGCATTTCTTGAGGCATAAGATTTGCAGCGTCAGGCACATCTGTGAATGCAGCACCGAGATTGGGGAAAATGAAGGATTTAATTTCAACGCCGTTGTGCATTACAGGGTTTCCAACATGCGCCCCATCGTACATACTCATCTGAGGGGAGTCGCCCAATTTATCTTTCATGATCTGCATTGATTTTTGGAATAGTTCTAAAAACTTTTCATCCATATACGTTCTTAGTTTTTGTTCATCTTTCATCTCACCGACAACCAAATAATCTGGCATGAAACTATCACTAAAATTAACAGAAAAACTCCACTCATCACCCATGGCTTCATAAATTTCTTCCATCTGTTCCAAAAGTTCCGCAAACGCCTCATTCAGTTCAGTGTCATTTTCCAGAAAATACTCTAACCAAGACACATTCATCTTATAGAACTGCTTCGCATTGAGTTGGAATGCGCCGTTGATAAAACCTTGATTGGGTAAATCATTGAGGAGCACTAATTCATCAGGAGCCATTTCCTTTAACGCCTCTTGAATTTTGCCATCGGTTTTGAATTGCAAAAACGGTGCAAGTTGAACATCAGTTCCTTCAACTTGGAGCGTTGCGCTAATAGATTTTAATTCTTCAACAATTTCTACCACCTTGTTAAACATATTTTCAACCATCGGTGCTGCAGCCATAGCGGCAGGATCACTTTCGATAGTGTCAATTGTTACTTGCAATTCCTCTTTCAGTTGTTCGGCAAATGGTGCGATGATAGATTCCAGATTAAAATAGGCTGCTAACTGATCAGCCCCTTTCATGATATTAGTTAGGAATGACGCGTAACCCTCATTTGCTACGATAGACTTCATTGTCCCTTTGCTAATATCAATCACATTCTGACAAATCTCAGGTTGTTGTGAGAAAACAAGTATGTTTTCCAAAATCGCGAAGCTGCCACTGCCTTCAGGAGTACTCCAATAGGTTTCACCATTATATTGGACAGGTTCACTCCCTTCCGCTTCAGTCTCAATTACCTGCATCATTGCATCTGGGTCTGTAAGATGTACAGTTGCAGAAAGACTGGGTGGGTCCAAACTCGTTAGAAAAATAGCAAAATCTTGGTTCAGATCCAAGCCAATCACCTCTAACTCGGCTAAACTTTCAAATCCAGCACCGAATGCCTCTGCTAAAATTTGCGAAAGAAGTTCTGGTGATTCGCCAGCTTGAGGCACCAGGTCCGATGCCACTGCGTTAATTCTGTCATCCAAATCAAGCAAACTGGGACAATAGATTACACCTAAGGTGGTTTCAGGAATTAAATGTAGAACACTGTCTTTAGGAATTTCAAGAGGTACAGCCTCAGATTTTTGGGAGGTCGTGCCAACCTCGTGACCATCAGCCAGTGCAACGTTAATTGGTTGAGTTATAAAATAAGTACCAAATAAAATAGTTGTTAAGAGTGAGAGTGCGATAAGTGGTAAAGTGAAACGTTTGTTCATTTTATTTTCTCCTTAGAGCGGAAATGCTATTAGCTTATCTGCTCCGAATAGGTGTTATTTTTGATTTTCGGCTATTTTTGCTGCGAGCGCGTTAATCTCGTCATTGGAAGTTAGAACACTGATTTCGACTTCGTAGTGGCGGCGACCACCAGGTTCAATATGCTGTAGGGTTCCGCTTTCGCGTTCTGATGCCCTACCAGCAACTCGGCAGTTTGATGGTTCTAAACCCATGACATAGGCACCCTGACCGCACATTTTCCACTGGACAAAGTAAGGGAATTGTGTTTTGTGGTATCGCACAGCGATTCCAATGCCTTGACCATTGTTAAAACTTCGATTGATAAGTGCCACGCGAATGTGGTTGTCAACATCGGGTTCCATTTCATGATAATAGACCTGTTCTTGGAAATCAACAGTGGGGGGTTCCCCGAAGTTAAAATTTGACAGATTGTTTTTGGCGTGTTCGTCCCGCGGTGTTACTTGTGAGGAGGGTGCCAAAAGTTCACTCCTATCTGCGAGTATTGGGAAACCAATATTAATGTGGAAAAGATACATGTGTGGACAGTCTTGATACCCAAGGTTTTCTATAATGTCTTCAATATGCAGTTTATTTGATCCTAATTCTGTCCAAATACGTCGGGTGCGACACAAATGTTCACCTAACGCTGCGGTTTCTGTAACCTTTCCTTGCGCCCATAGGATGTATCGGTCACCCTCCCAACGACTATCTACCCAAACGTTTTTCGCTGGAATATGAGAAACTCTGCCGTGAAGTCCAAGTTCCACATCCTCATCTACGTTCGGAGCACCCGCTTGCGTCATACCACAAGTTGTAAGCAACCCTCCATAGAATCCGCGTAACCATCCCAGCCCTTCAGGTTCATAATACGCTGCTGCTACATCGCCAGTCCCTGAACGCCAACATAATGGAATTCCATTATAATCAGCATAAGATATATCAAGACCACGGTTTGGAAGTACTGTGAAATTCAATCCTGAACCAGTCCTGAAACCGATCGCATCCGTCCCTTTTTCGTTTCCATCAGTCAATTGGTATATCTTGGCTTCAGCCACTTGTGAGATGTCTCCTAAGTGGCGAAGTAGCTTTACTCTATCATAAGCTTCTCCATATAAATGTATCAATTATAGTTCTCCTTAACGTTACGGATGTATGAATCAGGTTAAGCAATCCAATTGACCGAATTATAGCATAAACATATAGAAAACACAAGTGGGTATTCTAACCTATAGAGAAATTACAACGAAAAAAGATAGTAAAAAGATAACAATCTTTAGATGCCAGAACGCAAAATCTCCGCTGCTTTATGTATGGTTTGCAGTTTTTGGATGGCGATTTCTGTTGTATTTACAGGACGATCAGCGAATGTGCCGAAACCACAATCTGGATTCAGATATATCTGTTCTGGATTGCGATGTTTTAAAAGTGCACGCACCTTTGCTAATACAAAATCAACGGATTCCACTTCTGTGGTGCGCGGATCCACTACGCCGAGTCCAACCTCTTTGTCGGCAGGAAGTTCACCGAGAACGTCAATGCTGCCAGCGCGCTCTGTCGCATATTCCAACACAAACTGATTGACGTTCATCTCGCAAAAATAAGGTATCAGAAGGTCGTAAGAACCACGAAGTAGAACGTCTTCCTGTTGACTCCAATTGCCTCGGCAGACATGGAGTGCCGTTTTCATTTTTTCATCGATTCCATCAACGACACGATTCATCAGTTCCACAGCGAAATTGAGTTCTTCTTCTGGGCTGCTTTTTTCTGAAAGGGCGGCGCACATAAATGTATGCGTTTCATGCGGTCCCGTAAAGGCAACTTCCGTTAGCACTGGTTCATCAAATTGTACAAATTCGCAGCCAACTTCTTGTAAATCGTGTAATTCCTGCCGAAGTATAGCGACAACATCATCACCAAGGGATTCTTTATCAGGATAAAAATCGTAAGATAACTTTTTAACCCACATTGAACGAGTCAGAAGATAAGGACCAGGAAGGGTAACTTTGATTGGTTTTGTTGTGTGTTGCTTAAGAAATAGGTAATCGTTTAGGACAAGGGGCGAGGTGCGTTTTAACTTCCCATCAACGACAGGATTTTTTAGCGCAAATGCGGGAACATCTAAAGCATTGAGCAATTGTTCAAACGCTGCTTTGTCCTCAACATAGTCAAGCATTTCTGCAAGCGTCATTAACCGGATACCGTCTATACAACCGGTGATGAAGGAATAGAAATTATCTCTACGTTGTTCCCCATCACTAACGATATTGACTCCGTTTTCTTCTTGCAATTTGAGACTTTCAAGTACTGCTTCGTCTGCTATGGTATTGAAGTCAGTATCTGTAACACGCCCCTTCTGCCTGTTTCGCAATGCCCGTGACACCGATCGCGAGCGGGGCATGCTGCCGACAACGGTCACGGGGAATTGTGGTAAATTGTTCACTGTTTTGTTCTCCTTCACTTCATATTTTCATATACATTTGTGAAAACTTAATGTGGCACAAGTGCTTTTTACACATTGACTTTATAGTTCAGATCGTTAACTTCGTCTCCTGTTATACCGCGAAAACCCCAGCAATGTGGGGGTTGTTCTTTTATTGTTATTTCAATATCTATCGGAGAAATGGATAATTGACTTTCGATTTTTTTGAACAGTGTTTTTATAAGATTTTTTTGTGTTTCTGCCTTGCGACCTGCCATCATATTGATTTCAATGACAGTATAAGCATCTGAGCGACCATCCGGATAGTAAAAATCTTCCTTTTTCATAGGAACAAAACGATGTGCTCGTTTGTCTTCTGGCATGCCAAGTACAGACTGCATACACTCATGAATTACATCTGATAATTTCGCCTTTATCGGATTTAACTTTTCTCTAATGCCATATACTATGATCATGATTTTTTATGTCCTCTAACATTGACTGCAACACTTTGTCAGGAATCGACTACATAAGGACGTGTGTCAATGTAATAAACCAGATGTCCTTCATTTTCTTTGAAACCGAGTGAGCGATAAAAAGCCTCTTCACAATTTTCAACGATGTAGCCCGTGATGAAGGTTGCACCCATTTTTTTAAGTTCAAGGCATAGGCGTTCACCCAACACAACCCCTAATCTGCTATTATCTGATTCAATCAGCGATCCGTTGTTGTATTTCAGATCACCTCCTTGATAGCGGACATCAACAGAAAATTCCATGATGTGTGCGGAAAGTCCATCAAAAGTAGCGCGGGCAAGTCCGATAAGTTCTGTTCCTGTATATGCAGCTACGATGAGATGCGGGTGTTCCAATATCCGTGCTGCGACTTCTTTACCAAACCCAACTTCACAAATATTGTTTCGTTCATAGAAGTCGAATAGTTCATCGGCAGTGATAATGGGGTTGACTCGGATGTTTATGTGTTGTTGTGCCATGGTTATTCTTAAAATTAAAAATTATTCTTTGATAAAAACTAAATATGTTACAGCATACAGTAATCTTTGTGATTATCTGTTATAGTGATTTATAATAGTCTCGAATCTTGGCTGATATGAGATTTCTCCGCTCTTTCAAAAACTCATCGTAACTTTCTACTGTTTTAGTTTCTATCCCTTGTGGTATGCAATGAGAATCCAGATTTTCTTGTAACTGTGTATGATCACTTATCCCTCCGAATCGAGGTGTTCCGTTTTGACACTGCTCTATTACCTCTGAAAAGTAGACTGCCGGTTCTTTTGCACCAATAGCGATGTTAATCTCGCTTTGCATCACAACATAGTTGGCGATCTGATTGTAACTTCCACGTTTTAACCCATGACTCTGCAGATATTTAAGTGGAAATATGTGATGAATATTAGATTGTCCTTCAAGAAGATCTCTAACTAAGATATCGCTTGAGAGAAAACCTTTATCGTTTGTCTTCACTTGACTTGCTAAAAAAACATTAAAATAAGGACTACTCGCTACAGACTTATCCAAATTTTGTGGAAGTCCAACTTTCCAGAATGCATCAGAAAGGTCGGCTAATTCTATTCTTTCTAAATACTGATCTGTCCCATGTTCATGAATGTTTCGAATATCAACATCAAATGCAGTTTCTGGTGAACCAGTGTACCTTGCAGTTAGGATAGACATTACAAACCATCGTCGGACTAAAGTCTCTATCTTCTGTGCATCTATGTTTTGTTTTCGTAATGTTAAATAGAGGATATAAGCAAAATTGAGAGTGTTTTGTGATCTTATCATTGATGCTGTAACAAATCCTGCTGACCGTAAAATCATGATAAAACGTTTAAAGTTTGTTTCATTCATGTAATGCATTATTCCATCTTTAAGTTTACTAAAGGATGTTTCTGCTATAGCTTCTTCAAAACTGCGGGTTTCAAAGTTACGCCCTGACAACAAAGCAACTAAGTCCCCCATACGTCCGCGCTTAAACTCAGTAGTAAAGGTCACTCTAAGCATATTTGTATAAGAGGGGACATACAAATCCTCACTTTCATGTCTTAACCATTCCATTTTCTTAAAGTAATCAGTATTTGAGAAACTATTATCTTCACATAAGGTGTTGTATGACTCAGGCGCGCTTGCTAAGTGACAAAAATAATTCGATACTTTTTCGAAGCAAATGACCATGATACTGTTCACTTGCTGCCATCTTGGACATAGCAAAATCCGCAGTATTTAGAGCAACCCCTTGTGAATTAATACGTACAAATATTTCAGTTACAGTCTCTACATCCAAATCAGGATCCAATTCAATTAGACCGAGAATATTATTCAAAATTCCCTTTAAGCGATCAATACGGTCGTCAATTTCGTCTGTGTTCATGTCCTCGTTTACTTCACAGTACTTATCTACTAATTTTCGCGCTCGAGTGTTTGGATTAAAGACAACAGCAATATCTGGTATCCACTCCACACTTTTTTGAATTGCGGCGTTGTGTACCTCAAAACGTTCTTCCGCAGGATGGAAAGCAATTTTTATACGTTTCTGGGTGTAATCCTTATTAACTACAGACTTCCCCAATAACGCTGCAAGAAGAGCTGTTACACGTTGTTGTCCATCAATAAGAATCCGCTTTCCAATAGATTTTTCACCATTTTTTAAGCGAACATCAGGTGCACGCCAGGTGATGAGATACCCTACTGGAAAACCCGAATATAGAGAATCAATAAAATCTCGAACTTTAGATGAATTCCAAACAAATGGGCGCTGGATTTCAGGAATAGCAATTTCTTCCGTTTCAATCCATGTTCGCAAGGTTCGTATAGAAGCCTGAGAAACTGAGTACTGTTGAATTGACATTTCGGTTCCTTTCTTTACAATTTTACGAAAACATTCTGTTGTTTTGACTTCATAATTAACCAAGGTCTAATTCCTGCGTTTAACCATTAAGATGATCGGCTATGCTTCAGTTGTTAACAAAGTATTTCTAATCTTTATCATCCAAAACAGCATAAAACAATCATTACCGTAGATTAAGCATTTTCTCATATTCTGCATGCGGACCAATCCAAAACCAATAAATTCCACTATCTTCGCGCAGGCCCAATGCACGCCAATCAATTCCGATTCGAACTGAATAAATTGGTTCTCTTGTATGTACTCGCTTGAATTGTAGACTTGGGTGATTAGAGTCTTGTCGCCAAAGACGATAGTTTTTACGAGCTTTTTCTTTGACATCTTCAGGCAATCGCCGAAAATATGTGATAAAATCCTCTGTTAGATATGAGTTCACAACTCATCAATCCCCATCTTTTTCACGCGACCTGCCTTAATATCAGCACGAGCTTTTTCTGCAAGTTTTGCAAGTAGATCCTGGGATTCGGCAAAAGATTTATCCCACCGCCTTTCGTCTTCAAGTTCTTCAAGAATAATGGCAGCGATGGCATCCTGTTTTTCGGGAGGTAGTTTATATACCTCAGTGAGTGCTTTTTCAAGTAGTTGCGTCATAATCGTTCCTCCTGTGTCAATTCTGATCTTATATCACGCGTAGGTCAACATCAATATCCACATCACGCGTCAGTGTGTTCGTTACGGGCGAAGCGGTGAGGGTTTCCTCCCAAAGCGTTTCTAATACTTCGTCATCCGCATCCGACGCGACATAGATTGTGCCGCGCACCTTTTTAAAACCGCTATGTCCCTCCTGTTCCGTGCCGAGAAAAACGAAAATATTGTCAATCTGACCACTTAAAGATATTTCTAATTCATCAATTTCAATCTTCTGCTGTGATGCGCGAATCTGGAACCCCATCGCTAAACATGCTCCGAGGGCACCGAGGACATATTCTACCGCACTTGGTGCAGCATCCCGCACATCAAAACTTGCGGGTTGCCCTACAGACCACGAATGATTTCTGCAGAAAACCTTCGCTTGTAGTCCGCCATCCCAATGGATACGTGTTTGCCATCGGTAATCTCGTGCTTGTTCATAAGCGGCATCAGCATCTTGCTCCGCTTCTCCGCGTTGCACAAAGTATTTGTTATGCTCTGTTGCGGGGCGCCATCCAAGGTAAGGATTTTTGGTCATTCGACACCACGCGGGTAGGTCTTCTTTGACGCTGATCTCTGTGCTTCGAATTTCCAACACTTCCCCATCTGGCACTTTTTCCATAGATTTCCGAATAAGTAAAAGTAGTCCAGAACCGCAGTCAAGGTTGCCACCTTCGCATATATGAGGTGTCTGAAGTGAGTCAGGAGCTTGTAAGTCTTCTTCTCGCATTTTTTATCCTATGATGTGTTTTCATGCTGGGCGTTTTTTCACATTCTGATGTTAAAATTGTTTGGGTATATTTAGAAGATTTGATGTTTTTTAGGTGGGCAAAATCGGATTATATTTGGATTTTTTTAGAGTATCTGAAATGAGAAACCCTCCCTGGAGTGTATGCTAACAAAGCAATGAACATATTCATTAAACTTCGTAAGAAACCTATTCCACAACGGGAGGGAGTCTCTTTGATCAGGCTCAGGATTCAACTGATCCTGGATGGATGTTTCTGCTGCAGTTAGCAGGAACTCCTTTTTCCGATGTCAATAGGTAATGCTCGAACCACCAGTGGTCAAGAATTCAACAGCCTTAGCACCACCAACTATTAACGCGCTATCCACCAAGTTATCTTCATCAAGATTACGCTTTTTGAAGCATGGGGAACAGACCCAAATTGTTCCACCGACTTCAACGAAATCTGACATGAGTTGTTGTAGCGGCGCGAAACCTTCTTCGTGAATATCATCGGCGTAACCGTTTTGCGAAAGATGCACGCCCTCAGTACTGAGGAATACAACCGTTTCAACGCCGGATGCAACGGAAGCATTAGCGACAACAAAACCGACTGTCGCTTTATCCGTGTTATCTTTCGCATGTGTTATGCTAATCATCAACTTAGCCATTAGGAATTTTCTCCTTTTTTAATATAAAAATAGGCATTGTCTTCACCGCAACAATCTGCGAGAAGTTCATTGCCTTTCATATTGCACCATGCCGCGATGTCCACAGGTGCGCCTGGGTCCACTGCGCGGACTTGTGCAATCTGTCCCGATTCAAGAGTTCTCATGGATTTCAATAGTGCGATAATAAGGTCACCACATCCGAGTTCTCCTAAATCGAAAACCGCATCTGGATTAATATCAGGTAAAATGTTTGTTTCTTCCATACACATAAAAATACCACAGAATCAACCTGAAGTCAATCCAAATTTTTGTAATACCATTTCTAATTGACAAAGTATCATTCCGATTTTGAGTTTCTTTGTAGGAGGGAACTCCGATTCCCGACTATTAGTAAATTTGTCGCGATTCGGAGATCGCTCCTACAGAAAATGTGTCTCTTTAATTTCAAAGTTTACCATAATGTTATATCATTATTTAGAATTGGTGTAATTTACTCCAAATGTATTTTCTGAGTCTTTATAAATTGCAAGTAGGATTAGATGCATCACCTAATCCTACCTGTCTCCGTAAATTCTGTATGTATACGAGTGCACTATTTTAGCGTTCAAGCCATCCCGGTAGTTTCAAATCCTCAGATAATTTCCAAGCAGTAAGATATAACGATGCCGTCCAGCGCACGGCTTCACGCGAACGTTCTTTTGTAAAATCAACCAAAGCCGACGATGGACTTTTTAGGTTTTGATAATCGTCCACAAGTTCGTAAACTCGATCTACTAAACTGTGTTCAGCTTTTATCTGTTGGACAATTGCAGGCATCAAATCCCCAACGGTTTTAACTTGTTGCTCCTTAGCGAGTTCAATTGGATCAAGTTTCAACATTTCAATCGACGCATCGACTTTTTCATGAATACCGCCATGTAATTTCGTCCCGTCTTTCTGAACGATACCGTCGAAGTGTACCGTCAAGTGTAAAGGTTGACACATATCCTGTGCATAGTGTCCGAGAAAACCCGCGTATACATAACACTTATATTGTATTATAGGATTATCCGGCCATTTGCGATACTCTGCGAAAGCAACGGCGAGTCGCTCGGTCCATTCTGCTACTGCATAAGGTAGAAATCCAACTTTACTGGGTTTAAGTCCCATTTCTGCACACAACGCAATAAAAGCGTCTCGATCTGCAGGAACAGGATTTTCTTTGATAAGTTCAAGATCAAAATAGTGCTCACCGTATTCGGCTGCGCGTGCATGTGGCAAATCTCTATTTTTTGATATATCTGGATCATAAGCACAATGTGCAATCATTTTTTCTGCTGTTGCAGAACGGAAAAATTCTGGCAGTTCGTCTGGTAGTGCTTTTACCGACGCTTGAATTAAGATGTCGTGTCCACCGCCCCACCATGCCCACGCGGGAGTCGTAAGGATAAGTGAAAACAGGATCAATACGTTAAGGAAACGTTTCATAATTCTCCTCTCAGAGTTGTTTATAGTAAATTATGCAAATAAGTTTACATATATGCTGTAGGAGTAGGAGCGATCTCCGAATCGCGACGAAACCACTGTTAGTCGGGAATCGGAGTTCCCTCCTACAGATCAGATGTAAAGTTAATTGTAGAATCCACTATAAGGTAAAAATAGATTTTAGTCAGCGGCAAGATATTCACCAGACTCAGCATCTTGCCATTGAAACTGGAGTTCAGCAGTTTCATGAGGTTTAAACGCTATAGCAACGTCCTCAACAGGAGGTCCTTCAATCTCAATCTGACTGAGATCCGCAGTGCCGTAACCCAATTCATCCGCATAGCGGAATAGCCCAATTTCCAAAGGTTCAAATCCCATCGTTTTTGAAGTGACAGCGTCCGCTGCAAACACATCACCGCTTGCAACTGCGATACCAAGCGGAACAGAATTAGTACCACCCGGACCGTTGCCCTGCAAACCAACTGTGCCGTCAACGATTGCAATGTCAGGTTTTAGATGGCGTGAGAGTCGAAGTAGATTAATATTGAGTGTTTGTGCCTCGCGCGGCAGCACCCGGTCACCATGACTGTGATAGCCGTGCATTTTAATCCGATCATCCTTGTGTAGTGTCCCCATTATCATATTCTTCATAGCAAGGGTCACAACACCAGCATCATGTGTTTTTGCGATGGCAACAGAAATTGTGCATGGACAGTCCAGAACAGTCTTCGGCATACGGACTGTATCCTCTTCCCGTCCAGAGAGAAATACTTTTGTCTCTACCCATTCTGTTTCTTGATGTAAATCAACGAGTCGAATCGGGACATCGTATTCCGCCTTCAGTGCTTCATAACCGAATATTTGAAATGCTTCTCCAGAAAAAGACTCATTTGCACCTTCTGCGATAATGACCTCTTCAGGTGGTTGTGGCGTGCTTAATAGAAAGTCCAGTGCACCACGCATTACATCAACATGTGAGGAAGCGAGTTGATTCGTGCTGGACAAGAAATTCGGTTTTAACAACACCTGTTCACGGACTTTCGGTGTGATGTCTTCTCGGATATTGTTCAGTGCCTCATAAACGTTAGATCGTCGTCTTTCGGTTTTGGCAAGACCAACTTTTGTAGCATTCGTAGCCATAAGGTTTCTCCTTTTTAAATCTAAAAAATATGTCATATTGTTGGATATTATCCACCATCTAAAATCGGACGTAGGAAACCGTCATGTTTTTCCAAAAGGGAAATAGCATCGGTCCGGTTAATTTCTTTTGCCAACATCACAATTGCGGTCTTTACACTTCCACCTGCTTGCTTTAAAGTAGCATCGGCGAGTGCGGTATCAACCCCAGTAACCGTTTGAACGATTCGGATGCTCCGCTCAACCAGTTTTTTGTTTGAGGCGTGCACATCCACCATCAGATTGTTATAAACTTTCCCCAACTTTACCATGGATATGGTTGTGAGCATATTGAGAACTAATTTTGTTGCCGTCCCTGCTTTCAAACGGGTTGAACCCGTGATTATTTCAGGACCTACAATCGGCGTAATGAAGTGATTGACAAACCTTTTCAATTCTTCTGCTGGTGGCACACAAGAGAAGAAAATCGTCTTGACTCCGATGGCGTGTGCTTCCTTAAGAGCACCTAATACATAAGGTGTTCGTCCGCTACTTGCAATTCCTACAAGCACATCTTGTTGCGTGAGTTGATATTCTCGAACGACTTGAGCACCGCGCTCAGGTTTATCCTCTTCACCTTCTACCGCTTTACGTAAGGCTATATCTCCACCTGCGATAATACCTTGCACCATCTCTGGCTCAGTGCTGAAAGTCGGTGGACATTCAGAGGCGTCTAATACGCCCAATCTACCGCTCGTTCCCGCACCTATGTAAAATAACCTGCCTCCTTGATGAAACGCCTCAACGATCATCTCAACTGCCTGAGCGATAGCGTCTGATTCTGCGGCAACTGCGTCTATAGCCTTTCTATCCTCTTCGTGAAAAATTTGGACGATCTCTGATACTGATTTTAGATCAATGTCAGTCGAGTTTGGGTTTTGCTGTTCTGTGATCACTTTAAAATAAAACCCTCATGTCCTATTGCCTTCTTAATGAGAGCTATAGATGCGATTTTGCCAATAACACTGCCCCATACGCCGGTTCGTGTTTCGGAAATATTACGGAACTACCAATGATTATCTTCTCAATCCATCTTTGCAGTTTATTTGCTAAAATAGGTTGGTGTAATAAATTTCCACCCGAAAAAACAATTTCAAACGGATGTGTGAGTTCCAATTGCATAACTACAGTCTCTACTGCACATGCAAGTTCACTGAAAGCGGAATCAACTATTTTTTCTGCTTTTGTATCACCGATTTCGATTGCTTTAAACACTACTGCTGCTAACCCCGCTATTTCGTCTCTACTTGCCGCATGTGTCCACCGAATTAAATCGTTCGGTGTATCTAAATCAAGTTTATTCAGAATCAAGTGTGTCAATTCAGTGGGAGGTTCACGTTTATCTGCGGCGCGTGCCACTGCTTGAAGTCCTTTTAATGCGATATCGTAACCACTGCCTTCATCTCCGAGCAAATATCCCCAACCACTTGCACGGACTTCTATACCATTTGAATCAATACCGTAGACTATAGAACCTGTGCCTGAAATAATAATCACGCCTTCCTGTTTTCCGATCCCTCCAACTAATGCGATATGTGCGTCGTGTGTTAGGATTCGATTTTTGCTTATTCCTATCTTATCACAAATCTGTCCAATGACCTCTCTGTCTTCTTCACGTCCTAAGCCTGCCATGCCTATACAGAAACGAATAGAATTTAGAGCAGTACTACCAAAGTTTGCGGAAAGTTGAGAAATGATTTCTTTCAGCACATCATGAGTTTGTTCTGTTCCAACTACGTGATAATTTGATGGTCCTACTTGAACTTTTGCAATATGCTTACCGGTCTCTGTCGTCAATAGACCAACCGTTTTAGTACCTCCCCCATCAATACCGATGATATACCCCATTTTGTTCCATCTCTTATGAGAAAATGATCTTTTTAAAGAAATGCGCTACTACAATAAACGGCTTTAAGGTAAAACAAAATGCTATTGACAAAACCCATGAAATCACTTACAGTAATATATCACAATTCAATTGAAAATACAATCAAATTAAACTTGGAGCCTCACATGATAAAGTCAAATACCCTTATCCTAATAATTCTAATTGGAAGTATTGTATATCTCGGTTGTTCACAAGATGCATCAGAAATAGAATGGGAACAGGTAAACAGCGGCACTGACGCACATCTCTACGGTGTCCATTTCGTGGATACTAAACTTGGGTGGGCAGTTGGTACTGATGGCGTTGTTTTATCTTCAAAAGATGGTGGTAAAACTTGGAATGGATCAGATACAAAATCCATAACGAAAGATACTTTTTTTACCCAAGTCAGTTTTACAACGCCAAATAATGGTTGGCTGGTGGGCATTGGAAAAGTATACTACACGGGCAGCGGTGGTAATTCATGGAATGTTCAACATCAATTGCGAGTTGCAGGAGCGAAATCTCCCGGTATCTTGGATCTGCACTTTGTTAATAAAACAGAAGGATGGGCTGTTGGTGGAATCGATCCAAAGGGAATCGGTACTATTCTCCACACACAAAATGGTGGTGGCAAATGGGAAAAAGTGATGAATCCCGCAGAGAAACATCTGTGGGGTGTTTATTTTATAGATTCTGAGCATGGTTGGGTTGTTGGTGAAGAAGGTGTGATTCTGCATACACAAGATGGTGGGAAACAGTGGGAACTTCAAAACAGTAACGCTGAACAACCTTTATTTGCTGTCCATTTTGCGGACCTTATGAATGGTTGGATTGTGGGGTCAAATGGGCTGATTCTTCATACTGCTGATGGAGGTCAAACATGGCAGCGACAGCAAAACCCAATTAAATTGAGTTTACGAGATGTAGCATTTAAGAATGAAAAAGAGGGTTGGGTGGTCGGAGAGGAAGGTTCAATCTTACACACAACAGATGGCGGTACTACGTGGAATCAGTATGCATCGCCCACAACAAACAATTTGCAGGATATTTTTCTCTTAAAAAATTCCAGTTGGATCGTTGGTGAAAAAGGCACTATTCTGCGAAGTCATTAGAGATTTGAAATTATATGTGTAAAACAAAAATATAATACTATTGGAATATCTATCGAAATTTTGCGGGCAAGGTCGCGATTCGGAGATCGCTCCTACCAATACCGTCTGTTCTTTGTAGGAGGGAACTCCGATTCCCGACTATTGCTGACCCTATAATCTTAGACTGGACAGACTACTATGCAGATATTTAGAATTTGTGGACAATGGGTGGAAATTTCCGACAAAGGAGAAACCTATGAAAACATATAGGGTTGCTATTTTAGGTTGTAGAGGACGAGGGGCAGCAGCTGCACGGGCATATCACGCGCATCCACGCACTGAGATTGTAGCACTTTGCGACTTGATTGAGGAAAGACGCAATACATTAGGTGATGCAGTCAATGTCACAGCGCGGTTCGCTGACTTAGATGAGATGATCAGGGAAACCTCACCAGACATCGTTGCTATCCCAACCGGCACTGAATTCCACTACGATTTGTGCATGCGCGTATTAGAACACGGTGTGCATATTGAAGTAGAAAAACCGATGTGTGTTGATCTGGTTGAAGCAGATGCTGTCATCGCAAAATCGGAAGAAAAGGGCGTACAAGTTGCGGTGCATCATCAGGGCAGAGTCGGTGCGTCTATGCAGACGATTGCGCGTGCCTTCAGTGCTGGTAAGATCGGTGAATTGCGGTATATGTATGGTAGTGGCAAGGGTTATTATGGCGGTTACGGCTTGATGAATATCGGTACACACATGCTCAACAATATGCTACATTTCGGGAAGCGGTGTGAAAGCGTTATGGCTCAACTGACGACTGGTGGGAAGCAGATTACGCCCGAAGATGTCGCTCCATCACCGAGTGGCATGGGAACTATCGCAGGTGAATATATCACCGCAACAATGCAGTATGAAGGCAATGTTACTGGAACTTTGCTGCAACACCGTTTCAATAAGATGGATACAAACGCTTATTCTATGGAACTTTTTGGTACTGAAGGTAGACTTTTTTGGAAAAGCGGCGGCGCATGGCATTTACCAACACCGCACTATCTTCCTGATGGCAACAACGACAACTGGGAGACATTAGAACTTATCTATCCTGACCATTACAACCTAAAGAGTAGTGCATCCGAAGCCGATTACTGGTTTGTTGAGGAATATGTCAACGCCTTAGATGAAGATAGAGAACACTTGTGCAGTGGTTATGCGGGACGACATATTATTGAGATGATGATGGGTATATTTGAATCTGCGGCTTATGGCACGCGTGTTAATCTGCCACAAGTTGACCGAAGGCATCCATTACTACGGTGGCGAGAGGAATCCGGATTAGAACCGCCCGCAGAAATGCCGCGCGGCTACGGTGAGTGGGTGAATTTGGAATCCAAGCGAATCAATTAATAAATCCTACATTATCTGCGCAATGATGGCATTTGTCTGCAATCCCGCTTCACCTGAACATCGGATTGGTTCACCCGTTTTGAGATGATTGACAAAATCTTCCACAAGTCCTGTGTGTGTATGTGGCAAAGGCGTTTGATTCAATTCAACCCGTCCGTCCGATTTTGACTCAAGTGTTAGATTCCCTGAATTCAATGGCGAACACTTTAAGCAGCCCGTAGTGCCGTAAACCTCAACATCGTCAATTCCGATGCCGACATTCCAGTTGATATTCGCAACAGCATGTGCGCCACTCTCAAAACGGAGGGAAAACACAGCAGAATCGTCAACTGCAGCATCCAAATGTACCGTTTCAGCGTAACCTTGTACCGATGCGACATCTCCCATCAGATACTGCAGCAGACTGATGCGATGACTGCCGATGTCCATCAACACGCCACCGCCGCTAATCTCTGGGTTAATCCGCCAATTCTTCAAATCTTGACGATTCGGGTTATAGTAACCAGTGCAGTTGATACGTGCCAGCACAACATCACCGATTACACCTTCATTCATCAATGCTTTCATCTTCACGACATTCGGATAATGGTTTCGGTAGTAAGCGAGCATCAAAGTAACGCCTGCTTCACGGCAAGCATCTACCATCTGTTGACACTCTGGAACTGTCATCGCCATCGGTTTTTCACACAGAACATGCTTGCCAGCCCGTGCGGCACGGATCGTTTGTTCGCAGTGGAGATTAGGCGGCGTTGCAATATAAACCGCATTGATTTCGTCATCTGATAGAAGTTGATCTACGTCAGTATAGGCACGTTTTGCACCGTGTCTTTCGGCAAAGTCTTCTGCTTTCGCGCGATCCCGCCGCATCACTGCAATGAGTGCTGAATCGTCAACGGTGTAAAGCGGGGGTCCGCCTTTATGTTCAGCGACATTGCCGCAACCGAGTATACCCCATCTGAGTATTGCCATGAATTGTGTCCTATCCGCTATATTACGTGTTTTCAGCTGGATTCGGTTCCGTTAGTGTCGCTGTTTAATCCCAGAGTTTGCAGGAACGCATTAAGGTTTGGTGTCTGTATTGATGAGCGGCGCAACTGCTTGAGACCTTGTAACGTTTCAATACGCTCAAGCGCAGATTTTACCGCTTGCAAGTTACGGACCTGGAAACGCACCTCTAAATTTTCAACAATTCCCTCAATAAGGCTTTCCCGCGTCCCTTGTTCAATCCCTTGCTCAATCCCTTGCTCAATCCCTTGTTCAATCCCTTGTTCAATCCCTTGTTGCAGGAAATGTTGGATCACCGATGATTCTTGCATAGTTGCCTCCAATATGGTATCACGTATAGTTTCAAAATCAAATATCAAACCACTCAAAATCGCTAAATCTGTCAAATAATCCGCCCTGGCAGATGTATCCACAGATACGGAATCCGCAACCTGAACACATTCCCGCAACCAACTATCACGCGACATACCTGTTGGTGGCTTCATCAACGGGGTAAAAGGAATCAAACCTTTCAATCGCGCTTCTAAAAACGCTTCGCCATCTAAATCAGACAGTCGGATAACCTTGTATCGGATGCGGATCTCATACCCTGGCATCTCCTGAACATATTCACCCGGATCTGTTTTGCCTGCCTCCGGGTGAAGATAGATAACATGCGAATAGACAGGAAGACCGAAGAACTCAATACCTCTCCCTACGTAACCCGCGATACGACGCGGCATCGGCACTTGTGTACTGTCGTGCGTTTGCACTTCTAAATGCACAATAACTTCCTTGCCGAGGACGTTCGCGTGTATAAAACTATCCGCACGATTGGACTTAACAGTGGGTTGTTCGGTTTCAAGTACACCGATCACTTCTATTCCAGAGGTGCCGAGACAAAACCATAGCCAATCCTCGGGGTTTTGATGAATGAGAAGTTTTGAAACAGTATCATATTGTTGTTGTTGGGTGTTGGATGCTGATTGCTCTGACTTTTGTAACATATCAAAGATGCCAGTTGAGAATATAGAGTTAGCGTCAGTCCTTTCCCACGAATATGTTCTTAAAGTTTAACACGCATCGGCAGTGGGAGTCAAACAATTTTGGCACTAATAAGTTTATTTGATGAGAGACGCTTCTTCAAGAAAAAAAGTGGAATCGGCTCAATACTTACAATTTCTGTTGAATGTCAGACAGAAACCTGTTAGGATATTGTGCAAGGAAAAAGCAGGAGAATCCCTATGCCAAAAGATGTAAAACTTGAGAGAATCTACCCATTTTTCATCGTAGATAACCTTGCCGAGTCAATAGATTTCTACAATCAAAAACTCGGATTTCAGACAGATTTACTTGTCCCAGAAGACGATCCGTATTTTGGTATCGTCAGTCGTGATAATGTCAAGATTCTGTTGAAAGAGATAACCGAATATATCCATCCAGTGCCAAATCATACGCGACATGAGTGGGCACGTTGGGACGCATTTATTTATACACCAAATCCTGATGGGTTGTATGCTGAATTTCAATCACGTGGATTAGAATTTCACGAACCGCTGGAAGATACTGATGACGGTTTGCGTGCTTTTGAACTGAAGGATCATGATGGTTATGTTTTGTGTTTTGCACAGCCCTTATGAGTGCAATGAAATATACAATTGAAATTAGTCTTATCTACTAACATTAATTCTCACCGCCTTGGATAGTTCTTTTCTCATTTGAGTCGTGTCTTTCGAAACCGTCAATTAGCATCCTTTTCTCGATCTCACTTTTTAAAGCGTTATTACCTGAATCTTCTGCAAGTTTCAGGGCAATTTCATAATCCGATTTCGCCTGCTGAGACTTCTGAAGGTAAATGTTTGCTTTCGCGCGATTAAAATAAAAGCGGGCATTATTAGGTTTTAGTTCTATTGCAAGGTTAAAGTCCTCAAGAGCCGATTCATACTGACCCAGAAACAACTTTGCATTACCTCTGTTGTTGTATGCTAAGCCATAATTTGAATCTAACCTTATTACCTCGTTATAGTCAACAATAGCCTGTTCATATTGACCGAGATGAAACTTTGTAACTCCTCTATTATGATAATTTTCGGCATTCGGATTTAGACGAATCGCCTGATCAAAGTCCTTTAGTGCAGACTTATACTCCTTTAACAACGCTTTTGCGAGACCTCGCTGAGTGTAAGAAATTGCCATCTCAGGATTTAATCGAATTGCTTTGTTGTAATCAGAAATAGCAAAGTTGTAATTTCCCATGTACACCTTTGTTAACCCACGATTTAAGTAAGCATTTACATTGTTAGGTTGCAACTTCAATACCTCACCAAAATCAATAATAGCACTCTCGTATTGATTAATCTTTCTTTTTGCTATTCCTCGTTTGAGGTAAGCTTGTACAAGATAAGGTTGAAGTTTTATTGCTTCATCATAATCTCTGATAGCTTCTTCATGTTCCTCAATTTCATCTTTTGCAAATCCACGATTATAATATACGTCGGCTAGCGTTATACCTCGATTCAAGAAAACCTGATCTAAATCGTGTTTTAATCGAATTGCTTTGTCGTAATCCTTAATCGCCTCCCTATATTTTCCAAGGGCATTCTTCGTAATCCCTCTATTAGCGTAGGCTAAGGCATAATCCGGTTTTAGACGGATCGCTTTGTCCAAATCCTTTAAGGCTTCTTTATTTTTCCCAAGTTTACTCAGCACGGTGCCTCGGTTTGCATAAGCTTCAGCATAATCAGGATCCAGCTCAAGTGCTCTATCAAAGTCAATAATTGCTTCCTCATTTTTTTTTAGAAAACTCTTGGTACTACCTCGGTTTAGGTAAGCATCAGCATATTCGGGTTTTAAATTAATCGCCTTGTCATAATCAATAATCGCCTCCTCATGTTTTCCAAGAAAGCCTTTCACATTACCTCTTTGTAGGTATGCTTCAGCAAAATCGGGATCTAGGCTTATCGCTTTATCATAATAGGCAATTGCTTCTTCATATTCATTAAGTTTCTCCATTACAAAAGCTCGATTATAATGAAACAATGCAAAATCTGGTTTTAGACTTATTGCTTTATCATGGTCAGCAATCGCTTTATCATATGCGCCAAGTTTCTCATGAACATTTCCTCGGTTTGTGTAGGCGACAGCAAGATCTGGTTTTAGGCTTATCGCTTTATCATGGTCAGCAAGGGCATCATCATACTCACCTATTTCATCTTTTACTGTTCCTCGATTAGTATATGCTTCAGCAAAATCTGCTTTTAAACGAATCGCTTCATTGTATGCAGAAAGGGCATTTTCGTTCTGACTTGACTTTAAATAAAGAAAGCCAATAGAAAACCATGAAACAGAGGCAAGATTGTTATTATTTTCTTCTGCTATGTTAGCAATAGAATGCCATTTTTCGATGGATTCGTCAATTTTTCCAACTTGTTGCAACCTAAAGGCTTCTACTATCGCTTTGTCCATAATAGAAGCCTTTGTATTCTCCTCAACTTTCTGCAAAGATTTTTCAGCCTGTGACTTTTCCTCAGATTTTATTGCTTGAACGATCTTGATGATATCTTCGGGGTTTAAGTTCAAATCTAAACTATTAGGACGCATTACTGTAATAAAAGCAGCGATACCAAGAAGAAGAGTACCAACAGCTATAAAACCAGCAAAACAAATTTTTATAAAACTTTTGTGCTTGCTAAAGAAAGTTTTTTCCTCAGTTGTCTCATCCAAGGAATTAATCTGCTGAAATATAAGGGTTTCCTCCAGTTGTTCTGGATTCTCTGTTTCTTCAATTTCCATCTCTGGTTGCCTAGTATTTTCCTTTTGTTTAGTCTTCATTTCACACCATCTTCCCCCCAAAACCTTCACTCTCCATCAACCGTAGGCTTCTCCTCCTGTTCCTTCGCAAGTTGCAATGCCTTTTGCATATCCTTCTCTGCCGCGCTCATTTGACCCAATTCACGTTTTGCCGCCCCGCGATTGATGTAAGCCTCAACAAAATTCGGATTGAGACGGATCGCCTCGTTATGGTCAGTAATAGCCCCTTGATGTTGACCAAGTGCATTTTTTGATACACCGCGATGCGTATAGGCAGCAGCAGAATTCGGATTGAGACGGATCGCTTCGTCATAGTCGGCAATCGATTCCTCATATTTTTTGAGTGCGCGTTTCGCCCTTCCGCGATTGATGTAAGCCTCAGCAAAATCGGATTTTAGGCGGATGGCTTCGTCATGGTCAGCAATAGCCTCCTCAGCGTCTCCAAGTTTGCTTTTCGCTACACCGCGACCGGTATATGCATCAGCGAAATCTGGCATGAGTTCAATTGCTTGGTCGTAAGCAGAGAGTGCCTGATCGTTTTCATTTTCTTCTGAATGGAGGTATCCAATTGAGAAAAACGCACGGGCAACAAGGTCGTCATTGACTCCTTTGGCAGTATTAGCGATGGATCTCCATTTTTCGATCGCCTCTGGAATTTCGCCAGCATTCTGCAACCTGTAAGCCTCAATAATAGCCTTGTTTTCAAGAGATAAGTCAGAATTTTGTTGAATATCTGCAATGGTAGTCTTGAAAATTTCAACCTTATGCGGATTATTGAAGTCTTTACTTGTCAATTTCGAAACAATTTCTTTGAGTTTGGTCTGATGATTCTCGATTTCCTTGAGAGACACAGCCGCTGCGTTGGCATGTTGTTCTGCTTCGGTCGCATGTTTACTCGCTTCGTTCACTCGGTTTTGCAATTGGGATTGTATACTCTCGAACTTTTCATAGACCAAATAAGCGGCAATACCTGTAACAATCGGAATCATAACCGTAAAAAAGACAAGAACTATGCAGATAAACACTAACAACCGATTCATTGAGTTGGAGCGGTCATTTAAATACTCACGCTTTAATTCGTTAAACTGTTGTTGAATTGATACATCGGTAGAGGGTTCAACATCGGAATTTTTATCTGATCCGTTTGTCTCCTCATCTATAGGAGGTTCTGGTGTCTGATCGAGCTTTTCTTTCATATTTCACCGCCTTCACAGGGTTCTATAGAATATCTTGATTCAATAAATGTACTACTCCTTATTCTCTTTATACATAAGTGATTTTAACATATACACAAATTCAAGTCAAACTGAAAATCAGTTGAGAGTGTGTAAAGTTTTTGTCACTAATTATTTTTTGAAAATTAACTTGACAAAGCAATATATTTATGTTAATATTATTATCACGTAATTAAATAATATTCTCAATACACTCAAAATTTCTAATGAATAAAGAGAAGAAAAACAAAAAAGCTGAAAAATCACGTCACATTCCTTGTCCTGACTGGGTTTTACCACGTCACTGTGACGTGCAAAACGTCCTAAATGTGACGTGTAACGTCCTAAATGTGACGTGTAACGTCCTAATTGAAGGTGTCCATCGGGAAGGCAAAGCGAAACTCAACCGACAATATGCTTTGTACCAAAACTTTACACACCCATCAGTTGATTTTGGCAAAGAGATGTGGTAATTTGATTATGACAAATGAACGAAGAGAAGATTCAATGAACAATACAGACACCTTTCATATCCTCGCTTTAGATGGTGGCGGCACCCGTGGTATCTACACCGCCCAACTCCTAAACAAAGTAGAGCAGCTGCTTGACGTGCGTATTAAAGACTGTTTTGATCTCATCGTTGGGACAAGCACTGGCGCGATTATCGCTGGTGCTGTTGTCTCCGATATTCCGATGGATGAGATTGTTGAACTCTTTGAGATTGAAACACCGGATATATTCCGAGAAAAGTGGTATCGGAATCCGCTGTTTTTCAGCAAATATTCAAACGAAAACCTCGCGCAGATAATCGCTAAACATATCCCCACAATACCCCTCTCAGAAATATCAAAACCTTTGATGATTACAACTTCAGAGATTGCAAAAAGTGAACTGCACATTTTCAGATCGAATTATACAGAAAAACTTGGGGAATCCGATTATTCGGACGGGGATGTCTGTTTACGAGATGCGATTGTTGCCTCCTGTGCTGCGCCGACATTTTTCGCACCTAAGCAGATAAAAAAGCATCTGTTAGCAGATGGCGGTTTATGGGCAAACAACCCTTCTGTTGCCGCCTATACAGAAGCACTCACGAATTTTGGCAAACAAGCGACTCAGGTTAAAATAATGTCCATTGGCACTGGACACTCAACTGCTATGTATCGTCCAAGGCGAGGCTGGGGTTTTTTATCGGGATGGGGCGGTATAAAGCTAATCTCTTATGTGATGACATTGCAATCTCAGGCATCCGCAAATATGGTGAAACTGCTACTAAAAGATAACTATTTACGCATTGACCCGCCAATAGATTTTTGGGATATAGATACTGTGGTGCAGTTAGAGAATTTAAAATCGTTAGCAGAAAGAGACTTCACGGAGTATGCTTCAAAAATAGAGACGTTTTTTCGTCAGTCAAGGAATTCTCTAACTGCTTCACCGAACTGATCTGGACAATCGTCGAATATAAAGTGTCCTGATACTGAAGGGGCATCTGGACAGTCGATAGATATAAACTTCGCGTCAGGAATAAATTCTTCGTACTCCTTGCTACCATTTAGTGAAATATCGTCGTCATCCCCGTGCAGAATTAGGGTCGGCGCTGTGATGTTAGCAACAGCGTCACGATAATCCGGTGATCTACCAATGCTGAAGTAAACTGCAAATGTACTCCATCCACCGGGAGTAGGTGACGCATCCATAAGAGAGATATCGTATCCCATCCCTTTTAAGAGATAGCGCCCCACTTGCGTATGTAAATCTACAAGATCAGCATCCGATTTTGAGAAGATACTGCCGAAATTGAAGTACTCTTTGACAAGCGAATCATACTCGGTTTGTTCTTCTGCAGAAATTTTGAACCGGACATTATCAAAGATATTGTTGCCCTTCTGCGGTGGTGTGAGCATCCCCGCGGGTGCAACAAGTATCAGTTTTTTTACATATTCCGGGAATTCTGCAGCGTAAAGTGCAGCAATAAAACCGCCAAAGGAATGTCCTATTAACAATAACTTCTCTTCTTTGAGGATACGGCGGATACGTTCAATATCTGCAATCTGCGCCCCTATGCCAAGCGTTTGTTCCAGTTTCGTCATATTTTTTGGATAATTTTTTGACTCAAAACGGTCAATAGGTCTGGTAGAGTTGCCCGCACCACGTTGATGATAGTAATAGAAAGCGTACTGATCTTCCAACGATTTTAACCCTTTCCATGCGTTTGGATAAGGAATTCCTGGACCACCATGAATAATGATGACAGGACGACCTTTGCCGTACACTTCAAAGTGAAGGGATATATCAGATTCCACACGCCATACAGATAAATCGGTCTGCTCTGGCGGCTCTAATGGGCCTCGTAAGTTTTCAGCCGCACTGACAGAACCGAACTTATAGAGTGGTTGTCCCATCTGCCAGAACATATAGACTGCAGCAATACCTACCAATACTATGATGCCCCCAACACCTATAAGCACAAATTTTAGAACTCTTTTCATATTCACCTCTGCTATTCCGATTCAGTTTTCACTTTTATTTCCTCATCCTCTACGATAACAGGATAGGTTCTGATCCTCAGACGCGGATCAGTTTGACATTCACCAGTCTCTGCATTATAGGCATATCCGTGAACAGGACAAACAACAATACCGTTGCGTATTCTTCCACGACCAAGCGAACCCATCGCATGTGGACAAGTGTTATCCACAGCACAAAACTTGCCGTTTTCATTTAAAATAGCGACTCGTCTTCCGTTGACGGTAAAGGATTTACCGCGTCCTTCCTTAATCGCTGATGTTTTTGTGACCGTTGTCCATTCAGACATTGTGTTTACTCCTTAACGCTTCCAAGTGTAATCCCTTGCACAAATTCACGTTGCATTGCCAAAAAGAGTATGACGATTGGCAGTAAAGAGAGCAGCGTTCCTGCCATCAACATCCCGTAATCTTGACGATAGATACCGATCAGATTTGCTAACCCAATAGGTAGTGTATATTTTGCTTCATCCCGTAAAACAATGAGAGGCCAAAGATACCCGTTCCACGAACTTAAAAAGGAATAGATTGTCAGTGCACCGAGTGCAGGTTTGATGATGGGCAGAACTATTCTATAGTATATGCCAAATTCAGAACAACCGTCAATCCGTGCAGCATCCAGCAGTTCAGATGGTATGGTAACAATAAATTGACGCATCAGAAACACGCCGAATGCCCCTACTGAAAATGGAATAATAATTGCTTTGTAGCTATTAAGCCAACCTATATCATACATCAGTCCAAACAACGGAACAAGCAGTACCTGAAACGGTACCATCATGGAAGCCAGCAGAATACCGAACAGAATTGTTTTGCCACGGAACTGATATTTCGCAAACGCATACCCACCAAGAGAACAGAAAAACAGGGTGACAAGCGTTGACGCAGTCGCAATGAAGACACTGTTGATAAAATATCGATTATACGGCACTGCTTTCCATAAATTACGATAGTTTGATGTGAGTTTATTCCATACAATCGACAGATATGCAGGACGCTGAATTGTTAACTGTAGGATTAACCTGTTTTCAGCATCTGCTTCTAATGCCACGTCAGGTTTAGCCGTTTCATCATTTGCCACAATTCGCCGCATCGGGATGTGTGATGATTCTAACTCACCGGGAATCCCATGCAACCGCCATGTAGTGTCCTCCTGTAGCGCAGTATCTAAAACAAAAGGATATTTAGGTTGATAGGTACTATCGTTCACCGAAACAGTTAAAGAAAGGTGATGATAAGATGCGTCACCTTGGACAGGAAGTATAATCCGCCGGATTCGGTCTATCGGCACAGGGGACGAAATCGTCGTTGTCAAGCGGACATCGTTTTTATTTTGGTAATCATAAGCTAAAGCGGTAATCGGTTCCGACACATCAGAATCTTGAATCTGCTGTAATGTATCTGAATCGGCTTCCCATTTTGTAACCTCTACTTCCATTCGGTTGAATTCTATATCTTCAATTTCAATAGTGCCTAATTTAACCTGACGGTAGACTGAGTTCAAGGTCGTTTCAATCGTTTCAGGGATAATAGAACTCCCTACTGTCTTGACAATAGACTCTGTTGTACCATTCCACACTTCAGGTGGTAGTGTCGCAACATGCTGCTGCCATAGACCTTTTATCATTTCAGTTTGTAAATTCTCAGTAAAGTTAGATGTTGAGAATTGTGGATTTAAGGCTATGTGTTCTTGGACATTTGTCCAAATTACTGATTCTAACTTGGGTTTTAACGTTTTCCATCTGTCAGGATCGACTGTGGTCGGTCTTTTTATTTTTGGATAGGCATTGGTGACGACATAAGGTGAAGATGCAACACGAGGCGGGAGTTCGGGAAACCACTGAATTGGCACAGCAAAAACTTCATCGGCTGTTTTGAAAGATGAACTTAATAACCATAAAAGTGGTACCATCGTGCAAAAAGCAGCAACAATAAGAAGTGGATATCCGATACCGATGAAGATTTTTTTCTGAACACGTCGGTGTTTATTGCTTTGGTTCATCTGTTTGCTCACTTAATTCCGCGGCGCGAGCACGTTGAATATCATCCTGATATTTGAAAACACATCCAAGGGTTTCAGCGACGATATCCGCATCCAATTGTGTTTTACCGAGTGCTAAAATTGCTAACCCCCAGTCTAATGTTTCTGCAATCCCCGGTTTTTTATAGAAGTCCCCTTCTCGCCACAGTTGCATCATCTGACACAATTGCTGAGCAAGGTGTTCATTTATTTGTGGCAGTTTTGTCTGAACAATCGCCAATTCCTTCTCTACGGTCGGGTAATCAATCCATTGATAGAGACACCGTCGTTTGAGTGCTTCATGCACCTCGCGCGTCCGATTTGAGGTCAACACAACGTAAGGGATCTGTTTTGCACGGATCGTGCCAATTTCAGGTATCGTGATTTGGAAGTCAGATAAGATTTCAAGCAGGAATGCCTCAAATTCGCTATCACTCCGATCAACCTCATCAATAAGCAGGACAGGTGGGACATCTCCGTTCCCTTGGATTGCTTCAAGTAGTGGTCGTTTTAACAAAAATTTTTCGCTGAAAATATCTGTTCCAATCTCTTTTTTGTCGCGTCCTTGTGCTTCATCTATACGGAGTTGCAAAATCTGTCGCGTATAGTTCCATTCATACAATGCACTGTTCACATCCAAGCCTTCATAACACTGCAACCGAATCAACTTTGCACCTGTCGCATCTGCAAGCACTTTAGCAACTTCTGTTTTTCCGACACCGGGTTCGCCTTCTAAAAAGATCGGTTTTTTGAGATGGTGTGCGAGATATAGCGTTGTCGCTAAACCCTTATCTGCGATGTATGCTTGTTTTTCGCATAAAGCCTGGACGTTTTCAATTGATTCAAACATAGTTTAAGAGTTGTAAATCCAAATTTCCTTTGAGTTATCTTTTCTCGCGTAGGGCGCGTTCATAGTCTTCACGGTAATCAATATCCCGCAGCACATCGTCAGTGTCTACATTGACATAGTGGATATCTTCAATGTGGGATTTAAACAAGGACCGGACTCCACCGCTTTCTGCACCTAACGCTAAGATGTCATTAGCATACCGATGATGAAAAATGACAGGATGCCCGCGTTTATAATTGTAACTCGGCAAAGCAATGCCTTTATTAGTTTGCGCGTAGGCATCAATTACCTTGTCAATTAATTCAGATGTAATAAAGGGTTGGTCTACCAACATAATTGAAAATGCATCTCTATCAGATGTATTCTTTGCATTTGCAAAATTCAAAGAACAAACTCCTGCCTGTGCAGAGGTTAACATCCCTTCACGATAATTGGGATTAAAAACGATCTTAACCGGTTGTTTTCCCAATATATCTTGAACTTCCTCAGCACAATGCCCAACAACAACGATGACCTCACTAAACTTGGAATCAAGCATATTTTCAACTACAGTTTCAACGATTGTGCTTTCACCAAAAGGCAGCAACTGTTTGGGTTGCCCCATCCTTGTAGATAGCCCCGCAGCAAGTAGAATTCCTGAAATAAATGGAAGCGATATTTCCTTCATAACTCAACGCTTGACATCAAAAGACTTATATTCACCAGTGAAATCACGTTCCTCAATTTTAACGTCGTCAACTTTTGCTGCAGGTGGCCCCTGCCATAATAGCTTCACTAATGCATCTAACTGCATCTTATCACCTTCCGCGACAACCTCAACCTTTCCATTCGCTAAATTCTTGGCATAACCGTTGATTCCGAGTTGTTTCGCATTCCTTTTCGTAAAATTACGGAAGTAAACTCCTTGCACCTTACCGCTAATTAAAACATATAGCTGCATTTTTCGGTTGACCTCAATCGTGAGTTTGACAGGAGTTCCCAGTTCTGGTAATAAGTCGTCATTTTTTTTATACAAATTTTCTTCTTCTGATTCAAGTAAAGGGTTAATAAACAAAGTGCTTGGGTCAGCATGATTGAGGGCTACAATATCGTTGCTGGAAAATGCTAATGGAATCATGGCATCTTCATCCTCCCCGTCAAGGTCATAAACCATCCGTGAACCTGTGTACATCCAAGCGACATGTTTCATGGGTTTTTTAGTTTTTACATTATATAATAGGTCTTCACCACGTACTTTTTTTGTTTTTTTGTCAACCGTCCATTCAACATTGATGATAACAGTAGGTCCTTTTGCAGGAATCTTTTCCTCCGTTTCTTCGTCTTGGTCAACAGGATTTCCGGGCTTAACCTCGAGTTTGTTCATCGCTTCGTAAATTTCTTTCGCAGTTGCATCAACAACGATGATACTTTCATATTCTTTTCCGTTAGGACCACAAAAAAGGTACTCAACTGCTCCTTTCAGATGTGAGTCGTATTCACCAAGTGCTTTGGATATTTGTCCCTTCAGAACAATTTTCTTCTCTTTCTCAATAATCTGAAGATGACCATCTGTCCAAGCGATGTTAGATATAGTTAAAACACACAAACTTAAGCAAACAATTACCGCAGTTGTATAACATAAAAATTTCATCAGAGTACTCCTTACAATATATTAAGACTGTACTTTTTAGAAAGTATAACTTAACCCGTTAAAAATTTCCATATCATGTTTTTGGATACCGGTAGGAGGTTCGTTATCATAACGGAAATTTACGCGAAATGGAAATGACAATTTCGTCGTGAGGCGGAACATAACGCTTCCCTCAAACAGAATACGATAATCTTTCGGACGGCTCACATGCACCTGATAATATACAGTCGCGCTCGTGGATATACGTTCATCCAGCTGCGCTGTCCAATTAATGTAGTTGGTCGAACGAACAATTCGGGTTGCAATTTCGTCTTCAATCTTGTCATTAATACGTTCGTGTTCCCACATTGCCCCAGTACCTAAGTAGAGATTAAATCGTGATTGAGGTGAACGGACAGCGAAACGGACACCACCGCCTATTAAATTTCGGTCATTAAGTAGAATTGATTCATTATACTGTTTCTGTACGAAGGATTCAATCAAGATGTGGTCTATAAGATTCCAAATTATGCGTCCGTGTGCCATGCCTTTGTTAGTGAAAAACTCCCCGTTCTTTCTCCCTTGCTGAAGGCTGCCGAAAACAAAACCGTGATATGATTTTGATAGGTAATCGGAACGGAATCGAGTTCTCAGTGTGAGTAGTTCCGTATTCCCGCTACGGTAAGCTAAATCAAGGTTGATACTGTTGTACCATCCCGGTTCCAACTGCATTTTTTTCATCGTTTCGCCTGTGAAGATGTTAACTTGTGCTTTGGTAGGGACACAGGCAAATAGAAAGTAAACAAAACACATTAAGGTAATGTGTGAAAGAATATTGGTGTGTAAAGTTTTCAGCATATTGTTAAATTCGAAATGTCAAGATGTGCTTTCTGTCATTATGACATTTATCTGGCATAAACCACTGTGTCCTGTATCAGATACTTCTTTGTAGGAGCGACCTCCTGGTCGCGACATCTTCTAATCCGCGTAATCTGTGTAATCCGTGAAAATCCGCGATTCAGAAAAAACGGGAAATTGGACAAAAATGTTTTTTGGGTGTAAAATGGTGAAGACTTTTTAGCATATTAAAAGATGGAATGAAACAATGCATCGAATTCTAATAGATACAGACCCAGGTGTAGACGACGCGCTGGCAATCCTCCTCGCGATGAAATCACCGGAATTGCAGATAGAGGCAATGACTACCGTGAGTGGAAACGTCCACGTTGAACAGGCAACGCAGAATTTGTTGGCGATTTTAGGTGTCCTTGAATTATCTGAATTTCCTATTATTGCACAAGGTGAGGCACAACCACTTGTAAAACCACTTGTGAAGGCAGAACATGTGCACGGTGCAGATGGATTGGGCAATATCAGTAAACTACGCAACCCCGATGGAAGTCTGCGTTATCCGTCAGCAAACTGTGAAATTTCAACGCTCTCTGGTGTTGACTTGATTTTTGAAATGATAGACCGTTATCCCGATGAATTAGTTGTCGTTGCCTTGGGACCTTTGACGAACATTTCAAAGGCAATCCGAAAAGACGTAGAACGGATGCGGAAACTCCATAGCATTGTTTTGATGGGTGGTGTCTTTAGCGAATATGGCAACGTTACAACAAACGCAGAATTCAACGTCTTTGTTGACCCACACGCAGCACATGAAGTTTTCAATTCTGGGGTCCCTGTCCACATCGCACCCTTGGATGTAACACATCAAGTAGCCTTAACGGGAGAACGACTTGATGATGAAATTAAAGGACGAGACGATAAAATTTCCAGTTTTTTGAAAGAATCAACGCAAGCGTGTATGGAATTTTACCGTGAACACGTAGGTTTCTACGGATTACACATTCACGATGCGCTTCCAATCGGTATGTTGACACATCCAAACTTTTTTGAGAGTGTTGATGCTTATGTACAAGTTGAAACTGAAGGTAATCTAACAAGCGGTATGACTGTTGCTGATCTGCGGCGTGAACGTCAAATTTCAGTACCTAATGCAAGCGTCTATGTCCAAGTTGATGCGGATGCATTTTTAGATCATTTTTTTCAACGAATTTTCTCTTAAAGTTCTAACCGTTATTTATTACATAGGAGTAGGCACGTTTTGAAAACGCGCCTACCAGAGGGTGTTAATACACACCTATCAGATGTCTTGGAATACGCCGTAGATCAGCATGTGGGTCCCGTCTTAACGAACGTGGTATATCCAATTCAGGCATTTTAAGCGTATTAAAAGCAACTTTTTGATCAGCGGAAAGTTCAGCGTAAATTTCTCGCAAGAGTTTTTCGATTTCTTTCAGGGATATACTTCTTTGTGAAAGGAATTTCCTAACTTTGGTTCGAATTTGGGTAAGATTTCGTTGTCTTTGTGCTGTGCTTAGTCCACCATCGTAGCGGTAAAGTCTTCGATCGCTTGCGATAGCGCGATATTCCCGCAAATCTCCCTCTAACTGCCTTTTCTCAAAATCGTAATCATCAACAATATCACGAATAAGTTTTAATTTTGGCTGAATTGTCTGCTTCTGCGCGTTGGTAAGTTGAAGTGCAGAACTGCTTTTCGGAATATCAATTAATTTGATTGCACCACACCCTACAAGAAAGCAGCAGAGAAAAGAGGAAAACAGAATTTGCCGAAATACCATAACAGTTGTCCTGTTTTTAGTTTAACGTGTACAATTCGCCATACTTTGTTCGTAGATAGTCAATATATGGCATGATCGTCATAGGTTTACCCGTTGCACGTTCTATAATTTCAGGTGCAGTATATTTTGACCCATGTTGGTAGATGTTGCTTTTTAGCCAATTATGCAGTTTGCTAAATTCACCCTTTTCAATTTCAGTCGTTATTTCAGGGTGTGCTTCAAGTGCAGATGAAAAGAATTGTGCCCCCAAGATATTGCCTAATGTGTATCCTTGGAATGAACCACCGATGAGTCCACAATACCAGTGAACATCTTGCATAACACCGTCTTTGTCATCTGGTGGTACAATACCGAAATCTGCTTTAAATCGTTCGCGCCAAGCGTTAGGTAAGTCTTTTATTTCCATTTCACCTTCTAACAGTGCTAATTCAAAGTCAAAACGCAACATCACGTGTAGGTTGTAGGTAACCTCATCTGCTTCTGTGCGGATAAGCGAACGTTTCACCTTGTTTATCCCCCGATGGAATGAATCAAGAGGAACAGAATTGAGTTGCTCGGGGAAGGTGTTTTGCAGATGCGGATAAAAACACTTCCAAAACCCCTTGCTCCGTCCAACGATATTTTCCCAAAGCCGTGACTGACTTTCATGAACACCAGCGGAGGTGCCACGGGCAAGCGGTGTACCTTCATAATCCATACGGATTCCCTGTTCATAAAGAGCATGTCCGGTTTCGTGCATTGTGCAAAACAACGCTTCACCCAGACTGTCTTCTTTTGATCGGGTTGTAATCCGAACATCTCCCAATGAGAATTTTGTCATAAATGGATGGTGTGTTTTATCTTGCCGTCCACGATTGAGATCATAGCCGAACTTTTCGGCAACTTCCATCCCGAATTCCAACTGTTTCGCTTCTGGATAATGTTTATGCAGACATGAATCATCGGCAGGGCTTTGTGATGTAATAGCTGATGCAATTGGGACAAGTTCTTTACGCAGTTCACCAAAAACACGACTAACATCTGCTGCTTTCATACCGTAATCCCTTGGTTCAATCAGTGGATCAGCGATATGATCATATCCTGGAAAAAAATTGGCGGATTGACGGCTATACGCAAGCGTCTTTTCAAGGTAGGGGCGTACTCTCTCAAAATCATTCGCAGGGCGTGCTTCTGTCCAAACCTGATATGATTCTGATGTGTGGGTTGCGACCTCTGCCATAAATTCTGCTGGAATTTTTATCGCACGCTCATATTTTCTTCTGGTGACACGAAGCAAACCTGCCTCGTCGGAATCGTAACCGAGGCTTTCTCCATAAGATGTTAGCGCGTCAAGCAGTTTACCAATGGCAGGGTCAGTGAATTTTTCGTGTGCTAAACGGCTAAGGGTCGCGGTTTGCCGTGCGCGAGCAGCAGCACCGCCAGGCGGCATATAGGTAGATTGATCCCAGTGCAGAAGTCCAGATGCTGATTGTATATCATTTACCTCTATGAGACGGGTTTTAAGTTCTTGGAATTTGGATTGCAATGTAATTCTCCTTAAAACAAGGTTTGAGATGGAATGCTTTAGCCTACATTCTATCATAATCAGGTTTCCTATTCAAACAAATTGGAATTGATATATGTAGGGTTATGACATTAAACGTTCCCTCTATGTTGTGGGATGACTTTGTCCGTTTGAATTATAAGATTTTCCTTTGTCTGAACCAAGATTTCCAGGATTACTCAAATCAAGATTTTTGTGCCTGTTAACAGCAGTATGTCATTACATAATAGCAGATGTAGATTCTACATTACCTTGTTTGCTGCAGATGTCTCTAATCCTGAGAATCCTGGTTCAGACAAAATGCAATGAGCGGGTACCCCTCAACAATGTTTGTGTATTTGTAAACCTCGTAATTGCCACATTTTTGACATACAAATCAGAAATTTTTGTGACAAAATTGTAGTTTAATTCAAAGAATTCATGTAAAATCACGGTATACATTAAATGATAAGGAAACGAAAATGAAACATTTTTTAATATATTTTGGACTGCTTTTTATCACGACAGCAGTCCTTGCACAAACATTAACTTGGACATCAATAGATTATCGTCAAGACATGCTTTTAGCAAAAGAACCTGTCGTAACGGGGTTTGAAGATTCATCTGCGGTTCTGGAATTTGAGACGTTAATAGATGCTCCGGCAGCTGTTGCATATTACGGTGTTCCGCATACAGAAGGCTACTTGACAACACCCCGATATCGTAAGGTTTCAAAGGGTACACATATTGAAGACAACAAAACACGGCATCAAATCAAATTGGATATATCCAAACTTGAGGATGTGCATTACGATACGGGTTTGATCGCGAACAACGGCGGCATGATAGTCTACCGCATTGAGATTTTCGATTCGCGTGTCCAGACAACACGCGCTTACGACCGACGTTTGCGTTACAAGCGTGACGGAGAACCGAAGACAGGTACTTACACATCACTTGTTGCTTTGACAGAAGGTCCATTTGTTGATCTTGTTACGCACGATTCCGCAGTCATCTCATGGGAAACTGATACACCTACGAAAGGGAGTGTTTTGTCAAATAATAGGGAGTTCTTATCCTTGGATCCTGCTACCCGACATGAAGTTACGCTAACGAAACTGAAACCGGATACAGTCTATACCTACCAAGTAAATTACGGCATCTGGACACCATCATATACCTTTAAAACAGCACCTTCGCCTGGAAACAGAGTGCCATTTAAGTTTGGATTTATGTCGGACTCACGTGCTGGGGTTGGTGGAGGAGAGCGCGCGCAGAATGGGGTCAATGCCAAAGACCTTGGGCGTTTCGCCATAGAACTCTATAACAAAAAAGCAGATTTTGTCTGTTTCGGTGGCGATCTCATCAACGGTTATACTTCTGATGTGAAAGATTATGAGTGGCAACTTGAGACATGGAAGCGAACAATCCAACCTGTCGGGGCGAATATCCCTTTTTACGAATCCATCGGAAATCATGAGCAAGTTGGGAAGTATTATAAGGTTACAGCACCGCATCTCAAACAAGACGAATACTACATCCAATTTACTGGCACAGTCGGAACTGAGAGTGCAGAAACAATTTTCGCAAAAGAATTTGTCAATCCTCGCGGTAGTCGCTATTGGTTAGATGTGCCGAAACCTGAGACAAAAGGAAGCACTAATATGGGTGGTGCGGATGTTGGACCGTCTTATGAAGAAAATGTGTATTCATTTACTTATGGCAGAACCCATTTTATTTCTTTGAACTCAAATTATTGGTCAACCGGTTATAGGAATCAGAGTGTGTTCGGTCAGAAATCGCAGGATAAAACAGCGATAAATCTTGCCCTTAAGCATCTCGGTGGTAATAGAGAAGGTTACGTTATGCCAAACCAGATGGGATGGTTAGAGAAAGAATTAGATGCTACACAAAAGGACTTAAATGTAGACTGGGTGTTCATTATTCTTCATGAGCCACCATTCCCGAACGGTGGACACGTGAAAGACGCAATGTATTGGGGAACGCCCGGCAAAGGCGAACTCGGTGGTTACAATGATAAAGATGTGCCAATGGGTGATGTGATTGATATGCGAAATCGGTTTTGGAAAATCGTCTCAAGCAAGTCAAAAGTGTTAGCCGTGCTTTGTGGGGATGAACATAACTACAGTCGAACTCTAATAGATTCAACAATCAATCCAGATTTTAAGTTCCCTGTGTGGCAGATTATCAGTGGTGGATGTGGAGCCCCTTATTACGTCCAAGACAAATCAGTGCCGTGGGTTGACAAGGTTAAAGCGTTCACGATTGATAAACACTTCTGCTTGTTCTCGGTTAATGGGACTCAAGTAGGGTTGGAAGTCTACAATGATAGCAGTCAGCTATTAGACAGTATAGACAATTTAACAACGATTCGGTAGTTATGATTCAAACTTTCGTATAATATGACAGAATCTATTCCCAGATTTGTCAAATTTTCGTAACATTTCGTTGTTATACTTTAATAAGGTATTGAGCAGGAGGATAGTAGATGTTAAAAAAAAGTTGGATGAGTTATGCCATCATAAGCATACTTGTGTTTTCAGTATTCGGTTTTGTTTTTCACGGTGATTCATCCGGTAATAAGAGGACAAACGGGACGCATAATGAATCGGGACAGAGTATCATCAAGAACAAAGGTTCTGATACGATGGTGAATTTGGCACAGGCGTGGGCAGAAGCATATAGAGGCGTTACTGACACTGTGTCTGTTGAAGTATCCGGAGGTGGTTCGGGAACAGGTGTTGCTGCATTAATCAACGGCACTGTGGATATTGCAAACTGTAGCCGACAGGTAAAGGACAAGGAAAAGCAACAAGCTTTGGAGAACACAGGCAAAGAACCAATTGAATATATTGTTGGGTATGACGCGCTTGCAGTTTATGTACATAAAGAAAATCCTTTGGAGCGAATTACCATTCCGCAACTCGCAGATATTTATGGTGAAGATGGTGAAATAATCACATGGGATCAGCTTGGCATAGCAAATTCTGGATGCAAAAGTGACAAAATTATCCGCATCAGCCGTCAATCAAACTCTGGAACTTACTTCTATTTCAGAGAAGCGCTACTTGGCAAAGAACGTGACTTTGAACTTGGTTCCTTGGACTTACACGGTTCTAAAGACGTTGTGGAAGTTATCGGGCGAACACCGTGTGCTATCGGTTATAGTGGCATGGGATATGCAACTGATCATGTCAAGATGTTAGACATTGCCACAGCATCTGACGAACCCTATTACGCACCGAATCTTGAGAACGTTATTGCCAAAACCTACCCAATTGCGCGTCCATTGTATATGTATTCCCTCGGAGAACCTACGGGGGAAGCGAAAGCATATCTGGATTGGATTTTATCTGCAGAGGGACAAAAGATTGTTGAAGAACTTGGCTTTGTACCGTTAGAAAGTAAGTAAAAGGAATATCTTACATAAATGAAATTTTTCCAAATTTGTTTCTCTTTTAAAGGGAGAATCAACAGAGCAGCATGGTGGCTGCTGAATTTACCGATCTTTGTCATCTTTGCAATTTTCGTAATTGCTTACAATTTTCCTACCAAAATATCACTCGGATTTATTCCATTATTAGTCCTTGTTTGGATCCACTTAGCAGTTACCGCAAAACGTTGGCACGACAAAGACAAGTCAACGTGGTGGGTACTGTTTCATTTTATACCACTAATTGCCGTCTTTTTTGTGATGTCAGCAAAGCCATCGTCTGGATGGTGGACAGTAATTCATCTAATCGCAATAATCAATGGACTCTGGACAACCATTGAATTAGGTTTTACTAAAGGCACAGAAGGTAGCAATCAGTTTGGAACAGACTCAGAAACCTCTTCCGAAGCTGTAATTGATGTATATATTAGTTTATGTGGACTCAGTGCAATAATTTTTGTTTTTGGCATCTTTTTCTTTGTCTTTAAAGAAGGGGCAGGATTCCTCTTTAAAGGTTTAAATTTATGGGAGTTTCTAACAAGTGAAGAGTGGTATCCAACATCTCAAGTAATCAAGGAGAATTCAACCCTTGGAGAACCTGAAATAAATAAAAGGTACGGCACCTTCGCTTTAATTCTCGGCACTTTTAGTGTAACTGCGTTAGCAATGTTAATTGCCGTTCCGTTTGGTCTTGGGGCAGCGATCTTTGTGTCAGAATTCTGTAGTCCAAAGTTGAGAGAGACATTCAAGATAGTTATCGAATTCCTTGCTGCGATCCCATCAGTTGTTTGGGGATTCATCGGTTTAACATTGATGAATCAGTTGATTATAGCGGTATTTAATGCACCAATCGGTTTAACAATGCTAAACGGTGGCATCATGCTGGCATTGATGAGTGTTCCGATTATCGTATCTATAGCGGAGGATGCGCTGAAAGCAGTTCCGGATTCCTACCGTGAAGCAGCAGAAGCACTCGGCGCGACTCGATGGCAAGTAATTTATCGCGTTCTTTTACCAGCGGCGAAAAATGGGTTATTGGCAGCGGTTTTACTCGGCGCAGCCCGTTCTATCGGCGAAACGATGGCAGTTTTGATGGCAACGGGCCATTCAGTCAACATACCGTCTGGACCTCTCTCTTGGATTCGTACACTTACAGCAACAATTGCGGCAGAATTAGGAGAAGTCGCAAGAGGTGATGAACATTATCAAGTGTTATTTATCATCGGTATCCTACTTTTTTCTATCACGTTTGTGGTGAACCTCATCGCAGATTTGGTTATCAAAGGCATTCGTCAAAGTTAATACACAGAATATAAAGGAATATATGAACAATAGCACAGACATATCTCCAGAATTAATGTTCACAGAAACAGACATCGGAAGGCGAAACCGATTTATAGAAAACGTTGTCAAAATCTTCTTCCTCATCATGACCTGCCTGATGATTCTGCCGTTGCTCCTAATTATCGGTTACCTTTTTTATAAAGCACTGCCGGTGCTGTCTCTTGATTTTCTGTTTACAAATCCGAAGGATAACATGCGTGCAGGTGGGGTGTGGGCACCGTTCCTCGGAACGATTTATCTGGTCGTGGTTTCGCTATTAGTCGCAGCACCGATAGGTGTATTCGCAGCGGTATATCTTAACGAATATGCACGTGATAATTGGTTTACACGAATTGTGAACTTAGCAGTCGTAAATCTGGCTGGTGTTCCGAGTATTGTACACGCGCTGTTCGGTGTCGGTGCATTTGTGCTATTTGCTGGTTTAGGGGAATCAATTCTTGCAGCGTCGCTCACATTAGCAATTATGACGCTTCCTGTTATTATCGCAAGTACGACTGAAGCACTAAAAGCGGTACCGATCTCTTTCCGAGAGGCATGTTGGAATCTGGGGGCGACACGCTGGCAAACAATCAGACGAATTGTGTTACCAAATTCAATTAGTGGTATTCTAACAGGTGTTATTTTACAAGTATCTCGTGCAGCGGGTGAAACAGCACCGATTATGTTTACAGGAGCAGTATTCTATAAAGCTATTGCAGAAGGAAACCCTTTGGCATATAATATAACAGACCAGTGTATGGCACTTTCATTACACCTCTATACGATTTCAACACAGGTACCAGACGTGACAGAAGGCATCCCTTATGGCACAGCAATTGTGTTGGTCGGTAGTGTTCTACTTGTAAACGCTGCAGCAATTATACTAAGGATATATCTTAGAACGCGAAAGAGGTGGTAACCTTTCAGGTATGGAAGTTAGAGGTGTCACAAACTGGCAATCTCGTTTCCAAACTGAAGTTGCTATCTCGCCAGAAGGCGTAAAATAGGATGTTACCCATGTTGAATGATGTTAACGGAGGACAATCTGACTTACAGAAAAAGTTAGGTGAAATCGTTGAAGGTGCTGTCTTTAGTGGAATCATTCAATTTCTGATTCTCGCCTCAGCAGTTGCTTTTGTACTAGAGACAGAACCAGCATTAGAAAAGTATGAAAATTATTTTATAATTGTAGATTTGACTTTTCTGGTGCTGTTTTCGGCGGAATATATATTACGTATCTACACCGCACCGGTGAAAAAAGAATTTATATTTAGTTTCTTTGGAATTGTCGATCTACTCGCAATTTTACCGTCTCTCGTGCTGATTCCTGGGTTTCGTGTGCTGCGTGTTCTCAGATTCTTAAGGATTTTCAGAATATTTAAAGCCACCCGATTCATCTTGGCAGTGGATAGAATGATTGACGCATTAGGTGGAGTCAAAAGGGAACTTCTGGCACTTGTAATTCTATCCTCATTGTTAGTTTATTTATCTGCCTGTGGCATTTGGTTCTTTGAAAAAGATGCACAACCTGAGGCATTTGGTTCTATCCTTGGTTCGATGTGGTGGGCAATCGTATCGCTGACCACAATTGGATATGGTGATGTATATCCCGTAACCCCTGGAGGCAAAATTTTTACTGCTTTAGTTGCTTTAGTCGGTGTTGGACTTATCGCAATTCCTTCTGGATTGTTAGCCTCCGTTCTCACTGAAGCAAGAGTTGAAGAAGAACTACAAGATGAAACTAAAGAGAAAGAAGATGAAAAATAAAGTTGGGATCATCCGAAAAATTTTGGCGGCAGTTATAATGTTGTTGGTCCTGGTTTTCTTTTCTGCCTGTGGTCTCTACTACTTTGAAAGAGATGGGCAACCAGATGCGTTCAGTTCAATTGGTGACGCAATGTGGTATATTTTACTAACATTAACCACAGTAGGTTATGGAAGTGTATACCCTCTGACATTCGGTGGAAAACTTATCACCATATTTACCGCTGTAATTGGCTCCTTAATTGGTGTAGCATGCTTTATTGGGATAGTTTTAGGAACATTAAAATTGGGCACTTTTTTGAGAAAAACACAGGTAAGAATTCTGAATAGATAGAGAAGCGAGGAAACATTGCAAAACAAGATTGAGATTTCTAATTTAAAGGTTCGTTATGGTGATATACAAGCACTAAACGGAATTTCCTTCGATGTCCACGAAAACGAAATTCTTGGCATCATCGGTCCAGCACAATCAGGAAAAACAACTTTGTTGAAAGTTATCAATCGAACGTTGGAATTTACCCAAGATACAACTCTTGAAGGTTCAGTGAAACTTGATGGTGTTGAGATCAATTCGATTGGTGATGTGCACGGCTTACGTAGACGGATCGGAATGGTGTTACCATTGCCAGTAGGCTTGCCACTGTCTATCTACGACAATGTTGCCTTTGCTCCGAGAACAGCAGGGCTTCGTAATAAAGCAAAGTTAGACGAAATTGTTGAGCGGTGTCTTCAACAAGCAGCACTATGGGATGAAGTGAAGGATAGATTGGATAGTCTTGGCACGAAACTTTCAGGCGGACAACAGCAGCGATTGACAATCGCGAGGGCATTATCCCATCAACCGGAAATCTTGTGTCTTGATGAATTTTCTATCGCAGTTGATCCAATAACTACCATGCGTATTGAAGATGTCCTCAAAACACTAAAAAATGAAATGACTATTTTACTTGTCACAAATTTGGTTCAGCAAGCAAAAAGGTTAGCAAACCGAACCGCATTTATGCTGAACGGAGATTTAATAGAAATTGATGAAACGGATGTAATTTTTTCTGACAATCCTTCCAGTCAATCCACTTATGACTATGTAAATGGGAACTTCGGATAGCAGCAGAGAGGAGTATCTCACTTGGAAACAAGTAACCACAGCATTGAAACACAGAATCTTAGTCTTTGGTACGGTGATTTTCAAGCACTTATTGATGTGAGTGTGAATATCCCTGCTGGTAAAATCACATCACTTATCGGTCCGTCTGGATGTGGAAAGACAACACTGCTCCGTTGTTTTAACCGTGTAAATGAACGATACGGTAACGTTACAACAAAAGGTGAGATTAAGATTTTAGGGAAAAATATATACGATCCAGATGTCTCTCTGTTAGAATTGCGAAAAACAGTGGGGATGGTATTCCAACGTCCGAATCCATTGCCGATTTCAGTTTATGATAACATACTATTCGGTTTGCGGATTCATTCTCCATTTGGAAGTTTGACTCGTTCACAATCTGATGAGATAGTTGAAGAAGCGCTTACCTCTGTTTTTTTGTGGGATGATTTAAAGGATAAACTTAAAACACGAGCAACATCATTACAACTGGAGCAGCAACAGAAACTCTGTATCGCACGCTTGTTGCCACTCAAACCGCAGATTATCTTAATGGATGAACCGTGCTCCGCACTCGATGCAAAAGGCACTCTCGCTGTTGAAGAATTGATGTCAGTTCTTGCTGGAACTTACACTTTTTTGATTGTTACGCATAATATGGCACAAGCACGCCGAGTAAGCAGTGAGTGTATTTACATGTTCCTTGGGGAACTTATTGAACATAGGGAAACACAGGCACTGTTTGAAACGCCTGAACATCCAAAAACAGCAGATTATGTGCAGATGCGATACGGTTAGGTTAGAATGTATGAGTGTTTCTAAAGTTATGTAGGTTCAGAGGGTTTTAATAAACGCCTGTTCGGAGAGAGGCATTTCAGTTTCAGCGGAATGCTAATATCATGAAGAGGTCAGTCCTGATTTATCAAAGCATCGCCTTAATTACACTGGCTGTTGCATTCATACTTTTTTGGAGTTTCAGTAAAGGGACACCATTTGTAGAAAGTGGTTTAACGTTTGATGAGACTGCTGCAGACTCATATTCTGTTCTACAAGAAAACCTCTATCGGATGGTACCAATTTTATTGGGATCGATATTCTTCAGTATTGCAATTGCCTTTTACTTAGAAGAATGGTTGGCAGAAACAAGCTGGATATACGGAATTATAGCGCAGCAAATTACTATATTGGCATCTATCCCCTCGCTATTATATGGATTATTGGGTCTCTACTTCTTTGTTTTACAGTCAGAAAAAGGTTCGTTTTTCACACATGCGTTAACTTTTGTTTTACTTGTGATGCCAATTACGATCCAGTCAACACAAAAGGCTATTAGAGGTGTTGATATATCTGTTCGTGAAGCGGCTTTTGCATTAGGGGCAAACAGATGGCGAGTGGTTGTTGACCATGTTTTTCCGAATGCTTTTCCTACAATTGTAGCTGGAATTTGTACTGCAATTTCACGTGTGTTGGCAATTACTGCACTTATCATCATAGTTTATATTTGGAAAGAACATACACTGCAATCAGGAGATACTTTTAATATTCCGAGTAGTGTAATTGTGCTTCTATCGTTTGCACTGCTATCCAGCGTTATTTCAAGTTTTCTTGAAAAGAAAACTAATTTGACCTAAATTCTCAGGTTCTGTAGGGAGTTTTACATTAGGATTCAACGAAAGCATGCAATCACGAAAGACAGATCCTATCTTACAAGTACACAATTTAAATGTTTGGTACGGCAAAGATCAGATACTTAAGAACCTCACTTTTGATGTATTACCGAAGCAGGTAACAGCTTTCATTGGTCCATCAAATAGTGGCAAAACCACCTTAGTGCGTTGCTTTAACCGATTGAATGATTTGGCTTTGAATTTCAAACTGACAGGGCAGATACTCTATAAGGGAGATAAACTTTATACGCCAAAGTTGAAAGCGTCTAAAATTTCTAGGCAGATTGGCATGATTTTTCAAAAACCTATTCCTTTCCACAAATCCATCTACGAAAATGTGGCATATAGTGCGCGCCTCCGTGGCGTAAAACAGTCCACTCAACTTGATACCACCGTTGAAGAAAGCCTTAGAAAGGCACAACTCTGGCAAGAAGTATATAAGGACCTTCAGGCATCACCTGATATTTTGTCTAATGGTCAACAACAACGACTCTGCATTGCACGCGCATTGGCAGGTGCTCCAGAAATTCTTATATTTGACGAACCGTGTGAGCAGCTGGATGCAGCTGAGACACCGAAACTTGAAGCGATTGTTCAGAGCCTCAAAAACCGTTACACCTTAATTTTTGTTACGAACAAAAGACGACAAGCTGCAAGAGTGTCTGATGTCGCCGGATTCCTATATGATGGCGAATTAGTGGAGTTTCAACAAACTGAACAAATTTTTACAAACCCGAAAGACAAACGAACAGAAAACTATGTTACCGGCAGGTTAGGTTAATCTAAACTTGCGAGGAGAATCATGCAACATTACCTTGAATCAGAACTCAAAGCACTTCAGCACCAACTCCTTAAAATGGGCGGGATTGCAGAAAACATGTTGCGCGATGCTATTCAATCAGTCCTAAACCGTGATGAGGATTTGGCACAACGTGTAATCGCAGTTGATGATACAGTTGACAAACTTGAAAATGAAATTGAAGCCAAATGCATCCAACTAATTGCCCGCCACCAACCTGTCGCTTTTGAATTACGTTACTTGACTATGGCAATGAAGGTTAATCGGAATATAGAAAGATTAGCCGACAAATGTGTTTCTATTGCCAGGCGCAGCATTGAGCTTTTGGCATACCCACCAATGCAGCCGTTTGTAGATCTTCCCTCTGTCACCCGTATAATTCAAGAGATGGTCCAAGACGCACTTGATGCGCTTGTCCATAGGAACGCGGAACTGGCAAAAGAACTCCGAAAACGCGACAATCAAGTTAATGATTTCTATGAAGACATGGTTAGTAAACTTTGTGCCATTTTAGCCGAACAACCGCAACTTATTCAATCTGGTATCAGTTATCTACTTCTTTTTCGGCATTTGGAACGGGTTGGAGACTTGGCGGCGAATATAGGTGAGGAGGTGTATTACCTCGTAAAAGGAGAGGTCATTCGACATTCGGACATTATAATAGATGCATCCGTAGAATCGCAGTAACCTTTGCTCGTCAATTTCTTTCTATCGTTCTTCTGAGTTAAGATGCACATCACGTTGCGGGAAGGGGATTGTGATGTTGCATTCTTTAAACTTTTTCCAAATCATAAAATGAAGATCGCTTGCAACATCAAAACGCTCAAACGAATCTGGAATCCACGCTAACAATTCAAAATCTAAGGACGACTCACCGAAATTTGTAAACCGTACAAACGGTACTGTAACATTATCCATTTCAGGAGTTGGTTCTTTAATCACTTGAGGGTGTGCATGCGCCACCTCAATTAAAGCGTTCTTAACAAGTTCTACATCTGAATTAAACGACACACTTACCTGCACGCGAACCCGAAAGCGATTGTTGTAATGGGTAAGATTGTGAACTGGTTCCGTAATTAATTGTGAATTTGGAACAATAATTTCCTTCTCATCAACTGCCATAATCACTGTTGAACGGAGATTGATACTACTCACCCTACCAAATATGTCGACGTCCATAATTTCTACTAAATCCCCAATTTTAATAGGACGTTCAAAAATTAGTATCAACCCTGATATCAGGTTTGATACTAAATTCTGTAAACCAAAACCGATACCGATACTCAATCCACCGAAAATTATCGCTAAACTTGTGAAATTCATCCCCAGGCTTTTGAGACTGATGAGGATACCGATTGTGATCAGGGTGAGATGAAAAATGCGGAGTATTATAAATTGAGTGTGCTTCTCAATTTGAAAGGCTTGTAATACTTGCCTACGTAATACCCATTGCGCGTACTTAGACAAGACAAACATGCCGAAGACGATAGCAAAACCATAAAAAAGATTGGCTAAGGTCAATTTACTTTTTTCTCTATTTTCCCCAACTGACGCAGGTTTTTCACCAGTATCCGTTTCAACCACTTCTTGTGAAGGTTGAAAAAGTGTGGTCAGATCAAAATGAAGTACTTTGCCAAAGCCTCCAGTGCTTATTCCAGCAAATTGGAAAGCAAAACTTATCGCAATTATCATTACGATCAGGAATAAAACTGCAAGCAATCGATCTTCAATGTTTTCCGCCATCTTCAACCGAGTAAAAAGACGGCGCAACCATCGACGTAAGAGTCCTGCGATGAGTAACGATACTACCAAAAATCCTACAAACTTTACAATTTGTAAGATTTTAACAGTTTCATCTAAAGTAATAGCAGGTCTATTAAGAAAGTCCTCGAATCGCTGAAATAATTCGCCCATCTTATGCTACCCTATCCAATTTCAACTGTGCATCACAAAATGTCTTCAATCAATAGCGATTGGCTCAATTGAGTGGACAAACAACACGTCGTTTACCCCTTGGTAGCGTTGCAGCACATAATCTAAGTCAGGAGAATTTATATCATCAGCAGTTAATCCCGTGATAACTAAATCTGCCTGGGCGGATCTGAGTGCAACTTCTTGCTCCAATGCTTCTTCACTTTCATAAGACACGGATGTAACATTCTGCATTGAAATGGGTAGTCTTCCTTCCTTGATGACTGTTGAAAGTTCATCAGCATCAAGTTCAGTATCCCAAGAAGCAGAACAAGCGAAGAGGCGGATTTTCGCCCGCTTCCATTCGGGATGTCCCACCAGAATATATGCAAGCAACAACATCATTGGAACATTAGCGATATTGTCATCTGTTACCCAAACATGAATCGATGAACGATAACCAAAACGGTGTTTTGTTGATCGTAGGATCAAGACATTAAATAGCGATTCCACAGCAAGACTGGCACCTTGCTGAACCTCAGGGATTTCTTCAGGGTTGTCTTGATCAAATTCGAGTAGGATGGAATTGTTTGGCAAGCCAGAGATTCCTGGCATCTGCAGTACTTGTGCTAAGGCGAGTTGGAACGTTGGACAGATAAGGGAATCAACATAAATACCGGCACCACTTGCCTCCGATTGTTGGATGAGCGCGTCAACATGAATACGTGCTGAGATCTCTTCAGGAAACGAATAATCTCCGGGGAAAAATTGTATAAATTGTCCGAAACCTTGTCGTTGGCAGAGCCAACGCAGTAGATCGAAATGTCCAAGTCTCCGTTCACCGAATTGGGTTATGCCGACAATTGAAGGTCGCCACCCGCTTTCCGAGAAATTTGCCCTATTTTTCTGTAAGGTAGTCTGCAGCCAACGGGTTAACTGGAACATCGCGCCTTGAAAGATTCCTATCATACCGCGTTGTCCGCGATGTCCACGACGGAGTCCAATGTAGATTGCTAATATGAGAAAAATTGAGAGGAATGCGTAAAACACACTAATCTGAAACATCATCAAGCCACACATCACAGTGCCTAATAATGATACATACCAGCGGGAATGGAAGGTTGGTCGATAAGATGGATTGCCCGCAAAATGTTCAAGGAACGAAACAACACATAACGCGCCGTAAGTCACCAAAAAGAACATTGTGAGAATCTGAGCAATGAAGTTTAACTCACCTATTGCCACAAACACAATTGCAATAGCACCGGACACGAAAGTTGCTGGTACTGGCTCTTGTGTTTTTCCGACACCTGTTCGCATCAGACGGTTCGAACCTGGGATTGGTAGAACATTGTCGCGGGCAAGTGCCTGCAGCGTTCTGGGTGCCACCATAATTGAACCGAGCGCGGATGAAAACGATGCCGCGCCTAATCCGATATAAATTGCAGTTCCCCATGCGGATATGTCTGCCATAATGATTCTGTCTGTATCAGCAAGTTGTTCCGGTGTGGCACACTGCCACAGTTTTATAGCAACAAGAACATATATGACCATGCCTGCAAGCGTTGCGGCGATAGTGCCAAGAGGGATACTGCGTTGAGGGTTCCTGAGATCACCAGATAACCCTAAACCGGCAATCATTCCTGTGAATGCCGGAAAACAGATAGCGAAAACTATGCCGAATTTGTCACCATTTGGGATACTTGCCGTGATTCTCCCCCCTCTCGGACGGGTTTCCTCAGGTTCCTGTTCTACAATTTCAGGGGTCTTTTCCTGAACTTCGGGTGTCTCACCTACAACTTTGGACGCCCCATTTGCAAGCTCAGGGGGAGTGTCTGCACCATCTGTCACTACTCCACCCATAAAAAAAGCGATAAGTGATACTGCCAGAATTGCGCAGATGACCCACAGCATTGAAACTCCCAAATTTGCCCCTCTGGTCAGCATAATTACGATAAGTATGATGGTGCAAGGAATGCTGATGAAACGTTCATTGATATTGATAGGATCGCTTGGGTTATCAATATCTCGATAGTATTCCGTTATGTAGTCCGCTATCGAACTAAGAACAGGATCAAAAGCCTCAGCAAACGCTACCATATAGAACGCTATCGAAATGGCTTGCGAAATGTATAAGGCAATACCGATAGTACCACCTATACTTGTACCGAACGATCGGCTGACAATGTAGTACGCGCCACCACCAGCCACACGCCTGTTTGTTGCTATCTCAGATACAGCCAGAACAGTCGGAATAGTTACGAGATGCCCAAGTACAATGATTGCAAGCGTCTTTAAGAGTCCTACATTCCCTACAGCGTAGCCAAAACGTAGAAATAGAATCGCACCGAGAATGGTGCTAATTGATGCCAGGAAGACAGGAGCAGTACCAAAACCGTGTCCAACTTCTGATTGTGTGGAATTACCACCAAATCTGGCTCGATCTTGTTGTCCTAACTTTGAAAGCATTATTTCATTTCCTTCATTGTTGAAATATATTCATCAATAGATGTTTGTCAAAATATCACTCATCCCAAAAATTAAACGACCAACCGAGTAATTTTCTTATTTGTTGAAAATATGTAAACACTAATTAACTGTTACAATTTGACTCGTAAAATAGATAGATATTTGTAGTGCAAATTCTCAGTTAATGGTGCACTATTGTAAGTTAAAGAACCACTCAAACGCAAACCAAGCCGAGTTGTAAGGTCAAAAGTAAGAGCGGGTTCTGCCGAAAACCTATAATTCTTAAAACCTACTTCTGGTGTGAATTTCAATACTGTATTCAACCTTTTCCAACCTATAGAAGAAAACGCCAACCATCTAAACGAAGTCGGGTCAAATTTACGTATTGTCAGGTCTTTATGAGGTTGAATATTCTCAATGAAATAGCCAACACCTCCAGAAATGCGAAGTGTGCCGTTTTCATATATCCCTGGTCGAATATAACTCCCGATCTGTGAGGTCAATGCACTTCCTTTAGTAATGTTCCGTTCCAAATCTGTGAATGCTTCAATCCCAAATTTGTTGATACGCATTCCGCCCTGTATATGGATCTTGACAATTTCAGAATCCACTCCATCATCATCAGAAGCACGAGAGCCAAAGATACCACTCCAACCGTTTATATTTTTAAGCGGTAAAACTGCAGTTAGAGACAGCGTTTGCGAACCGATGTCCCCGGAAATCCCGAAATCTACTGTTTTCGCATCGGTTGGCAAGTCAGCAAACTGACAGAACGCTGGCAAAACAAAAAAAATTATAAAGAGCAATGTAAACGCGATTTTAAACACTTATTTAGATTTATTCGATTTGATCGGCTACAATCTCTGAAATCTATAGATAATATAACTATTTATGTATTACAAAGAGAAAGAACGTATATATATTATCCTTTAAGTGCCTAAATGTCAAGAAATATGTCAAAAGAGTGGTCTTGTATATATGCAAAATGGTATCTTGCTATCAATGTGTAGTTAAAAAAGATTGACACTCCAATGGAATGGAGTGTCAACCCATCAAAATTATGTCCTGATGTGATTTAATATCAAAATTGCGGCACCCGCTATAAAGTAATCCGCAAAATTGACATATAATTGTATTTTATATTATCTGTTAATGGCTCACTATTGTAAGTTAAAGCACCACTTAATCGTAACTCCAAACGAGTTGTGAGATCAAACGATACGACAGGTTCTGCACAGACTCTATAGTTTTTAAATCCTATTTCTGGTGTAAAAGTTAATTCCGTATTGAGTTTTTTCCAATCTATAGCAGAAGATATTAACCATCTAAATGAAGTTGGATCAAATTTTCTTATTGCGAAATTGTCAAAGGGTTGAATATTTTCAATAAAGTAACCAAAGTTAGAAGTAACACTAAAAGAACCTTTCTCATATTTCCCGGGTTCAATTGCACCTCCTAATTGAGCTGTCAATGCATTCCCATCGGTAATGTTACGTTCGAAATAAGAAAATATCTCAAACTCGTATTTTTTGACTTCTATCTCCCCCTCAATGTGGAATTTAAACATTTCAGAAATTACGCCTTCTTCACCTGAAACACGGGACCCAAAAAATCCTGCCCAACCGTTAATATTACTCAATGGAAACACCGAGGTCAAGGAAAGCGTTTGTACAACACCATTACCAGTAACACCGATGTCTACGAACTTAACATTTTTCGGTAAGTCAGTAAATTGGCTCTCCGCTGGCATTGAAAAAACTATTAAGAATATTACTACAAACAAAATTAAACATTTTTCTTTTAATATTATTGGGTGAGCAAATTCTCCTTGTTCACCTTTTAGCGTATGCATATTTATTGGTGTCGGTACAAATGACCTAACTTTGCTTGCATGCTTGGCTCAGTCTATATGAGTTGACTATAAAATCGCCAAGATGCACTTCACAGCAAAGCATGCCACTATCATGGAATCTTGCCACAATCAGCTTTACTCCACTTCCGTAATTTTCTTTCAGTGAACATTAAGACGTTAATGTACAAAGTCCAAGTGGAGCATTTTTCAGAACAATAAACAACGCTGAGTACGCGAGCACTGGGTTGGGAACATCCTCCTAACTAACAATAGGTAAAACCTAATACTAAATGATCTAATTCCTTCAGGTAGGACATTTTGCTAAAATGCACGATCTACCTTTAAAAACAAACCAAATATATGTTTAAACACATAAGAGTGAAAACCATAAATCAGGTTTTAACATCAAAATCTATTCATGCATCAACATTTAACTTTTTGGTTAACAACGTGATTCTACTATATAGGTTTCTGAATTTTTGAATATCGTAAAACATAATTTATAGTGAAATCTAAATTACATTTACAGTTTTTTATAGGTTACATGCCTTTGTAGTCGGGCAATTAATTGCGCCTCTTCTTGTAGGAGCGACCTCACGGTCGCGACTTTAAAAACTTAGAATACCTTGTAAGTGCCGAATGATAATGTAAAGTTAATTGTGAAATCCACTATAAGATCATATTTGATTTCAAAATATACCTTAGAAATTAGTTGAGTAATTTTAACCTGTAAATTTCTGAATTACAAATTTTTTTTCAACAATTTTTGCTTTTGTAATTTCAAATAATTAATGTTTAATTAGAACCATTCAATTCTGCAATGATTTCTTTCTTTACCAAGACTCCAAAAAATCGCGTCAACCAACAGACTGACAACAAAATGCACGCTCATCCAAGATGCAAAAAACGTATCAACTACAACTTTTCCTGCAAACTTATTGTCAATATATTGGATATCTATTGTTCCTATCGCCACAAAAACCTCTGATCATTCACAGAACTTGGTATAATATCAGTATGAAAAGAGAAAACCGATCCCCAAACACACCGAAAATCAACAGTAACTCTCTAAATGCAAAGACGACAACGCAAAACTTATCAAAATATCTCCAGCAAAGGAAACCCGTGTTCCTCAACGCAGATGAAAAAAATAAAATTCAAATAAAATGTCTATAAACCCATACAGATACTGAGTTTATAGCGAATTTCAAAAAGTTGCCATGGTAACAAAAAAGTTACCAAATGGTAACTTTTTAAGGAGATGATTCCAATGAATGAAAAGAAAAATACAATCAATTCGTGCATCTGGGGAACGATTTTTAGATGCCAACTTTTCGACTAAAACGGATAAGTTAGACGAAAATTGAATGCCTCGGCAATAAATTCGGATGTGTAAAGTTTTTGCATGAATACAACAACTCTTGTTGGAGGGGTTTACAATGCCGATTTCTCAATTGCCACAGACAATTGGGTATTGACTTGGATTTCTTCTGTAGGAGCGACCTCCTGGTCGCGACCCGCCAAATGCCATAGGCGCATTTGGCGTTGATTTGAGGTCGTTCCTACAGGACCCGTGTAATCAGCGAACAGCAAGTGCAGAAATATTTACACACCCAGTAAATTCTAAGTTTTTGACAGATTGTTGATTACGTGTTAAACTGTTTTATGTGAACATTGACTTAGAAGGAGCATTTGATGGCTTACAGAGAACTTGCAACGAAGAAACCGTTTATTGTAAACAAAAACCTTGGTAGTGCAGTTGAGGTAGAACCAGAAGAATTGACACAGACCAATGCAGATGGATTAACCGTTGTTATCCCTACACAGAAACAAAAATATGACTTTGATCGTAAAGGATGGCTATTAATTCCAAGTGTCTTATCTGACGCAGAAATAGTTGAGATGCGTGATTTTTGCGAACGTTTGAACGACATACCTGAACCACAACGTTGTGGACTTGGCGGTCCCTTGCAAAAACTTGTTGATCATCCGGTAGTTGTTGGATTTTTGAATGAATTTTTGGCATATCCACCCGCTGCCAGTGAGGATTGCTACGGATTCCGACTGGAAGAGACTGATGTGATTTGTGGTGTAGGAGAGAGAAAAACTGATAATCAGTTTTCATTTCAGAAAGGAAACGGTTTATTCCGATTACCCGGTGATTCTCATATTTACCGATGCGTTCCGGGACGTGCATGGAGTGGATTAACGCGCGCGATTTGGGAATTATCAGAAGTTAATGCGGAAACGAATAATTTTCGGTTTATAACAGGGAGTCACAAAGCTGCGCATACAGCACCAGAGGTAGTGCAGGATCAAAATTCACCGCTCTGGGATACCTATGAATGTCCACCAGGATCACTATTTCTTCTGACGGAATCTATAATGCAGATAAATGAACATGCAACATCTCATTCTACTGGTGTAGACCGTGTGAAGGTCTCAAATTTATATAATACTGTGGCAAGCCGTTGGTCTAATTGGATGCCGCACCCCGAACTTCTGGAAGCAATGCCGTCTAAACGACAAACGCTATTTCGAGAGACGTACGCAGGCGGTAATGTTGTCAACGGTGATTTTGGCAATCGCACTTCCGCATATCCTATGGAGATTTAACGAAGGCAGACACAAAATGGAAAAACAGCGAAACAACACCCTTAAAGCATCTTTGCCAGTAGGAACATGTGAGCTGCCAACTCACAACGCTGATGGTATAACCATCCCAGAATTGACATCTGAACAGATATACGCATTTGATACACATGGTTGGTTTTTAATACCGGAAGTGTTTACAGGCAGCGAATTAAATGAAATGCGTGATTTCGGCTACAGACTTCACCATGAACCCGATACTATCCCAGAACATGAACGGAGTACGCTTGGCGGTCCCCTCCAAAAATTAATTGACCATCCGCTTGTTGTCTCACTTCTCAATGAATTCACGGCACATCCCGCGGTGACGAGTCGGGAGAGTTACGGTTTTACAGTAGAAAGCACTAATCTTTTCTATCGAACGCCTGGCATGGGAGGGTTTGGACCACATAACGGCAACGGTTTGCTCCGTTTCCCTGGTGATGTGCACTATTATAATGCATTCCCCGGCAAAGGATATAGTCCGCATACCCGCATTGTGTGGGAGTTGAATGAGGTGAAAAAAGGGCAGGGTGGTACATTATTGGTTACGGGTAGTCATAAATCTGTTTATACAGCACCACCTGAAATTCAAAATCCAGAATCAGATATCTGGAGTACTTATGGTTGTCCACCAGGTTCACTACTCTTTTTTACAGAAGCACTCACGCACAGTGCGAATCCGTGGACAAATACCGACAACGATAGAATAGCAATTTTCAACCTATATAGCCCAGTTGATAGTGGTTATGCAAGGGTTTACAAACCGCATCCGAAACTGCTTGAGTCAATGCCACCGCTGCGTAGAACTCTGTTCCGTAATCGGTATGTGGTAGACAATTTGAATGGTGCAGAATAGTGCTTTGTCAACATATTACTGTAGGTCGGGATTCGGAGATCGCTCCTACTGAAATGTCCCTTCTTGTAGGAGGGAACTTCGATTCCCGACTATCAGTGAGTTTTGTCGCGATTCGGAGATCACTCCTACTGAAAATGTGCCTCTTTAATTTTAAAGTTCACCATATTGAATACATTGAAAGGAGATAATTTTGGCAACAACGCAACCGAATGTTTTGTGGATATACGGTGAAGACCTGTCACCAGATTTGGGATGTTACGGCACACCTGCTGTGCAAACGCCCAATATTGATCAACTCGCAGAAGAGGGAACACGATTTTCTAACGCTTTCGTTACCTGTCCAGTCTGCTCACCAAGTCGCTCTGCACTGATTACGGGTACGTATCAAACCCATTTTGATGCCCACAATCATCGAAGTAACCGCGAAAAACCATTACGGGATGATATGGAACTCATCACCGATTGTTTTCGTGAGGCAGGATATTTCACATGTAACAGTCCTGGACCGCCTTATAATCGCCGTGGAAAAACAGATTTCAACTTTCAACGTGAACAGCCTTTTGATGGAATCGACTGGCCAGAGCGTCCAGAGGGACAACCTTTTTACGCTCAAATCAATATCCCTGACACACATCGCGTATTTAAACCGGATCCTGAACGTCCAATCAATCCAGATGATGTTGAATTGCCGCCCTACTATCCTGACCATCCGCTTATCCGTAAGGATTGGGCACTCTATCTTGAAAGCATTCAGATTTTAGATAGGAAAGTGGGTGAAATCCTCAAACGTTTGGACGATGAAGGTCTTTCTGAAAACACAATTGTTTTTTTCATGAGCGATCATGGACGCGCCCATATCCGCTGCAAACAGTTCCTCTACGATGGAGGTATTCATATCCCTCTTATTGTGAGATGGCCCGGAAATGTTGAAGCAGGAACTGTCAGTGATGCACTTATCAGCGGTGTTGATTTTACACCGACAACACTTTCTCTCACTGGGATTGATATTCCAAACTATGTGCAAGGGCAGATTTTCTTAGGTTCTGAGACTACATCTCGCGAGGCAATCTTCGCTGCACGTGACCGTTGTGATGGAACAGATGATCGCATCCGCTGCATCCGTACACATCAATACAAACTCATCCGAAACTATCGTCCTGAACTACCTTATATGCAATTTAACGGGTATAAGAAGCTGCAATATCCTTTATGGACACTGATCCGCATCTTATCCGAAAAAGGTGAATTATCTGAAGCACAACAGCATTTCCTACAAGAAACGCGTCCTGCCGAAGAACTGTATGATTTACAGGCAGACCCACATGAAGTTAACAACCTCGCTGATAATGAAAAGTATAATACGGTGCGAAATGACTTGAGTGCAAAATTGGACGCGTGGATAGACGCAACAGGAGACATGGGCGAAACACCTGAATCTGATGAGGTTACTACCTATTGGGATGAAAATATGGCGGAAAAGTATAGCGAAAATATGGAGAAACGAGGTCTTTCACCTGATATAAGTGATGTTGATTATGTTGCATGGTGGGAGCAAAAACTTCTATAAATAGGTGTGCAAAATTCAGAAAATCCATGATTTGTGGACCCTATAGTAACGGCGCGCTTTCATGAAGATTATTTTTTAATTCGGTAATTCACCATCCGCACAAGGTTGATATCTACCGCTGCTGGCGAGGCGGGGAATGCCTAAATGGCATTCATACCCGGTGAATACCAAAAAGGTATTCATACCGTTGATTTCTTGATTTCTTCCTAACCTCGCCAAATTACCGAATTATATTCTTAAACTTCATCAAAGCGCGCCTACAAGCAGAAGTTCCTATTGCAATGTCTATCGATAAAATGAATAAACAGACACACCCCAGATAAGTCGAATCAACACCCATGTTCCGCCAACAATAAATTCGCCCAAAATAAGTCCCAAAAACAGAGGTAACACCCGATGATAGAGGCGGATTCCGCCAAATCGCAAAATAAGGTTTTTGATGCCCCAACTAATGAAGACCGAAAACCAGAGCCAACCAAATGTCCACATGCTACTCGCGACAGCATAACCTGTTGGATGAAACGGAAACATAGGGAAACGGGTGCGGAGCCACCACAACAAACCTGTAAAAAGAAAACCAACCCCCATAAATGCTACGGCAGGGACATTCGTTTCGCTTGGATAATAAAGCCAAGTACGTAACCTGTTATAACCGCCGTTCCCTAAACCCGGATTTGCACCTATATCGTAGGACACAACCAGATATGACCAAAACGAGGCGAGGATACCAAAAAAGACAGCGCACATCATTGCAATTACCATTCTGCCCGCCTTCATGTTTGCTACTTCGACGAGTTTAAATCCTTCCAATGTATGGGGCATTGGGTGTGCCCGATACCCGCGATTAAAGGCGTAATACAGTGACATCATTGTTAGACTCTGTGGCGGAATCTTACGTGAACCGAATGCATCTAAGATAAACTGTCGTGGGTTTGCGACAAACATCTCGTGTGTTGGAGGTCCAACTTCAGCACGTACACGAGTAATTCCAAGCGCAAGAAGGTAATAGATAAGAAAGTACAGCGCAATCATCCACACAGCCATCCCACCATAACCTGAAAAAATGAAAAGAAAGAGAATGCCTGCTATTAATCCTGCAACCGGCCATCGATAATTTGTTGAGTCTCGCATCTCAGCTGTGAGATTTCCAGTCGAAGACCCAACATTATTCATTTTTAATGTGCCTATTAGACTTCTGAGCACATTAAAAATATGTTTGCGTCCACCATAAAGCGCGAAGCAGGCAATAGCAAGATATGCACCAACGCCTTGGGGACCGTCATAAGGAAAACCGGGTAATACTTGTAGCCCCATTGCCCTACCCAAGATACGTTCACCTTTCCAAAATAGATAGAAAAACCAAAGAGAAAACGACATCTCTAACGGCATTAAAAATGCAAGCCCAACGCCGAATGACAAAATATAGATGGGGGTCCACCCCATAGCGTCCCAAGGCTTTTCTGTGAAGTACATACCGAGATTTGCCTTGCGAACTGGAATCTCTGGAAAAGCAGGAAAAAAGGCGTGGATACCGTTAATCAGGTCAATCCCGCCCGCAATTGCAAACCCGACCCACAGCATTTTGTTTTTGAAGAGCCTTCCATCTGAGTGTGTCATTTCTATCGGCAGACGAACAATCGGGTAGGTCAATCGTTCCCGTTCAATCCACTGTTTCCGCAAAAGCAGATCAATGCAAATCATCACCCAGATTACAACTGACAGAAACAAGGTCCACCATAGAATTGGTTCCCACCATGCAGCAAGATACCTTTTGGAGTAAAAAGTTGTGTCCCCATCGTAGAAATCTTGCAAAACGGACAAGTCGCTCAACGTCATCCAACTGGGTAAATATCGCCAAAAGAGTTGTTGCCATTCATTTTCAGGTGTTGCAAACCAAAAGCCATTTGGAATAACAGGGACAACAGTTTGCATCATGTCGTGCCCTGCAATTGCTGACGAAAGTGAAAGGATAACATAGATCGTAAGTAGTTCTCCTTGTCGGAGTGCGAAACGCGGCAGAAGCAGCTTGAGCAAAAAATTGAGACCTGTCAATACCGCCAAGGTTACCACAACGTTGTAAATCAACGACATCGTCGTGGGCAAAGTGCTCCAAAAACGGAGATGATTTGCCATGATGAAATAGGTGTTAGGAGGGATTAGGATAATGCCGAGAAGAATCGCGCGAAAGGTTACACCTGGGTGCTTAGATTGTGCGATTTTTTGCGGATTTTGAGAATATATAGTTGATGTTTTTGTCATAAGATAGATTGAAAATGAAGGTAAGAATTTTTAAGTGTACTACGTCTATTGTGTTTTTTAAGCAAATTCATGGAATGGGATAATTGAATATGTTTTCAAATAAGCATACTTTAGCAGGGACTTTTCTACGACTTTAGGACATCCGTCTGCACAAAATAGGAAAAATCAAAAGACAAAGTATACAAAACATGCAGACGTTCCATATCCACAAATACATTGAGTCTGGTTGAAGGATTGACAATATTGCACACAGTGGACTCAACATTTCAAACATTGGGAGGTCTGCAAAAGGTGGTATCGGAAGCAGTGGAAGGAAAGTAATTGCAAGTATAAATCCATAACTGATACCTTTTGCGCGGACAGCAGGGTGCCACAACGCAAAACCCATTCCAATCTGGGCGAAAAAAATACAACTTATCAATATCACCACACCACATTTGACTAACTGCGATATTGCTAATCCACCGATGTAACTTGAAAGCGCAAATAACGGAATTGCAAACCATATCCCCCATAATGCCCAAATCATTACTGCAGCTAACTTCCCACCCAATATTTGCCAATTTGATAAAGGGGTCAGCACTAACATCGCAGCGTTTTTACTACCTCCCTGTTGATGATCTTTGAAAAAAGTTAGAGACCTTTCCATATAAACCGCTTCAACAGCATGTCTTGGCACGAGAAACTGAACAATAAAAAGGCAGATGATGAAAAGTGCATAAGTTTGTCTCCCAACATCAATTTGACTTCTGTCCAGTTGCGTATCCGTTCCTTGGGCATAGAACTCCATTGTACTTACAAAGAGCATAAACACAAGAGCTGATAAAATACCAAACTGGATTATCTTGTATTTACGTGCATTGGTGTAAAAACGAAGGTCTTTAAGGATTATTGCTAACATAATAGTGTGTTTGAGAATTGAATTTTCAACTCCTGACCTGAAAACTATTGGATAGTCCATTCTAAAATTATAGGCAATAGTCGGGAATCGGAGTTCCCTCCTACATGATATTAAGACTTCTGTAGGCGGTGAATGCCTAAATGGCATTCATACCGTTGATTTCGATCTCCGAATCGTGACCTATAATTTTAGAGTAGATAGACCACTATTTGGATCAATTATGCGTAATTCCATTGACGGATTTTCACAGAGATGGTATTTTTTTACATACATAATCTTATACCTTTAAGAGTATAACTGCAAATTTAGGAGAAACTATGTCCAAACTCAATATCGCATTAGTCGGTGCTGGTCGTCGTGGTGGTGGTTCGCATTTACCTGTTATTGCCAAACTCAAAGATGTGTACAATCTCGTTGCTATTTGTGATATAGACGAAGAAACCGCAACAAACTTCGCGAAACAATACGGTGCAAACCCCTACACTAATGTCCGCGATCTTGTTGCGCATGAAGAACTTGACGTTGTGGATATTACGGTACCAGGAGTTGCACATCATGCTATTGCTTGCTTTATGGCAGATGCTGGTGTTCATATCCTTTGTGAAACCCCTATTGCAGTAACCCTTCCAACATCAGATATGATGATTGAATCTGCAAAAGCGAACAACGTTAAACTTGAGATAGCAGAAAATTACTATCGCGCACCGCGGGAACGATTTCTATCAAAGGTTATTGAAGCGGACGTTATCGGTGATGTCGCTCGGATTTACCGAATTTTCTATGAAGGCGGCTATCACGGCATGAGTATGCTCCGTCTCCGCGCGGGCGGTGAACCGAAATCCGCGCTCGGTGTTACGCAATCAAGTCCAGTGATTCCTATTATTGACCGCATGAAACGAAATCATACCAGCGAGAATTGGAGTCTTGGCTTTATTGAATTTGACAACAATGCAACTGCGCTTATGGTATACTCTAACGTCATCCATGCGCGTTCCCTTGGACGCGGACAAACAGGTATCTCACAGATTGATGGTAGTAAAGGCACAATCGTCGGTGAAGATATCTATGTGACTCCCGCTGCTGACTTGCAGTCTGGTGCTAAAGGCATTGCGCATCGTGCCAAACGTACAACAATTGACGTCGACGGTGTTGATGTAATAGATAAGATTGAACTTGAACTCCCAGAACAAACAGTGACTTGGGAAAATCCGCTAAAGAACTACCCACTTTCAGAAGGACAAATTGCCGTAGCAGATGAACTTCTTAGTATTGCCAAAGCAGTACTTGATGATACAGACCCTGAATATGGAGCCGCTTTTGCAAGGCAAGATCAGGAAATGAATATCGCTATGAACGAATCCGGCAAACGTAGCCGAGAGACCTTGCTTTTCCCTCTGACCGAACTAACCGAAACCGAACGCAATACTCACGAAAACTATGAAACACAGTATGGACATCCTATTGAAGACGTTGAGGCAGGAATTGATACCTTCTTTCCCCGCCGTTGACATGATAACAGGTTAAGTAGGACAGGTCAACTAAATTTGGAATTTTGCATATAGGAAAAGTGTATTTTTTCAACTTTTCAATTCCCGAAAATCGCCAAAATTTCTTGTAAATGGGTCTCGTTTATGATATACTATAATTCATATAAGTCTGCAACACCTTGTTAGAGGAGGTACCAAGAACATGGGAATAGGTCCAATGGAGGTATTTATAGTCTTGGTGGGTGCCTTGATAATTTTCGGTCCAAAAAAATTACCGGAGATGGGGCGATCTTTAGGTAAAGCTATCAGAGAATTTAAAAGTGTCGGAAACGATATCCAAGATGAAATTACAAAGGCAACGGACGACATAGATATTGATCCGGATAAAACTATTAAACCTCCTAAATCAGGCTAACTTCGTGAGCAACAATTACTATGAAATCTAAAGATGTTGCAATGACCTTCTGGGAACATCTTGAGGAACTCCGGCGGCGTATCATATTTTCTCTCATTGCTTTAGGTGTTTTTACAGTACTGGGTTTATCCTTCACTAAACCAATAAAATATGTCCTTGAGCTCCCGATGAAGAGTCCTATGATGAGTATGGTCGCCAACGCGATTGACGCGAGTGCAGGCTCAGAAGGCTCAACCCTCGGTTTCTTAGCACTTGCGCTGCACAGCGGGACATCAAGTGTGGAAGCTGAACTCATCCTAACAGGCCCATTTCAAAGTATCATGGCATTCCTAACAATTGGAATAACGACTGGCATATTACTCTCATTACCGATAATTCTATATCAGATTTGGATGTTTGTGTTTCCCGCATTGAATAGGTCTGAACAACGATTGGCGGTGCCACTTTTCTTTACCATCATCTTCTTTTTCATTCTTGGTGCTGTTTTCGCTTATTTCATTGTAGTTCCAGTTGTATTGCAATTTGCAGCAGGTCTTTTTCAATTAAAAAATCTTTGGGATTTGAAATTTTATATTACCTTTGTAACACAGTTAATTTTAGGGTTCGGAGTCGCTTTTGAATTACCGATCGTAATGGCGTTTCTCGCGCGTATCGGAGTCATAGACTCGCAAGGTTTTCGTGGCAAACAGCGGCATGCGTTGTTAGGTATTTGTGTAATTTCGGCTTTGTTAACTCCAGCAGACCCAGGTTCAATGCTGCTGATGGCGATTCCACTCTTTGTATTGTATCAACTCGGTATTTTTTTCGCATTCCTCGTTGAACAGGAGGCAGAAATATAATGGCAAACGAATCTTTAAGACAGCAGCTCGCTTTGCTTTATAAGTTACAGGAGCATGACAGAGAGTTGTTGTCATTCCACCAACGATTACAAACTATCCCCAGAAACATTGCACAATTGGAAGCGAGTGTTACAAAATATAAAGATGAAATAAAGGCAAAATCTGATGAACTTGCCGAAGTTGAAAAAGCACAGCGTTCCAAAAACGCGGAATTAGAAATGAATGCTGTTCAACGTGAGAAATATAAGGAAGAACAGCGCGAAGTTACCTCAAATGAAGCCTATACCGCGCTGGAAAATCAGATTGAATATCTTGATGAGAAGGATTTTGAGACAGAAGAAGAAATATTGGAACTGATGGAAAAAGGTGAGCAGTTGAAGTCGGAATTGACAGAGCTTGAGGCGGAGGTTGTTCGTGAAGATGCAAAGACTACTGAAAAAACAACTGAATTCCGTGCAGAACAGAAAAATTTGCAAACCGAGATAAATGAAAAATTAGAGCAGCGGAACACATTTCTGCCTAAAATTGACAAGAAACTTAGCACACAATACCATCGGTGGATGGAACGACATAAAACCGATTTTGTTGCATTGGGCAAAAATGGAACTTGCGGAAGTTGTCGTCTTACAATTCAGCCGCAAAACCTAAAAGAAGCAGAAAAATATGAAAAATTGGTTTATTGTTCCAATTGTAAGCGAGTACTTTATGTCGAACCCTCCGATCCAAATACACCTTTTCCATAGCGAAACCCATTACTGATTTTCACGTTTGTCAAGTAGAGTGGAGTGTTCTTGATGCCATTTGTTGATATTAATGTTCAACCTGAAAAACAGGTTTTTGATGGGGTAACAATTCGGACAATCCATGGTGAAAAACTAATGATGTCCTATGTCTATTTGCAACCGCATAGCACAGTTGCAGAACACAGCCACCAGCATGAACAGATGGGTATGGTTTTAGAAGGCACATTTGAATTGACTATTGACGGAGAATCACGAATGCTCAAAAAAGGGGACACTTACCTTATTCCCTCACATGTAAAACACAGTGCTAAGGCATTTGACAAGATGGCAATTGCCCTGGATATTTTTAGCCCACCTCGGGAAGATTATATATCTTGACAACAAAGTTGTATCACACAATTGATGAATTAACTGAGACATCCCTTGTCCATGCGGGAATAAGTCTCCGCTGTGGAGGAGTAAGCAAGACACCTTACACCTCTCTTAATTTAGCTTCGCATGTAGGGGACAATCCAGATGCAGTTTCTCAAAATCAGCAACTCTTTTCAGACCATACCGGTATTAAGACGCTAAAATATTGCAGACAGATTCATAGTGATGCTGTTATAAATGCAGATACAGTTGCAACATTATTTTGGGATGTTGAAAACCAAAATGTGTCTGAAAAAATAGGAGATGCCTTAATTTCAGCACAGCAGGACGAGACATTAGGTGTTTTCACTGCTGATTGTGTCCCGATTTTTATCTTGGATGTAGCCTCACCTGCTATCGGAATTGCACATGCTGGGTGGCGTGGTACTTTGGCACGAATTGCCGCCAAAACACTTGCAGAAATGAAAGCTCAATTTGACACTATTGCAGAAAATTGTCTTATCCACTTAGGACCTTCTATTCAGAAATGTTGTTACACCGTTAGTCCAGATTTAATTTCTCAGTTTGTAAGACATTTCGGTCAAGCCGTACACAACGGGCTAAATTTAAGTTTACAGACAGCCAACTTTTCCCAATTAGTTGATGTTGGCGTAACATCCGAATCAATTTCAATATCTCCATATTGTACCGCTTGTTGCACAGATAATTTTTATTCACATCGAGCAGAGGGGGGACAAACAGGAAGGATGTTTTCATTTATACAACTCATCCACGCAAATTAAGAAAAATCTTCCTATTACTTGATAAATTACTAAACCTTTGTCAAGGCAAATTGCTGTAGAATACTTCGGGCTATGGAGTGAAACAAATTTGCATTGCTGGCAAAAAAATGGTATCATTAAGTGACCGGAGTACGCCTTCGGTCTGGGATCAAAGTGAGAATTGAAATGCGTTCCATTTTCACATCGTTATCTATCTTAACGAGTATAATAGGTCTTATTTTTATCATACGGGGTTGTGTTCATCCTGCGAAATATCAGAAGGAGTTGTCTAAGGAAACATCAACCGCTGTAAGAGTAACCCAAGTTTACACTGAGGCTACGCATGTTGTTGTGGTCGGTATCGGAATCGTTTGTTTTGGGATATTGATAGCCGTTATAGGAACACTTTTTCACGTTGACGACTGGAAAAATCTATATTCACGCTTAATTGGTAAAACAGAGAAGAATCTATCGGGTACGGATGAAACTGAGACCTTACAGCGTGAGGAGAATGAGAATTGAATTGGATTGCTGAAAACCTTGCAAGTGTCAAGGAACGTATGGCGGCAGCTGCAGAACGGAGTGGTCGTTCTCCAGATTCAATTAAGCTTGTTCCAGTTACAAAAGGGCGTTCAATATCAGAGATTCAATCGCTCCTTGCTGCTGGTGCTACGGATATAGGTGAAAACCGTATACAGGAAGCACAACAGAAATACGATCCAATTCATAGTTTTTTGGCAGCATCAAACACGCTAAAGTGTGATTGGCATCTCATTGGACACTTGCAGAGAAATAAGGTTAAGTCCGCATTAGAGATATTTTCTCTGATCCATTCAGTAGACAGTTTGAGACTTTTAGCTGAGATATCGCGCCGTACAGAAGTCCTAAAAAAACAGACAGACATTTTAATACAAATAAATACGACTGGTGAGGAAAGCAAATTTGGTTTAGATTCGGAAGATGTGTTCGATTTTATGGAAAAGTCATTGTCATATTCCAGTGTACGTATTGTTGGGTTAATGACAATGGGGGTGTTAAGTCCTTCTCCAGAAACAAATCGTCCAGCTTTTGCTTTGTTGAGAACCCTTTCGGATAGGATAAAGACTGAGAAATATCCAGGCATAACAATGCAATATCTCTCCATGGGGATGACAGACGATTTTGAAGTTGCAATTGAAGAAGGAGCGAATCTTGTTAGGATTGGTAGGGCAATCTTTGAAACCACAGTTTAATCTTTACGTATCTTGATTAGAATTTGTATAGGAGTAAAATGGTGGTAGATAACCAGAAATTGGGTGTGATTGGTGTTGGGAAAATGGGCGGGATCATTGTTAGGAGTATAGTAGATCGCTTGCTACCAGCACAACAGATTTGTATAACTGATCTGGACAAAAATCTGGTAACCCAACTGTGTGATGAAAAGGGTGTGAACGCTGCATCAGATATTGACGAGTTAATACAAGAGACAGATGTTATTCTATGTGCAGTTCCACCTGTAGCTGTACCGCACATCGTACCACAAGTAGCGCACAACTTATCACCGCCACAATGGATTGTAAGTATAGCGGCAGGGGTTACAACTGAAACCCTTGAATCGTATTTTGAAACGCCACCTCCAATTGTTCGTGTGATGCCGAATATAGCGGCTTCCGTTGAAGCAGCTATATCTGTTTTAACAGCAGGTAGTACTACAGAAGTGGAGCACCTTAATTTTACAAAGAAGTTATTTGACACTTGCGGAACAACATTAATAATGGAGGAACGCCACCTGAATGCGGTTACTGCGGTCAGTGGTAGTGGTCCTGCTTATGTAGCCCTTTTTGTAGAGGCAATTGCGGATGCGGGCGTACATGTTGGTCTGCCTCGTCAGGACGCACAAACTCTGGCAATACACACTGTTTTGGGAGCAGCAACAATGTTGTCGCATTCACAAGATCATCCAGCTGTCCTCAAAAACCGAGTGACAACACCCGGCGGGACAACAGCAGCTGGGCTCCATGCACTTGAACGAGGGGGATTGCGCGCAACACTTGCAGAGGCAATTCTTGCTGCAACAGAACGGGCAAAACAACTCGACACTGCAAAATAGGAAAAGACATATAACGTAATGGATCTGCTTGCTTATATTATCAGTCGGTTACTTAGAATTTATATGCTGATTGTCTTCGTAAACGTGTTTCTCTCATGGATTGTATTTGGTACGCAAAATCTAACCGTTCGGGGAATCTATAGGCTAACAAGTCAAATTGTTGAGCCGGTTTTGCAACCGATTCGCAATGTGCTTCAACCAATGAGTCGAAATATAGGAATTGATTTTTCACCGATGGTGTTGTTATTCCTTTTATACATTCTCACCAGTATATTATAAATTTTAACATAAAATTGTTTCTACAGTTCTGCCCAATTTAGATCCGGTGTACATTGCGAATACATTTGCCGGAATAACATCAAATTATGAAAAAGGCAAATTCTCCATCAAAGGACACCACAACTAAACGTTCTAAGGGTAAATCAGAGAATAAAGCCCTAACATCTGCTCCTACCGAGAACGTTGTACACAATCCCCACGAATCAGAGATTCTCAAATTGTGGGCAACCCAAAATGTCTACAAGATTGATGAAAAGACTACAGAATTGCCAACATACGTGGTCAGAGAAATGCCGACCCCTGTTGACAGACTAAGTGTTGATACACTTCGAAGGAAAATTTTCCAAGATATTTTTTTGAAATATGAAATGATGCAGGGAAAAACTGTAGTTTATTCTCCACTTTGGGAAACCTTTCCTTTTAGTGTTGAAGTGACCGTAATTAAGGAGAGTACAGCTAAAGTTTCGGGAAATATCATCAATTTGCGTAAACAGTGTAAACAGTTTTATGGCGAACAATTGAAAATACAGCAGCAGAAATTACAGAAACTCGGAATTTTTGCTGATTGGACTTCCGCTGAAAAAACATTGGAGACACGACATGAGACTAAACTCTTTGGCTTCTTTGATAGACTACGGGAGGCTAAATTTTTACGCGACGAACTAAAACTCAGTCATTGGTGTCCAAAATGTGTGTCTCCATTGGAAGTAGGCAAAACAGTGACATCTGTTTCAAATAGCGTTTTAGATACCTATGTGAAGTTCCCATTCAACACCGGTTTTGAAGAATTAGGAAAAGATGTTTATTTTGCAGTCCGTTTTCCTCTTTCACAATTGTCGGAGATCGTGGGGATGATCGCAATAGGTATTTATGAAAATAGTAATTTTTTGCTCACTGAATTTGAAAATCAATATCTTATTTTTTCTAAACGGCAATTCAATAAACTTGTTGATCCAAACGCCAAACGCAAAAAATACCCAAAACCCATTACTGAATTAGAAGTAAGGCAGTTTAGTAATTGCACTGTTTCCCATCCACTATTTTCGTTAACTGATCTGCCATTTTTTATAATACCGGAGAAAATAGTTGAAAGCATCTCTGATTCTTCTGAAAAAAAAGAATTAATGGAAGGAATTATCCCACTAAACCCTGCACATCATTCGCTTAGTTATAATATTTACAAGACATTACCAAACATCGGCAATTCTACTCAAGCAGATTCTATATCATCTACACCAACAACACCGGTTTTTGATGAAACTGGCAGGTTCACAGAAGATGCAGATATTTTGTGCGGATTAAATTTGTCAAACGCCATTGAGTTTATCATTGATGAATTGGAAGGTCGAGGATGCTTAATTAAAGCGCGTAAACAAAAAGTAAAACAACTTGAATGCCAACATTGCAATGGTTTATCGGTTGCACGCCCATACCGCCACTGGATGTTTTCCATAACTTCAAGTGACATTAGTGAACAACTCTCAAATTGTCCCGAGTACTGGAACCATTACGACGACGAAATACGTGAGAACATTCAAAATGAAATGATGAATGTCTCCGATATGCCAATTTCATCACAACGTCAATGGGGAATTCCGCTTCCAGTTTTGAGGTGTGATAATTGTAACAGTCTTATTACAGATAAAAAAATCCTTCGTGCTGTTCGTGGTTCTATCCGACGCGGTTCCGAACACTGGTTCCGCCTGAGCGTTGAAGAACTCTTACCTGCTGATACGGTCTGTGTGAATTGTCATTCAAAAGACTTCCGAAAAGAGTTAACATATATTGAAAGCCATTTTGCGAACTTACTCCAAACGCTTGATACTTCGGATTTCAAGAAGTCAACTATTGCTGCGTCCACGAATGTTGCGTTTGTGCCGCGTACTCCTTTTTTGAAATGGTTAGGAGAATTGAGTGTACTTTCAGCATCTCTCCAACTGAGCCGCTCTACGAAAGAGAGCCAACCTTTTAAATTCCTAAAATTAAACGATATTGCTGAAGAGGTTTGGGATACCGAAGTGCAGGAAAAAATCCTACAAAAATACCCTGCGGATGTTTTACGGTTGATCTCAATAGTCCCAGATTTACATCAAGTTCAACTAAAAGGGGATGGTGCTAAACAACTTGAAGAGTTGATAGCGGAATACAACCAAAAATACGCCCAGCTTAAAGAAATACTATATCAGGCAGTCGAATTGCTGGCAGATTTGCAAGAGAAAGGGAATTCTGTTACACATACTATTTTTTCAAAAGGACTCAACGAGGACATTACTGCCTTACTACAAGAACCTGACATGCTTGCGGTTTCATTAACTAATCGACTTTTAATTGATATTGAGGCAGCCTACCATGTAAGAGATTTCTATGAAATGTGGCGTTCATTATACGATTTTTGTCATACTGAACTTCTTTTTTATTTAGAATTCTGTTGTGGTAAAATTCCGAAAAAAAGATCAGACTCTGTCCAAATTGCACTACTATTAATATCCAAGAGCATTTTACAACGCCTTGCACCGATTCACCCTTTTTTAGCTGAGGAAATTTTTGCTCAGATAAATATCTTTTCTAAAAGTATATTTCGAAGTGAGTGGTGTCAATTGCCAGAAATTTCCGGGCAAATTGATGTGAAGGTTGAATGGGAATCGTTTAAGAAGAACTATCAATCAACTACCTAACATTAGCGGGATGACTCAGGAAGTGATTTCTCCGATTCAATACTTAAAAAAGATTTTGCCATTAGTAATAGTCGCTGTTCCAGCATTGTTGCTTGATATCATCACTAAATGGCTTGTACGTATGCATATCCCCCAAGGGAGCGGTTATTCAATTATTCGTGGTTTTTTTAATCTACGACATGATAGAAACACGGGTGCTGCATTCGGAATTTTTTCAGATCAACGTACACTATTGATTATAATTACAATCGTAGCGTTGATATTTATTTTTATCTATTCCTTCAGATTTCAGAATAGTCGATGGATGCAAACCTCACTCGGTTTTCTACTTGGAGGGGCAGTTGGTAACTTTATTGACCGTGTCTACTTGGGGTCAGTAGTTGATTTCCTGCAATTCGGCATTGAAAGCAAAAACTTATTTTGGCCTACTTTTAATGTAGCAGATGTGTCCGTGTGTATAGGCGCGGGGATGCTTATTGTTTACCTCTTTCGTATTCAGCATCGGAACGTTAATTGAGTTAGCAATATAAAGTCCTATACTTAACAAAATCAATTATATCTTGTGTCTTGTTTTGTAGTAATACCATTTCTATATGATAATACGACATTATTTCGTAGGTCGGGTAGGAGCGGTAGCGAAACCCGACTTTTTATAGCGTCATGTCCAAATCAACGCCAAATTCGCCAAATCAACGGTATGAATGCCATTTGGCATTCCCCGTGTGGCATTTGGCGGGTTTCGTTCCTCATACCGACCTACAATATGTTATGACAATTTGTCAATTAAAAATGGTATAACTTTCACACAAAGTTAAGAGGTTAAAATTATGTTTAGATATAGAAGTCGTATATTTGCACTCGCTTTAGTAGCAATTTTCATATTAGTGCCACACTCACAAGCACAAAACCAAAGTAGTCCTCCCACACAGCAAACTCAGGGGACACACCAAGAGGAATATCACGAAAGCGCATTACGTAGATTTGAAATTGTTACGTTAAGTGCCCTCCCATTTACGGCAGTACACAGTTATTTGGGAGTTCGCGGTGTAAAAATGATACAGACAAATAAAATTGCACCGGAATTGACTTCACAGAATTACCGCGTGATGGGTATTTGTGCTATTTCGTTATCACTGTTCATTGGTATTTGGGACTGGCTACATACACGTAATGTAGACAGGTCAGCACCGAGTGTGCCGGGATACATACCGCCATCACGTCCAACGGACGAAGTGATTCCTTCTGATGGAAGTATTGCTCGCGGGACTATTTTCGGTCCACATGCAAACGTATATGGTATCTCAACAAATTTCCGACAACATGGACGATACACGGTAAATACCCAATTGAATATGTGGTCAGCAGAACAGCCTGTTGATTTAGTCATCCCGCTGTTTGAAATACGATTCTAATCATTTCTTAGCACTCAATAACTGACGGAAGATAGGTAATATACAAAAAATGCGTGTTCTCTTTATGGGCACCAGTGAATTTGCAATTCCCGCGCTGAAAGAACTTATTGCCCATCATTTTGAAATTGTTGCTGTAGTAACTCAACCTGATCGTCCAAGTGGAAGAGGCAAAAAACTGACTCCGCCACCAGTGAAGCAGATTGCAACAGAGTATCACCTTAAGGTTTTTCAACCAGAGAAGGTTAGAGCACCAGAATTTGTTCGGACGCTGAAACAACTTGCTCCAGATGTTATTATCGTAGCTGCTTTCGGTCAACTTCTACCGCAAACAGTTTTGGATATTCCGCCATGTGGTGTTATAAACTTACACCCTTCTCTGTTGCCGAAATATAGAGGTGCAGCCCCAATTCAATGGGCATTAATTAACGGCGAGAAGGAGACAGGTGTAACACTTATGCTCTTGGATGCCGGAGAAGATACGGGTGATATAATTTGCATGGATCAGATACCTATAGAACTTGAAGATACGACAGAAAAATTGCACCATGAATTAGCGATTATTGGGGCAAGGCTTTTAGTCAAAGTGCTGGGCAACTTGCCACATGGACAACCCCCAGTAGCGACAGCGCAGAATCATGCTGAGGCAACGCATGCACCACGTTTAACTAAGACCGTTGGACATATCAATTGGAATGAACCTGCAACGACAATACACAATCTAATTAGAGGAACAACGGGATGGCCAGGGGCATATTCATTTTTTCGGGAAGGAACGCTCCTTAAGATTATTCGGGCACTGCCGCATGAAGATACGCACGAAGTGAAACAAAAAATTCCAAATGAACTACCTGGAACCATTAAAATTACATCAGAACGACAAATGTTTGTTGTGACAGGTAAAGGTGAACTCCAATTATTGCAAGTTCAACCGGCAACTAAAAAGGTTATGGAAATATACGATTTTGTCAATGGGTATCAAATAAAAAGCGGTGAGAGTTTATCAACTTAGGTGTATAATTCGGTAATAGCCGCATAAGGATTCAGAAATGGGATGAACAAACTTAATAAGACCTTATGGGGAATGGTCAAGATTGCCACCTATTGTCTAATAGTAACTGGAATTATAGGTTTTTTGACGGTTTTTGTTGTGATTCCGCAGTGGGTTAAATCGAATGAGATTTTGGTTCCAAACCTTGTAGGTAAACACTATTACCAAGCAATAAATTCACTTTCCAAGGCTGGGTTGGAGGCAGAAAAAACCATTCTGCAATCCAGTAGCAACGAAGAACCAATAGGAAATGTCGTTTCACAAGACCCCGTTGCAAATATCAGTATCAACCCCCACCATACCGTTAAACTTACAGTGAGTATTGGGCCAGATCTAACGCCTGTTCCATCAGTAATTGGAAAATCGAGAGATACGGCATACGAAACGCTTAAGTCTGCGGGTTTCCACCTAAATTCAGTCGCTTATGTCCATTCGACAAAATATTTGTTGGATACCGTCATAGCTCAAAGCCCATCTGAGGGTAGTCAAAGACAACGCGACAGCCATGTGAACATATTGGTAAGTCTTGGAAGAAAACCCCTGCAAATTAAACTGCCTGACCTGAAGGATCAACCTGTAAATGAGGTTTTGCCAGCACTTGAAGCGATTGGTCTAAATGTTGAAATTGAAAACATTCCACACCCAAAAATCAAACAGGGGAGAATAATTAGTCACGAAAAACTTGTCCAAAGTGGGGATTTGATAACTTTGGAAGTCAGCGGCATAAGGGGTGAAACAGAAAACAGTGGCAGGTGGTTAACACATAAACACACTGTCAGCGAAGGAGGGAATCGCTCACTTAATGTCAAAATCGTTGTTTTTGATGACTATAGTGAACGCGATGTAATTGATGCATCTTTTGGACCTGGAGCCGTCATTGACTTAGAAAAGAGAAGGATCAAGGTTTTTGGTGCGGCTCACGTAATTGTGTTTGAAGACGGTAAAAAATTGTATGAACGTCGTTATCAATAACCTTGCGGAGCATCGGTAACTGTAAATCGGAGGGAAGCTCAAATTTTCAAACAACCCAAAATAGCGCCATCTCTGTTAGCATCTGACTTCAGCCGTTTTGGTGAAGAGGTCATACGAGTTGTTGAGGCAGGTGCTGATTTGCTTCATTTTGATGTAATGGATGGCGAATTTGTCCCAAACTTCGGTATAAGTCCCCCGTTAATTGCTGCAGTACGTGAAAAAACAGACGTGCCATTTGACGTGCATATCATGGTAACCCGTCCGCTGCGATACATAGATGCCCTTGCATCTGCCGGGGCAAATCTGATAACCTTCCATATTGAGAGTGAAGATGATCCCAATGAGATAATTACCGCAATTAAGGCACATGACATTAAAGTTGGCTTGGCATTTTCACCCAAAACACCAACTGAGACGGTTACACCCTATCTGACACATATTGATCTTGTATTACCAATGAGTGTTGAGCCAGGATTCGGCGGACAATCATTTATACCAAGTACCCTTGAGAAAATTGAAAAATTGCATCATGAAATTCAAGATATTGATAATTCGCCTGACATTTCGGTAGATGGAGGTGTAACAGTAGATATAGGTCCACAGACTGTCCGTCATGGTGCAACAATTCTTGTGGCAGGTACAGCAATTTTTAAAAGCGAACATCCGAAAGCAGTTATAGAAAAATTACGAACTTTAGTATAAACTTGAATTCCTATATGATTGACATAAGAAAAAGATGCATACGTTCTATGTTCCTTCAATTCGGATTAATGAAAACATTGCTACGATTACTGGTTCAGAACAACACCACCTCCGAAATGTGCTTCGTTTGGAACCTGGCGATACAATCCGAATTATTGATGGAGAAGGAAGCGTCTGTATCGGAAAAATATTTGAAATTAATGCAGAGTCAGTGGAGACAAAAATCCTTAACTACGAGTTTCATGTAAGAAATACACCGTCTCTAATGCTTTTCCAAGCGTTGCCAAAAAACGATAAGATGGAGTTGATTTTACAGAAGACGACCGAACTTGGAGTAACACGAATTGTCCCTATGTCAACAGAACGTACATTACAGAAACCGAGTGAAAATCGTTGTGAACGTTGGCATCGTATTGTCCTCTCAGCAACAAAGCAGTGCAAACGCCCGTGGTTACCAGAACTTCATGAGGTGCAAAAATTTAATGAATCTCTGAACACGATCCAAAAATATGCGCTCAGTCTGATTTTCTGGGAAAATGAGAAGCAACAACATATCAAAACAGTGTTGAGAGAAAAAACTAAGGTAGAATCTATCGCACTTTTAGTTGGTCCAGAAGGTGGTTTTACCGATAAGGAAGTTAACGCTGCAATTGAAAACGGGTGTATTCCCGTGACGATTGGTTCAAATATCTTGAGAACAGAAACCGCTGCAATTGCGGGAATTACTATCGCCGCTTATGAATATCAGTTGTAATCTAACCTGTGGTGAAGGTAGGCGTGGTTTCCCGCCGAATGCCAAACGCGCATTCGGCGTTGATTCCCCTCGCTGGTGCAGAGTACCATTAATTGAAATCTAACTTAAAAACAATGAAACAATGAAAACAGCAAAACTGATTACAATGGGGTGCAAGGTTAATCAATACGACACGCAATCAATGCGGGAAACACTTGTCCGCAACGGTTACACCGTTGTAGACGAAACACAACCTGCAGATTTGTATCTCGTAAATACATGCACGGTTACAAACGCTGCTGATCAGAAAGCACGCCAAGTTATTCGGCGGGCAATTCGACAGAATCCAAACGCCGATGTGCTGGTTACCGGGTGTTATGCTGAAAGTGATCGGAAGGCCATTGATCAAATACCGGGTGTGACGTTTGTATTCGGCAACCGTGAAAAAGCAGATTTTCAAACCTATCTTGATAAGTTGCATGCCGAGACACCTCTCCAGATTCAACCTATTCAGCACGATGCAATTCGAGAACACGCGCGATTTAGCAGCGGGGTTAGCAACGCTGGCAAACGCACACGTGCCTTGATAAAGGTCCAGGATGGTTGTAGCGCTTTTTGCACCTATTGCATCATCCCGTATGTGCGAGGCAGGATGACAAGTCGCCCACTTTCTGAGATAGTTGATGAAGCGCAGCGGATTGCCGATAGCGGAATCAAGGAAATTGTGATTACCGGCGTACATCTTGGTGCTTATGGACAAGACACAGGAAGAGACAAGGATATTGCAGATATCTTAGAACAGATACACGGTGTTGATGGTATTGAACGTATCCGCTTCAGCTCAATAGAACCGATGTATTTTCCCGATATCCTCTCTGAACGGATGTCTGCCCTTCCAAAGTGTATGCCCCACTTCCATATTCCTATTCAATCGGGATCAGATAATGTTTTACGTAGAATGCGCCGCCGTTATACTACCAAGCAATTTGCTCATCTTGTTGATACGCTACGTGCGCGTTTTACCGATGATGTTGGTATCACGACAGACATAATGGTCGGGTTTCCCGGTGAAACCGAAGCGGATTTCAACGATTCGCTTGAGTTCATTGAAAAAATCGGATTTAGTCAACTGCATGTGTTTCGGTACTCCCCGCGTAAGGGCACACCTGCAGCCGCTTACACAGACCAAATACCTACTCATGTTTCTGCTGAACGAAGTAAGGCGATGATTGAATTGGGAAACCAACTCAATACAGCGTTTCGTAAACGGATGCTGGGTAAACAAAAAAATGTGTTAGTTGAAGAAAGTAGGGAAGGTAAAAGAAACTTTCTTGCGGGATTTACAGACAACTATCTCCGCGTGCTTTTAGATGCCCCAGATTCTACGATAAATCAAATTCTTAGGGTTAAGTTAACAACTTTAGATGACGAATTCGTTTACGGAATGTGTTAACAACACCTGTTAATAAAAAATTGGGCACAAACCTCGCCCTATATTATCTTTCTCTTGGAGGAAACATTTTGTCAAAATTAAAAATTGTTTTTCTATTCTTTGCTATACTTTTTGCCGTGTCGGGGTGTGAAAAAATAACAGATAAAGTAATATTGCCGCCCGATACGACACCGACAGATATGCAACCTCTTACAGTGATGACCTATAATGTATATGTCGGCGGCAGTGCTGATCCCCTTCTATCCGTAGAGAACTTAGGACAAGTGCCGGGAGAAGTTGCTAAAATATATAACAACATCATGGCATCCGATTTCCCGGGACGTGCTGTGGCAATTGCAAAATCCATCAAAACGCATCAACCCCACCTTATCGGACTGCAAGAAATTACATTAATTCGCCGTCAAAGTCCGGGGGACCTCATCTTAGGTGGCACAGTTTCGGCTGAAGAGGTCATCTTGGATTTCCTCAAAATCTTGATGGATGCACTCCAAGCAGAAGGCTTAAATTATCAAGTCGCTGCACAAGTTGAAAATATAGATATTGAAATGCCGATATTTACTGATACCGGTATTGATGATGTCAGATTAACCGATTATAATGTAATCCTTTCTCGCAGCGATGTTGAAATATCAAATCCGGTGGCAGCTAACTACAAAAATGCGCTTACAATTGAAATGCTCGAGTTTGAAGTAAAAAGAGGCTATGCAGCCGTAGATGCCACTGTTGCAGGTGTCACTTACCGCGTTGTTAATACACATTTGGAAGTGAAAAGACTCTCGGAGGAAAAAAATATTGCACAAGCACAGGAACTTGTTGATGTCCTTAGTAATGAAACTTTACCAATTATTCTATTAGGGGATTTCAATACGAGAGCAACCGATGGCACTGGATACCAACTTTTGTTGTCAGCGGGATATGTTGACGTTTGGCAGATGGATTCGGAGGGGACAGGTAATACTTGCTGTCAAGATGATGACATATTAAATGAGGTGAGTGATCTCTCGGTACGGATTGACCAAATCTTTGTGCGAAATATGGATTTATCTCTGCCTGTTCTGTCATTCACAGTCGGCGACAAATCAGCTGACCGACTTCCTTCCGGGTTATGGCCATCTGACCATGCTGGTGTTGTTGCACAATTTACATTTGAGTAGTACAAAACCTATTGGTTGTTTAATAAAAGACGAGTTCTCACTATAGAGAACTCGTCTTTTGTTTTTATAGTAAAAAATTCTAAAATATGTTCACATTTCAATGAATAGCAATCCCGACACGCTCTCGCTGGGCGAGATTTCCTAACCTCGCCAATGTTCAGGTAATTGTGGATTTTACTATGATAAGTTTGTGTTGTTCGTCCTGTGTCTACTCAGGTGTTGCCTCAATTATATCATCCTGCGGCATTCCATTAAGAATTTGACGCACACCGACACTTTTGATAGGATTGCGGTTATCATCAAACCCAGAAATACTGGTCGCACCTTCGTAGTTTGTGATTTTAGCAATTGCATCGCGAATCGCAGCCGGATCATCTGCCGATCCTACGCTCTCAATTGCCATTGCCAAAATTTTCATGGCATCATAGCCAGTTGCAGCAATCCCGTCAACAGAGCCATATTCCATTGCATAAGCAGAATTAAAACCTACAGCATCCGGATCTAAGTTGGTACAATAGTAACCATCAACAGGTTCATTATCCTCTAAAGTCGTAGATATCAGCGGATCGTCCCAACCATCGCTACCAATGAAGGTAGATGTAATTTCCATTGCACGTGCTTGTGCCATTATCCGTGGTACTGATTTCGGAAAACTGGCGAGAAGAAGCACATCAGGATTTGCCTCTTTAACTGCAGTAAGTTGGGAATCAAACATCGTCCCGTCGTTGCCTGGATATGTTTGTTCTACAACTACGCTTCCGTCAAGTTCTGTAAAACTTGCCTTAAATGCTCCGACAAACCCCTCAGAATAAACATCTTTATCCTGCCAAATCATTGCGGCGGTTTTTGCTTCAAGTTGCTCTACGGTAACCTTTGCCAGAAGTTTTGCTTGTAAGACATTGGAACCTCCAATAAGGAACATAAGATCGTTTGGGTCAGTCGCTTCTGCCGTCACCTCTGCCCTTGTTGCTCCCAAAAGCACAGGCACAGTTGCAACCGGTCCTACCTTAACCGCATGACTCGAAAACAAAGGACCTAATATTGCAACAACATTGTCCATCTCAACCAAATCTGTTGCAGACTGAACCACAGTATCTGTTGTTTCCTTTTTAAAGACAAGTTCAACCTGCATGCCAAGCACACCACCGGCTGCGTTGATTTCAGCTTGGGCGAGTTTTGCCCCATTTCCAAAAGTGATGTAATTTGGATGTGGATGAATCAAACCTACTTTAAGCGTAGATACCATTTCGTCGTCCGTAGGAGGCATCATATCCATCATTTTTTCGCACCCAGACAGCCAAGCGACTGAGAGCGTAAGGAACACACAGAGTGTTAACCTAAAAATTTTTGTGTTCATAAAATTCTCCTATTTGTAACTACCGTCACAGTGTCAGGTAGTCAGATTTCATATTTTTATTGTACAATGCAATTATAATATTATTTTATGTAGAAAGTCACATTATCTTAAACAAATTCGCCAGAGGAAAACTTTTGCGTCCGACAACGCGAACGCAAAAGTTTTCCACAGACCATTTCCTATTCACTGGCATTGGATCGCAGTAAGTGTGCTCCCAATGCACCATTTAACAACGGAAGTAGCGCATCAAAGATAATCCACACTACTGATCTGGTTTCAGCTCCGACTGCTGTAAAGTCTTTTGCTACGCCAAAGGTGCCAAACCAGTTATAGAAGAATAATATTGCTGCAAACATGAATCCGTAAAATAACGTGTTCGCTGCTATAAACTCCTGAACGCTTGAATTCTCCCCGCTTCGACTCATACGAGCGTAACTAAATATCACCCCCAGCACTATTGAAATTGCAGAGAGGTAGTTAATGTACTTCCAAACGGAACTAAACGGGTTACCTTCTTCAGCGGACGTATGGTACAAAGGCTCAATAACAGTGTGAATTGCAACTATTGCCGCAATGATGATGAGAACAACGCCTATAACTTTCTTGAGGGCATCCATGGTTTTTCTCCTCCCGTAATAGGGTTATAGAATTACCTCATAGATATGATTCTGTTAGCTATCGCTAAATTCTATCAAACTGCAAACTGGTCGGTTAATTATTGGAAATCATTGGGTGCTCTTAAAGTACGTCCAAATGAATTTCAACACATTTCAATTGTGATTATAGAAAAAGAGCAGCCCTATGTCAAGCGTAAAACAATCGAATGACCATTTTGCGCTTTTATTTGACAATAACTAAGAACTATGGAATAATAGATTTGGTCAAGTTCTTAACATTGAACTTTAGATTGGGACATTTGACTTCATGTGGTTCTTTGGTATCAAAATACTTGATACAAAGGACATTTTTCAGCGTTAACATATTTGGGAGAGGGTAGTAACGCAATTATTTATTCCCCTCCTGGTTTTTAATTTTAAAATTAAGGAGATTCAAAATGTACATTAAAAAAATCACAATATTCACTTCTGTTTTGGCAATTATTGCCTTGTCTGTAGGGTTTATCGGTTGCGAAAGGATCGCACCGATGATACCTGATGGTGAAATGCCTGAGATGATGGATGAAGACATTACTATTGGTGTTGTCGTGTCTCTGACAGGGAAAGATGCCCAACCGTATGGTCTTCCAATGAAACGCGGCTTTATCATGGCACGAGATGAGATTAACAATGCAATGCACGGTAGCGGGAGTATAAAGTTTATCCTTGAGGACGATAAGAGTTCCGAAGAAGGGGCGATTGCTGCTGTCCAAAGATTGGTTGATAGAGATGTCCCTGCTATCGTAGGGATAGCAGTCTCAGATTACCTTGAAGATGCTTTTCCGATAGCACAAGATGCAGGGATAGTCACTTTTAGCTCGGTCTCCTCTGCTGCTGGTTTGAGTAAGGAGATTGGAGATTTCGCCTTCCGCGCAGGTCTCGCCACAGATATACTGATTCCCAATGGTGTGATAACCACTCATGCGATACTCGGCTATCAAAACGTGGCAGTGATATATGATGAAATTGATAGATACTCCGGTAGTGTCAGGGATGAGTTGAAGAAGGCACTTGAGGCGAGCGGCGTTACAATTCTGACTGAGGAAACCTTCAAAACCAAGGAAACTACATTTACTCAGCAATTAACCAATATAAAAAATCTGGAAACTCAACCTGATGCCTTATTCATCGCTGCTCTGGCACAAGAGATGACTGAGATTATCAAACAGGGGCGTGAGATCGGTATCTCCGACTCTGTTCGTTTGATTGTTCCTGATTTAACCAATGCCGAAGTGCAGAAAGCTGGCGATGCCGCCGAAGGGGCGATTACTTTTACGGGGTGGTCTAATTTGACTGATACACCGGGAAATCAAACTTTTATACAGAATTATCAGGCAAAATTTGGCCATGAACCTGGGCCATGGGCGGCACAGTCCTATGCAACTCTCAAAATTCTTGCCGCGGCAATTGCAAAAGCACCATCAGCAGATTCAACAGCGATTCGAGATGCCTTGGCAGAGACGATGGATTTTTCCACGATATTAGGAAAATCCGGTAATTTCTCTTTTGACCCCAACGGAGAGGCGTTGTATGAAGAGATTGTACTTATCGCTAAAGACGGGGAACTTCAAATCTTTACAGAGTTGCCTGATGACGAAATGCAACCGATGGAAGCGCCAACGGTTACTATTGGTATTGCCGTAGATCAGTCAGGGGATAACGCCGAACCTTATGGACTTCCAATGAAACGTGGACTTGATTTAGCAAGAGATGAAATTAATATGCTGGGTCATGTGAACATCATGTTTGAATATGTAGACGCTCAGGGCACCGTAAAGGGTGGTGTTGCAGCCGTTCAGGAATTAGTGAATTTTGGTGTACCTGTCATCATTGGCATTGGTATCTCAACACATCTTGAAGAAGCATTTCCGATTGCACAAGCTGCTGGAGTCGTGGCTATTAGCCCGATTTCTTCCGCTGCGGGTTTGAGCAGTCTTGGAAATTATATCTTCCGCATTGGTCTTGCCACAAATATTTTGACGCCAACTGGCATAATGGTGACTCAAGAGAAACTCGGATACCAAAATGTAGCTATGATATATGATGAGGCTGATACCTACTCAACAAGTAGTTATCAAGAGCTAAAGAAAGCACTTGAGGCGAACAATGTCACGATTCTGTCCACGGAAACCTTTAAAACCAAGGATATCGACTTTAGAATGCAATTAACTAATATAATGAACCTGGATCCTCAGCCTGATACACTCTTTATTGCTGCTCTGTCTGGTGAGATGATTGAGATTATCAAGCAAGGACGGGAAGTCGGTATCCCTGACTCTGTTGACTTTGTTGTACCTGATTTGACAAATGCTGAAGCTGAAGCAGCGGGGGCTGCCGCTGAGGGTGCGGTAGCTTTTGCGGGGTGGTCCAATCTGTTTGATACACCGGGAAATACGGACTTCATTCAGAATTATATGGCAGAATACAATAGGGAACCCGAACCTTGGGCGGCGCAGGCGTATGCAACACTCTATATTCTCGCGAATGCAATTGCAAAAGCAGAATCAATCGATTCAGACGCGATTCAAGACGCTCTTGCACAGACGACGGATTTACCCACAATTTTAGGCAATTTCTCCTTTGATCCCAACGGAGAAGCAATGTATGACCGGATTGATGAACGGATTGCACTCATCGTCAAAGATGGAAAACTTCAAATCTTGGAGTAATCCCAGTGTCAATTTGTACATAACTAAAAAGCCTTGTCATCATCTAATCACTGGTGACAGGGCTCTTTAATTTTTGCAAACCTGATACACAATTTAATTTCGCGCTTCAGGAGTGACTTTAAGTTTTACTTGTTTCCCATCACGCATCACAACAATCTCAATAGGTTCCCCTATTTTCACAGCATCAAGGGCATAGGTTAAATCATAGATATTTTCTATGTTTTTAGTACCGAGTGCAACGATGACATCTCCACCCTTTAAACCTGCTTTATCGGCGGGACCGCCAGTTACAACGCCAGAGAGTTTAACACCTGTGTCCTCAGTTGTATAATCAGGAATAGTCCCCAAATATGCACGTAACGTGCCGCGACTTCCCTGCTCAGGTTTGTTCCGTTCTACCTTTACGTATTCTGGTCGCGTCTCCGCGCTAATTAGGTCTGAAACAATCCCATAAGCCAGACTTGAGATACGTTCTAAACCGGCATAGTTGAGGGTTTCAGCGTCATCTGTCGGACGGTTGTAGTTCTTGTGCAAACCCGTGAAAAAACTGAGGACTGGAACATTTTTTGGATAGAAAGCTGTCACATCTGTTGGCAGATAAGGGTCTTTTTGTAGTGCCAGATTGAAACCGACAAGCACATTCCGTTTTTCAATTAACTTTGTCCAAATAGGTGAAGACCCGATACCTTGCAGGACAAGTTTGTTATTGCGGAGACGTCCCACCATATCAAAGTTGATGTAGGCAGCAACATCGTTTAAAGGAAGCACAGGATCATTCACAAAATGTGTAGAGCCGATGAGTCCGAGTTCTTCACCTGACCACAACGCAAAGATAACACCTCTCTTAAACTTCTCTGGATGATTTTGCCGTTCTTCACTGAACATCTCTGCTAATTTTAATATAACAGCAGTGCCAGAAGCGTTATCATCAGCACCGTTATGGATTTGTCCTTTTTCCTCGCCTTTCGCGAGCGATCCGACCTCACCGTAACCGATATGATCGTAGTGTGCACCAACGATGATGTACTCGTTGTTCTCTGTCTGATGTGTTGGTGGAAGCATAGCGAGCACATTATTATCTGTCTTCTTAATCTTTTCTATGGCGGCAGCTACCTTGATTTTGACATCGGGCAACGGGAAGTGTCCGACAAAGTGCGGATTCTCATCGTCAAGTCCGGTTTGTACCTCTTTCAAGTCTTTGCCTGCTTGTGCTAAGAGGGTATTTGCAACAGTATGGGTAATAGAACCCGCGACAATACCAGAATCAGCACTGCCGCTGTCAAAAGTAAGTGGGATTATCTTGCCAGCATTTGGTGAATTCGGACCGGCAACAGTAAGGAACGCTTTCGCACCGTTTTCCCGTGCCTGCACTGCTTTATATCGGATTCCTGCATGCCGAATCAATTGCTGTCGGCGTTCAGCCTTCACGCCTTCAGGAACGTAGCGAAGTGCAACAACAATTTTATCTTTTACATCTATACCCGCGTAAGAATTGTATCCTTCATTTGCTTCTCCAGGGACGACTAACCCATATCCAACAAAGACGACTTCACCGTCAACAACACCATTACTTGAAAAAGAGAACGGTAAAAAATCCTCATCTACCTTGAATTCAAGCTGCTCATCTGTCCCCTCTTTCTTGCGTGTGAGAAGAAAGTTGTTTTCATCTGGTATTATCTTACTCCCAGCATTAAATTCAAAAGTTTGAAAATAACCGCCTTCCTCACCAGCAGGTTGGAGGTTGAGTCGAGAAAAATGTTCAACGATGTAATCCGCAGCGCGTTTTGAACCCTTAGAACCTGTCATCCTACCTTCTAAAGCGTCATCAGCAAGAAATTCAACGTGCTGCTGAATACTGGTTTTAGTTTCATCAATAAAATCTGTAAACGAAGCATCGGGTTCGGATTTCTTCTCAACTGGTTCTGGAATTCTTGAGATTTGACGCCTCGGTGAAATTGAAATTGCTTCAAGTGCAGCTTCATGATTCCATGATGCAAGGTAGAGTTGTGAGACCTTTTGATTATTTCGGTTAGATGTCCAGCACAACCGACTTCCATCAGGTGAAAAGACGGGAAGGCCATCAAAACCATCAGTTGAGGTGACCTGAACAGGTTCATGTCTCCCCATTGAATCTACAAGGTATAACTCAAAATTGGAAAATCCGAGTTTGTTGGAAGCAAAAATGACGTAAGCGCCGCTTGGGTGGAAATAAGGTGCCCAAGACATACTATCAAAATTGGTCAAACGTTTAACCCCTGAACCGTCAATACGCATCGTGTAGATATCTGCTGTGGCACCATCTTTTGAAAAATGCCGCCAAACAATATGTTCTCCATCTGGCGTAAAGAAAGGACCGCCATCATATCCAGGGGAATTTGTTAAACGTTTCTGGTTGGAACCGTCCGCATTCATGATATAAATTTCACCGAAATAAGCTGGATCAACTTCAAGCTGCTTGAGGTCCTTTGGAGAGAGTTCGCTTTTCGGATATGCGTCTCGCAGCGAACAGAAAACGATGTATTTTCCATCGGGAGAATATGAACCTTCCGCATCGTAGCCGTGTGCGTCTGTTAATTGTGTCAGATTGCTTCCATCTCGATTTGCAGAGAAGATATCCATCGCTTCATCGTAATCCCAACTATAGCGGCGTTCTTTTCCAGACGCTCGGAATTTGAGTTCCTCTTTCTGCTTTGCTTCAGCAAAAACGTCGTGATGCGTAGAAGCGTAAAGCACTTGATCAGTGCCGGGGCGAAAGAAAGCACAGGTCGTTTTCCCAACACCGGGTGAAACACGATGTGTATCTCCCGTTAGTAGGTTAAGGAGATAAATTTGATAAAACGGATTATCCGGTTCGCGTTCACTTTGAAAAATGAGCGCGTTTCCATCTTCAGAAAAATAACCTTCTCCAGCACGTTTACCGTCATAGGTAAGTTGTCGGATATTACTTAGAAATCGTGCTTCTCCAGTAGACTCGGTCTCTGTTTCATCTCCTGTAGCATTGGGTAGTTCGGCTTTACTCGTTAGAGAAACAGTAATCAATATCGCACATAACAGACTGATCCATTTGATGCAGTGCATCTCAATCCCTCCTATTTGATGTGACTTTCTATAGAATCTCTGTTGAAATTTGAGTGATTGCCCATACTACAGGTACTCTGCCGCTTTCTGTTTGAGGAATGCGAGTCCTTCCGTAGCAAGACTTTCGGCACTTGGCGCAATGTCACGCCAGATACATGTCGCAGCGGCAATCTCTTCAACAGCAGGTGTAAATGACTCTATTACAAGCCATCTGTCATAGTTAACCTTTGCCAAAGCACCAAAAACACCATCCCAATCAACGAGGCCAGTCCCCGGAGTCCCCCTGTCATTTTCACAACAGTGCATATGATGTAGGTAATCTCCAGTATTTATAATCGCGTCTGCCTGATTCTTTTCTTCAATATTCATGTGGAATGTGTCCAGATGCACCTTGAAATATGGACTATCCACCGACTGACAAAGCTTTACAGCATCTTCAGCAATGTTGACGAAATAGGTTTCAAAGCGGTTGAGCGGTTCGCTTGCAAGGGTAACACCGTGTTTTCCTCCGAATTCTGCGACATCTTGTAGACCTTCAACACACCATTCCCACTCCTGTTCGTTTCTACCACGGCCAACAAGTTTGCCGACTGCGCTATACATCGGGCCTACAAGCGTATCAGCACCTAACTCCGCAATAACCTCAATTGTCCGTTTAAGATAAGTTACGCCGTTTTCGCGGATAGCAGGGTCTTCGTCAATCGGATTCCTATCGCCTGCCATGATATTACAGCCAATGGTTTCTAAGCCGGTATCCTTCAGTAATGCTTGAGTATATGGGATGTCCACCGTTTCTGGATCAAAGATAGGGATTTCGACTCCATCAAAACCCATCTCTGCGACTTTTGGAATAAGGTCAGCGGTTTCTCTGTCAAATTTATCTGCCCAGAGTAATAAATTTACACCAAACTTCGGCATTTTTTGTTATTCTCCTTATTGTCTATTTTTGTGCAGTTTAGCACAAATTGCAAAGCACTTCAACGTGTATGTGTCAGGTCATTTAGCGTAGAAACTATGTATTAATCCGGATTATACTCAGACGCCAAAACATAAAAGAAGTGACAAACTGTGTTTTCATCAGATAACTCACGTTTATTCTGATTTTCAGAATCCTTCTGCATATCAAATTCTAATCGTGAACCTGCGGGCAAAAAAATAGGTTCACTGTAATGGTAAATATCGAACCATTCATTCAGCCATTCAATGTGAGATTCTTTAACCCATAGCATCTTAACGTGTTCACCTGTAGGAATTTTGGCAACAACCCGCAGCCCTTGTTTATCAACATAGGTTGGTGGATGCCCAGCGAACACATATACATCGTTTTTAAATTCATAAGATGAAACAGCACCTTGCCAATTAGCATCGTCAGATATCGTCAAAGTTGCCTTGTGTAACCGTGCCGTTTCTGGTGTATTAGAAAAATAGAGGCTTAATTGTAAGTTTTCGTGTTCCTGACGGTCTGAACCTTTGTATAATATATTTAAAATTATTTGGCCACCCTTTGGTAGCAGATATCCCACCCCTTCAGGCAGAAGAGCAGGTGTAAAACCTGGTGCCCAAGTTCCAAGTCTCATATCAACAGCGTGATTTGGATTGATCTGTGCATTAAATTGATCGCCATCAGGTGTAACATTTCGTTGCGTTTTGAGGTATGTTGTAACACGGCGCGTCGTCTTTGTATTCTTAGACTGAAAATCGAACCCTCGCACATACTCATCTCTCCCATAGTCTGTTTGGATGGTGATAGTGAGCGATGCATGCTTTCCTTCAGTCAACTCTTTAAAGACAATTGGGATATCTTTTTGCATGTCCGGTTCTCCGTGTATCCATGTCTCCGAAGACTGCGCTACAAGCAAATCATTGAGTTTAGGACCCGCTGGTGTGCCAGCATTTACCCAATTCGCTATCATGTCAATTTCGGTATCCGTGAGTCGTAGTTCATTCTTGAATTTTCCGTAACCCTTTCCCAACCTCCACGGCGGCATGAGTCGTGCCTGTGTCTGTTCGGCAATTTTGGCTGAGTGTCTTTTCACATCGTTATAGTTCGCAAGTGTGAACGGCGCAATTCCATCCTGATGGTGACATGTTTGACAATTCTTTTGGAGTATCGGTGCAATGTGTTCGCTATAGGTTGTCTGATTTTGGGGCAGTTCAGGGAGATGGATTGTGCATCCGAATGCTGCAGTCTCTTTCACAGGCACAAGTTTTCCATCAAGGATCGCAACGAGTGCATCTTTCAAGTAATGATGTTTTATTCGTGTTTCATAACGGTTGTCGTCAATTGAACCTCGGTAGCGCAAAACTCCAGACGTATCAACAAGGTGTGCTTGTGGGGTCATCGTTGCACCGAGATGGCGAGCCAAACCGCCATCTGTATCCTTCACAATTAGAAATGGGAACTCTGTTCGTGTCATATATGCCTTGACATCATCAACCGAATCGTTTTCGTTGGAATAGACACCGACAATAGTAACATGTTTTTCTGCAAATTCAGCATTCATTCGCTTTAGCCGCATTGTGTATCTTTGGGCAACTGGGCATTCTGTAGAAAGAAACATAAAGACAACCGGTCCCTGTTGTAGCAGTACCGATAAAGTGTGCGTGTTCCCTTGTAGAGTCGTAAAACTAATATCTGAGACTTTGGCATCGATCAGCACACTTGACGATTGCGGCGATTTTTCTTGAATGACACGGTGTTTTTTGGGTATTGTATAGTCTACCTGTGCGTATGCTGCTATTGGTAGGGCGAATATGAGTAAAATAAATGCAATTTTGGGTGTCATTGATTCGGATGTTTGCTGCGATTGTTGTGGGTTGCTATGATAATTATAGTATATCGTTATTGATTGTGAACGTCAACTGTTTTTATACTTGTAGTTGGCAATACCTACAGTGTTGATTCTCACGTTAACTAAACAGATGTTTCGGTGCCAACACCGTCAGCAATACACCACGCGCTACCAACAGCAAAGTCAACGCACCCCAAAGACCATGATTACCAAAAGGCATCAACAGATACACAGCACCTAAGAAGAGTAACATCGCAACAATCATAGCGTTCCGCAACGGTTTTGAAACAGTCGCGCCAAGATATATCCCATCCCAAATATACGCAGCGACGTTCACAATAGGCGCGATGATTATCCAAATAAGATAAGGTTTTGCCTTTTCAATGAGTGGGGTTTGATCCGTGAAAAGATGAAGCAACTGCTGCCCGAATAGTGCAAAAATTAACATAATCGCGCCCCCAAACAGAAACGCCCAGAGAAAAATGTAGCGGGTTGTCAGCTTCAAATTCTGTATATCCCGCGCGCCTTTGTATTTACCGACCATACTCTCCGCAGCAAAAGCGAACCCATCAATCGCATAAGACATAAGATTGATGTATTGAAGCAGAATAGTGTTAATTGCTAAGAAAGCATCACTCAACACAGCGGATTTCGCAGTGAAAAAGGCATGGCTAAAAACAAGGCAGAGCGTGCGAATGAAAATATCGCTACTGATGCTGAGGAATCGCTTCAGTTTAGAAAACGCGAGAACTTCTCGGAAATCCCACGTTGTCAGGAGGCTACGATAACGCGCGAAAAATAGCGCGCCTGCCAGTAGAAGTCCAACGTACTGCGCTATGACAGTCGCTAAAGCAACACCCTCTACTTTCATACCAAGCACATTCACGAATATCAGATTCAAAACGATGTTTATGAAATTGACGAGAATTGTCAACACCATCGGATAATGCGCATTCTGTAATCCTAAAAACACACCGTGGAATGCATGTAGACAGAGCGTAGCGGGGGCAGCATAGATACGAATATGAAAATAGGTGCGGGCAAGTTGTTCTACCTCTGAACTTGTGGCGATCAATGCAAAACTGACATCGGCAAGAACCCATTGCACGATTAACAACAGCAGACTCCCGATGATAGCGATGGATAGACCTCGCTGTAGCAAGAGACCACATTCCGCCCTATCATTTTCTCCATAAGCCTGTGCGGTCAACCCAGTTGTCGCCATCCTAAGAAACCCAAATCCCCAATAGATAAAACTGAAGATGATGCCACCGATACCGACTGCACCGAGATAGTGTTCAGATTCCAAACGTCCCATCAAAGCAGTATCCACTGCACCAAGCAGCGGGATAGAAAAATTGCTTATAATGTTTGGAATAGTGAGCCGAATTATCTGTTTATTGATATTTTCAGGTTTCTGCATAAAGGGTTCCGTTCTTTTTTAGAGTTTACCTGAAATTATGATGAAAAATCAAGTTATGTTGAATGTTGTATATGAAAAATTTACAAAGAAAAACTGTAGATAATACAACAAACTGTTATGTCCAATCTATATGTAGTGGAATTGTCTCAACATTACATTTTTCTTTGTAATTTTGCAGGAAATTTGGTATACTATATTCCTAATGAAAGATTGGTGTTATGGATTTACTGCCAAACTGATCGGATTTTGTGTTTCTTATCTTCCGCGTTCGGTGGCATTGACTCTCGGCGGATGGTTGGGTGTTCTCGGTTTTTGGTTCGCATCACAGGAAAGAAGGTTAGCATGTGAGCATATAAGCCAGAGTTTGGATATTACGGATGAACGCCGCGTCAAAACGATAGCAAAGAAATGCTTTGAAAATTTAGGCAAAACTGTAGTTGAGTTCATGCAGTTTCCCCGTATAAATCCGAAGCAGATTCAAAGGTCTGTTAGTTTTGAAGGTATACAGCATGTGGAGAATGCCTTAGCACAAGGAAAAGGAGCGATTATATTAACCGGACATTTTGGGAATTGGGAACTTCTGGCGGCAAGTATAAGCATTACTGTGGCACCATTGAGTCCAATTGTGCGGGAGTTGCGTTCACCTCGGCTAAACGCGTTGGTCAGTCGTTACCGAGAAAAAGCGGGATATACTACCATAGATAGGGATACAGGTGTCCGACAAGCACTCCGATGTCTAAAACGCAACGAACTCCTTGGCATTGTCGCAGACGTAGACACTACTGTAAATGGTGTTTTTGTTGACTTTTTTGGAAGACCCGCTTATACACCCTATAGTCCTGTCGCTTTTGCGCTCAAAACAGGTGCAGCGATTCTACCTTCTTTCATTGTCCGTCAGTCTGATGGGACACATCGGGCGATAATTGAGCCACCGTTAGCTTTAAAACGGTGTGATGAAAAAGAGAAAGAACTTGTTTTTAATACACAAAATTTCACCAAAATTATTGAATCTTATATCCGAAAATATCCAGAACAGTGGATTTGGATGCACAAACGGTGGAAAACGCGTCCTTAGTGATGTAAAGACACTTTTTGAGTATATGTTATTAAGTAATAGATATATTGTCGCGTTGCTGTGTATCTGTCTTATTGTTATTGTGGGTTGTGAACGGGAGGAAGAAATTCCATCTTCAAAACCTCCGCCGATCCAAGAGTTTGAGACGTTTTCTACACAGCATAGAGAAGAAGGTGTCTTAAAGTGGACACTTGTTGGTGAGTCATCAGAAGTGCGACGTGAAAAGGTAGTAGTCCAAAACCCGAAAGTTCAGATTTTTAAGGAGGGACAACTTTCTATCACTTTGACCAGTAAAACAGGGCAGCTTTTCCGCATTGGAAAAAGAAAAGATAACCTGTATCTCAAAGGTGAGGTAGTCGGTGTGAACGAAAAAGGAACGCTTTATACAGAAGAACTCAAATGGCAAAACAAAGATGGAACGCTGTATTCACCAACTGAAGTCAAGATAGTACGTGGGGATTCAACATGGTATGGAACCGAAATGGTGGCTAATCCTGACCTTGAATCCGTAAAGATGTCAAAAAATCGATTTACACTCTATCCTAAAGACGAGGAAATAAATGATTAGAAAGAGGATCATCTCTAAAATGAATACTAATATGCCGCGCAAACTACCACAATTCGTAAGGAATTGGTTTATCTGTTTCGGCATGATAATCTGTTTAGTAGCATTTTCAGTGGTTGCGGACGAAACACCGGACACTGAAAAGAAGAATGACGAAGTTGTCCAGCAGAACGAAAAGAAGTCAACAGTCCCTGCCAAACCAGTTGAAAACAAAAACGTTACGAAAAATGCTGATACACCAAGTTCTAAAAGCGATGCCGCCGAAACCGAACCGACAAAAGAGGTTATCACCGGCACCGCAGATAAAATGGAACGGTATGAGAAAACAGGGATTACAATTCTTATTGGAAACGCAAAAACGGTAAGAAAAACGGTACAAGGTATTGAAATTGGATTTCTCAACGCTGATGAAATTACGCTCAAGGCTGATCCTGAAACTGGTGAGACGAAAGAAATCGTTGCTGTAGGTAATGTAGAGATACGTGACTTAGAAATCTTTGCTACTTGTGACCACGCGACTATGAACAATCTGACAAATATCATTGTTCTGAAAGATAATGTCGTCGTTCTCCAAAAAAATGATAGGCTTGAAACAAAACTCTTTACATTCAACAGAACAACAGGTAAACAGACCGGTGAGGGAGATGTTAAATTCAAGGTAACCGTTACACAAGCGGCACCAACTGCTACACCAGAGGAATCAGAAGAAACCAGTTCCGATAGTAAGGATACTTCCGAAACTTCAAGTAAAACTGACGAGAATGGAGATTCGTCAGAAACTGAAAAGAAATCTGATTCTGAAAAAGAGGAAACAGAAGAAAAAAGTACACCCTCTGAAACGGATAAAGAAGAGAAAGTGGCAGAATCTAAAGTTGAAAAAAATAAAGAGGCTGAACCAACAGAATCAGAAGAAACCGAGTCAACTGAATCAGAAGAAGGGGAAGATAAAGAAGAAACACCAAAGGAAACAGAATGATTTCTGGTAGTTGGTTTTCGGATGTCAGTTAGTCAAATGCTAATTGCAAGCAATGGAGGACACAGGTTAAAACAACGTGGCAACAGAACTACAAACACATAACCTTGTGAAAAGGTATACGCGGCGCGGTCCAATTGTCGTTAACGAAGTGAGTCTATCGTTACAGCAGGGCGAGATAGTAGGTTTGTTGGGACCAAACGGTGCCGGAAAATCAACGACATTCTATATGGTAGTCGGTCTTATCCGTCCGAATGCTGGTCGGATCACTTATGGAGACAGAGATATAACATTCTTGCCGATGTACAAACGTGCACGGCTCGGTATAGGGTATCTTTCACAAGAGACATCAATTTTTCGTAAATTAACGGTAAAACAGAACATTGAAGCGATTTTAGAGGCGCGCGGTATACCGAAGGATGAACGAGAAACGCGCATACGGGAATATACAGATGAACTTGGCATTTCAAATCTTTTAGATCGTAAGGCATATACGCTATCGGGAGGGGAATGCCGTCGCGCGGAAATTGCCCGCGCCCTTGCAGCACAACCAGAATTTATTTTATTAGATGAACCGCTTTCGGGAATTGATCCGATTGCAGTTGCTGATATTAAGCAGCTCATTTTACATTTGCGAAACAGGAATCTTGGTATCCTTATCACAGATCACAATGCAGTTGAAACCTTAAATATCGTTGATCGTGCATATCTTATAGCAGATGGGAAAATTACGCTATCGGGCACGCCTGAAGAACTTCTCAGTAGCGAAGTGGCAAGAGAACTCTATTTCGGTCATAACTTTCATTATGCAAAAGAGGAAAACAACTCATAGAAGAACTTAGCATCGGTTATCGCTTGAGAACTACTTTATAATAAGGCGTTTACAGGCACAACACGCTAACGTTCTAATAGTGATTTATTGGAGTGCCGCGTGATGAGAATGCAACCGAAACTTACGCAAACTCAGACTCAACAACAGAAAATAGTCATGACACCGAAGTTGCAACAAGCAATTAAGGTGCTAATGATGCCGCAGCTTGAGTTAAAGCAGTTTATAGACCAAGAGTTAAATCAAAACCCGCTTTTAGAAATTGAAGAAGAGCCTGAGACAGCGCTGTCTATGGAAGATTATGACCCCGCATCTGAATGGAGCAAACCTGAAGAAAATACCAATCACGAGGATACTTCTGTTGATATTGACTGGCATTCCGTGTTTGACGACATGCGAGCACCTGTGACGAAAACAAATGAGCAATATGATGATCCCGATGCTCCTGAACCAGACATAGCCGAGGCAGTTTCTCTCCAGAACTATCTTTTTCAACAACTCCTGTTAGCACCTTTCACTGAAACAGAACGTGCTATCGGCGAATTAATCATTGGGAATCTGAACGATGATGGTCAACTAAAGTTAAAGTTGATTTCTCTCCCTATTGAATTTACTGCTGACTTTGAAAACGAATGTCTATCAGAAGAATTACAGAAAACATTATCAAAAAACCTTAGTCCTATTGCTAATAATGGTAAAAAATCGAAAGAAGAAGCCAAAGAACTTTTGTTTGAAGTCTACACTATCGTAGAAGACCCAGAAAAATTGGAAAACGGACGCGAATCTAAAAGTTGGCAAATCGTTGATACCGTCAGCAAAAAAACATATACCGTAAAACACGAAGAAAATGAACTAAATCTCTACGAACTTACTTTAGAAGATATTGCAGTAGAGGTGGGATGTACAGTGTCTGAAGTAAAAACAGTTCTGCACACTGTACAAGAGACATTTGAACCAGCAGGTGTTGCTTATCGTGACCTTAAGGAGACACTGAGTATACAGATTCGGTACCATGAAATGGAGCATTATAAACATAATGGAGTGACTCCGTATGATGACGATGTTCCGTTTCAACTTGCCAAAGAGATTGTTGAACGACATTTAGAGGATTTATTAAATAATCGAATGGCTGCTATTTCTCAGGAACTTGAGGTAGACAGAGATGAGATTCTTAAGGTATCAAAATGGATTGGCACTTTGTCGCCGTACCCGGGGCGTTACTTTTCCGATCCGTCTGTCAAAGATTTGGTTAAATCACCAGAAACAATCCAAGGGATCACACCTGATGTGCAGATAGTGAAAAATAATGAAGACTATTATATTTTGCCGATTGATAACTATATTCCACGTTTACGTATGAATCCTTACTACATAAACCTAATGCGTGATGATAGTAAGGCTTTAGATTCAGAGACGAAAAAATGGATTCAAAAAAAATATAATGATGCAGCGGATCTGCTGAGCAGTATTGCACAACGTGGTCGTACGATTGAACGGGTGACGGAAGCTATCTTCAAAGTTCAGTCTGAATTCTTAACCCAAGGACCTCAGAGCATCAAACCTTTGACACTAAAAACTGTTGCCGACATGGCAGGTGTCCATGAATCAACTGTCAGCCGAGTTACAAGTAAAAAATATGTTCAGACACCGATTGGGACTTATCCTCTAAAGTTCTTTTTTAGTAATCAATTAGCAACAACTCAAGGTAGTTCTGTATCAGCTGAACAGGTCAAAGCCGAAATTCATGAGATGATACGTAAAGAAAATAGAGCAAAACCTTTAAGCGATCAAGCGGTAAGTTCGGCATTAAAAAAGCGCGGTATTGTTGTGGCAAGACGGACTGTGCAAAAATATCGTGAAGAACTTGGCATCCTCTCTTCTCGTCAAAGGAAAAAAACTTAACTTCGCTCCGTTAGACATACTTTTCACAATAGAATTGTTTTTGCCCTTATAATTTTTTCTACAACCTATCAGAGAAATATTATCAAACTTTAGATATTTATGCGGGAGGCACATTATGAAAATTACCTATTCCGGACATAACATAAAAATTACTGATGACCTTCATGATTATATCCTAAAACGTGCTGAAAAAATCGAATCTCGTTTCGGAGAGATGCAAGAGTTCAATGTTATGCTCAAAGCAGAGAAACATCGTTTTGAAGCTGAGATAATAGTTACGGCACCACGCGTATCATTTTACGCAAAGAATAATACGCACGAAGTTATATCCGCTATAGACGGTGCAGCAGATAAGGTTATGAGCCAGATTCGTAAACACAAAGAACGTGTAAAAGACAAACGTCATAATGTACCACATCGCGAGGTAGTAGCGCAATTGAATCCAGAAGCACCAGAAATCTCGGCAGATGTCGACTCAACGGAGCCTCCGGTTATCGTCCCAGTTTCGGAGAAGTTCGCCGCAAAACCGCTTACATTGAGCGAAGCTGCAACTGAACTTCATACATCAGGTGAATCATTGCTGATGTTTTTAAATTCTGAAACGCGACAGGTGAATCTGCTCTATCAATCCGATGATGGGGCTTATGGTTGGGTTGAACCTTCTTTTACGTAACACTATCGGATACCTGCATGTAGGCGCGATTTGAAATCGCGCCTACTTATAGTGTAAAAAACATGTTTATAGTGAAATCCACAATTATTTATACACTGTGGTAGGTTCGGTTTCCTAACCGAAATTGTGTAAATGGTGCGGTTCGAAACCGCACCTACCGTGAGTATCTACATCTTTTGGATTTCACTATAATGAAAATTGATCTGTTTTCAGGTAATAATATGGCAAGTCTTCCAAAGATTTACGACCCTCAGGAAATTGAGGGTAAATGGCACCAATTTTGGCAAAACAACGGCTTCTTTCATGCTGAAGCAACATCCGACAAACCTCCCTACGCAATTGTAATCCCTCCCCCGAACATCACTGGTAGTCTACATATTGGACATGCGCTTGATAACACACTCCAAGATTGCCTTATCCGATGGAAACGCATGCAGGGTTATAATGTGCTTTGGATGCCAGGTACTGATCACGCTGGCATTGTAACTGAACTCATCATGGAGCGAAAACTTGCCGAAGAAGGCACAAGTAGGAACGCTCTCGGTCGTGAAAAATTTATAGAGCGGATGTGGCAATGGAAAGACGAATCCGCCGGGTATATCGTATCTCAACTTCAAAAACTTGGATGTTCATGCGACTGGGAACGTGAGCGGTTTACACTTGATGAAGGATTGTCAGAAGCGGTTCGCACTGCCTTTGTCAAACTTTATAATGAAGGTCTTATCTATCGTGATACCTATATGGTGAATTGGTGTCCACAATGCAATACAGCAGTAAGTAACCTTGAAGTAGAACCGATTGAAATTGATGGAAATTTTTATCATATCCGTTATCCTGTTATAGATAGCGATGTGATGCTTGAAATTGCCACAACACGACCTGAAACGATGTTGGGTGATACGGCAGTCGCAGTGCATCCTGATGATGAACGCTATCAACACTTGATAGGCAAAAAAGTTCTTCTTCCACTTAGCAACAGGGAGATTCCGATAATAGCTGATGAATATGTGGATACCGAATTTGGGACAGGTGCATTGAAAGTTACGCCTGCCCATGATGTCAACGACTACGAAATCGGTTTGAGACACGATCTTGAACAACGTACTATATTCACCCAAGACGGGTATATCAACGAAAAAGCGCCTAAAAAATACGTCAACTTATCGCGTTGGGATTGCCGAAAAAAGGTTGTTGAAGATTTGGAGAACGAGAACTTTCTTGTCAAAATTGTACCGCATAGGCATGCTGTAGGACATCATGATCGTTGCAACACAGTCGTAGAACCAGCAATATCGCTACAATGGTTCATGAATGTACGTCCGCTTGCAGAACGTGCAATAGAAGCGACAAAAAAGGGTGAAGTCACATTTATTCCTGAACGCGAAACGACACGGTTTTTTCACTGGATGGAGAATATTGAACCCTGGCCGATTTCACGCCAAAGATGGTGGGGACACCGACTCCCAATATGGTATTGTAATGCTTGTGAAGCAGTCACTGCTGCAATGGATACACCGCAACAGTGTGAATGCGGCGCTACAGACTTTCATCAAGATGAAGATGTATTAGACACATGGTTTAGTTCAGGATTGTGGCCCTTTTCAACAATGGGTTGGCCAGAAGAAACGGATGAGTTAAATACCTTTTATCCCACATCTGTGCTTGTCACCGGGTGGGATATTCTGTTTTTCTGGGTAGCAAGAATGATTATGTTAGGACTCGGATGTATGGATGAGGTGCCATTCCGTAAGGTCTATCTGCACGGGCTTGTTGCTGACGAAAAAGGGCAGAAAATGAGCAAGTCAAAAGGAAATAGCATCGATCCTTTGGAGACGATTGCTGATTATGGCACTGATGCCTTCCGATTTGCACTTGCAAACACAAGCACACCGATCCCTTATGTCCCGCTACTGGAATCTCAGATTGAGGCTGGTAAACGATTTACAAACAAAATTTGGAATGCAGCTCGATTCATTCTCATGAACCTGGAGAAGTTTCCTGTTCCAGCAGAAAATGCAGAGATGACAGAAGGACAAGAATTATTAGAAATTCAATGGATACAAAGTCGCTTGAGCCATACAATCAAAACTGCGACCGATGCAATTGAGAATTTCAGATTCTACGAGATGGCACAAACTCTATATGCGTTTCTGTGGCATGAATTCTGTGATTGGTATCTGGAATTTGCGAAACAACGTCTCTCAAAAAATGAACCGGAGGCGTTGTGGGTAGCTGCTGATGTATTGGAACAAATGATGCGGCTCCTACACCCAATAATACCGTTTTTAACAGAGGAAATTTGGCAACAACTTCCGCATGGCGGTAATAATCCCACTGCCAACGACAACGCATCTGTGACTGTTGCACCTTGGCCAGAACCAATCGGGGAAAATCCCACAGCAGAAGCAACGATGACGAATATCATGGAAGTTATTGAGAATATCAGAAGCATTCGCGGTGAACTGAACGTTCCAATCGGAGCATCAGTGGAAGTACACATTCAATCACCGAATACTGAAGATCGGAAGCGACTTGAGACATATCTTGAACAGTATTTGCCCGCCTTTACACGGGTATCCAACATAACTATTGCAGAGTCTTTACCGAAACCTTCCGCTTCGGCAGAAGCGGTAATTGGAGACCTCGCTATCTATATCCCATTGGCAGGTGTAATTGACTTTGAAGCTGAAAAAGCCCGACTGACAAAACGCTACGATCAGACAGTCAAAGACGTTGCAGCGGCGCAAAAGACATTAGAAAATCCTAATTTTATTGAACGTGCACCGGAAAAAGTTGTGGCACAAAAACGGGAACTACTTGAACGTTTATTGGTTGAACAAGAGAAGTTAGCACGTAGTCTCACGATGCTTTCTTCGTGATTATGGAAAGTTTGAAAAATGGCAATTGAAAATAACAACCGATGTTTTGTTTGCGGCACGAATAATCCGTATGGCTTGCAGGTAGAACCGAAAATCAAAGATGCAGGGGCAGAGGTCCACATAGAATGTACACCCCCAGCACACATGCAAGGGTGGGCGAACATTCTTCACGGTGGTATAATAAGTACCCTATTAGATGAGGCTATCACTCATATTGGCATAGGAACTTTTGATGGGCCTGCGGTTACAGCACAACTTGAAGTTCGTTTTCGGAAGCCCGCACCAATAGGTGTAAAACTGCTTGTTTTTGCAGAACGTATTAAGGTTTCGCGCCGTTTAGTTGAGGCAAAGGCTGAAATAAAACTTAGCGATAGCACTCTTATTGCTACTGGCACCGGCAAGGTAATGCCGGTTGATGAAAGTTATACCTCTACGCCTCCAATAGAATAGGATGCCGAAAGGCTTGCAAGATATATATATGAACACAGAAACAGATTCTTCTGTGCTGAATTCAGAAGCGCGTTCAAGCTGGTATACAGATGTCTTAATAATCGGTAGTGGGGCAGCAGGGTTGCGAGCTGCACTTGCTGCAAGTGAACGTGCGGATGTCACCCTAATTACAAAAACCACTCTCAAGGAGAGCAATACGCTTTATGCACAAGGTGGCATCGCTGTCGCCATGAACGTTGATGATACAATAGACCTACACGTAGAGGATACATGCAGTGCTGGATGCGGTTTATGCGACGTAGATGCGGTTGAAACGATGGTTTCCGAAGGCATTCCTCGTGTAACAGAATTGTTAGACTGGGGTGCTAATTTTGATTGGGAAGGAGCACTTCCGCGTTTTACACAAGAGGCAGCACATAGTCGTAGACGTATCGTTCATAAAGGCGATGCCACAGGACGTGAAACAACCGACGTTCTCGTTCAACGCGTTTTAAGTACAGAACGCATACGGGTACTATCAAATGCTTTTGCAATAGACCTGCTTACAGACGCGGAAACACCACAGGTAAAGGACAACACCACATGTTACGGTGTCACTGCCATTGTGGAGGGTGAATTAAGAAACCTTTATGCCAAATCTACAATTCTTGCAACAGGGGGACTTGGACAGCTATACCCTTGCACTTCTAATCCAGAAGTAGCAACAGGCGACGGTTTTGCAGCAGCATGGCGTGCGGGATGTGAAATGGTAGATATGGAATTCGTCCAGTTCCACCCGACGACACTTTATCTTGATGGTGCGCCTAATTTTTTGATTTCTGAGGCAGTCCGGGGCGAAGGTGGACGACTAATTAATATACGCGGTGAGCGATTTATGGAGAAATACCACGAGAAGGGTGAACTTGCTCCTCGCGATGTTGTTAGTCGTGCTATCCAAAATGAGATGTATCTGACTGGATTTCCGTGTGTCTACCTTGATATTACACACAAACCCGCTAATTTTATTCAGGAAAGATTCCCGACGATCTCCGATACAACTAAACGTTACGGTTTAGATATTAATATTGATTTAATTCCGGTCCGACCGGGAGCACATTTTATGATGGGGGGTATTCGGACCAATATTGACTCAGAAACAAGCCTAAAAGGACTTTATGCATGCGGCGAAGTTGCATGTACCGGCGTACACGGCGCAAATCGTTTGGCAAGCAATTCTTTATTAGAATGTCTGGTCTTCGGAGTGCGTGCAGGAGACAACGCTGCAGATTATGCATCGTCCCAAACATTACAGACTCCCCCAAATATCCAAATTCCGAGTAATGAAGAAATGACCTCTGAATTAGACGAGAATTCTGTATTAGCCGCAAAGGATGCTATCCGTGAGACACTCTGGGAAAACGTTGGAATTGAACGAGACAGTGAAGGTTTAGAACAAACGCTTTATGTTTTAGAAGAAATAGGGACAGAAATTGATCTCTGTCCCTATTCGTCAACATCTCTTCAAACAACTGATGTTGCACTATGCGAAACGTTCAATATGCTTAATGTGGCGTGGATTATTACGCAAGCAGCACTTGTTCGAACGGAAAGCCGTGGTGGACACTACCGCGCGGACTTCCCTGAACAAGATGATGTTGATTGGTTACAACGTATTATCATGACCAGAGACCATGACCCTGAAATTGTCGAACTGTAAAACTTCCTCTCCAAACAGAACCATTTAATTCACCAATAATTTCTTCTTGCTCTAAAATCGTTTCCTGTAGGAACGACCATAACCAAGATGTTGAGAAAACTCAAATACTGAATTGCTCTGCCCTCCAAAGTCCGTAAGTCCATAAAAAAAGTGCGGTTAGAAACCGCACTTACCAAGGATGTCCACATGTTTTATGTGTTATTGAAATGTCTTTTACTATTTACTCAGCTGCCCAAGGATAGGAGTCTCAAGTTGCTCTTTTGGGGCATCTAAAGCGGAATTTACAGCAGGAACTTCTGGCTGCCCATAAATTTCAACATAATTATCATAACTGTTGATAACTTTTTTGATATGCAACCGTGTTTCTCGAATAGTAATCTTTTCAACAAATTCGTCAAGGTCTTTGATATTTTTAGATTCTAACCATCGTCTCATTCGTCCTGGACCACCGTTGTAGGCACCAGTTACCAGCATTGCATTACCATCAAAAATTGAGTTGAGATATCCGATATATTTAGTTCCCATTCGGATATTAATTTCGGGGTCCTTTAGCATTGAGGTACGGAATCGACGAATTTTCAACTCCCGTGCAAGCTGCCTTCCTGTTGCGGGCATAATCTGCATTAAACCGATTGCACCTGCCCAACTAATCGCGTCTTTCCTATATCTACTCTCTTCTAAGATCATCGCGTAAATTAAGGCAGTTTCTACCTTATACTGCTTAGCGTACTTCTTAACCAGTTGTTCATAGTGCAACGGATAGAGCCATTGACGAAGTTTGGCTAAATCTTTACTTGCTTGATTTTCAAATGATGGACTGAAAAGTGCCTTCTCGGCGATCTCACGCGCTTTATCATACATTGACATATTTTCATAACTTGTGATTAAAGCGTAAAAACATTCCTTTGCAGCATTTGGTGTTGCGTCAATGTAATGGGTTAATTGATACACCGCGTCTTCATAGAGTTTCAGTTGCATCAATAGCGGCAAATGCTCAGGACACGCTTCCTGTGGTGGCAATTTCGCATCTGGTACTGCTTTCGGTTCTAATTCGGAGGCAGTGATTTCAAGAATTGCTTTTGCTCTGGCACTGTAATACCAATATCGTGCCTTTGCTACTTCGGCATATATTTCTTTCGCAAGTTGCGGTTTATTTTGGCGTTCTCTGATTTTTGCCATCCAAAAATGTGCTCCCATCGCATAGCGGTTCCCAGGAAAATTCTCCTTCAAACCCTCAAACGCCTTATAACTTTCTTCATAACGTTTTTCGTCAAAACGTTGCCAGCCGATTCGCCACGCTGCCCAATCCGCATAATCGCTTCCAGGTGCGACTTCAATTAACCGTGAATAAGCCTTAAGTGCTAACTCTGATTTCTCCTGTCTTTCATAAATTTGGGCAATATCGTATAGTGCCTCATCTACAAATTTACTCCAGGGATATGTTTTTACAAAACTTTCAAGGCGGTTTATTGCGGTTGTTAAACTCCCTTTTTTCCTGTAGCACTGTGCGATTTGATAGTGCGCCCGGGTTAAATAATCTGATTTTGTTCCAAGAACGATAACTGCATTGTATTGTTTAATTGCAGTGTTATACCACTTGCGTCCTTGATAACTTTGCCCTATATAGTAGAGAGCACGCCCTTTCAGTTTCAGGTCAGACCTTTTCGTAAGTGGTGTAAGTTCTGTGATTGCAGATTTCCAACTGCCATGATAATAATGTACTAACCCACAATTCAAACGGTCATTAACAGTCAACACAAGCGATTTATTATCCCGGGCAAGCATTTTCAACTTGCCGACAGCATCTTTTGCTACGGTATCTGAATGCTTTTCATCAATAAGCTTTTGATGCATTTGAAATGCCTTTGTAAAGTTGCCTAAACCTTCTTCACAACGCCCTAACGCATAAGTCGCCTTTCGCACATAACGCTGTTTGTCTATAATTTCAACTAAAAATGTTTTTGCTTCTTTATACTGTTTATATTTTAAATGTAGTTGAGCAAGTGTCCATTTTGCATCAGCGAGATAAGCACTTGTCGGATAATCCTGGACGAGCTGCGTATACCATTTTATGGCTTTTACATCGTTGTTCATGCCTTCATATAGCTTGGCAAGACGGTACGCCGCACTATCCGCGAGAGGGTAATTCCGTGTGATAGCCCTTACGTAATGCCGAACTGCTTTTGGGCGATTTCGCAGCTTCTCATAGTTATAACCAAGCGCGTGATGGATTTCCAGTTTTTCCGATTCGGACAGGTCGGTTTGCAGTAAACTTTCTAATTTTGAGACAGCAAGCTTGCGATTCCCCTTATCAATAGCTGCAAAAGCAGCTTTCCATATTGGACTTTGTCTTTGTTCCGCGGAAACCAGCGTTCCAGAAATAAAACAGCATAGAACAATAACAGATAGACCTATTAGGAATTTACGTATTTTAGCGGTGTGAGTTTTAGCAAAAGACTGTACGGTTTCCATTATTATAAATGATAAGCGTAAATATACGCTCTTTATCCTCCTCATTTAAATTCACGAGATTAGCGTTGAAATAACAGAAATTATTATAAAAGCGGTGCATGAATAGGCTTTCCCATAAATGATTAATTGTAACGTAATTTTTAAGCAAATGGCAACAAAAAAATAGAATTAGATACCAATTGTTGTGAATATAGCGGAAAATTTTGTTATAAAATATAGTTTTAACTTTAGGTTGCGCCTATTTTTAACTCAAGAACAGATTTTGTTGCCAGATTTGGAAAAACATGATATACTTTCTTTAATTTTATGGACAGAGAGGAGAATTGAGATGGAAATTGTAGCACTTGGGAAAACAGGTTTAGATGTTTCACGACTTTCAATTGGTACTGGGTCAAACGGTTGGAATGGTCGCTCAAATCAGACGGATTTAGGATTAGAAGGTTTACGTGATTTACTTCTGTTTGCACACGAAAATGGCGTTACGTTCTGGGATTCTGCAGACCAATACGGTAGCCATCTGCATATCAAAGAGACATTAAAACATGTTCCTCGTGAAAGTGTCACTATCACTTCAAAGACGGTGTCCCGCACACGTGAAACTGTTGAAGCAGATGTTAAGCGGTTTCTCAAAGAGATCGGTTCTGACTATGTGGATATTGTATTGCTGCATTGCCTTACACAGGTAGATTGGCCCAACCGTTATCCGGATGCGATGGAAGCACTCACCCGTTGTAAAGAGCAAGGATTAATTCGCGCACATGGCGTATCTTGCCACGACTTCGGTGCGTTCCAAACATCCGCTATGACAGAATGGGTTGAAGTTGTATTGGCACGGATCAATCATTCTGGTGTTCAGATGGATGCATCTCCACCAGATGTCATCCGAACAATGGAACAGATGGCATTTGCTGGCAAGGGCATTTACGGCATGAAAGTATTAGGCATGGGTAAGTTGGCAAAAGAAGCAGATGATCAGCGCGAGGCGATCGAATTTGTGATGGGGCTACCCTGTGTCCATGCCATGACTATCGGTATGACTTCTCAGACTGAAGTGGAAGCAAATGTAGCCGTTGTTAACGAATTGTCGGAGAAGGGCTTATAATAGATTTTTATTTCTTGTAGCGCGAAGTATCCTGCCTTACATTTCAAGGTCGGATACTCGCGCTGTTTCTTATAGATAGAGCGCAACTAAACGAGAAAGAATTCATGGAAAAATACGAGATAGTTATCGGTTTGGAAATCCACGCAGAATTATGCACAGAGAGTAAGTTATTCTGCAACTGTGCTTATACATTCGGTGCTTCTGCCAACGACTGCACATGTCCAATCTGTTTAGGAATGCCGGGAACGTTGCCGGTTATCAATCAACGCGCGTTGGAGTTTGCTGTTCGTGCTGGTTTGGCGATGAATTGTGAAATCACATCATATAGTAAGTTCGATCGTAAAAACTATTTCTATCCTGATTTGCCAAAAAACTATCAGATTTCGCAGTATGACCTGCCATTGTGTAAGAATGGTGAGGTAACGTTTGAATTTGATGGGCAATCCAAGACCGTTGCACTCCGTAGAATTCATCTGGAAGAAGATGCAGGAAAATCTATTCATGCCGAAGTTACAGGCGACCCTACCCGAAGTTTTATGGATTTTAATCGCGCAGGTGTTCCCCTTATGGAGATTGTAAGTGAACCCGAAATTCATTCTCCTGAAGAAGCAATCGCCTATTGCCGTGCAGTCAAGGAGATTTTAGAATACATTGAGGTGAGTGATTGCAACATGGAGGAGGGCAGCCTGCGCTGTGAACCGAATATCTCGTTACGTCCGCGGGGTAGTCAAGAATTGGGAACACGTACTGAGATAAAGAACAAAAACTCGTTCCAGGAACTGCTTGATGCAATGGATTACGAGGTGAAACGGCAAGCCCGCATACTCGATTCTGGTGGCGAAGTTGTTCAAGAAACCTTATTGTTTGATGCAAATACAGGTAAAACGGTGGCAATGCGTGGAAAGGAAGAAGCAGACGACTACCGCTATTTTCCTGAACCCGATCTGGTACACGTTCAGATAGATAATGAATGGATTGATGAAATTCAACCGACACTGCCAGAACTCCCTGCTGCTCGCCGCAAACGTTTTATTGCAGACTATGACATCTCATCTGAAAACGCCGAATTCCTAACCACTACCCGACAAATAGCAGATTTCTTTGATGAAGCAGCGCAACTCAGCGGTGAACCGACAACCTGCGCAAACTGGATTATGGGCGACCTCACCCGTCTATTGAACACAGCAGAAATTGAGATACAGGATTCCAAAGTTACCCCTGCACATCTCAATGAACTCATTCAGTTGATTGACAACAATACCATTAGCGGAAAAATTGCTAAATCTGTGCTGGATGATGCATTTGAAACCGGTAAGATGCCGAAACAGATAGTTGAAGAAAAAGGATTGTCCCAAATAACCGACACTTCCGAGATTGAGGCAATCGTGCAACAGGTCATTGAGGAAAATCCTGGTCCTGCCCAAGATTATCGTGATGGCACGAAGAAAGCTATCGGGTTTCTTGTCGGACAAGTGATGAAAGCAACGCGTGGAAAGGCAAATCCGCAAATGGTGAATCAGATTTTGGCGCGGGTTTTATCTGAGGATTGAGGAGACTTTATGGATTTACCCGAGTTAAAAGACAAACTATCTGAAATTAATCAGATGCGATATGTTGTTTCAAAGCGTAGAGGCAACACTGGTATAGGATTTACGCTTGAGACCTTGCTTGGGTTAAAGGAAAACAATCTCAAGACACCTGATTTCGAGAATATAGAATTAAAATCGCAAAGAAAAGGTGTCTCGAATCGTGTAACGATGTTTACTTTCAACCGTGGGGTTTGGAGAATCAAACAAAGAGAATTGATTGAGAAATACGGTTATATAGACACAAATAACCGTCCTTCACTTTACTGCACTGTTGACACTCGCCTGAATAATCAAGGACTTTCAGTGAAAGTTGAACACGATAATGTAAGACTGTACCACTTAGATGGGAATCTGATTGCTGAATGGCAGGGAGAACGATTAATTGATTCCTTTAAAAAAAGATGCCCGCGCTGGTTGTTGTTAATGCAGAGACCCGAATCAATTCAGACAACAAAGAGGAGTTCTGGTTTAATGAAGCATCCTATCTGACTCAACCAAATGAGGATAATTTATTGGACTTAATCAGACAAGACATTATAATTGTTGATGTGAGAATGCATCTAAAAGAAAACAAAACGGTAAGAAATCATGGTACGGGTTTTAGAATTGACGAAAGATTCTTGAATCTATGCTTTAGTAGTCGGGAAAGACTGATATGAGTTCAAGCAATTTGAAATATAAAGATGAATCATGGGACTTTAGAACAGCAGATACCAAGGAATACACCCACTGCTTCCATACCTATCCAGCAATGATGATTCCGCAGATCGCAAGGAGGTTGCTAAATCAGTATGGTGTGGAAGGCGAATGGCTACTTGATCCGTATTGTGGCACCGGCACTTCTCTGGTTGAGGCAACTCTGTTCGGCATGCACAGCGTTGGTTGCGACATAAATCCCCTCGTGCGCCTGATTGCTACTACCAAATTAACACCTATTCTCTTGAAAACACTTGATACTGAACTAAATAAGTTAAACGATATTCTCTTTCAAGTTGAATTCCGAGCGGGAAAAGCACCTGAAGTACCGATTCCGAAAATTCCAAATTTGAATTATTGGTTTTCTCAAGAAGTTATCAAAAGTCTTGCATATTTAGTAAATTGCATTAACAAGATAGAGGATCAAGCAGTTCGGAATTTCATTACGGTCGCATTTTCAGAGACAGTCCGTGAGGTTTCCTATACGCGAACAAGCACGTTTAAATTGCATAGAATGCCAGCAGAAAAACTTGAAAACTTTAATCCTGATGTCTTTGGTATCTTTCGTAAAAAATTGAACAGGAACAGACAAGGTTTGGCAGCATACCTTGAAAAACGTAAAGATGTGGAAACATCGGTTTGTGATACCAATACTGCTAACGGAGAACTACCAATGCCTCGTCCACTTGGAGGCTATAATCTCGTTATTACCTCTCCACCTTATGGAGATTCGCATACCACGGTCGCGTATGGACAATTTTCTCGGCTCTCCGCTGAGTGGCTCGGTTTGCCAAACGCACGGAAAATTGATAGACTTGCTATGGGCGGACAAAATTCTCGTGAGACGTTAGTGGACACTCCTGTTTCGTCTGCTATAGACAAAATTCGTTCAATTGATGAAAAGCGCGCGCTCGAGGTTGCCGCTTTTTATATTGACTTAGAACGTAGCATCAGCTCAGTAGTGAAGACGCTTTCGCCACGTTCCACAATTTGCTATGTTGTTGGGAACCGTCGGGTTAAAGACATCAGGTTACCTACAGACGAATTTGTAATCTTTGCATTTGGCAAACATGGATTCTCACATAAAGAAACTATCGTTAGGAACATTCCGAATAAACGGATGCCTCTCAAAAACAGTCCTTCCAACGTCCCCGGTCAAACTTCCACAACGATGCACGAAGAAAATATCGTTATTTGTCAAAGAACGGATCAAACATGTCCGTAGGTCAGATTACCCTCTCTTCTGTAACCAAAAAGTTCGGCGACACAGTTGCTGTTGATGACGTGTCATTACAGATAGAGGGTGGTGAGTTTTTCTCCTTACTCGGACCGAGTGGGTGCGGAAAAACAACAACACTGCGGATAATCGGTGGTTTCGTGTATCCCACCGAAGGCGAAGTCTTTATCAACGGTGAACTAATGGCAGAAACGCCTCCCTACCGCCGCCCTGTCAACACTGTCTTTCAAAATTACGCACTTTTCCCACATAAAACCGTCGCACAGAATATCGCATTTGGATTACAGATGAAGAAAATCTCTAAAACGGAGATTTCGGATGCGATAGAACGCTCATTAGATTTAATTCAACTGCACGGCTATGGCGACCGAAAACCGAATGAATTGTCAGGTGGAGAAAGGCAGCGCGTAGCACTTGCCCGTGCCTTAATCAATGAACCAACAATCCTGCTGTTAGATGAACCGCTATCTGCACTTGACCTAAAACTCCGCAAACAGATGCAATTGGAGTTGAAAGCGTTACAGCGAAAAGTGGGGATTACGTTTGTGTATGTTACGCATGATCAAGGTGAGGCAATGACGTTGTCTGATCGGATTGCTGTGATGAACGAAGGGAGAATCCTGCAGGTAGGAACGCCTTCTGAAATCTACGATTCGCCACAGAGTCGGTTTGTGGCTGATTTTATCGGAACTTCAAACTTTTTTGAGGGAACACTTATCAACACGGATGGTGAATTGGCAGAGGTCGTGTCAAACACCGAACCACCCTTTAAGTTCGTTTGTGAACACCGTGAAAATATTGCCGTAGACACACCTGTGACTGTAGCAGTTCGTCCGGAGCGGATAGACATATCCGCAGAACCAAATCCAGATTTTTCAAATTGTTTACGCGGTGTGATTGAAGATGAAAGCTATCTTGGTACGACAGTGCAATACACGGTGCAAACCGATTACCCGACACCTCTCATCATTCATCAACAAAACACAGGTCTAAAAGAAATACATCGCTTTCGGCAAGGCGATACGGTTTATTTGCAATGGGCAGTAGAAAGCGCTACTGTTTTAAGATCCGATTAACTACCGGACAAAGGCAACTTGACCTTCCCATTATTTTGTTGTTGTGAAGTCAAGAAGCCAATGATAATCTGGACTACTTTGTACCCTTCAGTTCCAGGAGAAACAGGTTCTCCACCTTCCGCGACGAGTTTCACTAACTCTTGAACACCCGCTGGAATACCAGTGATTTCCCATGATGGTGCTTCAATTGATTCAACCGAATCTCCTTGATGAATTGTAGCGCCTCCATCACTAATAAGAATGTATCCGTTAGTGCCGACAATTTCTGCACGGAAACCTGATTGGGAAGCTTTTGGACCACCCGCATAATAGCCACGTACCCCATTTGCAAAATGGATATACCCGTGTGCTGATGGTTCTGTTGAGGGATTATGACCGCCATCGCCTTTATATTCGCTGTAATCTTCGTAGCCATCCTCTAATTCCGCAGTAACCCACTCAGGATCAGAGTCAGCGAAATAGCAGATCGCGTCGACACAGTGTGTTCCATTACGGAATAGCATGGCGCGCCCGCCGCTCAATGTACCGATGACATAAACGACATCTCCGATTTGCCCACCGCCAACGATTTCGTCTCTGGTGTGCCGCCATAACGGTTGCCATCTTCGCGTGTGATCAATGGATAGAATGGTGCCGTTTTGTTCAGTTGCTTCCAGCATCCTATCAGCATCTTCAACGCTGGTTGCCATCGGTTTTTCACAGAAAATGCCTTTGACACCTGCATTCGCTGCGTCTACCACGAGATCTGCATGCCGATGGTCAGAAGTCGCAACTGTCACAACATCTAAGTCCTCGGCATCGAGCATCTCTTGATGGTTTGTGTAAAGAGAGATGTTATCCCAATTGTCCTGATATTTTGCCTTGAAAGCATCCAGTGTGCTTTGCACAAAATCGCACCCTGCAGCTAATTCAACATTCGGCAATCCGACTAACCCAGATGCGTGGATTGTTCCGATACCACTACAACCTATTATACCTGCACGTAGTTTTGCCATGTTCCTATTCTCCTCAATCCTAAAATCTCATGCCAATGAATTAATGCACTTACCTCTGATAAGATTGTATGCTGCAACGAATTAGATGTCAAGTTTTTTGTGAGAAAAAACGATTTGATATACACCGAAAATTTTGGTAAAATATTTGTAGGTTAATAAAATTCATGATGGAGGAAATAATTATGGTAAGAATAATTGCTAACCCGGGAATCCTTGGTGGAAAACCGATTGTTGAAGGCACACGCCTTAGCGTTGAACATATATTGGGGTTATTGGCGAGCGGTATGTCGCATGCCGAAATTATTGCAGATTACCCGATTTTAACGGAAGAAAGCATTCGAGCAGTGCTCGCCTATGCGGCAAAAGCTCTCCGCAATGAAATTTTTATTGATGTTGTCTCAGACCGGGATGGAGATTCCTAACAATGCTCCCACCACTTGTTGCTGATGTGAACATCGCTTCCCGGGTTGTTCAATTTCTGCGGTTGCGAGGTATGGATGTAGTATCTGCCTGCGAAGAGGGCTGGGGATTTTATGAGGACAAAGATATTCTCACAACGGCACACGCGATGAATCGATTCGTTTTAACACACGATTCCGACTTTGGGACACTTGTTGTTCATCAGAAACACCCGAGCACTGGGATCATCCATCTGCGGCCAGGTGGGCGTACGGCGGCAGAAGTTATTGCCGACTTGCAAGACCTACTCAAACAGCAGGTGGATTGGACCCCTCCATTACTTGCCGTTTACCAATCCGGACACTTGCGGATCCGGCGACTTTAGTGAAAATGACTACTCACATCATACGGGCGTGAAAAGTGAATGAGTCAAGTATAGCTAAAACCCATCAGTTGACCAAAAGATGTGATGTGAGCGGATGTCTTGCCTTAATGTTTCCGATTGACTGTGGAGGAGGTCCGGGAGGACATCAGAAATTTCTTGTCGCATTTTTAACGGGAACGCATCGGGTTGAATAATACGATACATCGTACTTCCATACGCCTCAACCTTCGGTGCATTGAATCCATCTGCAATCGGAGCGGGATACTCCACTTCAAGTTTCTCCGCATCCATCTGCACAATTATATCAGATAGCAGAACATCAAAAAAGTCTGTTGCACGATTCTCTGCAAATAATTCCTTTGACGCTGCAAACTCCTTGACTCCTAATTGTCCATTTCGCTCTCTAACGGAAACATAACCATCAATAACACCGTCGCGTTCAGCAACCCATGCCTGCGGCGATTCGGTTTTCACCCAGTCTGTCCAATATGCCATATCATCTCTGGCGAAAGTGCCGTTAAATTTGCGGGAATAGGAGTCATAGAGGGAAGCGAGCTGCGCAATCTCGTTGCTATCTTGAAAATTGGTTTGGCGGATATTCCACTCTCGCTGTTTCCTACCAATAAAGGTTTTCTTGGCGTAGTAACGTGGCACACTTTGCCATCCTTCAACAGAATAGATGCGCTGGCTTCCATGGAGCATAGAGATAGCGATTTGACGGTCTTCCATGAACTGAATTGAATCTTTGAGGAGTTGTGTTGCAAGTCCACGTGTGCGGTATTCTGGGCGGGTGCTGACTTCACCGATACCGCCAACGGATATTGGTTCACCGTGAAAGTACATCTTTCGGATAAAGACGCGCACCGTGCTGACAATCTTGCCATCATCAACAGCGACGCGGATACCTTCTACATCTTTCCAGGGATCGTTATGCCAATGGTTGGAAAAATACTGGCGGCTTGCTGAAAATACGTGCGTTACATGGTCAAGCCATGCCTCTAATTCTTCAGGATAAAGTGATCGGAATTCCATATTTAAATTTCAACATGAGGAATGTGTTATGCCAATTTTGTGGAGTCGTTCAGTTTTCGTACACAGAAATCGGGCTTACAAAGCCCTCCTACAAGAGTGATTCGCTACAATTGAATGGTCCCGCCGATGCCGGTTTGGCTTAGAATTTTATTGTAAATTCGCTGAGGAACTGCCGCGCCTGATTGCGACTTCCAAAAACCTCGTAGAGATCACCCGAAACATCGTAAAATCTGCGAATAAAATTGCGGCTTGTTTCTGCGGGATTGAGATCGGCGTAGCGAAGCCAGAGGTTAGTCCGTGACCAAATATCCCAATTGAGTTCAACTACCGTAGAGTTTGCATCGCCAGTGTCAATTCTACTCTGCTTATTAAGGTCAGGAAAAAGTGCGTCCTGCGTCAGATCAGAGGTGCCATCAACACGCCCAACGGATAGATTCAATTCCTTATACCGATACGGATTCGGGTTGGTGATATACTTTAGATTTACCGCAAATGCGTTCTCTAACGCTTGTGTCTCAAAGTCAAAACTATCCTCTATTTTAGCAGGAGTGGTATATCGTTCATCTTGTTCGCCGTACGTCAATTCATCAAGAAAAGTTAAATGCCAACGTTCTGAGAGACTATACGTCCACCCGAACAGATTTTTGAGTTCCAGCTGGTTGAGTTTATCATCAACATCGGTTGAGACATCAATGTCTTCGTAATCTTCCAGATACTCGTTGCTGAGATTAGCGACGCGGGCACTATAAAAGCCGTTCATGTGGGAAGGTTTTACGGTAAATCCAGTTACAGAATATTGCGCAATAGTGAAATCACTGGTATCTCGCAGATAGAGATAGCCTGATGGGTCAAAATCAAGAAAAGTGAGATCGTGCTTTTCCTCACTCAATTGGTCTGTTTCATAAATAATTCGTCCAATATATCTTCCGTTGTTGTCAAATTTCTGAATGCGTGAAATGACGTTATGAAAAAGTGTCAGACGAATATCTGCCCGTTTAAGTTCTTCTGCAAGTTCTTCTTGATTTTCATCGTCATCATAATCTTTGTCGTCAAAAAATCGGCGATATTCTGCCTCTTCAAGCAATCGCAAACGACGGTTCAGAGAAGCAGTATCAGCCTCCGTAAGTGGGTTCTGTGCAAACGGTCCGTATTGTGGACGCGTAGCATTTGTAATCGTGTTGGCAAGGTCTGTTTGACCGGGCGTGCTTTCAGTGAGCTGCGTTAATGTCGGTGAAAGCGCGATAACCTCAGGCAATCCACCGACTTTCCTACGGAATCGGCTTGCATCTTTGACTAAAATCTCACCTGTAGGCAGTGTGATAAGTGCCATCGGTTTTACAAATTCACCGTTGTCACGTCCTTTTCTGCCAAAACTACGGACAAATTTGCCATCGCCATCATATTTAACAACGCGGTGATTGCCTGTATCTGCAACAAAGACGTTTCCGCGAGCATCAACTGCAATATCTGCAGCATTCCTATCAAATTCACCATCGCCTGCACCATATCTACCGAATGTAAGTAGTTTTTTGCCATCTGCAGCAAATTTGTGAATCCGTCCGCGTTTTGCGTCTAAAATAAAGAGTTGGTTTTGTGCGTTAACAGCAACGCGAAGGGCGCGATCATGTCCAGCAGGTTGAATTCCGTATGCCGGTTTACCGTTTTCATCAATGATAACTTTGACAGGTAAAACCACACCGGGTTTTTCATCAACAGGGTCAACAAAATAGGTGTATTGTAACTCACCTATTGGACTGAATTTGTGGACACATTGTGCAAAGATATATATCTTTGGGTCGGTAGTTTCAGCGATGTGGTGTGTGGTTACGTCTGCAACATAGATATTGCCAAGGGCATCTACAGTGAGGTGTCCCGGTTTTCGCAAGATATTATCGGAAGATTCTGGGTCTGAAGGAATTTGGAAGAGGAATTCGCCAGTCGGAGAAAGTTTCTGAATTAGTCGGTTTTCTGTATCACTCACATAGATATTCTGTTTGAATGCAAGGTGAATGTCTTTGCTAAAAGCCCCTTGAGACGAACCTTTGCCTGAAAATTCACGTTCTAATGTGATAAAATCTACTGCGATAGCAGAATTTGAATATGCGATTTGAAAAAGGAGTGTAATTGTGAGTAAAAGTAGGGTAGGAAATTGAAAAAATTTAGTGGTGATTTTTTTCATGCTTAGCCTTTTCTGTTTTTGTTACATAATACCAGTAATCTGTATGGATGTCAAGGGTTAAATTAAAAATGTGTAGTAGTCGTAACTAATTCCTTTAAGTCAATTTTATTGCATAAAAATGTTCAAAGTGTTATTGTTGTCTTATCAAGATTTTTTGGCCACAGGACTTACGCATTTTAGAATTATGTTACCCAATGATATTATGATGCCTTAACACTTAGAAATCCAACAATTTCAAGCACCTTTGCGAATCTTAAGATGAACCTATATTTTAACTTTTTCGTATTATGCACCCTTTCTTGCTTAATACTGTGTCTTAACATTATAAAGGTATTAAATACCAAATGTTTAGAAAACCAAGTTAATTATTTTGAGTAAGTTCTATGGCCATTAAAACCTCTTCTACATTAAACAAGGAGGGAATTGTTTTGAAAAGACTAATGTTTATTTCATCATTTACGGTGTTTAGCATTACCATGTCTATCCATGCACATGCTGCAACTATAGTGACAGATGGGTTAGTGAGTTATTGGACCTTTGATCGAGATGACATTATAGAAGGAACGGTCAAAGATGTATGGGGCAAAAACGATGCGACGATAATGGGAAATCCAGAAATTGTCGGAGGACGTGTAAACCAAGCGCTTAAATTTGACGGTATTGATGATTTCGTGAACCTCGCTACTCTTGGTGATTTTGGCGCACAACTCGGTTCATCTACTTTTGAAGCGTGGATCAAAATCGGTTTGAAGGAAAAGTGGCAAGCTCTCTTCAAAGTTATAGACTCAGAATGTATGGGTTGGGGAATTGATTTCAACTGGGGTAAATTAAGTAACCCATTTCGTGGTAGGGAGAATGAACTATTAATTAGAGATGTCAATGAGGTACTTAAAGATATTAAAGAGAACGTGACCATTGGTTACTATGTTAGAAATCACTTTTTTTGGCCGGGGCGGAGAGAACAATGCTGGACACCAATTTTTAGTGATGCACGCCTGAAACGTGATGAAAAATGGCATCATATCGTTTATATGATGGAAGTACAAGAGATAGAAAGAGTAAGTCGGTTCTACATAGACGGTGAACAAACAAGTTTGCGTAAAATTCCTTATGAGCGTGGAGTCTATATTCCTTTTACGGATCCAATCTACCTTGGTGCAGCAAGCATTGAAGGAGATCCAAGAAACTTTTTTGAGGGTGCGATTGATGAGGTGCGTATTTACAATCGCCCGCTTACTAAAAGTGAAGTCACTCGAAATTTCAAGTCTGGTATCAGTCTCAGTGTTCAGCCTACCCGGAAACTAACAACAGTATGGGGTGCACTGAAGTCAAAACGATAACACGAATATGTTTTTACACATGAATTTCGAAAAAGAATTTTAGGTTGGATAAAGCATACCGAAACCAACAGGTAGGAGGGAACTCCGATTCCCGACTACAGATGGGTCGCGATTCGGAGATCGCTCGGACAGAATATGAATATATGTGAAAACAACAAATTTAAACCTTTTTCTGTATTTTCAAGGAGTGAATTGCCATGAAAAAATTAATGTTTCTTTTGACATTCATGCTGATGAGTATTACTTTGACTTACGTTGCTCATGCAAAAACAATCATTACGGATGGACTTGTAAGCTATTGGACTTTTGATAGAGATGACATGATTGATAGTACGGTCAAAGATGTCTGGGGCAAAAACGACGCAACAATCTCTGGAAACCCAACAATTGTTGATGGCTATCTAAACGAAGCACTTGAATATGACGGTATCAAGGATTACGTGAACCTGACAAACCTCGGTGATTTTGGTAGTCAATTTGGTTCATCTACTTTTGAAGCGTGGATCAAAATGGAGCCTAAGCTGACATGGAAGGTTCTTTTCAAAGTTTTTGATGATCAGTGCATGGGATGGGGAATTGAATTCAATAGAGAATTAGACTTTATTTTAGCGGAAAAACCACTTGATGAGTTTCCAGATGAAGATCTAAATTTAATTTCTTACTATTTTAGTAGGCAGACGAAAGTCATACCAAATGGAAAATCGTGCAAGGCTGATAGGTTAGGAAAGGGAAATCTGAGTCCAGATGGAAAATGGCATCATGTTGTTTACACGAATAGAGCAAACAAGACATCGAGAGAGTCTCGAATATACGTAGATGGCGAGCTATATCCTCAACGTAGTTATCCGAGTGAAGGTAATATCTATTTGCCGTTCACCGCACCTGTTTTCCTCGGGGCAGCAAGTATTCACGGTATTCCAACACACTTTTTTGAGGGGGCAATTGATGAGGTTCGCATTTACAATCGTCCGCTTAGACCATCTGAAGTGATCCACAATTTTTTTGAATCCGCTGAAGCACTCAGCGTGGAACCTACTCAGAAGTTGTCAACGGTCTGGGGCGCATTGAAGGCGAGACGTTAACTTGTAAATAATTACCCAAAAGGAGAAATTGTTATGAAAAAACTAATGTTTCTTTTGATATTCACGGTAGTTAGCATTACCTTGTCTATTCATGTCCATGCTGCAACTATTGTGACAGATGGTTTGGTAAGTTATTGGACTTTTGATCTACATGATGTTAACGATGGTATTGCTAAAGATGTATGGGGTGAAAACGATGCAACGATAAAGGGCAACCCGAAAATTGTAGATGGGCATTTAAGACAAGGCCTCAAGTTTCATGGAACAGGGGATTATGTGATCTTAGATACTCTCAGCAATTTTCAAAGTCGAATTGGCGCATCCTCCTTTGAATTCTGGGTCAAAACGAGTTATGATAAACGGAATACGTTATTTAAAGTCATAGAAGTACTCTGTGAAGGAGATCAACACTGGACCGATAAAGGTTGGGGTATACATCTCAATGCTTCAATTCAGGCACCCAACTTTCATAATCGACCTGATAATATTCCTCAAAGAGGAGGTGAAATAATTCACAGAGATGAAAGAATACTCGTCGAATATGCTGAAAAAAGGGAGAAGGGATGTGGTCATTCAGCAAGATCATCCCGAGTGTTGATTTCAGATGACAAATGGCATCACATAGTATATATGTATAATTGGTATGTAGACGAGTTTGGTAGGGGTAGGGATGAAAAAGTAATCTATATTGACACCATACGGAAATCGTTAGGCAGAGGTACTTCTATAAACTTACCCCAAAATGAGCCGTTTACTCAACCCGTGTTTCTTGGAGCAATCAATGATAACGGTAAGGCAAGAAGGTATTTTCGTGGCATCTTTGACGAAGTTCGTGTTTATGATCGTATGCTCACTGATGAAGAGGTAATCCAGAATTTTCAATCTGGCATCGGTCTCAGAGTCGAACCAAACCAGAAGTTACCCACAGTCTGGGGTGCACTGAAGGCAAGACATTAACGTGTAAAATGTTACCCAACACTGTGGTTAAGGAGAAATTGTTATGAAAAGACTAATGTTCCTTTTAATATTCATGGTAGTTAGCATTACCTTGTCAATCCAAGTACATACTGCAACTATAGTGACAGATGGATTAATAAGTTATTGGACCTTCGATTTACATGATGTTAATGATGGTATTGCTAAAGATGTGTGGGGTGAAAACGATGCAACAATCATGGGAAACCCAAAAATAGTAGATGGGCATTTAAGACAAGGACTCAAGTTTCATGGCACGGGGGATTACGTGATCTTAGATACTCTCAGCAATTTTCAAAGTCGAATTGGCGCATCATGCTTTGAATTCTGGGTCAAAACGAGTTATGATAATCGGAATACAATATTCAAAGTTATAGAAGAATTCTGTGGAGGACGTGATCAATGGACTGGTAAAGGTTGGGGTATACATCTCAACGCTTCACTTCAAGGACTAAACCTTCATAATCTTCCCCAAGGAGGAGGAAATGATGGTATTATACCGAAAGAAGATTATTTCCTCATTGAACATGTTCGTCAAAGTGATAATATTTGTGGTCATTCTGCAAGAGGATACCCAATGCCGATTTCAGATGATAAATGGCATCATATTGTATATATGTATAATTGGTATATAGACGAGTCTGATACGGCTAAAGAGGTAAAAGCAATCTTTATTAACGGTATAAGGAAGTCGTCGGAAGTACGTGGAATACCTGAATTACCTGAATTACCTGAATTACCTGAATTACCTGAATTACCTGGATTTCCTGAATTGCCTCGCGCAAATGCAAACCCCGGTAAATTAATACCGTTTACGCAACCTGTGTATCTTGGAGCAATCAATGATAACGGTAAGGCAAGAAGGTATTTTCGTGGTGTCTTTGACGAAGTTCGTGTTTATGACCGTATGCTCACTGATGAAGAGGTATTACAGAATTTTTCTTCTGGTATCGGTCTTGCAGTTGAACCCACTGAAAAGTTACCAACGGTCTGGGGTGCACTGAAGGCGAGACGTTAGGCTGTCACAAGTCACTCAACACTGTTTGAGCATAAACCTTCTACCACATTTAAAAAGGAAATTGTTATGAAAAAACTAATTATTGTACTAACACTCTCTGTAAGCATCATTGGGTTGTATGGCATTACGGACGCAAAGAATATCGTAACCGATGGACTTGTAAGTTATTGGACCTTCGATTTACACAATATTAAAGATGGAATAGCTGAAGATGTATGGGGTGAAAACGATGCGACGATAATGGGAAACCCAGAAATTGTCGGTGGACGTGTAAAGCAAGCACTTGAGTTTGATGGTATCAAGGATTATGTGAACTTAACTACGCTCAGCGATTTTGGTGCTAAACTTAGTTCTTCTACGTTTGAAGCATGGATTAAAACTGATTACAAAGACGCTTGGACAACAATTTTCAAAACTTTAAGCGATGGCTGTGGTAATAGTGGAATTATGATTTGGGGAATAGATATTAACAGAACGCCGAATAAACTAAAGGGTATTTTTGAACCTCCGTTTATTTTTGGAGAGGATGTCATTCAACTTTATTTATCATCTTTTTTCAAAAATCAAAATGGGTGTTCATTTTCCTTGCTCAAGGGCAATTTTCCAATTTCGGATGGCGAATGGCATCACCTCGTCTATACGACTGCTACGCATGTAGATGAAAACGGTGGAGACTGGACGGAACGCGCGCTTTTTATAGATGGAACACTGAATGAGATTTCACCGTATATTCCAATAGGTCCGAAGGTTCAGCACAAATATGTGCCATTCTCTGAACCTGTGTATCTTGGCGCCGGAAATAATCGTGGTAGAGCCGAAGGCTTTTTCAACGGTATTATTGATGAAGTCCGCATTTATGATCGCCCCCTAACTGAAGCGGAAATCATGCACAATTATCAATCTAAAACAGGCCTCGCCGTTGAACATAAAGATAAGTTACCAACTGTTTGGGGCGCACTGAAGGCGAGACCTTAGCCTGAAAAAAGTGACATGAACATGGTAGGTGCGGATGTAGACACCTACCGCTTCCTACCCAATTTCCTACCTAATACCTTTTCTAAAATAAGATTTAATTATGCAACTTGTTGGTCCACCCTCAAGTGAAGAATATAAGAGGCGCAATGAATTGCGATAAAACGCGTTTTTTGTTAATGAGAGACGATCAATTAGAGATGGTATAATATTGTGAATCTCTGTTTTAAGAGAATTTATCCGAAATGCTCCATTTTATGCAACCTTTAAGTCTCATGGACGCGTTATTAACTTATGAAACCTATTATTACGACTTGTGCCAGTTAACACGATGTTTTGTTGGATTTCACATATTATTTGCATTGGTGTTACGAGTAGCGCCAAATAACTTTTAGTAACCAATTGTTTCACATAAATAAAGGTTTGTCCGAATATCCTTCATTAATGAAACTTTAACATTTCTCTTAAATCCATGATAATTGGAGGAATCTCATGAAGATTTTACGTCCCATTGCTCTATGCATTATCGGTCTAATGTTATTGTGTCCAGCATTTGCAAAAGTGCCTACAAAGGCGAAAATAGCGTTTGTGTCAGAAAAGGATAATAGTTGGGGAATTGATATGATGAATCCAGATGGAAGTGATCGCGTCAACTTAATCCAACATCAAGGAGGCGTTAACCAGTTAGCTTGGTCTCCTGATGGAAAACAGATTCTTTTTGGAACGCGCAACGACAAAGGGACCCATGACATCTTTATTATGGACGCGGATGGAGCAAACGCGAAACCGTTGTTTAAAGCACAGAATTATAAGCGCGAGCCTGCTTGGTCTCCTGATGGAAAACAGATCGCTTATATGGCGTACTCAAAAATTTCAGGTGCTTGGCATATCCACATCGCTTCAACAGATGAACAATCCGTTGAACCAACAATTCCAGTGGGCAGATTAGGTGGAGCCCCTGCTTGGTCTCCTGATGGTACAGAGATAGCATTTGTTAAGGCTGCCTGCCAAAAAAGGGAAATCTATATTTATAACCTTGAAACCAACGCACAAGAGAAACTTTTGTCAGAAAACCCTCCGTCAATGCTTTATCCCGCTTGGTCTCCTGATGGTAAGAAAATCGCTTTTTATTGGTCGCGCATAGGACAACAAAAGGGAATTTATACTGTGAATCGAGATGGTACCGACCTACAACAAGTTACTGAGACTGGTGCCAGAGTCTTATCGTTGACTTGGTCTCCCAGTGGTGATGAGCTCCTATATGCCCAGACAGCAAACGATTTTTATCAACTCTTCAAAGTAGATTTGAGGACTGTTGAAATTGAGCAGCTTACGCATGAGGGACATAATTCGGATGCGGTTTGGTTTGATCCGTCACCTTCGTCACTTTCTGTTTCGCCTTCAGAATCACTGTTAACAACTACATGGGGAAAAGTCAAAAATAGTGATTGAACCTTTCATTTGAATGAATTCTCATAACATAGCCGGGTTTTCGTTAAAACGCGGCTATGTTAACGACTCGTGTTAGTTAGTTGTTTTAATGTAATACTAAACTTCACACACATAGATATTTTTATTTACTTTTATCCATCCTTATGCTTTCCTTATAGAATAATCCTTTCAAATAAGGAGCATAAGGATGGACTTACAAGATACAATAGAAAAGTATGTCAGGCAACTGAAAAATGCAAAACGCAGACTAAAAGCTGTTGCCGAAGTCTGCAAACAGATTTGACAACGCTTTATGATACCTACTTTCCGGGTGCTGAAGCATTCCGCCCGGGACCAAAAGGCCGTTGTCCTGATAGTGATATACTCACTATCTCTTGGCTTTTAGAACTCATAGGAAAGGACAGTGAATGTGCGGGATATAAACTTGTCAAAGTTGAACTCAGCGATCTGTTCCCATTTTACCCGAAAGGTCGCGCTTCAATAGGAAATGACGAAACCTTTGCCACGCAAGCGAAAAACTCCGACAAGTTTTGATACACTTTTACTCGACAATGAGATATTCATAGTAGATAGTTTTCCTATCCCGGTTTGTGATTTTAAGAGAGTGGCTACTTCTACATCTCCTCTCAAATGTGCTGATGGCAACGGCACATTGGCGGCTTATGGAAAGTGTGCGACAAAAGCACTTGACACTTTCTTCGGATTTCGTGGGAGTGTCATCCCGACCTCTTATGGGCTCCCTGTTGACTTTGCCATAGCCCCTGCTGATACTGATGATAGAGAAGTGCTCCCTTTATTCTGTGAGCGTGGCATTTATCCTATTATCCAAGGTTAATTAGCACAAGTCGTTATTATTGTTTTTGAAAGTAAATATCTCCCTTTCTCAAATTAGGTTTTGCGTAGAACACTGAAAATGTTATCGTTGTCTTATCAAAATTTTCGAGCATAAAACTTCTTCCATATTTGAAAAGGAAATTATTATGAAAAAACTAATTATTGTTCTAACACTCTCTATAAGCACCATTGGGTTGTGTGGCATTACATACGCAAAGAATATCGTAACCGATGGACTTGTAAGTTACTGGACCTTTGATCAAGGTGATATTGTTGATAACACAGTTAAAGATGCGTGGGGTGAAAACGATGCAACAATTGTAGGAAACCCAATAATTGTCAACGGTCGTGTGAAAGATGCTCTTAGGTTTGACGGTATCAAGGATTATGTGAACCTAACGACTCTCGGTAATTTTGGTGCTAAACTTGATACTTCTACGTTTGAAGTATGGATTAAAACCGATTACAAAGACACGTGGACAACACTTTTTAAAGTCAGAGACCAGGGTTTTGGCTTTAAGACAGGTATGGGTTGGGGAATAGATATTAACAGAACGTTAGAGGATCCGAGAAACATTGGATTAATGGAAAGAGTGAATAGGGCTTTAAATAAGGAGGATATTGGTGACCAACTTATTTATGGCGAGAATATCATATTAACTTTTTTGTTGACTTTTAAAGCAAATATAATTGGGCGTTCGGAATATTTCTCTATCCATAGATTTCCGATTTCAGATGGTGAATGGCATCATATCGCCTATGTGAATGAGCCGTCTTATTTTGATGAAGACGGGGAAGAAGTGAAAGTGAATTCGCTCTTTATAGACGGAACGCTAAATAGGATTTCAAAACCGAAACATAAACATCCAAACAAATATTTACCATTTTTTGAACCTGTCTATCTTGGTGCAGGAAACAATCAGGGGCAAGCAGAAGGCTTTTTCAATGGGATAATTGATGAAGTCCGCATTTATGACCGCCCCCTAACTGAGGCAGAAATCATGCACAATTATCAATCTACTACAGGCCTCGCTGTTGAACATAAAGATAAGTTACCAACTGTTTGCGGCGCACTAAAGAAAAGATAGTTACACTCCTATTCTATTTTTGCTGATCACCTTCTCTCTTAATCTCAGATACAAGGCAGGTTGCCTCCGCTGCACCTGCCTTTCCTACCTAAAAGTTAAACCTCTCTACCTCAGAGCCATTCAATTGTCGTGAAGCACTTTTGTGGGCTTTGAAAATCTGATTTCTTCTGTAGGAGCGAGCTCCAGTTCGTGACATCATCTAAATCTGAGATTCAGAAACTTTGTAAACTGTTGCCACAGAGTCATCCAGTATTTGTATTTTTTATAATTTGGACAGGGTCGCGAGCTGGAGCTCGCTCCTACAAGAAAAGGTTAGGTAGTGTTTACATTTTCTTATGTTGCCATGAGTATTGATGCAAAATAGACA
>JAPPIG010000108.1:0-12370 GCA_028820635.1 Candidatus Poribacteria bacterium
TTAGACTTGAAAAGTGTTTAGAGCAAACTCACATTTTATTATCAAACTCACGTTAGTAGTATTCTAACAACAGCAAGTTCGTGCGCTACATTCTTTGTTTGGAATTGTCGTTCCTACAATGAACCCGATGGTGAGCGTCCGGCACCAACTTTGACGTGTGTATCTGCCAACTGAATTTCTACATGTGCAATACACTCTTGAAGGTTCTTAAAGGGAGAACTCGGATATGATTCTATGCTAAAATTTAGGTCGTTTTCACCGAAAGTTACCATATCTACGCCCGGTTTGGCTAATTTACGGACGTTTATAACTGCATCAACAGACTCTATTTGTAAGATGAGAATGCCAGTATTGTTCCACCACTCAGCGTATTCGAGACGGTCCATCCCCCGTTTAATACCGTAACCATTACTGGGACCCCAACTCCGTTTTCCCATTTGTGGATAGTAAAATGCATCAATGGCTTCGTCTACTGTTTCGACTTTTTCGACTTGTGGCACGACAATAGCGAGGGGACCTAAATCCAACAAGTTACCTATGAGATAGGCGTTCCGGGTGTGTTTGATTCGAAGTTGCACACCTACATCAAATTCGCTCGCCATCGTACAAAATTCAACGAGTTTGTCTTCATTTGCGGCTGCGTGCTGATGGTCGGTACCGATTAGATCGTAGTTGTCTCGACTGAGGACAGCTTCCATCTCGTCGTGGGTGCAACCGAACGGAACACCGGACGCTATTTTAATCGGTTCTTGGTTGCGGATGCGTTGTTTTAAAGACATTGGGAGGACCTCTTTGGGGTTCAATCAGATTGTGAAGTCTATTATAGGTGTTTCCTGTTTTTTGTCAAGTGGTATAGTTAAATCTCAGCAACCATCCCTTGTAAATTTTGGGTAATTTTGATAATCTATTATTCAACACAACAATTAACTGTGGAGAAATTAATGTATACTATTCAATCCACTTTAACCGAGGAGGAAAAGTGGTATTTTGATTTACACGGTTTCCTTGTCTTGCGGAATGTTATTCCAAAGCACGAGATTGAGGAGATGTTGAAAGTGCTTCAGCATTGGCTCACAATTGACGAATCTGACATCCCACCACCGTTGCACCGTGGGAGGCAAGAACCGTGTAAAACACATATAGGACATATCCAATATGGACATCGTTTATTTCAAGACCTTGCAATGAATCCTGACATTATGCGTGTTGTAGCGGGGTTAACTATGAACGCCCCGCGTCTCTTTCATAACAATTTCACGATGATGACAAAGCATGACTACCCTCAACATTTTCATCGTGATGATAGCGGGTTTAAGTTTCCATCAGGGTTTCGCAATCCGCATAACGATTATCAAGCTGCTTCGGGGCATATCTATTGTAATCATCTTGCGACGTGGGTTGCATTGGTAGACGTGCCACCCGGAACAGGATTTTGTCTTGTTCCTGGGAGTCATAAATCCCTATTTCAAACGCCGGAACATCTACCTGTCGGGCATGATCCGCCGACCTCAATTACGTTACCGATGCAAGCAGGTGATGTTGCTATCTTCTCAACGAATCTGCTTCACGATGCAAGTCCGTGGACAGAAGATTATCCTCGAATGAATATATTTCAACGGTATCAACTGAGCGTCTATTTCAATGAAGGAGGAAAGGGAGGGTATCCGTTTGAGGAACATCGTGATAAAATTTCGGAAGAACAGTATGAACTGGAATCGTTTTCAAAAGAGATAAAGGCGGCTGTCCAACGTATTTTACCAAATGGAGGTGGAGAATGAGATTAAAGGAACAGGTTTGTATTATTACAGGGGGTGGCAGCGGAATTGGTCGTGATGCTGCCCTAAAAATGGCACAAGAGGGTGCGACAGTTGTGATTGTCGGTAGAACAAGATCAAAGTTGATGTCCGTCAGTTCAGAAATTGAGGCGGCGGGTGGAACAGCCATGAGTTTCGCTCTGGATGTAGCTGATTATGAAGCTGTCCAACATTTGGTTAGCCTTGTGCTTAACAGCTATGGTCGGATTGATGTGTTGGTGAACAATGCAGGACACAGTTCACACAATCGGCGGCTCCTCAATACGACACCTGAGGAGACACGCTCGGTCATTGACTCAAACCTAATCGGCACGTTCTTCTGTACACAAGCGGTTGTGCCTGCGATGCTGAAAGCGAAATCGGGGACGATTATCAACATCTCATCGCTTGCAGCGGTTACGCCAGGACCTTTCAGTGGATTTGCTTATGGTGCTGCAAAATCAGGGGTAATCAATTTTACTGAGTTTCTGAACAATGATTTGAGGAATACAGGTATTAGGGCAAGCGTAATCATTCCGGGTGAGGTAGCAACGCCGATTCTGGACAAACGCCCAATTCCTCCGGATGATGATGCACGTACTACAATGGTAGATGTCGCTGAAACATCAGCGGCGATTCTTCTCGTTGCGACTTTACCACAACGGAGTAACATACCGGAATTGGTTATTCGTCCGACAATGCATCGCGATATGGCAGGCGAAGTCGTTGAATTAGACGATTGATAGATTACGGTTTGTAAATTGTTGTTTCGGGATAGTAGCGTGCCCACGCGAACCAGTAGATATTGACAGCGGATAGCCGTTGCAAACGTGCCCCCTTGTGTTTACCCGATATCGCTTTACCTGTAATGAGATTCCATTCTGTGCCGGAATTATCTTGAGCGAAATAACCATCCTTGGATGTAAAAATTATCGCTTTATTGTCTACTGCACGTTTAAAAACAGCGGTTGCAAACGACTCTTTGTCGTGAAAGATTAACAAAGGCACACCGTTAACTGCATCGTTGATTATAACGGTTTTCGCAAATCGTGTAAGCGGGTAGGCGCGATAGTACGTCTTACCAGAATCCTTGGTCTGGGTATGTGTAGGATTACTTTGTGAACTGCCTTGTCCACCATCACCTCCGCGTCCACCATCACCGCCATCGCCTCCGCGTCCACCATCACCACCTCGTCCGCCAGTGCCACCATCACCTCCGCGTCCACCGGCAGCTCCGTCTTGTCCATCAGCACCATCCTGTCCATCAGCACCGTCCTGTCCATCTATACCATCGGCACCGTCTTTTACCTGTACTTGGACTCCGATCACAAGAGATTTGTTAGGTAGCCTTTTATCGGTATATTTCGTTCCACTCACACCTGTATCTTGACTGGTGTGATACCTCTCATATACGTCACCATGTGGAGGACTTTCGTGCTTACCCACAGACAACACTTTTGTCTTGGGGTAATTCTTCCGCCATGTTTTCCATGCGATTTGCGGCATAGAAGCAAGTGGTTTCAATTGTTTGCCTTTTAGTTGTCCCTCTATCGCTTCTCCTGTGATGTGAGACCACAGGGAACGGGTCTGATGGTCATACATTAACAACGCATCTCGCCATAACTTTCCACTGACACCGAAAGTATATGTTTTACCGTCGAGTTCCCGGCTATACACGATAGCCGTTTTGCAGAGTGGTCACCATGTAGTAGCGATTTTCTTTTCGCCGACAACATCGTTGACGATCTCGTGTCCATTCAGCAGGTAGAGTGAGTAGACATGGCTTTCACCGTTGAATGTCACGCCTATTACAGGTGCATCCGCGTCTAATTTTGCTTTGGCGGCTGGTACGAATTGCGGTTTTGTGATAGCGGGGATTGCATCAAAGGGCAGCAAGGTTCGGATTGGGTCGTTGTCGTAATCTGCTGCGGTTGCATAGAGGGTAAAAGTGAGTAAAAAAGTGAGAATGATGTAGTTTCGCGAAAAGTAAAGTGTGCTTTTGGCTAATGTCGTATTTGTATTTTTCGCTATTTTGTTTGTTTCCGTCATTGGTATTAGTCCTCAGATAAACATTATTCGTGCTTAGTTATTCACTGGTAGATGTTGGAGGTTTCTGCATTGGTTCGTAGTGAAGTGCCATAAGTTGAGAAGCACGAAATCCGAGGGATTCATAAGTGCGCCCATCTCGGTCATTAAATTCAACTTCAAAAGCATCCCCGTTTGCAAGTATTTCAACGACTGTTCCGACCTGTCCTCGCCACAGATTATGTTCAGGCATGTCATATGTGAGCGCAACGACATCAAAAAGTTCTATTTTCTGAACTTCTGTTTGCTTTGGCTGGTAATCAGGCGAGTTCCCGAAATGTACATTATCTGAATAATTGGTTTTCACAGTTTATCCCTTCTGAATTTACAAGGCATTGGGTTTTTCAGATTGTATGACTTAAGGTATTATACCAATTTACCAATCTATTTGTCAAATTTCTGATGGCAGTACAGTTTCGGTTTATAAACTATTTTCCGTAACGTTTTCCTTTGATCTGAGCTAAAGCCATGAGAGCTTCAATCCGTTTCAGGTTACGAGTTTCCAATTGGTTTAACAGCGTTTGATACTCGTCAAGTTCATCATTGCTTATGGTTTCATTTTCACACTTGCGCCACAGCTGCTGATAACGTGTTTGATCTTTTTCCGACAATCGTGAATTTTCTTGAATTATCGCTAACAAGGAGTCTTCCTTATCAATGGACTGTATTGATGTACAGTTGCTGTTGTAATCCTGTGTATTTGTATGTTTCATTGCTCCTGTCCTCCACTAACAGTACTGAGAAGAATTTAGGCAGTAGATACCTGTGTGAGCGTATCAACGTATATTCTGGCACACACTTTTACGATTAATGTAGTATAGTATTCTATTAGTTTCAGTTGAAAATAAAGAGACTATGTTTTTGTGTTTATATCACTAAACGTAAATAATCTTATTAACGTTTACATCTCTAAGCGTATTTAGGAAACGATAAATCTATGCGGGTTGTAATGTCCATCAGTGCCATTCAGTTTTCGCGTTCTTTTAATATTTAATCTAAGATCGCGACCAGGAGGTCGCTCCTACAGAGGAAAATTTTGATAGAAGATAAGAACTATTGGAGAATTGAATATCTCTCTTATGTCCACTTAAAAGTTGGCAGAAAATGTATGTCGTGCTATAATTCGCTAATACATAATACGGATATCAAAGGAATACAACGATGAATGAAACCTCAATAGAACTACTTAAATCATTAACACAAGCAGACGGAATCCCTGGTTATGAAGCAGAAGTCCGAGATATTTTTCGTGACGCTGTCGCTGATGTCGGTCCAATTGAGACAGACAAGCTGGGGAGTATTTTCTGTACACGGGCTGGAAATGCTGAACATCCGCGAATAGTGCTCGATTCACATTTGGACGAAATCGGTTTTGTTGTGACAAATGTCACGGATAACGGATTTGTCAAGTTTCTGCCGCTCGGTGGATGGTGGGCACATACATTATTAGCACAACGGGTCAATATCACAACGAAATTAGGTAAAGTGCCCGGAGTAATCGGTTCAACGCCGCCGCACCTACTTTCAGGGTCGCGTGATAAGGTTTTAGACCTAAAAGACCTTTTCATTGATGTCGGTGCAGAGAATGAAGAGCAAGCAGTGGAGGAATATGGCATCTTACCCGGATGTCCGATTGCACCTTACGGTCCCTTTATGCGGTTGAAAAATGAAAAATTGCTCACTGCCAAAGCGTTTGACAATCGGGTTGGAGTTGCCCTTGTGATTGAAGCACTTTTACGGCTTGAAGAACATCCGAACACCGTAATCGGTGCAGGGAGTGTGCAGGAAGAGATAGGATTGCGAGGTGCGAAGACAATGGTGGCAAGTGTTGAACCTGATCTCGCTATTGTGCTTGAGGGACCCCCTGGCGATGATACTCCCGGATTAAGTGTCGGAAATTCACAAGGCAAACTTGGTGGCGGTGTACAAATTCGGATAATTGATTCTTCAATGGTTGTTAATCCGAAGTTGGCAGATTTTGTGGTTGAAACAGCAAAGAAACATGAGATACCTTATCAACTTGGTGTGCGTCAATCTGGTGGGACAGATGGCGGTGCAATTCATCAATTCGGTAGAGGTGTGCCTTCCGTTGTGCTCGGTGTGCCATCGCGTTATATCCATAGTCATGTCTCAATTATCAACATTGATGACTACAATGCCGCGTTGGATTTGACGATGCATCTTGTGCGTGAAATTGACGCATCTGTTCTGGAAGGATTTCTGTTCAGTTAGACACGCTTATTAAGTGTGGTTTACTTGGAGGATAAACAGTGGCGACCTTACCAAAAGTTTCATTTTGTAATCATCAAATCAGTAAGTTGTTGATTGGCGATAATCCGATTTACGGCTATTCTCATTTCAATCAACTGCTTTCACAGCATCAGAAGGAGTATCATACGCCAGAGCGGGTAGTTGCAACGCTCAAACGGGCAGAGGAAGTTGGGATAAATGGTTGGCAGAATAGTATGACAGACCGATCAATGTCCGATCTACAATTGTACCGAGATGCGGGTGGCACGATAAACTGGTTCTGCCTCAGCCAAGGTTCCCGTTGGTACGAGGATCCTGACCATGTTTTTGAAGCCGCGAAATACGATCCGATTGGTATGGCACCACACGGGGGTGGTGTTGGGCAGAGATGTTTGCGCGAAAATAGGCTCGATTACTTGCAGGATATCCTCAAACGGATTCGTGATACGGGTGTGCTTGTCGGTTTATCGGTGCATGACCCGAAACTTGTGCATATCGCTGAAGACGAAGCATGGGATATAGATTATTATATGACAGCACTCTATAACCTACACGGTGGGAGTCAAAAGTTTACAGAAAAGTTTGGCTACGCGCCTTTAGGTGAAATTTACGCACGCGAAGACCGTGATGAGATGAGCGAGGCGATACAACGGACAGATAAACCGTGCATCATCTACAAAGTGCTTGCTGCGGGTAGGACAATCGGAAGTCCGCAACAGATTCGTGAGGAAGTAAAGTTCGCTTTGGAGAATTCTAAACCGATTGATGTGTTATTGCTCGGTATGTATCAACAATTCGGGGACCAGATTGGTGAAAATGCTGCATTGATTTCCGAACTTTGTGCAGCGATGTAAGATATTCGAATAAATTTGTGGAGATAGATAATCAGCAACGCAGCTTCGCTTGATAGTCGTGGCTGCTCTAATGAAAACAGGAGGATTAAAATGCATGTGTTTAAGACAAGTATGGTTATTGGAATGATACTTCTACTGACTTACATGATTCCGACTACTGTCTTCGCTCAGTTTGGTGTTCAGCGGAATCCAGATTATATTGGCGGTCCATGGATCTATACAGCTATTCCGTGCGATAATCTTAATTGTGATGATGCACAGATTTTGGATATAGATTTTCTCTCTCGGTATACTGATAAGAAGGTGGCAGAACGAAACATCGCTCAGGGTAAATCTAAACCGCAAGAAATTTTATTCCTTGGTGGACGTTTGACTTGGCATACCGGTTTTCTGGGTGGAAGACACATAATATTTACTGACAATGTAAGCGATCTTGTGGGTGGGGTTGAATTGGATCCTGCGGGATATTCAAATGCTGTATTTTACGGACTCATTGTTCTCAACGTTGACAGAGCGTCAAAGGCGATGATGCATCTCGGTTATAACGCCTATGCTAAAGTTTGGCTTAATGGGGAAGTTGTCTACAAGTCTGAACGGAAGATGTGGGATGAAGCCTCAGAAATGACGCAACGTTTTTTAGTGCCTGTAAAAAAGGGCAAAAATTTATTGATGGCAAAAGTTATAGAAGGTATTGATTGGAATCTGTTTGTTAACATCAGAACGAATTTCAAAGTTTCTTATCGGATTAGGAATGGTGTAATAGTTCTTGATGACATTTTGTCTGTTGAACCTTCTGCTTCAACCGTTTCAACTCGTTGGGCATCATTAAAAAAGGGGAGTCGCTTCTAAAAAGAGGAACTCTCGTATTGAGTAAAATTGATTCAAGTATGGTATTGTTAAACCATGAGGTAGAAAATGGAGATGCGGCAGTGTGGTAAATCTGGTATTGAGATTTCACCGATGGGAATCGGTTGCTGGTCATACGGTGGTGGCGATTACTGGGGACCGCAGTCACAATCGGATGTTACCGCTGTAGTGCATGCAGCATTGGACGCGGGTATCAACTTCTTTGATACGGCAGAGGGATATAACGAGGGACGGAGCGAAGAAGCACTGGGGATCGCGTTGAAAGGCAGACGACATGAAGCGATCATTGGGACAAAGGTAAGCAGACCAGATCCTGACTCTATACGTGAACATTGTGAAGCAAGTCTGCACCGATTGCAAACGGATTATGTTGATATTTATATGATCCACTGGCCCCACGATGAGATTGCCATTGAAGAGAGCATGGCAGAATTAACTCGACTGCGGGAAGATGGTCTTGTTCGTGCTATCGGTGTAAGCAACTTCGGTGTGTCTCAACTGACAGCGGTGATCGAAACAGGAACAGAACTTGCCGTAAACCAACTCTGCTATAACCTATTATCTCGCGCAATTGAGGTGGAACTCCTGCCGTTGTGCCAAGAACATAATGTCGGTATTTTGGGATATATGCCGTTATTACAAGGGCTATTGACGGGTAAATATAAGAACGCAGAAGAGATGCTACCGGTGCATTCTCGTTTTCGCCATTTTCGCGATGACCGACCAATGGCTACACACGGTGAGGAAGGCGCGGAGGAAGAGGTATTTGAGACATTAAAAGATATCCGGAAAATCGCAGAGGATGAACAGATTCCGATGAGCCGACTTGCGATTGCTTGGACGATGGCAAAACCGGGAATTGCTTGTATGCTTGTCGGCACGCGAAATGTAGATGAATTGATAGAAAACTTGCGTGTTATTGAATGGGCACCGTCTGCTGATGTGATTGATCATCTTGATAAATTGACTGCACCACTTTTAGAGAAGATGGGGGCAAATCCGGATTATTTCACAGGTGGACGCATTCGTTAGTTTTAAATAAGTTGGGTTTAGAAACCCTCCTACAAGAAAGGAAAAGGGGAATGGATTATGGCAGAACAGATAGGTATAAGATTTAACAAAGATTTCGGTAACCCGATGGTGACAAATGCCTGTGATATTACGACAACAAACGCTGATGGCAAACCCATCGTCCCTTTGACTCAGGAGCAGAAATACCTCTTTGATAAGAACGGATGGCTCTTAGTTCCGGGCGTGCTGACGGAGACTGAAATTGAGGAGATGCGAGATTTTTGCTACCAGTTAAAACGTGATCCCGAAACGATCAATCCTGGATGCCACCGCAATACCTATGGCGGTCCATTGGAAGCACTCATAGATCATCCAGTTGTTGTTGCGTTCGGAAATGAATTTCTTGCATCTCCGTATTTGGCATCAGAAGATTGCTACGGATTTCGGATGGAGATGAGTTTTATGGCGTTGCGTTCTGCATCGGATGATCCGCCCTTTGCATTTGGTCCGCATAACGGAAACGGCATGTTTCGGATGCCGGGTGATTGCCATCAATACCAGTGTTTGCCCGGACAGGCGTATAGCGGTCTGACGCGCGTTGTGTGGGAACTTAATTCTGTCGAGAAAGGGGACGGTGGAACGATGTTCATTACAGGCAGTCATAAGGCTGCGTATACTGCACCAGAGGTGGCACAGACACAAGAATGGGAATTTTGGGATACCTATTCCTGTCCTGCGGGGTCTGTGATTATATTTACGGAGGCGATTACACATAGCGGTCAAGCGTGGAAAAATCCTGATACTGACCGAGTTGCTATTTTCAACGCATATAACTCGGTAGACAAACGGTGGACGCTCTCGCAACCGCCGCAAGCGTTGCTTGAAACGATGCCGCCTAAACGTCAAACCCTTTTCCGAGATGCTTTTGTGAAAGGCAACGTAACTGGAACAGATTTTAATATGTCGTTGTAAGTATCTAACTAACTGTAGGTCGGGTAGAGCTTGCGAAACCCGACATGAATATTTGCATTCAATCATACGGGTCCAAACCAACACCAAAACGCATGTAGCATCTGTCGGGTTTCGCTACCGCTTCTACCCGACCTACGAAATAATGTAATATTATCATATAGAAACGGTATAAGAAACGATCACGATAAGGAAAAACAGAAATATGACACCGAAACAACGTTATCTATTTGATGTAACAGGTTATCTTCACTTAGAAAGCGTCATCACTGGCGATGCGTTAGCGGAGGCTGCTGAGGCGGTTGATAGATATATAACCACACCACCTGATGAATTGCCATCGGGGTTTGAACAGCGGGGACTCCATCAGCATGGGTTCGCTTTTGATAAATCGCTTGAATGCTTGACGATGCATGCGGCACTATGGCCGATTATCAAAGAGTTGACGGACAATCAACCGCGGTTTGGCAGGGGTTCGCTCAAGCACGACAAGCATGATTTGTGGAAAGCGGGAGAAAACGCGCATGTAAATCCGGGTGGACTGCACTGCGCTCGTGATGACTACGGATGGTATAGCACTCGTTATGAAGCGGGTAACGGACGTATCTACTGCGATAACTTTGTCTGTTTTCCCTATTTTACGGATGTCTATCCAGGTGATGGTGGTCTCATCGTGATTCCCGGTTCGCATAAGAGTGAGTTTGATCGTCCGAAGGCGTTGCTGACACTTGACGAAGCGGATGGTATTGATCCGATTGATGACCCTGTTTTTGTGAATATCACACCAAAGGCGGGGGATATTGTGATTATCTCAGAGTTGCTAACGCACGGGGTGTTGCGCTGGAAACCGAAGGATCGGGATAGACGGTTTCTCGTTTTGCGGTATTTTCCACAATACGCTGGTACGCATGGTTTACCGCAACCTATTTTGGATCGGTTATCTCCAGAGACGTTGGAATTGGTTGCTTCTGAACCGTATGGACATATTAAGGAGATTGTGAAGCAGGATACGGTTACGCTGACGGTGTGAGTATCGTTAGGCACGCTTACAAAGTTCTTTAATCCAACCGACAAAAAACACCATAACCCATCTATAACGACAAAATCTCTACCCTCCCACATTCCATCAAATCTGTTCAATATTTTCTATCTGAATCGCGGATTAGCGTGGATTGTCTGAACCAGGATTTTCAGGATTATAGGATTACCAGGATTGTTGTGATTCTGATTAATACCTATCTTTTGCGGACTGAACCATAATGTTGCAAGAAAGTAATGCCGTGAAGAACAACTCGCTACCACAGAAGATGCTATAATCCAGAAAATCTGATAATCCTGCAAATCTTGGTTGAGACAATTAACGAAAACATTACACACCATTGCATCTTGACATTCTCCATTGAATCGGTTATCATATTGTTAACAACATGCTTAATCTACAGGACAAACTATCCCATCAAAAGGATGCATTCAATGAGTCATAGATATAAATTATTGTGGACATTCCCCAGAGTTGCTATTATCGTCCTTCTCCTCTTTTACACCATAAACCCCGCACTTGCGCAAACCATCCTCTCTGCCGAAGATATTGCCGAAAAAGCGTTGGCAGCGACGGTGTACTTGGAGATGAAAGATAAAAACGGCAAAACTTTGGGCATTGGCAGCGGATTCTTTGTTAAGTCCAACCTTATTGCTACCAACTACCACGTGATTGAAGGTGCAGCAAAAGGCACTGCAAAGTTAGTTGGTAAGTCCACAACATACAATATTGAAGGCGTTACAGTAACTGACAAGACAAACGACCTTGCACTGCTAAAGGTAACAGCGTACGGCATCAAACCGCTTTCGCTTGGTAATAGTGATACCGTTCGGATTGGTGAGACGGTCTATGTTGCAGGCAACCCGAAAGGTTTAGAAGGCACGTTTTCGGATGGGATTATTAGCAGCCGCAGAGATAAGGACACGAAAGAACGTTTGCAGATGACTGCGCCGATTTCTCCGGGGAGTAGTGGTGGACCTGTGCTAAACCGTAAGGGTGAAGTTATTGGGGTGTCCTTTGCTGGACACCGCGCTTTGGATGCACAGAATCTCAATTTTGCGATTCCATCAAAATATCTCAAGGCACTACTGGAGCAGAAGAAGTCAGCAAAACCTTTATCGCAAGGAAAACAATCTATATCTGCTGAGACCTACTTCCTGTGGGGGAATGCAAAGTTCGAATTAGGGGATTATGTGGGTGCCATTGCAGACTATACTAAGGCTATACGTCTCAGACCTGATAATACTAGTGCTTACATGAATCGGGGAATTGCGAAGGCTAACTTGGGACAACGCTTTGCTGCGATTGCAGATTTTGACACAACTATCCGACTCAAACCTGATCATGCCAAGGCATACTACAATCGCGGAAGTCTCAAGGCTGACTTAGGACAATACTCTGCTGCGATTGCAGATTACAACATTGCTGTAAGACTTGAATCCAATTTTACCGAGGCATACATCAATCGCGGACTTGCGAAATATGGCTTGAAACAATACTTT
>JAPPIG010000108.1:12470-194416 GCA_028820635.1 Candidatus Poribacteria bacterium
GCTGCAATTGCAGATTTTGATATCGCTATCAGACTTAATCCTGATGATGCTAACGTATATAACAAACGCGGACTTGTGAAATATGCCATGAAACAATACTCTGCTGCAATTGCAGATTTTGATATCGCTATCAGACTTAATCCTGATGATGCTAACGCATACTATATGCGCGGATTTGCGAAGAATAAGTTAGGACAACACTTTGCTGCGATTGCAGATTATGACATCGCTATACGACTAAAACCTGATCTTGCCGAGGCATACAACAATCGGGGAAATGCGAAGGCTAAGTTAGGGCAACACTTTGCTGCGATTGCAGATTATGACATCGTTATACGACTAAAACCTGATGATGCCGAGGCATACTATGCTCGAGGGCTTTCAAAGGCTCTTTTAGATCGCACTTCGGGAGCAAAACAGGATTTCCAAATTGCTTTGAGACTTGCGATAAAAGCGGGCGATGCAAATCTCGAAACTAAGATTGAAAAGGTGCTTCGTATCCTCAATAAGTAGTAATGCGGGAAAATAATAGGCATGCAAACAGAGCACGCCTATTAGAAAATGGGAGGTAGAGTTACAAATTGCTTGCAACCTTAATCCGATTTTGTGCACGGGCAAGTGCTGCTTCTGCTCGCGGGCGGTTCAAATCTGGACATCTGCCGCAAGTTGTTCTTTGGCGCGTTCAAGTGCACTTTCAGCACGTGCCACGTCAATATCCGATACCTATTCTGCTGTTTCAATCAGGACAAAATGTTTGAACGATTATCAGTTCCCGTTAGTTGTAGCATTTGATACTTTTGCATCGTATTTTCAAGGGATAATGGGAGTGAAACTGAATAACTACATTTTGTCTGAAAATAAGATGAAATTCGATCATCTCTGTGGTATACTTAATAACGGTTACAGATTTGTTTTAGTCATCACGGATAAACTAATATATTGCTTTTCGTCTGTTGAGGTTAGTTGCAAGTTATTCGGTTGTTGCTATGCCAAGAAAAATACGACAACTTATTTCAGACCTTGAAAAAGCAGATTTTACCAACAAAGGTGGAAAAGGTAACCATAGAAATTATAAACATCCAAAAGGCATGCGTGTTACTATTTCAGGAAAACTTGGTGATGATGCCAAGCCCTACCAAGAAAAGGAAGTTAAAAGAAGAATTGAGGAGTCTCAATTATGACAGATAGCGCACAGTATATTAAAATTGTGAAATGGTCAGACGAGGACCAATGTTTTATTGGGTTTTGCCCAGGAATTATCGGCACGTGTTGTCATGGTGATGATGAAGTTGAGGTGTATCGCGAGTTGTGTGAGATTGTTGATGAGTGGATAGAAGTTGCACGTCAAGAAAATGAAACACTTCCGCCGCCAACTATTAAATGGAATATCGAAAAATTGTTAAGGTCTGCCTGACAGAGATTAGAAGATTTCTGAATGTACTGACAACTTTTTGCCAAAAACTTTACACACACTTGCGGCGTGATGCTTACGAATTGTTTGCAACCTTTATCCGATTTTGTGCGCGGGCAAGTGCCGCTTCAGCACGTGGGCGATTCAGGTCGGGGGCATCTGCTGCAAGTTGTTCTTTGGCACGTTCAAGTGCGCTTTCGGCACGCGATACGTCAATATCTGATGCCCATTCTGCTGTTTCAACTAATGCAGTGACACCGGTGCGTAGCACTTCAAAAACGCCTCCACTTGTCGCGATTGACCGAGGCGTTCCCGATTCTTGTACCCGTATTTCACCGACATCTAATGCTGTGAGGAAAGGGATGTGTCCATATAGAATCTGGAAGTTGCCTTCGATTCCCGGCGCGTTAACGCTGGTCACATCGCCTTCAAAAATCAATTTTTCTGGTGTGCGTATTTCAAGGTGAAAACTTCTATTTAGCATTTTTTAACCTTGCGCCAAGCGTTCAGTTAGGTTTCTCTTGGCAAATAATAATTATTCACGTAATCCGTTTTGCCAGTATGAAGATTAAAAAATAAATTGGGTAATTTGGCGAGGTTAGGAAACCTCGCCAGCAGCATCTGTACATCTCTGCTGGCGAGGTTTCCTAACCTCGCCCTCTACCGAAATATTTATTTAAACTTCATTTTGGCAAAACTACATGCAGTCTATAAGTTGGGTTTCGCTGGCGCTCTACCCAACCTACGAACTACTAATCCGCTGCTTCTTCTAATTCTGCTTCTTTTGCCTGCTCAAATGCTTCGTCAATCGTGCCGATATAGCGCAGCGACTGTTCAGGCAAATCATCGCAATCGCCATTAAGAATTGCTTGGCAGCCTTGCACGGTATCCTCAATTTTGACATATTTGCCCGCGCGTCCAGTGAAACGTTCAGCCACAAACATCGGCTGTGTGAGGAACATCTCAATCTTCCGCGCCCTATTGACAACCAACTTTTGATCATCCGACAATTCATCTACACCAAGGATAGCAATAATATCTTGCAGGTCACCATATTCCTGTAACACCTGCTTGACTCTAAATGCTGTCTGATAATGTTCTTCACCGATAATCTCTGCAGTTAGAATACGCGAACTTGACGTAAGCGGATCCACTGCGGGAAATCTGCCCTTCTGAACAATGCTGCGTTCCAATCGTGTTACCGCGTCAAGGTGCGCAAAGACAGACACCACAGCCGGATCGGTATAATCATCAGCGGGGACATAGACTGCTTGGAATGAGGTAATTGACCCGTGTTGCGTAGAGGTAATGCGTTCCTGAAGTTCACCCATTTCGGTTGCGAGTGTTGGTTGGTATCCGACAGCGGAGGGCATCCGACCAAGGAGTGCTGACACCTCACCACCTGCCAATGTGAAACGGAATACATTGTCAATAAAGATGAGAACGTCTTGTCCCTGTTGATCGCGGAAGTATTCCGCCATAGAGAGACCTGCAAGACCTACGCGGAGCCGCGCGCCCGGTGGTTCATTCATCTGCCCGAAGACCATCGCCGTTTTGTCAATAACACCGTATTCGTCAAGTTCAAGCCAGAACTGATTACCTTCGCGTGTGCGTTCACCGACACCGCAGAAGACAGAATAACCACCGTGTTGTGTGGCGATGTTATAAATCAGTTCAGCGACCAAGACGGTTTTGCCGACACCAGCACCGCCGAAGAATCCGACCTTTCCACCCCGAACAACAGGTTGGATTAGGTCAATAACTTTGATACCTGTTTCTAACATCTCGGCAACTGTGGTAAGTTCAGCCTGTGGTGGCGGGGGTCTGTGGATAGAGTATCGTTCGTCTTCACCGACATCGCCTCTTTCATCAATGGGTTGACCTGTAACGTCAAAAACCCGTCCGAGCACTGCATCACCGACAGGGACGGTGATAGGACCGCCTGTATCTGTTGCGAGTGTGCCGCGCACTAATCCATCGGTTGTGTCCATAGCGACTGCACGCACACGATTTTCGCCTAAGTGCTGTTGAACTTCAAGTACCAACTCGCTTCCGTCGTAACGTTGAACTTTAACAGCGTTTAGGATATCCGGCAGTTTGCTTTCCGAAAAATCTATGTCTACTCGTGCTCCGACAACTTCTAATATTTTTCCTTGGTTCATGAGAGATTCCTTTTTTTATGGCACGCAGCGCGTGCCTGCTACTGCTATGTCCACTTTCAAATTGTGAGCTACAACTATAGTCGGGAATCGGAGTTCCCTCCTACAATATGAAACATTTCTGTAGGAGCGATCTCCGAATCGCGGCCTACAATTCAAAATGAACGCTTCACTACCTTTAACCTTCCAATGCCGCTGCGCCACTGACAATTTCCGATATTTCCGTTGTAATCTGTGTTTGACGTGCCCTGTTGCGTTGTAAGACTAATTCGTCGATGAGTTCCTTCGCCTTTTGTGTAGCGTTTTCCATCGCTGCCATTCGCGCTGCTTGTTCCGCCGCGTTCGAGTCTAAAAGCACTTTCCACATTTGCATGTTCAGATGTTTACCAAGCAGCATTTCAAAGAGTTCCACCTGTCCCGGTTCATAGGTATAGTCTAAGAATAGCGTATCGCCTTCGGGGTCTATCGGTTCTAATGGCAGAAGTTGTTCAACAAGCACCGTCTGGAGAATGGCAGACTTGAAGTTATTGTAGATAACCTCAACCTTGTCAATCTGTTTGTCAATATAAAGGTGTTCAAATTCATGGACAACGTCAACAGCCGTTTGGAATTCAAGTTGGCGGAAGATATTAATATATGAATCTGTGATGTCGTATCCGCGTCTGTCAAAATGCTCTTGTGTGCGTCTGCCGATGCAGATAAGCGTCACATCAGCACCGCTTTCTTCGTAGTGTTGTATACGTTCTGTGGTCGTCCGGATGACGTTGCTATTGAAACTGCCACATAACCCGCGATCACCAGAAACAGAGATGATACAGGCATGTTGGACCTCTCGCTCTTCAAGCAAGGGATGTGTCAATGCCTCTGCCTCAATGTCCATCTGTGAGATGAGGTGTCCGAGGATCGTGTTGAGTTTATCCGCGTAAGGACGTGTCGCGGTGATATTTTCTTGGGCGCGGCGGAGCCGTGCTGCAGCGACAACACGCATCGCATCTGTAACCTGCTCAATGTTTTTAATGCTGGCGATACGGCGCCGAATTTCTCGTAACGTTGCCATTGTTATTCACCTTCTGTCGGTGTTTCCTCTGCTTCTGTGCCTGCGTCCTCTGCTGTTGGCACTTCCTCAATTTGTGGTTGCGTTGTCGGTGTATCACTCCAATTTTCTTTGAATGCCTTTGCTGCAGCGTGCATGGTTTCAAGCAATTCATCACTCAACAGACCGGTTTCTGCGATTTCTGAGAGGAGTTCCGCATGATTCCTGTCAAGGTATTGCAGGAATTCGGACTCAAACCGAGCCACTTCCGATTCAGGAACATCGTCTAAATAGCCGTTTGTGCCGCAAAAAATAGAGGCAACTTCGCGTTCAACAGGCATCGGTTCATATTGCGGTTGTTTCAACAATTCCACGAGTCGTGTGCCTCGTAAGAGTAGAGATTGTGTTAACGCATCCAGATCCGATCCGAATTGAGCAAAGGCAGCAACTTCTCGGAAACTTGCAAGGTCAAGTTTTAGCGTGCCTGCAACCTCATCCGACTTCATCGCTTTAACCTGTGCATCACCTCCGACGCGGGAAACAGACGTACCGACATCAATTGCGGGTCTCACACCTTGGTTGAACAGATCCGTTGTGAGATATATCTGTCCATCGGTGATGGAGATAACGTTTGTTGGGATGTAGGTTGTCAAATCGCCTTCAAAGATTTCAATAATCGGTAAGGCAGTAAGAGAGCCACCGCCTAAGTCGTCGCTCAGTTTCGCAGCGCGTTCTAACAGACGTGAGTGTAAATAGAAGACATCACCAGGATATGCTTCACGTCCCGGAGGTCTGCGTGAAAGCAGCGACATTTGGCGGTACGCCCATGCATGTTTCGTTAGGTCATCGTAGATGATGAGCGCGTGTTTGCCGTTATGACAGAAGTATTCCGCCATTGATGTGCCTGAGTAGGGAGCAAGATATTGCAGCGGTGATGGCGCACTTGCAGGTGCTGAGACGATGGTCGTGTATTCCATTGCATTATGTTCGCGAAGGGTATTCGCAACCTGCGCCAACGTAGACCCTTTTTGACCGATAGCGACATAAAAGCAATAAACATCTGTGTTCTTCTGGCTGAGGATTGCATCTATTGCAATTGCAGTTTTGCCAGTTCGACGATCACCGATGATGAGTTCCCGCTGTCCTCTGCCAATCGGTGTTAAACTGTCAATAGCCTTTAACCCTGTGTAAAGCGGTTCGCTAACGGGTTGTCGTTGGACAATGCCTAACCCTTTCTGTTCCACGGGGAGTCTGTGTTCAGTTTGAATGTCTCCCAAGCCATCAATGGGTTGTCCGAGGGCATCAACGATCCGTCCGAGGAGTGCCTCTCCGACAGGAACTTCAGGCAGCCTATTTGTGCGTTTAACGGTATCGCCTTCATGTATAAGTTGGTCTTCACCGAACAGCACACAACCGACGTTGTCTTCTTCAAGGTTAAAAGCGATGCCGTAAATATCGTTCGGGAATTCAATCATTTCGCTTGCCATTGCGTTGGCAAGCCCATGCACCCGTGCGATACCGTCGCCGACTTCCAGCACAGTGCCAGAGTCGTAGACATCTACGTCTTGTTCAAACTGTTGCAGCTGCTGTTTTAATATATTAGATATTTCGTCCGGTCGGACTTCTCTTGCCATATTTTCAATCCTCTGGAGTCGTAATTGTCTTCATTCATAAGGGAAACCTGCGAATTTCGTGTTAATCACTTCTGCTAATAGATATGTCGTAGGTCGGGTAGAGCGCAGCGAAACCCGACTTTGTAAGTTCCTTGTTGGGTTTCACTACCACCTCGCTGGAATGTGTAGGTATGTAATTTCCAGATATGTTGGGTATCATCCCTCTCTTTCTCTGATTCGTTCTACCCAACCTACAAGGGATTGTATATATTTTACCCTTTTGCGAGTTGTCGTTTTAAACGTTGGAGTTGTGTCGTAACGCTTGCGTCAAAGACAGTGTCACCTAACTGCACAATAAACCCACCCTGAATCTGCTCGTCAGTTTCGGTTTCCAACCGCACTTGTTTTCCCGAATATGCGCTTAACTGTTGGACAAGTTGTTGTTCTTGATTTTGTGTAACCGGCACTGCTGTCGTTACTTTTGCGACAACCCTGCCAGCAGCTTCATCAACAATTGCTGAAAAGACATCCATTATTGCGACAAGATAACGTTCACGTTGCTTTAATGCAAGAAGTTTGAAGAAATTAATCGTCAGCGGATGCACACCGTCGGTAAATAGTTGCTGAAACGTGTCGCTTTTAATTTGTGGAGTCAGCAGAGGTGAATTAATAAATTGTGTAAATTCCTCTGACTGCTCAATTAGTTCCCGCAGTTTTTCAATATCAGCGGTAATAGATGGTAGCACCTCTTGCTCAACAGCTGCTTCATATAGCGCGCGAGCATAAGGTTTTGCGACCCGAATGTCTCTCATTGTCCGTTTTCACCTTTAATTAATAGTTTTCAGTTATCAGTTAACTCATATTGCTACATATAAGATTTTAGAGCGGGCACAATCTAACAGATTGTGCAACAGCACTGATAGCTGTTAACTATTCCGCTGATAACCTGTTAATAGATGCATCAATAATATTTTGATGTCTCTCAGGGGTCAGTTCCGCACTGATGATTTTACCCGCTGCATCAATCGCGAGTTCAGCAACAACACCTCGCAGTTCAGAGATAGCCTCGTCTTTTTCGCGTTGTATCTCTGCGCGCGCTCTTGCGATTTCATCTTCAGCCTCTTGCCGCGCTTGTGCAACGATTTGTTGACGTTCCGTGTTACCCTGCTCAATAGCGGCTTGGATTTTGGCTTGGGACTCATTTTCAATATCACCTAAACGTTGTTGTGTTTCAGCGGTGAGTCTGTCCAATTCTTCTCGGTCGGTTTTTAATTGTTCTATCTGGGTCGTGATTTCAGTTCGGCGTTCCTCTAAAAGCCCGCCTACCTTGCCAAAAACGAATTTCCAAAGCACCAAGAGTACAACAAGGAAACCGATGACTTGAAGAATAATCGTCTTCGGATCAATCCCGAGCAAACCTAAAAGTCCACCTTCAGCGGGAGCATCCGCGGCGAATACGCTGGTGAGACACGTCCCCATTAAAATGAGACAACATGTATATATCTTTTTTCTCATGAGTTCTTGGACTCGCTAATAGGTCCTCAACTTTTTTGGGGCATTTTCATTTGGATGCCCCAATTTGTTGGAGGTTGCGTTTACTGGTTTTCGCCTGCATCTTCCATTTCAACACCGTTACCGTTAGCGGCGTCTTCCTGCACCTGTTCAACCGGAGCATTTCCTGCATCGGCATCAATCATTCCTCTCAGCATTTCATCTGCTGGAAGTTTTGCCTGCAAGATAAAGAACATTAAAAGTGCATAGATAACAAGCGATTCGATGAGAGCCAAACCGATAATCATCGCGGTTTGAATTTTTCCAGATGACTCAGGTTGACGCGCAATACCTTCAAGAGCAGTACTTGTTGCCTTTCCTTGCGCCGTTGAGGCAAAAATAACAGCAATGGGCAACCCTAAAGTTACACCAAACGCTAACACTGCTAAATAAATCATGAAATGTCCTCCTTGGACGGATAGGGACAAGTTAACACTTGACCCATAGAATTAATGATGCGCTTCATGCGCTTCGTCGTCGTGTTCTATGAACAGCACGATATAGATAGATGTTAAGATTGTAAAAACGAATGCCTGCAAAAAGCCAGCAAACAACCCGAAGAACAGCATAGGCACTTGCACCGGAATAAACGGAATACCAAGAATTAGTATGCTCACTCCAATTTTTGTGAGTTCAATAACAACCGATTTTTCGCCAAAAATATTTCCGAAAAGCCGGACAGCGAGTGAACCCGCACGCGATAACTGCGCAATAACTTCAAGTGGGAACATCAAAATCCCTAACAACGGCGGGTCACCGGCTAAATGTTTCAGATAACCTACTAACCCAAGCTCTTTAATAGCGATAATTTGAACGCCTAATACAGCCGTTATACCGAGGGCAAGCGTTGTGTTCAAATCTGCTGTTGGGGGTTGAAGGCCCGGAATGATTCCAAGAAAGTTCAGGAAGAGAATGAAGATGAATAAGGAGCCAACGAATGGAACATACTTTTTGCCGTGATCGCCTAAAATACCTCCGAAGAAGTCCGTGATACCGCCCACAAACAACTCTAATAGGGTTTGTCCTTTCCCTTCAGGTATCCGTTTCAACTTCCGGGTGGCGAAGATAAAAAGCAGTACTAAGACGAGAACAGCAAAGTATGTGTTGGGGATTAGATCGGGTTGATGCCATCGAGTCGGTTCAGGGATCAATTCATCCGGTAAAAGCTTTGAAATTGGAGAAAGCAAACTACGGTGGCCATTGTCGGCTGCGAAACTCCCGACTCCTGTAGCCAAAGTGAGTCCGACAACCAAAAAGATAAACGATATTTTTTTCATATTTTGTTTTTTATGTTTATTAAATTTGGGATTACTTCACCACTTTTAAAGTAAACTTGTTAGTTTTTTTATGGTTGATCAGGATCTTTTTTTCTAAGGATATTTATCATTAAACCGATTGCTTTGATAATGATTGCAGCTTGTACCAATACAATTCCTCCACCAAACGCATAGATATTCATCCACTTCGTTTTAAACAAGAAAAAGAGTAGCACACCGAGTACTGTGTATTTACCGAGAGCGATAAAGCCAAGTAGATACTTTGTTTTCTGCGTTTTTCCCGGGCGAATCAACCTTCGAATCACAAATTCGATTGACCAGAACATACTAAGACCAATAGCACTGCCGATAAGAAAACTTGGGAGTGCGGGACGTTTGAATCCTAACAATATACCTCCAATAACCACGGTGAGGCAAATTGTTAAGATGTAAACTTGTCGAATAAACTGGTCACCAAATTCAAGTGTGGGACCCATTTAAGTAGGTGACTCCTTTGTCAAAGTAACGGAGAATTGTTGTTGAGTCTCTAAAGTATCAGAGATTATTATCTTCGGTGTCTTGTGCTTGTTGTGCAGCCTCACGACGCTGTTTTTCCATGCGTTCCATTTTTCTGTTCCATCGCGCTATTGACCGAAACATTTCCATGAATCCTGCAGCGACACCGAGTACAAATCCGATGTATGACCCTATTTCTGCGTAGCCTAATTTGCCTCCGATCCACTTACCTCCGAAATAACCGATAGCAATTGCGAGTGCAAGCGTTATTCCGATCGAAGCGAGATCAAACATTCCTACATTTTCATGTTTGAATTGGTCTAACCGTCGTTTAAACATGACGTTTGCTCCCACAAAATGAAAATGGTGTTAGAACAGATTTCCTCCTTAAGCAACGCTATAAATTATACTACAAGATTTGTGTTAATGCAAAATTTTGACACATTTTCTTTTCTTAAACTCAGGATTATTTAGTTTTAGGCATTTTATCTGTTTTAGCCGAACAGTCGCGACCAGGAGGTCGCTCCTACAGAAGAGGGATACGGGACAAATTAACGTAAATATAGAGAACTAAATAACCCTGATTTACACTTTATTTTCTTTGAATTAAAACTGTCCAATGCGCTTCGGTTGGCGCGGTTAATGTTATGCTCTCGCTATAAGGAACTTTCTCTTGTTTTTTCCATTCACTTTCACGGATATTTAGCCATCTGATTGTTACAGTTTTTGTATCTGTCTTTCCACCGGCACTCAAGTTGAGGTCTACTGAACCACCTTCAGGGAAGTAGACTGCATATTCCTTTCCGGAATTTGCAAATGTGTACGCTTCGTTCTCTTCTCTGTTGGAAAGCAGGTTATTGTGCGGCTCACACTTAAACACTTCCATTTCGTCCGTGATCATTCGCATACTCTTGATGCTTGCCTGTGCAGTTTCGGTCAAACCGAGTCCATTGGGCGGACGATGGAATCGTGCAGATGCTAATCCTCCGAAAATATTTCGCCAGAACCGTTCCAACCCATTTCGCGTCGTGCCGTATTTCCCAGTATCAGCACCGTAAATCTTAACATTATTCATGGGACGGATCGGTAAAAGTTCTGCCCTATATTTCTGAGCGTTATCCCAATGTGTCTGCTGCTTCTGCATATTATTCTGTGATATATCGCAAAACGAATATATTTCTGGATGGTCCTTTGTATTGCGATGTTGTTCATGGTACAATTCCCACGGATTCCAGCTTTCAGTTGTTTCGACACCCCGTTCGACTTCAGCTGCTCGCTTTTTGATATACGTTGACCAGTATTCACCCCATGCAGGTGTAACGGCAGTTTCGTTATCCATACAGTAGAGTATGTGCCCATAAGGAAGCGTCTCTGAAAGAAGCTTATCCACATATTTTTGTTGATATTTCAGGACGATTTCCTGATTGTTCTTTTTCGGCACAGATCGGAAAAAATCATTTTTCGCTGCACTTGGGTGGCTATTGACGACGGTGGGTAATCCTGTCTCTTCTGCAGTGTAATTGCTGTTATTTTTAGGATTGAATGGATTGACATCCCAATAATCTCTATAATAGTTGAAAGTTGCCCACACTTCAATCTGGACGATAATATCCATCTCGTGAGTCCATTTGATGAGGTTGCGAAAACGGGTCCAGAATTCGTCATTCCACTGATTTAGGTCGTATTTATCACCAACTTTTTTGTGGGGAGGCACATCTACTGCCTCAGTCCATCCCATCGTAGACCGCACATAGTTTCCACCGACAGACTTTAATAATTCAAGATGCTCTTTGAGATTCGGTATCTGAAACAGATTGTCATCAACAGAACCGCCGATTAGCAGAATGGGTTTGCCTTTATATTGCCAGTAACGCGGATTTTCTTTATAAACCTGGATTCTGTTTTTTCCCATCTGTATATCCTTTTTGGCTTTGATCTCCCACGCTATTGCTGAGCAAACAAACATGAAAATAAGTAGAACCAACACAAAATTGTTGATAACCATGTGTGGTCGCCACAGACCTTTCATAAGATTGCATCCTTATAATATCATTTCTAATTGACAAATTGTCATTAAAAACTGTAGGTCGGGTAGAGTTTACGAAACCAGACATGGAAACCTTATATAAAATCATACGTGTCCAAATCAACGCCAAATGCGCTTTTTGGCATTTGTCGGGTTTCGCTTCGCTCTACCCGACCTACGAAATAATGTTCCATATTTATTTGGAAATGGTATTAGCCTATAAATTCTTTAAAAAAGGGGCTTAAGGGTTAACTTGAACCAAAACTGCCCAATGTGCTTCGGTCTGCGTGTCTAATGTTATACTATCGCTGAAGGGAATTTCCTCTTCTTTTTTCCATTCGCTTTTGTTGATATTCAACCATCTGATTTTTACCGTTTTGGCATCTGTGTTTTTATCAACACTCAAGTTTAAATCAACTGAACCACCTTTTGGGAAGTAGACAGCATATTCCTTTCCGGGATTAGCAAAGGTGTATGCCTCGTTCTCTTCTCTATTGGAAAGCAGATCATTGTGAGGTTCGCAGGTGAAAACGTCCATCTTGTTTGTGATGGTTCGCATACTCTTGAGGTGTGCTTGTGCTATTTTGCTCAAACCAACGCCACTGTCCGGACGGTGGAACCGTGCTGAGGCAAATCCACCGAAGACGTTTCGCCAAAACCGTTCTAACCCATCTCGCGTACTGCCGAATCGTCCACCGTCAGCACCGTAAATCTTTATATTATTGATGGGGCGAATCGGTGAGAGTTTCGCTCGGATTTTCTGGGCGTTATCCCAATGCCGCTGCCTTTTCTGGTGGTTATTCTGTGATATATCACAAAACGAGTAGGTTTCGGGATGGTCAAAAGTCGCTTTATGCTTCTCATCGGATAGATCCCACGGATCCCACATCTCTGTTGTTTCAACGACACGTCCAGCATCTTTTGCTTTCTTTTGAATGTAGGTTGCCCAGTATTCACCCCATGCAGCCGTGACGGCAGTTTCATTGTCCATACAGTAAAGTATATGTCCATAAGGAAGCGTCTCTTCAAGAAGTTTATCTACAAACATTTCCTGATACTTCAAAACGTTTTCTTGATTGCGTTCTTTTGGGATCGACCAGAAAAAGTTATTACCCGTTGCAACAGGATGGTCTTTGACAACAGTAGGTAACCCCGTTTCCTCTGCGGTGTAATTGCTGTTATTTTTTGGATTGAAGGGGTTGACATCCCAATTATCTCGGTAATATGTGAAGGTCGCCCACACCTCAATCTGGACGATAATATCCATCTCGTGTGTCCATGTGATGAAGTTGCGAAAACGCGTCCAAAATTCTTCATTCCATTGATTTAAGTCATATTTATCGCCAACTTTTTTATGGGGTGGCACGTCGCCTTCATCATTCCACCCCATTGTAGACCGCACATAGTTACCACCAACCGACTTCAAAAGTTCAAGATGTTCTTTGAGATTCGGTATCTGAAATAGATTGTCCTCAACTGATCCGCCGATTAGCAGAATCGGTTCACCTTTATACTGCCAGTAACGCCGGTTTTCTTTGTATATCTGGATCCTGTTTTTTTCCATTTCTGTGTCCTTTTTGGCATTTGAATCCCATGCTACTGTTGTAGAGCAAAGGGATACGAATATGAGTAGAACCAACACGAAATTGCTGACAGCAAATTGTCGTCCCCACAGATTTTTCATAAGATTGTCTCCTGAACATAAGGGGTTATATTTTGCAAAATTTTTATGCACTGCTGTAGGCGCGATTTCAAATCGCGCCTACCAAGAAGCATTTACATATTATACCATGAGGTTTAGGGCAAACAACCAGACCATTCATGAAGAACACACGGATATCCGTGAAATTCTAAAACGCACGGATAACTTTTGCTATTAGACGTTGTTTGAATTCTGGGGCGTTTGGATCACCGAGGATGATGAAAAAGTCTGTACCAGCATAGCCAGAGCGGCGTAATGCGAAGTAGATATTGATACTTTCTGCTTGCCAGATTAAACGGCTGCCAAGGCTTAAGGCGGGACTGAAATCGTAGCCGAGGGTGAGAATTTGTTGGTAGCGTTTTTCAAAATGCCATTGGATACTGGAGGAGAGTCCTGCGGTGAAACCGTAAGCGCGGAGATTCAGATTTCCACTGATGCGGTGAAGCCGCTCATCCGCTTGTTCACCCCAGTTGTAGCTAATATTGATATTGTTGAACTGATCTGAGGTGCGTGCTCTTAATCTGATGCTAAAAACGCTATCAGTGAATTCTTGAAATCGTCCACCAAACCAGTTTATAGAAAGCCCGTAATCACTATGTGTTGAGAAATTTGAAAAGACAGAGACGTCTTGTTGAAACAGTTCACCTTCATAATTGTTAGCAGCTATGAAATTCGCTCCAACGAAAATACTACGGACTAATCCTTGCCGCCATTCGTTTGAGATAATTCCTTCTATACCACCGCCACGGATGCCGGTAAACGGTCTATAGCCGAGGTTATTTACGAAATCTGGATCCACAAAATATCCAAATAACGTTGATTGAAAAAGCGAGCCGTTGTATTTTACATAGGCATTTCCTGTTCTTCCATCTGACTCCCCTTCCCAACTTTGGGTGAAACTTGATTCTGCTGAAAACTTACCGCGTCTAACACTTCCTGAAAGGTGTCCTACACTGTTTGCATCTGTATCGGGACGATGGTGCGTTAGAAACCCCGTGATGATGTGAGATGTTGCTGTCAGGGATTGTTTTGCGCGTAGAATAAAGTTCTGGTTGTTGCGATGATAGGTGCCTAATGTGCCGACTGATGTGTTTTTTGCTACTTTTCCAAAGAGTTTAAGTCCTCCATCCATATCCATTATCCTACGCGAATAGAGGAGATTGCCGAGATGATATACATTTCCACCTTCGGAAAAGAATGGACGCCGGTCACTTACGTAGCGTTCACTGTAAGAAAAATCAATACCTTCCACAGATTGTTCAATATTATCAAAATCTGGGTTGGCTGTACCGATGAGACGTAGTTGTGGTGTAACTTCATAGCGGAGGTCTGCTCCTGCACGGGCAGTATATTCTCGTCGCGACTCGGGGGTCGCTCCTACAGAAGTTTCTGTTTCGTTGATGCCGCCAATCAGATAAGGTAAGAATTTTAGGTCACGTTTTCTCGGTGGGGGTAGCACATCAATCCAGTGTCCATCGTTCTCTCGAAATTCTTGAACGCCAAGATTACACCACCATGAACGCTCTCCAGTACGTTGTTGCTCTCTGTCAAGGTTGATACCCATCCGAACAGGTTCTGTTGTGTTGGGGTAGTCGAGTATCTGCCAGGGAATTTCCATCTCTACGATCCATCCGTCTTGGACAATCTGTGCTGCAGCTTTCCAAAGTCCGATCCATTCGCTTTTTGCAGCACGTCCTGTGGCAAGATGTGCGAATTTCGTGCCGAGTGGATTTACGATGAAGAAATTCCTATCAGAATATTGGTGTGTGTGGAATGGGTCGATAGTGAAAGAAACCCAGTCTTCTCCACCGATTCCGGTTTGATCTTTGGTTTGACGTGCCACAATTTTATCGGGCATATCGTCATATAGGTGAAGTCCTACGTAGATAGCTTCGTCGGTGTAAACAACCCTACCGACAGATTGACTCTTAGCAGGTTCTTCTGTGCGTTGGTCGGTGAAGCCTACGGCTTTGGGTGCGTCTTGCCAGCAAGCATCATTGAGGATGCCATCAATGGTAGGTGGTTGTTCGGTTTTGACTGCGGGGAGTTCTTTTTTAACGGTTTGTGTCTTCTGTGCCGCAACGTTCTGTCCGTTTACGATTAAAATAAACGATAACGTAATAAGCAACACTATCGCATAAGTTTTTTGTAGTTTCATTAATTAGTTTTCTCCGATTTTAGATATTCGTCAAACCAGTTTAGTACGCGCTCCCAATAATCGGCAAGTTTTTCGTTTGACCAGAAGCCAGGCCAGTGGTCTGCTTCCTTGTATTTCAACAACACAACCTCTTTCTCAAGATTTGCAAGCCCAATGAACATTTCCTGCGCCTGTTCAAAGGGGATGAAATCTTGATCACCGTGAATCAGAAGCAAAGGCGTTTCAACCTTATCCAGATGGAAGACTGGTGAACCATCAATATAACGTTGTGGAAATTCCCATAAGGAACCACCCATCCCGGCCTGTCCAGTTTCGTACCAACCGGTACCAAGTCCACTATTACTATTAAGGTATCCACTGATTAAGTTACCCATAGCTGCAGAAGCAACAGCCGCTTTAAATCGCGTCGTTTGTGTGATAAGAACATTCACGGTATATCCACCGAAACTGTGACCGATGACGCCCAACCGTTCCGCATCTACCTTTTTAGTCGCAATTGCTGCATCAATTCCTGGAAGAATAACATCTGAGAATTGCTTGTACGGTTCAATTTTCTGCACGGGAAAGTTGGGTAAGAAAAGTGCATAGCCTCGTGAGACAAACATACCCGGATGGGCACCTCCGACGTTCTCCCCGAAAGCAAACATGTTGAAGGCATATGGTGACCTGAAACTGCCTGGGTAGACGCTTACAATCATCGGTGCTGGATTTTCCTCAGATGCCTCAGGCGGTAGCACGAGGATCCCTTTAACCGTTCGCCCATCTTCAAGTGTCCACTCAATCAGTTCGCTTGTGCCAAAGTCAATTTTCTTTAAGTGTGGATTGATATCTGTAATTTGCCGCGGGGATTCAAAAGTAGCATCGCTCATCCAGATATTCGGTGGTTCTTGATTGCTCTCAACAACGTAAACACATTCTCCGGTTTCCTCGGCTATATCTTGACGAAAGCGGCCCGCCTGAACATTCCGATGTTCGTCTTTGTGTAGAAGTGTAATTGTGTTATCCGTAAGACTCAGACGATAGAAACCATCGTCATAAGTCGTTAGTATCATGGTACCGTCTACCGTCCAAGGTGTATACCCTTCGCCTGGATAAAATACATTAGCAAAAGAACCAAAATTTTCCGTCAAATTTTGTACCGCGTCACCGTTAAGAGGCACTTTCCATACATACCCATTAACGCAAAGAAGTGCATCGCTTTCTTCTATCCACAACGGTGGTCGATACGGATTTCCAAGGTAATCGTCAAGACTGTCTGTAAGATTACGGACGATGCCCGTCTGTACGTCAACAACGTATGCCTTCCCTGATGCGAACTCACCTCCTTTACTTACCGTTACCCAGGCAACATATTTTGAATCCGGCGACCAACTAACAGTAATTCCGTCTCCGAGAGGAATTGCCCTGACAAGCGGCTCAGTTTCCGCGGATGAAGTCTCGTGTAGTTCTTTTGGAAGAGGTAGAACATAGAGATCAAATCCCTGTGAACCTACACCAACCGGGATAGCTACACGTTCACCATTGGGAGCTATATCGAAACTCCTAATGTCATATCCCTTCATTAACGGTAGTATTTTGCCGGTTTTAGTATCAGCAATAGCCAAGTCTCGATTCGCTCTTCCTCGTTTTTTTTCTTTAGGTTGTTCGTTTTCCTGTATTGACTCCTCTTCTCGTTTTTGAAATCGTTTTTTGGGCCAGTCCCAAATTTCAACAAAGGAAGGTTTAAGCGAAATTTCAGGTTTGTTTTCCACAGATTCCTCTTTGATGGAGGTATCTATCGCGGAAATGGATTTGAAAAGAACAAACCGTCCATCTGGTGTCCATTTAGGCACCTCAAAGCCGGAAGACGTCCGGACAGTTGCCGATGCAAACTCTTGCATGTCGTCAGATTCTCGGTTCCAAACATACAAATAAGGCTTACCCATCCGATCCGAGAAAAAGGCAAGACGCGTTCCATCAGAAGACCATCTTGGTGCCCAACTTGAACCCCAATCCGGGGTTAAATTATGGTGTTCCCCCGTACGCGTATTCGTCACCCAAACCGTCGCGTACGCCATTTTAATCATCACACCTGTTTTAGAATACCATGAGTCTCCGCCTCCACCTTCATACTGTTCACGGTTCTGCGTGTTGTAAGCAATCCAGTTTCCATCGGAGGTGATATCAATAGGGACTCTTCCAACAAATGTGTTAAATTTGAGCAAATCATCAAGTGTCAAAGGATTCATTTCTTCTCCCTCGCTAATTGTTGTTGACGCAAATGCCACAAAACATAAGAATAAGCCATAGCAAATGTTAACAATGTTTTTGAAATTCATTCTTTTTTTCTCCTATGCGTAAAATTAACAATACGGTTCACACTCTCCAAATATTATAAAGACGCAGCTTTGATCAGAAAACGTGCATTACGCCAAAAATAAATTCATAAATTGACGGCTATGGGTAGAGCGTAGATGAAACCCATAGCCGTCAATTGTGGAGAATTAACACCGAATGCAAGTATAGTTAACAGGACTATTTATCCTACTTTTGCCCCAGAACCTTCAGAAACTCTGGATCATCCTTGACATCCGAAAATTCAGGTGTTTCAAGGAAAGTTGGATATAAAGTATCCGGGTAATTAAGGGTAGTGACCACGTATTTGTCCTGAGCGATCTTTAGATAATTTAGAGTTTTCTCGCGATCTTTCTCAGATGCCCAGATACTCACAGCAAGCATGAAATAACTATGTTCATTCCAATTTTCCAAATCGATGGCGATTTGGAAGAAGCGTTTCGCTTCTTTATACTTCTTTGACCATACCAGACAGCACCCGACATTGTGAGCAGCACAAAAAAGTTCGTATGTATTTAGGGGAAAGTTCGCATCCAGTTTTTTCAAATCTAATTCCATATACGTGTTAACTTCCGTAAAAACCTGATTGAAACGATCCTTCTCTTCCTGTTTTCCATACAATAAAAGTCTATTTAATTTTACAGCCAGCCAGAATTTGAAATAATGTTCCCAATCTTGTTTTTTGTTAGCACGTTCTAACTTTTCAATTCCAAGCAGTGCATCATCAAACCAGTCATTGTGTCGTAGCACTTCTGCACCTTTTTGTAGGAAATCACACCGTGAGTAATCACTCACTTCAGGATGCTCTAAACGTTCAGATACCTCATTATAAAGTTGAGTCCAGTCATCAATTCGACCTTCTGCTTTCCAACATTTAGCAATATTTAGATCGGAAATAATCCTCAACACATATTTTTCTGCATGCTTGCAGGCCCAACGGTAGAGAAGTGTTTGCTCCTCAATAGCTTCTCTATTTCTTCCAAGAATAGCGAGACCATTCACTAACGACTTATGTGACCAGTACCTTTCTGTATCATCTTCTACATCATCCATATACTTACGGAGTAGGGATACTCGTTTTTCAATTCCGAGTTTACCCATATACGGGTATATCCCATCAACCGCAAGATGTACCAACTCAGGTGTGATTTCACTCTTGAGCACAGCGTCAATTTCGCTGTCTGCTTCTTTAAGTATATCTCCTCTGGATGTAGGATCAGATTTCACCTGTTCCATGAATAAATTGAATTTGTTCCGAATTTCTTCTAATTGACTCATGATGTTCTCCTTCAGATTATTTGATGATAGTAAATGACCAAAGATCTCTTGATCCAAGAGATCCTGGTTTGTTTGTAGGCGCTTTCGAGCGCGTTGGAGTCGACTCGTAATTGTATTCACCGATACTCCCATGAATTCGCCGATCTCTCTTGCTGACATTTCGTCAAAATAATAGAGGGTTATGACCGTGCGTTCACTTTCTGGCAGTTTCTCCAAGAGTTGTTCGACAAGCTCATGGCAATATTCAGCTCTCTCTGTCATCCGTTGTTCCAACAGATATTGTGTATAAGAGGATTCCTCGATTTCTTGCGGATGTGTGTTTTCCAGCGACTGCATCACAGGCTTTTGCCTGCGTACCCAATCGATACAAAGTCGTTTTGCGATGACATGGAGCCACCCGGCAAATTGGTTAGGCTTCTTGAGTGTCGGAAGTTTTTTGTATGCCTTAAGGAAGGTGTCTTGCATAATCTCTTCCGCATAGTGAAAATCTCGAATTTTCCCCCATGCAAGGGCATGAATGCTCTCTTGGTATTTTTCGACCAAGATGCTAAACGCAGCATCGTCACCCAATAAGATTCTGCGAATGAGTTCAATATCGTCTTCTCTTTCCACGAAACTTCCTCCTATTGAAAACGGTTTATCCTTCTAAAGTTAAATGACGAAAGTTTAAGAAGAAAACGTGCATTATGTAAAAAAATGAAAACCTTGAATTTTTTAGGACTTGCGTGGCGCGTTGATAGTCCCTTTGATAAGAGGATTTAGAGGGTTTAAGCACGTTTGAATATTAAATTTAGGTTTGATCCTCATAAGCGGTGGAAGTTGGGAAGATAGCGAACACAGCCATATTCTAAATTTCAACACGTACAAAGGCAAGGAACGCTCCAGAGAGAAAAACAACGAAAAATAGCGTTAGCAGCAGCAAATCCACTGCCGCTGTGTTGAAATCGCGACCGAGACTGAGTGTATCTTCAAACGTCGGAATTGATTCTGGACTGATGGGCTTTTTCGACATACCCTCATAAACCCCAATGATATGGAGGCTATCGGGATCTGCTCTATCCATATCCGAGACAAATTCTCGGTATTCACGAGCGTAACGCTGCACGTTCTCCACAAATTGTTGATGCCTTTCAAACCCAGTTCCAGCGAAAACCTCAAGGAGATGCTGGACCAGCACTACGGGTGAGATGCGGGTGACAGAACGCGCTAATTGAATTTGGGCATGCTGCTGGGTTAAGTATTCGTGGCTCAAACGTTCCCGCTCCGTTACATCTTTAATAACATATTCACCCGCTAACTCTATTTTTTTCTCTGAATCCTCATACGTGCCTTGCAAACGAGCGTCGTATTCACCCCTAAGTTCATTTACAAGTTGTCTGGCACGTTGGTCGAATTGACCATAAGTCATGGGTGTTGAAAATCCACTTGCAATGGAGGCAAGCGTGCTCGGCATAAAAACCACGAAGGTAACCCATATCAACAAGAGTATTACAAGACTCGCTGCACTGTGCCGCACACGTGACGACACCAACAAACCTAACGCAAGAAACAAACACAGGTACAGAATCGCAATAAAAAAAATAATACCTAAACGGCTCCACGCCTCAACGCCAAGTTGCACATCGTTGGACGTGGAAATTACCAACAGATTCATTAACACCGCGAGCGTAAACGGGACGCTAATACTTACCAATGCGCCTAAAAATTTGCCTATCAACACGGTATGGCGTGGAACCGAATTTGCCAACGTCAAACGTAGTGTCCCATACTCGCGTTCACCAGAAATCGAATCAAAGGTGAATAGGATCGCGACGAGACTCAAGACGTACCCGATCACAAACCCCCAATCTATTTTGATAGTGTCCGGACGAATATTTTTTCGATTGAGAGTCGCAGGCATATAATCTAACTGCCAAAAGCCTGCTAAGTCATTGGTGGCCCAAGCGACAAATCCGCCGTGGACATTATCTGCCAAAAAGTCCTCACCGCCATCTGCACAGAAATGGAGAGATGATGGATTTTTGTAAAGGTATCCGGGACCCTCTTGCGCAATGTTATACAAATGTGTTCGAGATCTTAAACGATTCAGCGATCCTGTGACACCATCGTGATATTTCTGTATCCGTACAGGGTATTCCTGGAGATGCACAATCGCATTGATCAGCATCAAGCTGAGAAACAATACTGTTGTCAGCGCAAATCGGAGGCTATTCAGATTGTCGTAAATTTCTCGTTTCGCAATATGCCACATTTTTTTATAGTTATCAGTTATTAGTACGGATTACGCAGTGAGCGTACTGAACGCTACTCTACACTTCACTTTTGATGAAAATAAGAAAAATTATTACGAACAGAATTATGTTAAGCATGACCAGTATACATACATCTGGCAACGCCCGCTTAGCATTTGTGGCAACGTCAATCCTTTGAAAAGAAAACTGAGGCAAACTATCCCAATCCACCGCGCCCTTGTCGGCAGAAAACCATTGTTGCGATCCGAAAACGTTCTTATCGTAGTAATAATCAATCAAGGTCCGTCGGTGCCTTCGCGCCGCTTCAAAAAAATCTCTGAGTCCGCGCAGGTCTGTCCCTGCCCACGCTTGCGTTGCAGCGTCGTACATCCCGACTGGCGAGCCTCTCAAAAGGATGCGATCTACAATCGCTGGTCGAACGAAGATAGTTTCAAGTGCCTGTTTTCGGACAAGCCATGCGCGTTCTGCGGTGTTGATGATCTGCGGTCCGAGGAAGCGGTAATAATCCTGTGCATGTGGCACCTGAGGTTTGGATGCTTCACTAAGCTCTTCAATGTTTGAAACAGCGTGGTAGTCATACCTCAGTGTTGATGAATCTCTATGAAAGTATTCGTAGTGGTAACCTGATCCCCATATCTGGTTGAAATTCGGATCTGCTCCTACCATACCAAAATAGGGATCTTCTCCTGGAACGGCATCATTCGCGAGGAAGTGCTTTCGCTCTCTGTCGAATGCTTCCCACATCTGCTTAATTTCCTCGTAAGCAGATACCATACGTGGTTGAGAAGTCTGAGGCGGGGCAATCGCGGCAAGAACCGCGTTTGGATACACTAACACCCAAAATCCCCAGACAAACATAGCAAGCATCAGCGCAGTACCGGTTCTGCGGGTTACTGCTGAAATTAGCATGCCGATGAGGTAGAATACCGACAGATAGACAATTGAAGTCAAGATAATCCCACCGATACGGAGGAAATCACCAATACTCAGAGAAATGAACGTGGATGTTGTCAGCAAAATAACCGCGAGGAGTAGACTCATCAGTAACGGAACAAGCAAGCAGAGCATCGCACTGATGTATTTCGCAAGTAGGATTTGACCGCGACGCACCGGATGCGTTAGAACCAAACGCAATGTACCACGCTCGCGTTCCCCCGCAATGGCATCGTAGGCGAAAATAAGTGCTATGAGGCTCAGAACGACCTCAAAGATAAAAACAATATCAATCGAAGTGAAGAGGTTGAGAAGTGGATTCGTCAATTTATACGTTCCAGTATCCCATAGCGTCGGCACAAAACTGTGAGATATCCAAATCTCGTTGCCCAGCCGTTTATCCAACCCGACATTAAAAATACTCAACGGATTTGGTGGGCGGGCAACGTGCAATCTTCCGCCCGAATAGGTTTTCAATTCCTGCGATTGCCGATGCTGCGTTTTGAGAACAGTGTTGTAAGCTTCTAACCGTCGCTCATAATCTTTGATAAGCACAAAGGTATTGGCAACGACGAGCAACAACATAATAAGCACGGCTACGGCGAAGCGGAACGTCATCAGGTTGTCAAGGAGTTCTCGGCGGATGAGTGTTGTTAACATGGTTTGCCCTTGAAATCAAACTGGATACAGCATTACCCTACTTTTGTCCCAGAACCTTCAGAAACTCTGGATCATCCTTTACATCCGAAAATTCGGGTGTATTAACGAAAGATGAGTAGTAACTATCACGAAAATTATAGGAAGCTACAGCATAGTCTTCCTCAGCAATCTTGAGATGATGTAGAGTCTTCTCACGGTCCTTATCTGATGCCCAGATACTTACAGCGAGCATGAAGTGTCCATAGTGATTCTCACCTCCCAAATCACAAGCGACTTGTAAAAAACTTCTTGCTATACTGTACTTATTCATCCACACCAGACAACAGCCAATGTCGTGAGAAAGCCAGATGAGATCACCAGTATTTACCGGTTGACCCGCATTATATTTCTTATACTCACCTTCCATATAGTTCTTGAGTTCCGTTATGATTTCATCAAAACGTTCCGATTCATTCCGTCTGTTATACAGTAGCAAACGATTTGTTTTCACAATTAACCAAAATCGAAAATAGTGTTTCCAATCCTGTTTAGTATTCGTTTTTTCCAACTTTTCGAGTTCAATTAATGCCTCATCCGATTTTCCGTTTGCTCGAAGTACTTCTGCACCGATTTGTAGAAATTCGCAGCGGTCAAGATAACTTACATCAGGTTTTTTTAGACGTTCCGATGCCTCACGATATAGTTTAATCCATTCATCAATTCGACCTTCTGCAGACCAAGATGCTGGGTTCTCAAGATTAGAACAGAAAATATGTAATACATCCTTATCTGGCATGTCGTTTTTGCATGCCCATCGGTAAAGTTGTAATTGTTCCTCTACTGATTCTCGGTGTCTCCCAAGAAATGCAAGGCTTGAAGCTAACTCTTGATATGCCCAAAAACGTTCTTTATTATCTGGTGCGTCATCCAAGAACTTATGTAGTAGAGAGAGACGTTTTTCTATTCCCTGCTTACCCATGTGTGGGTATATATCATCAACCACGAGATGCACTAACTCAGGTGTGATTTCACCCTTAAGCGCATCTTCAATCTCGTTGGATGCCTCTTTAAGAATATCCTCTCTTGATGCAGGATCAGATTTTACCTGTTCCATGAATGAATTGAACTTGTTGCGAAGTTGCTCTAATTGACTCATAATATTCTCCTTCAGATTATCTGATAATTGTAAATGACCAAAGAATTCTTGATCTAAGTATTCCTGATCAGTTTGTAGACGTTTTCGCGCGCGTTGGAGTCGGCTCGTTATAGTATTCACCGATACTCCCATGAATTCACCGATCTCTTTCGTTGACATTTCGTCAAAATAGTAAAGTGTTATGACCGTGCGTTCGTTTTCTGGCAGTTTTTCCAAGAGTTGTTGGACAAGCTCATGGCAATACTCAGTTCTCTCTGTCGTCCTTTGTTCCGACAGATGTTGTGTATAAGAGGATTCCTCGATTTCTTGCGGATGTGTGTTTTCCAGTGACTGCATCACAGGCTTTTGCCTGCGTACCCAATCGATACAAAGTCGTTTTGCGATGACATGGAGCCACCCGGCAAATTGATTGGGATTCTTGAGTGTCGGAAGTTTTCTGTATGCCTTAAGGAAGGTGTCTTGCATAATCTCTTCCGCATAGTGAAAATCGTGAATCTTCCGCCACGCAAGGGCATGAATGCTCTCTTGGTATTTTTCGACTAAAATGCTAAAAGCAGCATCGTCGCCCGATAAGATTTTGCGAATCAGTTGAACATCGTCATCTCTTTCCACGAGAGTCCTCCTATTGAAAACGGTTTATCCTTCTAAAATTAAATGACGAAAGTTTAAGAAGAAAACGTGCATCCTGCGTAAAAAAATAGAAAATCCAAAGAGGGTATGTAGAATTTTGTCCAAAGTTACGTAAAAGCATATTTTCCTTTGGCTCTATACACATTTCGCCCCGCTGGGGCTATAAGACTGGAGAGATCACTTTTTCTATACACATTCCGCCCCGCGCTGGGGCTACTATAAAGCAATCAAAACACACAATATGAATTTAAGAGGCGCAATGAATTGCGCGACTACCAACGCGTTTCTTGTTAATGTGAGACGATCAATTAGAATGACAAAATAGAACAGGTAAACACTATACACTACGAATCAACACTAAATGTACACATTGCATTTAACGGGTTCGGAAAACCACATTTACCATTTCTGGGTTGATTATCTCGGCATAAATTCATAAATTGACGGCTATGGGTAGAGCGTAGACGAAACCCATAGCCGTCAATTTGCGGAGAATCAACACCGAATGCAAGTATAGATAACGGGACTATTTATACTACTTTTGCCCAAGGACTTTCAGAAACTCTTTTTCGTCCCTTACATCAGCAAATTCAGGTGTCTCAAGGAAGGCAGGATAATACCTATCTTGATTCCAATAATTTAGCACATAATCCGAAGCGAGTTTTAAGTAATGTAACGTCTTTTCTCGATCCTTTTCCGTTGCCCAGATGCTTACAGCAAGCATGAAGTATGCATAATCGTTCTTATTCTGTAAATCAAGAGAGATTTGTAGATTGTGTTTTGCTTCCTCATACTTCTTCATCCACACCAGACAACAACCTACATCGTGAGCAGCCCAAATAAGATCATTAATATTCACAGGATAGCCTGCTTCATGCTTTTCCACTTCCAGTTCAATGAACCTTTGGAGATCAGCAAACACTTGATCAAAACGATCCCAGTTACCTTGTTTTCCGTATATCAAAAGTCTATTTGTTCTCACAGCCAACCAGAATCTGAAATAATGCTCCCAATCCTGGTCTTTGTTAGCGCGTTCCAACTTTTCAATACCAAGCAATGCCTCGTCAAAGCGGTCATTGCCTCGTAGCACTTCTGCACCTATTTGAAGGAAATCGCATCGTGAATAGTCACTCACTTCAGGCTTTTCAAGACGTTCAGATGCCTCATCAAAAAGTTGGAACCATTCATCAATACGCCCTTCTTCTTTCCAACATCCCGCGCTGGTGAGATTGGAAACAACTTCCAACACATATTTATCTGACATATTTTTGCATGTCCAACGGTAAAGACTTTTCTGTTCATCAATAGCCTCTGCGTTTCTATCCAGACAAGTTAGGCTATACACTAAGTGCTCATGTGCCCAGAAACGCTCCTCATCATTCGGTGCTATGTCTTGATACTTTCGGAGCAACGGGATCCGTTTTTCCATACCGATTTTGCCATAATGCGCATATATCTTATCCACAGCAAGATGCGCCAGATCAGGTGTAATTTCACCCTTGAGAGCCTCTTCCACCTCGTCATAAGCTTCCTTGAGAAATGCCTCACCTGAAAGAATATCCTCTCCAGAAATCGGATAAGATTCCGCTTTTTCCATGAATGCATTAAACTTGCCGCGAATTTCCTCTAATTTACCAGACATTATATCTCCTTTCTGACCACCCCATATCTCGCGAATCGTGTGTTCCTCCTTCTGCAGACGTTTTCGAGCACGGTGGAGCCGACTTTTGACCGTGTTAGGCGTAACACCTAAATACTCGCCAATGTCCTCACATGATTTGTCATCAAGATAGTGAAGCGTTACAGCAGCACGTTCACTTACTGGCAACTTTTGAAGGAGGTTATTGACAACTTCGCGTTGCCGTTCACTTACGGATTCTTCCTGTTGATGTGTGTGGTATTGCGTATAAGCCAGATCCTCCAATTCCTCTGTTGGCATCGCATCTAACGATTCCATTGGAGGACGCTTTTTTTCGAACCAAGCGAAACAGTAGCGTGCCGCGATCACGTAAAGCCATCCTGCAAAACTATTCTGATTTTTCAAGGTGTTGAGTTTGTGATAAACTCGGAGGAATATATCTTGCGTGACTTCTTCAGCGATGTGGTAGTCACCAATTTTTCGCCAGACAAAAGCGTGGACTGGCTTTTGGTATTTTTGCACAAGTGTATTGAAAGCAGATTGGTCACCTGCCAATGTGCGTTGAATCAATTGTGCGTCATCGTTTTTCATGCTTCAGCTCCAAAAACATTCTGTCTTTCATAATGTTAAGATAGGTAATAGAAGCGGCAGGGTTGCATAAAATGCGATAAACAGGAAAAATGTTGAATTTATTTTTTGTTACTTTCTGGTTTATATAGATTGGGCGGGGACATAGAGACCTCACCCATAGGTGTCAATTTAAGGATATATCCTATTGTTGGAGGGGTTTTCAACCCCGATTTAACGGATTAGGTTTCAAAAAATCGGGCTTACAAAGCCCTCCAACAAGAAAATCAGGCACTAAATTGGCGCTTATAGTTTCGCAAACTCTATACACAACGGGCCTGTGGCACTAAAATGCCCGAATCACTTTTGCCACTAAACGTTGTTTGAATTCCAATGCATTCGGATCGCCGAGGATGATAAAAAAGTCCATGCCAGCATAGCCAGAGCGGCGCAACGCAAAATAAACATTAACATGCTCTGCTTGCCATATTAAACGACTGCCAAGACTTAAGGCGGAACTGAAGTCATACGTGAGCGTTAGAATCTGTTGGTAGCGACGTTCAAAATGCCATTGGATTTGGGATGTTAATCCAGCGGTGAAACCGTAAGCTCGCAGATTTAGGTTTCCGCTAATGCGGTCTATCCGTTCACCTGCTTGTTCACCCCAATTGTAGGTAATGCCAACGTTATTGAACCTGTCAGAAGCACGCGCACGTAATCCAATGCTGAAAACACTATCGTTGAATTCTTCAAATTGCCCGCCCCTCCAGCCAGCGGCAAGTGCATAGTCGCTATGTGTTAGGATAAGTGAAGATATGGACAGATCACGCCGGAAGACCTCGCCTTCGTAAGTATTAGAAATCTGGCTTTGGACAGAAGCAGATACTCTGCGGAAGAATCCTTCACGCCATTCGTTCCGGAAATAACTCCCTAAACTTAGGCCGCGATAACCTGTAAATGGATGGTATCCGAGTCTGTTGATGAAATCTGAATCCACAAAAAATACCGATAAATATGGCTGAACGAGTTGTCCTTGATAAATTACATTGGCATACCCGTCCCTTCCGTTTGATTCGCCCGCCTGACTTTGCGCGATAGCGGATCTTGCCAAAAACTTGCCAAGCCTCACATCACCTGCCAAGTAACCTACATTGTTCGCTTCATTGTCACGGTGATGATGCGAAAGGAACGCCGCGCTGATATTAGAGGTCGCGCTTAACGATTGCGAAGCCCTAAGAATAAAGTTCTGGTTGTTTTTATGGTACGTACCTAAGGTGCCGACTGATGTGTTTTTCGCGAGTTTTCCAAAGAGTTTAAGCCCGCCATCCATGTCAACAATCCGCCGTGAGTGAAAAAGGTTCCCAATGTTATAGACATTGCCACCTTCAGAAAAGAAAGGACGGCGATCTGGTACATAGCGTTCGCCGTAAGAGAAATCAATGCCTTCTACTGCCTGTTCAATATTATCAAAATCTGGGTTGGCTGTTCCGATGAGTCGTATTTGTGGCGTAACCTCGTAGCGGATGTCGCCGCCTGCGCGGGCAGTATATTCCCATCGCGACTCGGAGGTCGCTCCTTCAGAAGTCTCTGTTTCATTGATGCCACCAATTAGATACGGGAGCAACTTCAATTCACGTTTTCGGCGTGGTGGTAGCACATCCACCCAGTGTCCATCGTTTTCTCGAAATTCATTAACGCCAAGATTACACCACCACGATTTTTCTCCTGTACGCTGCTGTCCTCTATCTATGTTAATCCCCATCCGAATGGGTTCGTTTGTATCTGGATAATCCAGCATCTGCCATGGGATTTCTATCTCTACAATCCACCCATCTTCTACTATCTGAGCCGCAGTTTTCCACAGTCCGATCCATTCGCTTTTTTCAGCGCGTCCAGTGGCAAGATGTGCATATTTCGTACCGAGCGCATTAACAAGAAAGAAATTTCTGTCAGAAAACTGGTGTGTGTGGAATGGGTCAAGGCTAAAGGATACCCAATCTTCACCTTGAAATCGCGTCTGATCTTTGGTTTGACGTGCTACTATTTTGTCGGGCATATCATCGTAAAGGTGAAGTCCGATATAGATGGCTTTATCTGTGTAAACGAGGTGACCAACAGATTGATTTTTTGCCGGTTTTTCAGTGCGTTCATCGGTAAAACCAACGGCTTTCGGGGCATCTTGCCAACAAGCATCGTTTAGGACACCATCAATAATAGGGGGTTGTTCAGTTTTGATTGCGGGGAGTTCTTTTTTAACGGTTTGTGTTTCTTGTGCAAGTGCAGTTTGTCCGTTTGTGATTGATAGAAGCGATAGTGTGATGAGTAAAACTATTCCATAAATCATCTGTGATTTCATCAATTAGGTTTCTCCGTTTTTAAGTGTTTTATATATGTTTACTTTGTAATTTGATGAAGATTAAGAAGTAGTTTCTATATCTTCATCAGAACGTTTTTACTGAAAGGTTAAACCCTACACGTCCTTATATGTCCATACTGATAACAATAGACGTGTAGGGATTTGCCATTATCTTTATAGAGTCGTATACTCTTAAAAAGATAGTAAGAAACGGTTCTTTTTTACACTGAATACGAAGCTAAGTATTGCTGTGCATTGTGCTGGAATGAAATTCCGAGATGCTTTCAACACCACGGAGCAGCATTTCATCACTAAGACCGAACACTTCGGGGATTTTCATTGGCCGCTTCACCGTGTCAAGAAGCCGTTGGTTCGGCATTACAAGAACAGAATCAGCGTTTTCGCGAAGTTCCTGCAGTCCTTGTTCTGCACGTTCGGCGCGTCGTTCGCCCTCAAACTTAAACGGACAAGTGACAATACCGACAGTTAAAGCTCCTTGTTCCCGTGCCAGAGATGCAATCAGGGGTGCGGCACCTGTGCCTGTTCCACCACCCATGCCAGCAGTGACAAAAACCATATCCGCGTCCGCAACGATGCTTTGGAGTTTTTCCCGATCCTCTTCAGCGGCTCTTTTGCCTATCTCTGGATTTGCTCCACAGCCAAGCCCTTGTGTAGTGTTAGCACCGATCTGCACCGGTGTTGCAGCTTCGCATTTATCCAGTGCTTTTTGATCTGTGTTCACAACAAAAAATTCAATGTCTGTCAAACCGGCTTCTACCATTCGTTTGACAGCGTTACCTCCCGCTCCACCGACTCCGATGACTTTAATTTGGATTCGAGTGCGTTTGGATTCTTTTTGTTTGGATGACATAATTCTAACTCCTTCAGGTTCGACACCGAACTCCTTACGCAGGAGTTCACGTGTCTGTCTTAATTTGGTTTTGATTGTTCCTATCGCTAATCCGAGTTCAGCGTGGATCTCTTTGATACTCCACAATTCCAGATAGTATAACTCCGCGACGCGGCGCACTTTATCTGGAAGGTGATGCACTGCTTCTGCTACTGCCTCACGAAGTTCTGTTTCTCGGAAACGTGCAACTGCATCCCGATCAATTTGATCGGTTAAGTAAGCATCATTACACAGAATTTCACCCTTTGAATGGTGTCGAGAAGCGTAGTACCTCTTGCAGGCGTTGTAAGCGATGTGATGCAGCCATCCACCAAAACTCTCTACGTTTCGCAGTCCGCTGATGTTTTCCCAAACGGATCGCCAGACATCCATGAGAATTTCTTCAGCGTCGCGACGTTGTCTTGAATTTGCGATAATCACTTTCCAGATGCGTGGGCTATAACGCAACATCAGTTCTGTCAATGCTGACTCATCACCAGTTTGTGCAAACCGGATAAGTTCCTCATCTGTCAGATCCGTGTACGTTGATAGATCATCTTGCATAAACATTTTCCAATTAGATTTAACCTAAAGAGTGAACTTTTTGGGAAGGTGGTTTAAAAAAAGAAAATTATTTGAGGGTGTTTCAGAAATAATAGTTGCCAAAAATCAGGATAAAGGTACTCTTTGAATTAAATTTTTCAGCAATAAGAAATTAGTTTCAAGGAGATACCCATGAAATATCCTGACGTGATAGAGTATATCATGAAGTGCCATCGATTTTTTAGACCAGAATTCAGTTTTAGTTAAGACAAGTTTTTTGCTCAAATTCAATAGGTGTCAAATACCCTAACGCAGAGTGAGGGCGTTTGTAATGATACACTTGTTCAATAAAATGCCCAATGGGGCTCTCGCTTCGTGGATGTCCTCATAGTCGTTGAGATGAACTTCTTCTTCCTTGAGCGTGCGGATAAGTCTTTCAGCATATCCGTTCTCCCAAGGACACCCTCTTCGGGCGACTGAAATCTCACTCCCATGATACGTAAGCAGTGAGATATACGAATCTGAAAGATATTGAACGCCTTGATCAGAATGAGGATCTCTGGGACACTTTGACATAATGCTGTCTCTAAGGGTTTCAATGCCAGAGATTGCCTCTTCTATCAGCAGTGACCTGCAGCGCATCTTGAATTTCTGAAATCACTTCAGAATCGTTTTCGCACACTAATTGAGTTTCCAATGCTTGTTCAGCATTTTCCCCTCCGATTTGTCCTAATGCCCATGCTGCATGTCCACGGATTAAGGGTTCATCGTCGGTCAAAGCCTTTTTGAGAGCAGGCACGGCAGCGCGTGACCGCCAATTGCCGATAGCGACAATAACATTCCGCAAGAAACCTCTGCGCTTTGCACGTTTGATGGGACTTCCCTTATATTTCTTGCTGAATTCGGATTGTGTCATATTGATGAGGTTTAGCAGCTCAGGGGCGAGGTTTCCGTCGCGTGGTTGAAATGCGGGTTCTGTTGTAGGCGATGCCTTACTGTTCCATGGGCAAACCTCTTGGCAGATGTCACACCCAAAAATCAGGTTTCCGATCTCTGGGCGGAGTTCCTTCGGGATGCTATCCTTCAATTCAATCGTCAAATAGGAGATGCATAACCTTGAATCAAGCAAATTCGGTTCAATAATTGCGTCTGTCGGGCATGCTTCAATACACTTCGTGCAAGTGCCGCAACTGCCACGGAAAGGTTGTGTTTCTGTTTCCAATTCAATGCTAACAAGTACCTCTGCAAGAAAATACCATGATCCCGATCGCCAATTAATCAGATTAGTGTTTTTTCCTATCCAACCGAGATTGGCTTTTTGGGCATATTCCCTTTCCAGAATCGGACCGGAATCTACGAAAACACGACTTTTGAATTCTGTTTCAGCGGTGTCTTTAATAAATTCAACAAGTAGTAGTAAGCGTTCACGAATGACATCGTGATAGTCATCCCCCCACGCATAACGGGATATTTGTCCACGACTCGGATCTTCTGCTAACGTTTTCGGTGTATCCAGCGTATAATAGTTCATCGCCAGACTAATAATAGATTTTGTCTCTTCAAGAAGTCTTCGGGTATCTTCCTTGAGCGGTAGGTGTCTTTCAAGGTAACCCATTTTCCCCGCATATCCACTTTCAATCCATTGTCGGTAGCGTTGAATAGTTTGGCTCTGTTCGGCAGGGATAATTCCGACAAGTTCAAAACCGAGTTCGTGTGCGCGAGTCTGGATTTGTCGGGTTAATGTATCTGTCATTGCTCTCTATAAAGAAAATGAAAAGGTGCAATGAATTGCGATTAAACGCGTTTTGTTAATGGGGAGTCATCATTCAGAAATGTATTATTTTGTGCCGCGTGGGTAAGAACCGAGGATTTTGATATCGCGACATAAATCTTCAAGGTGTTCAAAAACAGAATGAACGTTATCATCGTCAACATGTCCATCAATATCGGCAAAAAAGATGTATTCCCACGGTGCGTTCCGAGAGGGAAGCGATTCTATATAGCTCAGGTTTCGTTGATGTTTTTTCAACACGCCCAAGATTTCATACAGTGCGCCGACTTTGTCTTTGATTGCAAAGAAGATAGATGTACAATCATGACCACTTTTGCCAACTGTTTGGTCGCCAATCACAAGAAAACGGGTTGTGTTATGCGGTTCGTCCATGATAGAATCCGCTATAATCGGGACTTGGTAGATTTCACTTGCAAGTTTACTTGCGATAGCAGCTGAGTTTGGTTCATCTGCTGCGCGTTGTGCAGCATCGGATGTGCTGACAACTTCAACCTGCTCCACTGATTTCAGGTGTTTATTCAACCATATTCTACACTGTGCGAAAGGTTGTGTATGTGAGTAGATACGTTGAATCTCCGAGAGTGGAAACCTTGAGATCAGATTATGTCTGATAGGTTGGAAAATTTCAGCGCAAATGTTCAAAGACGTGTGTAAGAAACGTTCTAAAACGTCTCGGACAGTACCGTAAACTGAATTCTCAATTGCTACCACGCCAAAATTTGCGCGTCCCGTCTCAACTTCAGTAAAAATATCAATCTGCGGTGTGACAGGTATCATTTCTGAGGAATGACCGAAAAACGATAAACTTGCAGCATGTCCAAAACTACCTGATGGACCGAGGAAAGCAACTTTATTTGGGATTTGCACGGCTCGTGAAGCAGTGAAGATTTCAGTCCAAATTTTGTCAATCGAATCTTCGGGATATATGCCGAGATTCAGCGTTTTTAGACGATTTCGGATTTCGTGTTCACGTTGTGGCACATAAATTTTATCGCCTGTATCGGCTTTCAAAGAGCCTACTTTTTTTGAAATCTCTGCCCGTTTTTGGAGAAGGTTTAGAAGTTGCTCATCTATGCTGTTGATCTGATCACGTAATTTTTTTAGCTCCAAAGAAGTTATCTCCTATGAAACGCTGAAAGCGAGTCGCGCGTTATAATGTTATTGTTCAGCGCGATGTCTGTATTTGCATATAGGATTTTATAGTAAAAACAGATACGTTAACATTTACCGAATAGGCGCGATTTTAAACCGCGCCTACCGTAGAACGTAATTAATGTACCGGTAAGCAAGTACCACTGAATAATTAGGTATTGCCTTTGCATGCAAAAGATGTTAACCGTTCAACTTTTTCATGGCAGCAATCATCTCATCATCTGAGGGATTGCTTTTTACCATTTCAACAAATTCTTCAGCAGATATGTTATGTTCCTCCAGGAACATTTTGTCTTGCGGTCACGGATATATGTATTCACCGATAATACCTTGCAGTTTTGCGTTGGCTTTGTCAGAAATTCTGGCGAGCCAAGGGATACCACCGATAACCATATCCCTGTGACGTGGTTTCCAATCAAGAGACATCTGTTTCACCTCCTTCTCTAAATTATAGCAATTTTCACATGTTAAAATATGGAATTCTTTGTCTACTGTCCAGCATTTTCCTGAAGTTGTTTCAAGGTTTGCTCTAAGAGCCTAATATTCCGTCCGTATTCTGCCCAATTGCCGTTGCGTTGTGCATTTTGTGCGTTGTTATAATAACTATTCGCTTGTTCAATTAGCCCACGCAACGATGTTGCGGTTTCTGGAAGTTCGGTTGCTTCAAGTGTAACATCAGTCGTAGCAGTGAGTTCGGTTTGTAGGCCTAATTTCTTCACGAACATCTCTCTAAGTGCCTCATCAAGAGTTTCACCCCAAACGACCTCATTCTCATATCCGATGACAACGCGCCGCAATTCAGGAATAGCGGTCTTTTCATCTTCAGACTGGATATAGATAGGTTCAACATAGAGCAAAGAGTCGTTCATTGGAAGAATCAGCAGGTTCCCTCTCAAAACGCGTGACCCTTGGGTATTCCAAAGACTAATTTGTTGGGAAATCTCCGGTTCTTGACTAATAAAGTTTTCAACTTGCATCGGGCCAGCAACCTGTTTGCCTTTCGGGAAACGGTAAACAAGGAGCTGCCCATATTGCGGTAAATCGCATCGTGCAGCAAGCCACGCGGTAAGATTCGGTTTATTACGTGGTGTGAACGGTAACATCAACATGAATTCAGCTTTTTCCTGTCCTGGTAACCTTATAACGACATAGTACGGTTCAACCAGTTGTCCCTTGATACCTGAACTCTGGACTGTTTGTTGTTGTACGCCAAAAGGTTGTCTTGGCTGCGGTGTTGGAATTTGTCGCGTCTGTGCGTCTGTATGATCATAAAGTTCCTTACCAATTTCCCATTTATCTTCAGCAGCATAAAAGGTTACTGGGTCCTTCATGTGGTAGTCTTGATAGACTTGTGCTTGGATGTGAAACATTGCTATCGGATATCGAATATGTGCTTTCAGTTCATCTGGCATCTCTTCAAAGGGTTTGAAAAGATCAGGGAAAATTTTTCGGTAGCATTCCGCGATCGGATCCTGTTCCCGTTCCATAATGTAAAAATCGGCAGTGCCATCGTAAGCATCAACAACGACCTTGACAGAATTTCGGATATAGTTTCCCCACGCTTGAGGCCTTTTCTCTCGTCCCAAATCTCTCATTGAAACGGAATAAGGATAACGGTGCGTAACAGTATAGGCATCAATCATCCAGACGATTCTGCCTTCATGGAGAATAATATAAGGGTCTTTTGATTCATATTGCAAGAACGGAGCGATCTTTTGAACTCGTCTGATGATATTTCGTTCATAGAGGATTCTACTTGTAGATGAAATTTCGCCGGGTAAGATGAAGTTAATCTCGTTATCAAATTTCAGCATATACACCAGTTTTCGCCAGAAAGATTTTAGAGGCACGCCCCCCTTCCCTTGATAAGCATACTCAGCGTATTGTTGCCCCTCTATTGGAAAATCAAATTCAAGAAGTTTTGCTTCTGGGCGGTCAGGATGTACAATTACATAGCGATTGGTACGTTCTCCATAATAGATGCGAGGTCCCGGTGTTTCGGTAAACCGATGTTCCCACTGTTCTTGGTATTGAATCGGTGGTAATCCTTGAATATACATGTTTGGTTTGCCGTTATCAATTTCATTCACAGGACTAACGACAGCGCCGTACCCGTGGGTATAAACATAAGTCTCCTTAAACCAATCATTCCTGAATTCTGCGGGCAGCTCACTAATATTCAGTTCTCGTCCCGATAGCATTACCTGTCTAATTTCATCATCAACGATATATCGATCAATATCAACATCATAGAAATCGTATTGAGACCGCAATTCTTGTAGTTGACGAAACGTTCTACGTAAAGGTCGCCAATCCCAGAGGCGTATACTGTTGAAAACAGGTGCATTTTCTTGGCTTGTGATTTCCTCGTAACTAATCGCCTCTGTTAGAGGGTATTCTTCTTCCAGTACCTTATTTTCAGCTAAACCGTAAGCTTGGAGTGTCGCTTTGATGTTGTAGTTAATATAGTCAGCCTCTAAGACCTGTTTTCTGGGTTCAACACGCCATCTCTGTATTATTTGGGGATACAGTTGTCCGAGAAATCCTGCGATTATGAACACGACAAACGCGCCAAAAGCAACCGTGTTGCGGCGTAAAAAGATGCTAACGATGAAAACAGTAGCGCACAAAACGGTTATTACCAACATAATCCATAGGATAGGCAGACGGGCATTGATCGCAGCGTATCCACCACCGCCCCGCACAACATCGTTTGAAGTATACAACAAGTCATACATGACAAAGCGATAATTCCACGCGCGGAATAGAAGTGTCAACCCCACGAGTGTGAATAAGTGCGCTTTCACTCGGGCAGGTGGTTGAAATCGAATTTGGTTTGTGTCACCCGTTATCAACCCGTGGAAAAAATAGATAATCACCGCAAAAATTGTGACTAATAGCAAAATACCAAACAGTGTGCCGATGATGTATCGCTCCATCGGCATTTTGAAAACATAATAAGCAACATCCTTATCAAAAATTGGATCGCGCGCAAGCGATTTGAAATACGCTTTTTGTCCCTGCTCAATCTGTACCGGCGTATTTAAGCGGATACCACCCTGTTTTACCTCTGCAACTTGTGCAATAATTGGATCGTTCTTTTCAATGTGAATGCTTATTTCATCTCCGACCTGTATTTTTTTTGCCGCAAGTTCTAAAGGTGAGACTGTAATTTCACTTGAATCGAGATTATCTTCAACTATTATCGGAGTTGCAGCCTGGAAATTCAGCTCCTTAGCGTGCGTATATCGCAAATAGATTTCCCATCGGTCAGTCGCTGAATACCCCATTAAAATACTGAAAAGGACTGCAAGCAGCAGGAGGCCGCCATAAACCATCTTTCGAGTATTGGTTTGCCCGCCCGTGAATTCAGTGCCTCCCATGAAGGCAGGACTGAGATGTGCAGGTGTCAACCGATAGACTATGTAGAGATTAGTTAACAAAATTGCAAGGTAGGCAATGCCAACAATTACACCGACAAAGATTTTTGTCTTGAGAATTTTGATGTAAATGCTGGGGTATTCCACCATATTAAACCATAACCAATCTGGATATATTTTGACCCAAGCGGCAATAATACCACCGAGGACTGCCAAGATTGATATCGTAATAATAAAACGTTTGACCCGTGATTCCATTTTTTCTCCTTGTTTGGATTATGTCTTTTTAAAACGTATCTGTAATGTTCTGTTTATATTCAATATGTGTGACTAAGATAAACCGACTAAAACGCTTGTCCCAAACCAAATTGGTATTTAAATCCCGGTTTAATGCTTGCGAGGTCTGTATGGCGTGCGGCAGCAAAATCAATCGAAAATAGACCGAGTTTTAGTCTAAGTCCAACGCCTACCGATCCTTTTATATCTTCAAGACGGATGCGGCTACCATCGCGTCGGAGTGCTTGGAAAGGGTTATCGGAGTCGTATTGCCAATCTGCCCATGTGCCGCCGAAGTCAGCAAAGAGGACGCCGCCAATACCACCGATTGCCCATCGAATTGGCCATCCGAAATAGAGGGCATCTATGAACGGAATGCGGAGTTCAACGCTGAACAGTCCGATCCGAGAACCGACGAAATCTTCGTAATTATAGCCGCGCAGTGTATCAATTCCACCGAGGTAAAAGAGAGATTTGTCATTGCCGAAACTGCCACCGAGCAGCAGTCGGGTGGCAATAGTGGAGCGTCTTCCTAAACCGAAATAATTTCGGAAATCAAAAACCGCATTTGTGAGAGCCAACCGACTGCCAATGGCTGGAAATGAACGTTCTATTTCAAATCGGTAACGCGTGCCTCTATAGGGTGCCCATTCTCTCCACATTGTATTATCACTAACAAAAGCAATGGAACCGAGTGAAAGAAGTCCGCGTTCATAATAGTTAAAAGGTTCACTTGTCTGGAAATTATAGGAGAACGGCGTTGTATACATTGAATACTGAAAGTCTAATCGATTATACCGGTCAAACGGATAACTCAGGTAGCCGCCGAGTCCTGTAACACGTTGTAAAATTCCGCGCTGATTTCGTATTGAACCGAGAAGATGATATTGATGGTAGTTATAAATCACCGCGCCAACATCGGCACGGTGGGTCAAAAATCCATACTGTGCGATAAAATCAGGGAAAAGATACCCACCGGACTGATTGATCACACTCATTTCAACGCGATGATTTCCTAACATGTCGCTTGCACTCATTTGAACTTGGCTGCGGAATAGTCCGTCAGCACCGTAAGTAAATTGCGGGAAAATGGCGTCAAAACGAAAAGAAGACCTTGTGCTGTACTTCCGTTTGGCAATCCTATAGTTTGGCTCAGAGGTGTCGGAATCTAAAACGAATGGAGTTGGCTGTGTCTCTAAAGGAGGTGTTTCAATTTTCTCGTCAAGTATGTTTGTTGATTCCATAACACAAACATCATATTTCCCATTTTGATAAGCACTAAACAGAAACCGCTTTTCATTAGGCGAAAAACTTGGATTGAAACAACCTGTCATGAAGTTTGTGAGACGTGTCACCTGCATGTCAGCGAGATGGAGTTTATATGCATCAAATACGCCGGTCCGATCAGCACAGAATAAAACAGATTCGCCATCAGGCATCCACACCGGACTAATAGCGTTTGAAGATTGTTCTGTGAGTATCTGTTTTGTTTGCTGATCAATATCAACTAAGACGAGTCTATTTTTTCCTTCTCGTTCTGAAGCGTAAACAATTGTGTTTTTTGTTGGATGCCAAGATGGATGGGTATCGTTAAAGGGGTCTCTGGTTAATCGACTGATTGTTTCTGTTTCAAGTTCTATAATGTAGAGGTCTGTTTGCCCTTCCTTTAAGGCGGAAAAAACGATGCGTTTACCGGTACTATCATAATTAGGTGAAGTGGCATTATCAAAATCAAGTTTGACGTAGTGTGTCAGTTTGTGTGTAAGGATATTGACTTCTAATAGGTAATTATTATCGTGGTGTTTGCCGATAAAAACTATATGGTCTCCATCTGGTGCCCAGGCAAGGCTTTGATCAAAACCGCTGGAATCGGTTCGGATTTCCTCATATTTTTCACGAAAATAACGTTTGGTAATGCGGTCTAATTTTTGTCCAGTTTTTGCGGACATGAGGACAATTTCTAAAAACCCTTCATTGCCGGTAATATAGGCGATAATATCACCACTGGGGGACCATACGGGTTTGATGTTGTGTGAAAACTTGGATTCTTCGGTAAGTTTTTTTGCTACGATGTCGGGCAATTCTCTATCTTCTATTAGCGGCCAATAACGTTTCCGAACCATCTGCTGATATCCTGTATTGAACTCTTTGAGGCTGACTCCCAAGACATTTTTAAAAACTAAGTCTAAATTTTTTCTTTTACTCTGTCTTAAGCCTTGCATAATCTCAGCGATTTTTTCTCGTCCATAAGTCTGTACGAGATAACCAACAGCTAACTGCCCCATCTTATACCCGACATAAGGTGAACTAAGGCGATTGAAATTCTGTAACTCTGTTAAAGGCACAATATTATTATTCATACTGGCATCTCTCAGCACCATTTCGCCGATTGCATCGTTATCCTCAGCAAAATAATCCGCCATTCCTTCCATGAACCAGATAGGCGGGGAGTAGAGGAATTCTCCGCTGTAGATGCTTGCGTGGGGTTTTTGATAGATAATATCGTATTGAAAGATATGAATGAGTTCATGAAAAATAACTTCACGAAAAGCTTCAAGTGAACCTGTAAAAGGTATGACAATGCGGTGTTTAAAGAGTTCTGCGAAGCCTCCGATGCCTTCATGTAGTTCCTGAAGTATGACGTTAGTTTCTTGAAAATCCTTATGTGATTTATAAAGGATTAGCGGCGTTCTTCCTTCAAGTTCGTGTTCAAAGTCTTCACTATGTTTTTCATAAGCATCTTCTGCGATGGCAGCCATTATCGGTACAAGTTTTGCTTCGCTTGGATAGTAGTGGATATCAAAATGTTCTGTCCGATGGATATGCCAATCAAAACGTTTAGCAGTAATTTTGTTTTTTCCAAAACCTTGTGCCAAAACACTTGATGAAATGAGCATTGTTAGACCTAAACAGAGGAAAAAAACCGGGACTTTGATATTAGCGATAGTGTTTTTTGAGATGGTATTTTTCAGAGTATTCATCGGTTTTCCTTTTGTGTGGTTATTTTCATCGCGAATTTTGGATTTGTGATTAGGATTTTAGCACGGTGTCAATGTAAATATTTAGAATTCAATCCTTATGGAAAGGTATTTACTTTATTTTATTAGGAATCTGTCCTCTTGTTCATAGTGTGGTGATATATCGCGTGTGAATTGAGAGACAGCCCGTTTGCTAAGCTCCCTCATGGTCATTTCTTGTGGTGCCATCTGCGAAAAGACGAACGAACCTAAACTATGCGCCACTGCAGTCTGTTGTTGATATGCTTCATCCCAGATAACTTTTTCGGTATCAACATCTATTATCATCACACGAAGTATGAGTATATATCTCTTCTGCATATAGTCCTGATAGTCCATGACATAACGTTGTTGACGAACTGAGTATCGTTCACCGTAGTAGCGTCTTGGTCGGGTATCTGTATGAAATCGGTAGCTGCCAACGATGATACCTTTGACTTCAAAGTACCGACCTAATTCACCCAAGCGTTCGGTGTCTGAAAGCAATTCTTCTTCTACAACTTCTCCAGTCATTATTCGTGCGGTTTCTTGTTTGTCTACGACCTCAAAATGTTTTTGTCGTGCTAAACCACTTCTTAGGATTTGCGCAATCTCGGTTCCTATTTCAACAGGCAATTCACCCATCTTGGTAGATACTTTTTCACTGACAAAAGGCAGCACGGCAAAGTTTGAATAGGTATTAATGTCAATTTCAGATTGCACCTTAATAGGAATAGGCACGCGCGCCACCTTGCTACCACAAGCACAGAAGGTTAGGAGTCCTATAACCAACATACAAGTTATGCTATATTGCTTTAACGGTTGCATCCATTGCATATAGGAGGGCAAAATGAGAGGTATTATTTTTTTCTGCATCAGGAGAGTTCCAAGGTTATTTTTCTACGTGTTCTTCGGAAGATTCAGGTGGCGTTTCTTCGTTGTCGGTTCCGCTTCGGCGAATATGTAAGCGGCATCTTCGGTAATTGATGCGGTAATATTTACTTTCGGGATCAAGTTCGGTTGCGCGTTGATATGCGGACACTGCCTCAGCAATTTTGCCTAAAGCCTCATAGCCGACTCCAAGGTTGTTATGCGTAGCAGCGTTATCTGGGTCAATGGATACAGCCTGTTTCCAACGAAAAATTGCCTCATTCCAAAGACCTGCTTGCGCTGCTTTTATGGCAAACTGATTATACGCTTCTACACTTGTCGTGTCGTGAGATGCACATCCGATCAAGGTTAGGACTATGAAAACAGAGGCTATTTGGATTTTGGTATATGTTTGTTGCATTTTGTTATCATCCTTGTTCATTTTATTTTACAACGAATCCGTTTATGATGTCAAGGAAATATCAATACGGGGTGTGTAAAGTTTTTGTCACTTGTTAGTTCACGGATTATGCGGATTCTGTAGGAGCGACCTCCTGGTCGCGACCGGGAGGTCGCTCCTACAAAAGAAATCGGGGTTACAAAGCCGCAGCATGCCAAAAGCGCATGCTGCGTTGATTCACTCCGACAAAAATGTTTTGTGGCAATTCAATGCCTCTGGAATACGTAGGGCATGATTTCTGTTGGCATAAAACTGAGAATCTGCTATGCTTACAAAATGGAATTAGTGATTAAAAGGAGAATTTGAATGTCTAACACAACCCCAGTGCGTACAGTAATCGTTGGATGTGGTATGATTGCGGCAGGCGGCTATCAGCCACGATGCCAAGCGTACCCTAATCAAATTGAATTGGTCGGTTTTTATGACCAAGACGAAGCGCGCGCATCAGCACTCGCAGAGAGGAATGGTGGAACAGTCTATCCATCACTTGAAGCCGTTTTGAATGACCCAAATGTGGAAGCGATTGTTAATTTGACTCTCCATATTTCACACTATCCTGTGTCTTTAGCAGGATTGAAAGCTGGTAAGCATGTCTATTCTGAGAAACCGATTTCTATCAGAACCGATGAAGCGAACGAACTTGTAGAAACAGCAGAAACTAACGGCTTAAAACTGGCATGTGCACCATCTGCAATACTCGGTTATGTGCAACAAAATGTCTGGAAACGAATTCGCGATGGAGAGATCGGTGATGTAATTTCGGCACTTGGCAACTTCGGTGGTCCATTAGAACATTGGCATCCAAGTGCAGATGCGTTTTTGATGCATGCGGGTCCCTTCCGAGATGTTGCACCTTATCCTTTAACTGCGATGACAACAATGATTGGTCCAGTCAAAACAGTGCATGGGTTTGCGAGAGTCGCTGTGCCTAAGCGGGTATTGACCCAAGGACCGCGTGAAGGCACTGAGTTTGAAGTGACTGAAAAAGATCACGGGTTTGCTGTGCTTGAGTTTGAAGTGCCTCAGGCGGATGGATCACAAGGTTTTATTTATCACAGTTTTACCGTAACCTCACAAATTCCGCCTTACGAAATACATGGTACAAAAGGTGGCTTCTCCATTCAGGCTCATGATGATGGTCGAGGCATTAAGAAATTCACGCCACAATCAGGGTGGCAAGATGAACCATCTCCACCGAAGGCATTTACAGGTTTAGATTGGGGAAAAGGCGTAGCGGACTTTGCCGATGCAATCAGAAATGACCGCATTCCAAGATGTAACGGTGCGCAAGCGCGGCATGTGTTAGAGGTTTGTGAACGGGTGATTGAGTCGTCAGATTTAGGAAAACCTGTTGATGTATCAAGTCGCTTTCCAGCACCACAAGCAGTCGGTGAGGTCGCACCTTGGGAAGCGGACTAATACCAATTAACCTACTGAGTGCTTTGTCAACATATTATTGTAAGTCGCGATTCGGAGATCGCTCCTACTGATGGACTGCTTATTGTAGGAGGGAACTTCGATTCCCGACTACCAATGTTTTTCGTCGCGATTCGGAAATCGCTCCTACAGAATATATGTAAACTTATTTACATAATTTACTATATAAGGCATGTAGAAAATAGTGTGCCGCTATCCACCTGCTTGTGTAGTAATCACGCTTCGCCTTTGATATTGAGGGCGTTACGTAACATCTCCACGCTTTGCGGTACGCCGCTGTGTGCATCCTCTTTCCCTTCGAATTCGATAGAGACATATCCCTGAAACCCTACACTCCGTAGGATTTCCCCGATTTTAGCATAATCGAGATCAAGGGTGTACCATTCCCCGCCACCGTAATAGGTTTTCGCATGGACGAGCACGGCTTCTGGGGCGATTTGTGCGAGTTTATCATAAGGGTCGGAGAGAAAATTTCCACAATCCATGGTAACCTTCAACCATTCTGAATCAATCGCTGAAACGATGCGATTGACTCCTTCTGCTGTACAGGTAAGTCCCCAATGATTTTCCAATCCGAGAAGTACCCCGTATTTCTCAGCATCAGGAAGGCACTTTTCAATTGAAGCGATCACCCAGTCAAATGCTTCGTCTTCGGTATGGTCTGGAAGCGTAGGTTCTTGTCCTTCAGTTTTCATTAATTCATCAAAAGATTTGATGGTTCCCCATCGTCCAGAGTTGAGTCGAATTGCGGGGATACCGAGTTCATGTGCTAACCGTATGCAGTGTATGGTATGGTTGATGTTTTTTTGCCGCGTGTTTGTATCTGGAGAAACGAAGCCTTGATGGATAGAAAGCGCATATAAATCAAGTCCATGAATAAAGGCAAGTCTTTTTAATTTTTGGAGATAGGGTGTAGCTTCGGATGCCATCTGTTGATGTAAGATTTCAATGCCATCAAGTTCAAGTTGTGCGGCTTCTTCAATGACATGTTCAATTGGTGTTTTTTCAGATGTGAAATGCCAATATGAATAAGTGGATACGCCAAGTTTCAATTTATCACCTCTAAATATTTTTTCGTTCTATAAGAACATAATTTTGGTAACTTGAGTTCAACAAACATCAAAGTTATTTAGTTTTAAGAATTATCGGTTAATAGATTTTACTGAGAGTATATATTGTAGGTCCAAATCAACGCAGCATGCGCTTTTGGCATGCTGCGGGTAGAGCGCAGCGAAACCCGACAGGATCGCACTGTCACACTAAGATTGTCGGGTGTCGCTGCGCTCTACCCGACCTACAATGCGATTAAAAGCTATTAACGAATGTAATAAAACACGCAGAAAAACCGAAAACTGAATAACCCTGTACAAACATATATTTTACTTACACATACGCTGATTTTTTCAGAGTCAAATTTCAGAACAGGTGCGGAAACTGCGTATAAATCCAGTGCTAATAAGGGTTTTCAGCGTTTTTGAAAAGCCGCAATTTCAGAGTAACTCTGAAATTTTCATATATTCCTACAATAACTGACCTTCAAGAATGCTAAATTCTTATATTGAACTCGCATTATTAACAAAGAATCTCCCGACGACAACTTGAAAAGTTTTTCATCGGGAGATTCTAATAGCAAGAGGTAGCAATTGAATAATTCTAAAATAGTTTGTTATTCAGTTGCTCCAATTTTTGCTGCTTCAGGTGCACGTGTTGGAAGTTCTTTCTTCGCTAAAGTGTCTTCAGGCACATAACCTTTGTAATCGGAAATATTGCCATGTGTTAATGCGTATACAACAACGTTCGTCATAAAACGATAGACACCAGGCGAATAGTGTACACTCCGTGTTGGAAGACTAACAGCTTCCATTGCGCACATATAATCACGTCTCACGACAATAACAGACAATTTTTCATCAACAGAGAAGCCTTCCAGATAATTCCGTTTTGGAGGACGTGTGCCCCACCAGAAAATGTCAAATCCGACAGGTGGTCCACCCATCTCATAGAAATTGTCGTAAATCTCGTGAGTGTTTTCAATCCGTTCAATTTGGTATTCAGGCATGATATTACGCATTTGTCCCAGAAACAAACGGACCATTGCTTGTGCAGGGGCGTTTACACCGCAGTCGTCAAAGACGAGGAATCCGCCTCTTTCAACGAGGTATTTACGTAGTCCAGCAGACTCAGCCTCATTGAACCGACTATCCATTTTACCACCACCATACTGTTTGCCGAGCAGGTTACGCGACCGTGTCATTTGCGGATCGTGTCCTGTCATAAAAGCGAGTGGTGTTTTAAATAGATTTGAATCTGTCAGCTTTAATGATCCTCCTTCAACGTTCATGTCCGTTTTGATTTTGGTTTTCTCGTTGAGCCATTTGGTGAGAGCATTCAGCGAAGAGGAATCAGCCCACCAGTCAGAAAGGGTGTGGCGGATTCGTGTAAACCGGAGGACTCCACGAATATCACGACCTTTACCGATAACGCGTCCGCCCGGTTCACCTTTGGGCAATGGCGGAACTTCAACATTACCGAGGGTGATACTTTCAGCGACATCACCAAGTGCGTCGCGAACGACACCGACGTTTTCAACCATCGCTAAACCTGGTGGACGTTGAAATGTTACTTTCACCTGAACTGGACTTCCTGCGACACCGCGTGCAATGTTAGTAGGACCTGCGGAAGGTGCGCTTGCTGCGGGACCAGCAAAAGCTAAAGCACTCGGTGCATCTGATACAGGCAGATCAGTGTGAGTAACCACCTCTGGGACTGGAGCATCTGGTCGAACTACTTTTGGTACATTTGGATTAATCGGGGCATCTATCTTGACGGCTTGGTTAGAAAATTCCAATACCGTTTGTTGGATATTTTGAGTTGTCTTCGGCGCGAAAGCGGTTGTTAAACGGGGTTGAACTTGAACCTGTTCAACGACAACCGTATTTTCTACCGGGACAATCGGTTTCATAATCTGTTTGACAATAGGTTTCCGTACCTTCGGCTTCGGTGGATCCGGTGGATCAAACGTTTCTATTCCAACTAAGTCTTTAAATGTTTGTGTTTGCGTGACAAAATAGAGTCCCGCTATAGCAACTAAAACTAAGTGGAGCAGAATCGAAGTCATTAAGGCACCCGATGTTCTTTTAGCGCTCATTATTTTCACCTCATAAAAAATATAACGAAATTGGTTTTTGATACAACTTAAAAATTATAAGACTAAACCTGTTACAACTCTATGCAATTTATATGCCATTAAAAGTATGTGGTATATGGGCAAATCCTATACTGTAAAGCGTAAATGCTGCACGAAAAAGTGCAATTAGATTCTGAGCTGCACAAAATGGGGCAGCTTGTTCTTCGGTTTAATAAGATATTTGCCGAATCAGTAGTGAATTTTCACAAATGTGATTTTTCAAATAAGAACTGTAGCGTATCATTAAGTTAGGCAATAAGTTTGCTGCGTCTTTTGTTAATTGTTAATGTAATTATTCAAAATTCCGCGTTTCTTAATTAACAAGATAGCAAATCTACAAAAAATTGTCAAATAAAATTGCGACTGTAATAAAATATTTTCATTTTGGCAAGTTCGTTGCGTTTCACTATAGGTGCTTTGGTAAATTCTTTATATACCCAGCAAATATCCAGAATTTTCAAGAGTTTGAATCACATCAGCAACTTGGATTTTAGACATACATCCTTCTGCCTCTAATCGGCAAGTGGGACCTAAGCAGGGGGGGCAATCAAGTTTTTTTTGAATAGTTTGACATTTGTCACCGACAGGTCCGAATCGTTTTGGATCGCTGGGGCCGTAGAGTCCAATTGTCTGAGTGCCCACAGCTGCAGCGAGATGCATCGGTCCACTATCATTTCCTATAAACACATTACATATATGTAAAATTGATGCTAACTGCGCTATGCTTGTTTTTCCTGCGATGTTAAATGCATTTCCTTGCATCAAGTTTTGAATTTGGTTTATTATCGGGATCTCATCTTTCACGCCAACAAACAAGATTTGCGCACGTTTTTGTGCGATTAGCCAATCAGCTAATTCAGCGTAACGCTCAGGCTTCCATCTTTTTAATGCAATTGGAGAACCCGAATGGATAGCAATGAGAGGTGTTTCTCTGTGAATTTGATGCGTTTCAAGAAAATTAGATGTCCATTTTTCATTTTCTTTTGTTACTGAGAAAATGGTAGTTTGTATTGGTGTTGGAATGCCAGCTCGTTTTAGTACGTCAAGATTTCGGATGGTTTCGTGTGTTCCACTGAATTGTGAGAAACCTAACTTGTTCGCGATCTGTAGAGATGCGCGGTTGACCCGTCTTGGCGTAAGGTGCAAGAGTGAAAACCAGATGATACGCCAATCACCACGCAGTTCTATTAACAGATCGTATTTTTGACTACGTAACTCTTGATAGAGTTGAAGTGCATTTTTAAAGGATGTTGATTGTTCAGATCGGGAGAATGCTGGTGAATTGTATTCTAACACCTTGTTTACGTCAGGATGGTTTTCCAAAATAACACGACCCCATGCTCCAGTAAGCGCGTGCAGTTCAGTATTTGGATAAGCCAGACGTAGATTAGAAAATATAGGTGTTGCTAATAGAACATCTCCGATGTGGTCAAGTTTAACTACGAGAATGCGTTCTGGGACGAAGTCCTTCGGCAAACGTTTTCTGTAAAAAAGCGACTGCACAATCGCAGAAGCAATTAGAGTGAGAATTTCGGATGCATTCTGAAACATCTTTTTTAATTTACCTAATTTACATAAATTTGTCAAGTGTTTGTAGATCAGAGGATTACTCGATTCCTTGACATCGCGAAACATACATGATATATTACTTAGGACGAACTGACAGAAATTATTGTATCTGTCGCTTCAAATTGAACAAAAGAGAGTCCAATTTATGAGACAGCAACCCACCAAAATATGGCAATATCAGAATCCAGATATTGATACGAGCCTCACACTTGCGGCGGAACTCGGTATCACACCTTTGGTAGCGCGCCTCCTTGTCAATCGTGGAATCAAGACGGTTGAGGAGGGAAAAACCTATCTTCATCCGACGTATACTGACCTACACTCTCCGTTTGATATGGCAGATATGGAAAAAGCAGTTGAACGAATTCGGGAAGCAATAAAGAAGGGTGAACAGATATGTATTTATGGTGATTATGATGCGGATGGAACAACAGCAACAGCACTATTAGTAAATGCGTTTCGCCATATTGATTTTCCCGTCAAATATTATATCCCTGATCGATTTGATGAAGGATATGGTCTTAATGAAGGTGCGGTTAAAGAGATTCACAAAAACGGGTGTTCATTGATGATTACCGTTGACTGTGGTATTACTTCAATTAACGAGGTCAAACTTGCAAATGAACTCGATATGGATGTGATTATTACCGATCACCATCAACCCCCAGAAAATGATCCGCCATCAGCTTATGCTATCATTTCACCGAAGGTGCCCGGAAACGAATACCCATACACAGATTTAGCAGGTGTCGGATTAGCATTCAAAGTCGCACAGGGTTTGATAGACGATGAAGAATTTCTCACTTCACTACTTGATCTCGTTGTGTTAGGGACAGTTGTAGACATCGCGCCGCTTACAGGCGAAAATAGGACGTTAAGCCGACTCGGGTTGACAGAAATCAACAAGCGCAGTCGTATTGGCATTCAGAAATTATGTGATGTAGCTGGTTTAACAGATAAACCACTTGTGGGGCGCTCCCTTTCGTTCGGTCTGGGACCGCGCTTAAACGCAGCGGGGCGACTGGATACAGCAAAAAAAGTAGTCGAACTGCTCACCACCGAGTCAACTGAAATCGCCGAGCAACGGGCATCGGAATTAGATACCTGCAATCAAGATCGTAAAAACATTGAGAATGATATTCAGGAAAGTGCAGTTGCACTTCTGAACAGAGATGAGAATTTTGAACAGACGAAAGGATTGGTAGTCGCAAGTGATGCATGGGGCAAACAGGCACAAGGTGTGGTTGGAATCGTTGCATCAAGGTTGCTTGAACAGTATTACCGCCCTATTTTTGTTTTGGCAATTGATGGAAATGAAGCAACTGGTTCGGGACGTTGCATTGATGGGATGAATCTCGCTGATAGTTTGAACAGTTGCTCAAATCTGCTTATCAGGCACGGAGGACACAAAGCAGCGGCAGGACTGACACTTAAAACAGCGAATATCCCTAAATTTAAAAAAGCTTTCAACGAATTTGCGTGTGAACATCTTGATGAAAATGACTTGATACCTAAACTGGCTTTGGATTTTGAAACAAACCTCCCGTCCCTAACGTTAGAAACTTTAGAGCAGTTCGACATATTGGAACCGTTTGGAGGGGAGAATCCTGCACCTCGTTTTGTAAGTAAGGACTTGACAGTTAAAGGACAGCCCTCACTGATGGGAAAAGAAAAGCAACACATTTCAATGCAGGTCAGTGACGAGTCAACTTTCAAAAGAGCGATTGGCTGGCGAAAAGCTCAACACGTAACGACACTCAGTAGACCTAACATCTCGTTAGATATTGCATTCTCACCGGAAATCAATGAATACAATAATACTCGTTCTGTCCAGCTCATTCTTGAAGAGTTTCATGTAGAAACGAAAGACCGTGCGCTAAATCTGCGGATATTTCCACCTACTGATACTCCCTCTTCTTGCAGAATTGTAGACCGTCGTAACCAAGATAAAAAAGATTGTCTTTTGGCGTTGCTAAGCAAAGATAAACCTTGTATAATATATGTGCCAAGCACTGACAAAATAAACCAATTATTAACAGGTGTCGTTCCTGAAAAAGCATCAATAATTGGTAGGCACGATGAGACAACTACGAAATCGGAAGAGATAGAACTGCTGGAAAAATTAAAGAGTGGTTCGTTGGTCGGGATTGTTTCATCTGCTGTGTTTTCAGCAGCTGCATTGGAAACTGTGCCAATTATAGAGGAAGTTGCCTTTTGTCATCTTACAGCACAACCAAAAGATTTTTTTCTGCGGTGTAAACCTGTAGCAAACTTCCAAAGGACGACATCCCTGCATCTCCTTTACAATAAGGAATCAGACGTGAGGTTGCTGCAAGAATGGTTAGAGCAAACGTATCCTGACAGAAAATTGCTCACTGTACTTTACCGAAAATTGCAAGAGGCATCCAGAACAGATTTTATTGACTTGGAAATCTTAATAGAGACACTTGGCAGCAATTCAAAACGTGCTATTGAAACAGGAATAACTATTTTTGAAGAATTAGCGTTATTAGAAAGAAATACCGAGTCTGGTCAACACTATATCAAACTTTTACCAGCCCGTGAAAGCAATTTGGAAAGGTCGAAAACATTCCTGAAATGTCAATGGTTGAAGCAGGCAAGTCAAGATTTTCAGAAATTTCAACTTGATGAAAACATCCAGCAAATTTGGGAACGGATAAAAGATGAGTTTAATATCCCTGATTCAAAAGATTCAGAAACATAATCCGGAGGCAGAAACCGATTTTGATTTTCTCAAAACGTGTTACAGCTTTGCCGAAAACGCGCATAAAAAGCAGTTGCGAAAATCCGGTGAACCGTATTTCATGCATTGTGTGAGAACAGCTGAAATACTTGCCCAACTGCGATTGGATATGGATACGATCTGTGCTGGTTTGATGCACGATGTATTAGAAGATACTGGTATCAAGCGTTCAGAGTTAGAAAAGCAGTTTGGGAAAAATATCGCTCACTTGGTTGAAGGTGTAACAAAAATCGGGCGATATAAATTCAGTGGTGGTCAGCGCAAGCGACAAGCGGATACATACAGAAAACTATTATTAGCAACTGCCGAAGATATGCGTGTTATCCTGATTAAACTGGCTGACCGACTCCATAATATGGAGACTCTTGATTATTTATCCGAAGAACAACAGCAACGGATTTCTAAAGAAACACTTGAAATTTACGCACCTATCGCACATCGGCTCGGAATCTGGTCGATGATGAGCCGCCTTGAAGACCTCTCATTTAAGTATCTCCTTCCCGAAGCATATAGAGAAATTGCTGACCTCCTCAACGAAAAACTGGATGAACGACAATCATATTGCAAAAAAATGGAAGTCACAATTCATGCTGAGCTAAAGAAACATGGAATCTCAGCAAACGTAAGGGGACGAACAAAACATATTTATAGTATCTATCAGAAAATGCATCAGAAGGGTACCCCATTTAAAGATATTTGTGATTTGGTTGGACTCCGCATTCTTGTTAAAGACGACTGGAATTGTTACAGCGCACTCGGTGTACTGCATCTGAGATGGAATTATCTTCCAGACCGCGTCCGTGATTGGATAGGCCAACCGAAAAAGAATGGGTATCAATCCCTACATACCACAATTTTAGATGACGGGAAACCTATTGAGATTCAGATTCGGAGTAGGGAGATGCATCAGGTCGCGGAAAACGGGATTGCTGCACACTGGAGTTATAAGGAAGGTGTGCCGACTACGAAAGAAGCACTTTCGATCTTTGCGAATTATAAGGAGATGCTTGAAGACATACAAGATACGCAAGATGTTCCTGATCGCTTCATAGAATCCATGAAATTAGAACTCTTCCAAGATGAGGTCTACGTGTTCACACCGAAAGGAGACATTCTTGCACTGCCTGTAGGTTCAACAGCGATTGATTTTGCCTACAAAATCCACACCGACATCGGAAACACATGTTGTGGCGCGGAGGTGAACAATGTGCTTACGCCGATACGTGAACCTCTTCAAAACGGTGACCGTGTGCGTATTCTGACTCACCCCAAAACTACACCGAGTCGGGTATGGTTACGGATGGTAAAAACAGCAAATGCTCGGACCAAAATACGGCATTGGTTCCGTGAAAAAGACAGGGCAGATGCGCTTGAATTAGGCAAGACACTTCTCAAGGCAGAGCTTCAAGTTTCATACCTTAACGCTAATGATTATCTGAAATCCCCTAAACTACTTGAGATTGCGCAACAACTTGGACTTGAGAATGTTGAAGAACTTTGCATTCGAATTGGCAATGCGAGTGAATCTGCCACACAAGTCGTGAATCGATTGAAACCTGAAAAGTCACAAGTCGTGGCAGAAGAGCAAAAAGCACAACAGACAGAACCCACTATCCAACTTGAAAATGGCATAGATTTAGGGATGGTACGCGTTATGAAATGTTGTAACCCGATTCCTGGAGACGACACCGTGGGTTACATCACGCGCGGGCGTGGGGTTTCTGTTCATCGGGTTGGGTGTGTCCGATTACTTGATGAACCTGAGCGGTTCATCGCTGTCAATTTGCAACCGGTAGAGGGGACAAACTATCCAGCACAAATTTTTGTTGAATGCGACGACAAACCTGGGATGTTAGGTGAAATTACAACTGCAATTGCCAAATTTCAAGTCAACATACGAGAGGGAAACTTTAGAGCTTCCACCGTAACCAGAATTGACGATACCGCTGCAGATTATTTTACTTTGGATGTAACTGGGGTTGAACAACTGAGAGAAGTGATGGATGCTGTTAAAAGTTTAAAAGGCGTGGAGAGTGTCGTCCGAAAAATGTAAGGTTTTACACCTCGGACGACATGCGTGAAATGACTTTCGTAACTTTACCGCTTCGAATACAGGATGTGCAGACTCGGATTCGCCTCGGTCCTTCTTCAGTCATAGTGCGAACCCGTTGAAGGTTTGGAAGCCAGCGGCGTTTTGTGTGTCGGAATGACGCACTGATTTGATTGCCTGATCGCGGTTTTTTCCCACAGAGGGTACATATTCGTGCCAATTTAAACGCCTCCTTTCTTTTTAAATTTGAATTTCGTTGTAAATTTACACTTATATAGAATATCACATTTGGGTAGGCAAATGCAAATTTTTCTTTCAAAAAATCGTATATCCCTACTTTTACTTATATTCACCGTATTTTTGGGTTGCGGGCAAGCGGAAGATGGAACACCAGAACCAGTAGCGCAAACAGAACCAATATTATACGGCACTGTATCAGGAAAAGTCATCGACGCAAATACAAACAACCCCATTCCCGGCGCTGTCGTAAAGTTATTTGGTTTAGAGGTCAAGACTGAAGTTGACGGTATTTTTGCGTTTCACGGAATACCTTATTTTGAGGAACAAAACTTAACTGTTCATGATCCCGATTATCAAGTATACACTTACACTTTCACGCTGAATCAGGAGCGTTTGACAGTTGATGCAGCATTGACACCTCTCAAAGACCCTGAAGACGAATTGAATGCATTTTTCGAGAGTTTTTCAGAACTGATTGAGTCGTTAGATTTCGAGAACCTCCCGGATATCCAAGCGCGGTTCTCTGAGTCTTATGTTGCGTCTGATGATCCCGTTACGGCTTTTGGTATCTTATCTGGTGTAATCCCGCCAAATTTTGAAGGTGTAGACCCAACTTTCGTAAACATTTTTCAAAGATATTCTTGGTTACAATTTGTGTTTAAAGACAGAGTCATGGATATAACCCATGCAAGGAAAGCATCAATTGAAATCTTATTGGATGTTGACTCTGAAAATGCGGAAAACGGGAATCTAAGACATCTTGAGGCAAATTGTAATTTTGAGTTTCGACGTGAAGGAACTGATTGGAAGATTGTCTACTGGCAACTTTTGGCTTTAGACGTTGGTTTGCAATAGGTTTGCTAATGCAGCAAATTCAGTAATATCTAATGTTTCAGCGCGCCGTTGTGGGGCAATGCTTAATTCCGCAAACGCCTCATTTAGAATTTCAGCAGATGCAAATCTGCGCAAAGAATTTTTGAGCATTTTTCGCCTTCCCCTAAACGCCTCCCTAACAACCCGGAAAAAATAATCTTCATCATTTACTGTAACTTGTGGTTTTTCACGCATTGTTAATTTTAGCAGCGCGGAATCTACTTGTGGTGCAGGAAAAAAGTTTTGCGGCGAGAGTATCCCAACCAACGCTGTATCGGCGTAGTAGGAAACTCCAATAGTCAATGCCCCATAGTCCTTTCCTCCGGGTGGGGCGACAATCCGTTCTGCAACTTCACGCTGCATCATGAGAACACAAGTGCTAAGTTGATTTGTGTGTTCCAGAAGTTTCGACAAGATTGGAGTAGTTATGCCGTACGGGAGATTCGCGATGACCTTTGGACAGGTGTTTGGAGGGAAAAGCGATGAAAACTCTAATTCAAGCACATCGGCGTGGACAATTTGTATATCCGTGTCGGTTGAAAATTGGGATTCTAATTCAGCATACAATAGCGGGTCAACTTCAATGGCTATGACGGATTTCGCACGTTCTGCCAACGCTGCTGTGAGGCATCCGAGTCCTGCACCGATTTCTATGACTACATCTGTATCTGTGACTCCACCTGCTTCAATGATAATGGATAAAACATCGGGATTGATAAGGAAGTGCTGCCCTAACTGTTTTTTAGGGCGTGTGCGGTGCGTCTTTAGAAATGCTTTCGCCTGTTGCAGAAGTGTCATTCGTTCATGATGTGCCTTATTCTCATTCATGTGTTTTCAATTTACCAAGCAGAAGCTGAGGTTGCATTCGGAACAGACCCTATTTTCCCATCAACTTTACGATCCGATCTAAAATAACATTTGCAACTTCTTGCTTGGAAAGGAGTGGGAGTTGTTCACAATTACCCGCTTTGTCAAGCAGCGTTACTATATTTGTATCACCTGCAAATCCAGCACCTTCAGCGAGAATGTCATTTGCAACAATGAGGTCACAGTTTTTTCGGATTAACTTCTCTTTCGCGTTTTCAAGGACATCATTCGTTTCTGCAGCAAAGCAGACAGTTACCTGATACTTTTTATTTCCACCAATCGTCTGTGCAGTATCTGGGTTTTTCTGTAAAGCGATGTTTAATGTGTCGGTCTGTTTCTTGATTTTGTTTGGTGAGAATTCTGCTGGACGATAATCGGCAGGCGCAGCCGCCATAATGGCAATGTCTGTTTCCTTAAACCTTTGCAGGACTGCCTCGTGCATTTCCTGTGTCGTTTCTACATTGCAGATTTCAATTCCTGGAGGCGGTGAAACTGTTGCATGTCCGCTTATCAACTGGACAGTTGCCCCTCGGCGCGATGCTGCTTCTGCAAGTGCATATCCCATCTTTCCGCTTGATCTATTTGTTATAAACCGAACTGGGTCGATATATTCGCGAGTCGCTCCTGCTGTAACAAGGATTCGCTTTCCATGTAAGTCTTGTTGGAGGTTCAGAATTGCTTTCGTCCGTTCAAGAATTACATCTACCTCATTCAAGCGACCAATGCCTTCGTAGCCACACGCAAGATCGCCACTTGCAGGTTCTACAAATTGGACACCATGCTTACTGAGTGTATCTATATTTCGTTGAACAAACGGGTTTTGATACATGTGTCCGTTCATCGCAGGTGCAACGAGAATAGGGCAGTGGACGGAAACAGCAACAGTTGAAAGTGCATCGTCAGCGATGCCGTTTGCCATCTTTCCAAGAATGTTAGCAGTGGCGGGAACAATAACAAGCAGATCAGCACGGTCAGCTAAATCAATATGCGGCGGTTTCCAATCTTCACCCGTTTCAAACAAGTCCAGCAGCACGGAATTCCGTGATAGCACCTGAAATTGTAACGGGTTTATCAAGCGGGTAGCGTTTTTTGTCATTATGACATGAACAGAAGCACCCCATTTAACCAATTGACTTGCATAATCAAGTGATTTATGGATGGCAATTCCGCCGGTAACGCCTAAAAGGATGGTTCGGTCTTTGAGTTCCATAGGAAATTCGGATTACAAATCCGGCCTATTGGGAATACTAAAAAAAGATTCGGAAAAAGTTGCTGTCTGTTCAGGGGTAATACGGCACCGTTCTGCCGAGATGATCGCTTGAATTTGGCAAACCGCCTGCTCTACTGCTTTTTCAGGATTGATAACACAGTAATCGTAATGTATTATCTGACTAATTTCGGTTTTAGCAATCTCTAATCGGTTTGTGAGTTCTGCCGCTGATTCGGTTTTCCTACCGCGTAAACGTTTCTCCAGAATAGCGAATGATGCTGGAATCAGAAAAATCAAGATACTTCTTGCGGGGGAAAGGTCCTGTTCTCGGACTTGTAACGCGCCGTTCACCTCAATTTCTAAAATTGTATCTTTTCCTTCTTCACCCGCTGTCTCTATTTCAGATTTTGGTGTTCCATAAAAGTTTTCACCATATTTTGCCCATTCTAAGAATGCGTTTTGTTCAATCCGTTCCTCAAATTGTGCGGATGTCAAAAAATGGTAATCAACACCGTCAACTTCACGGGGGCGTGCAGCGCGTGTTGTAGCAGAAATAGAGAGCCGTAACGAATCATCCGCTTCACACAACGCAGTGGCAACAGTGCTTTTACCACACCCGGAAGGACCAGAGATGACAACGACTAAATTAGAGTTTTTAAACGGTGTGGAAACCATTTCGGAATTGAATAAGCGTTAATCTGCTGCTTCAGCGAGTTCTAATAGCACGGGTGATTCAACGCGGATAGCATCCTTGATACATACCTCTTCGCACAACTTACAGCCAACGCAGTCCTTCGGTTTGACTAATTCGCAGATACCGAAGAAACTTTCAGCATGTTCGCCTGTTTCGGGGTCTTTGAGTTCAAGACATTCCCACGGACAGATATGCACGCAGAAATCACACCCAGAGCAGAGTTCTTCATAGATAACAGCGATAGGTCTATGTGTTGGACGACGAATAAATTTGCATACTTCACCGAATTGGTCTCGGATTGCTTCTACCGGACACACCATGCCACACGCTGTACAATCAATACAGACATTTGGGTCAATGATGTGCAGCATATTCCGGTCGCCGGTAATCGCATCCACAGGGCAGTTGGTTAAACATGCCATGCACCCGATGCATTCGTCAGTAATATAATACGCCATAGAAATGACACCTCCAGATTTCTTTTATTTTAACATAACTTGGTGAAAATGTCAAATTGATATTACAATTCTGAAAATCCTATAATCCTGTAAATTCTGGTTCTGATAATTAACAAAACTTTGCACAGCCGTTTTTTTACTAATCTTCACTGTCAATTTAGTGTCTCGCTTTACAGTCGATCAACTGTATACGCCTCCAGCAACGCCTCATCAACCTCAACACCAAAACCCGGCGCATCATTCAGCGTGAAAAAACCATCGCGTGGCGAAGGACGTAAGCGACGGTAAAGTTCATTTTCAACACCATTACGCGAGGGACCGAACGTCTCCGCCATGCAAGTCATCGGTAAACACGCAGTGAGATGCAACCCCCACGATGTGCCTGCTTGATGTAACCATGTCGGGATACTAAGTTCCGCTGCTTCGCGTGCAATGCGAAGGCACTCTGTCCAACCACCTGCCCAACTCACATCCGGCTGAATCATATCTGCTGCCTTCCATCGCAACAGTTCTCGAAATCCGTATCGGGTGAATTCGTGTTCACCAGAAACAATCCACGTTGAATCAATCTCCTGGACTAACTGTGCCATGCCAGCATAATCATCAAGTGGAATCGGTTCCTCAATCCATTTGAGGTTAACATCACTTGTTACCTCAGCAAAACGGAGGGTATAATCTACATCCCAACGGAGATAGATATCTGTCATCAGTTCCACATCTGGACCAATAGCATCGCGTGCGGTGTGTATCATCTCAAGGTTTTGTGTGAAACCATCCTCGCCTTCCGCGAGTCCGTTTTTGAGCGGAATCTTGCATGCAGTGAATCCATTTTCTGCATAATAACCGACATCGGCACCGGTAGCATAGGCAGGAATTTGCAGGAGCGGTGTGTCAGTGAAAAGGCTATAGACAGGTGCGTCCAATATCTTGCCACATAGGTCAACAAGGGCAAGTTCTATACCGCTTAACGCGTAGATGACAAGTCCGCGACGCCCATAAATTGAGGTGACGTGATAGAGATGTTCCCAAATGTTTTCTACATCAAGCGGGTCGTGTCCGAGAACGAAATGTTGAAGATGTTTTTCAATAATCATTGCCCCCGCAAGTCCACCGCCACCGAGTCCGTATCCTTTCAAGCCTTTATCAGTCGTAATTTCCACGATTAGCGCGCCTGCTTGTGATGCGAAGGGACCACGCCAATCGACATGCACATTTTTGGGCGTAGTCTGCCCTGGCATATCACCTTTCGCAAAACCGAGGGTTGGCATTGCACCTGGGTTCAGGTTGACATGCCATGTGCGAATGCCTGTTACAGTGTGCCGACTTTTCGCCCGTGTTTTCCATTGCGTAGAGAGGATGTTTTCGCTGGTTTGCATAATACGATTCCTATGTAATGAAATCGGGCTTACAAAGCCCTCCTACAAGATGGTAATAGTAAAATCTGTTAACGGGGTAAAGCATGGTAACCTATCCCACTGAAAAATCCGACTACCATCCAGATTCCCACCATCACATATTCACCAAAAATTAAGCCAAAAGCGACAGGACGAATCCGCCGATAGGTCATTGGACCGCCAAACTTAAGCGTGACGTATTTTATCATCCATCCTACGAAAATAGAAGACCAGAGATGAAATGCTGGATAAGTAGCACCTAATAAGTATCCGATGGGATGCAGCGACCACCAAACAAAACTCTGACGCATCCAGAGCATAAAGCCAGTAAAACCTGCACCCGCAATCATACTGTAGACTTCAAGCCAATTTGTTTCAACAGGAAATTGGATGAGTCTGTTCATCTTGTTGAAATAGCCACGCGGAGCACCGACAAAGGACCCGCCTTGTAAAAACAGTGCGCCTTTGTCATAGACAAGCGTCAACCATGCGTAAACAGATACAAGGATAGCAACAACGATTGAGATGCCGAGTATCGGCACGATTCGGCGGCGGGCAAGTTGAACTTCATCGGCAGCCTTAAAACTGTGCAAGAAGTTCGGCATCATGAATTCTCCCCAATCCCGCAGGAAAGTGCGCTGAAAACTGAGAACAGCCAGACTTTTTTGTCCCATTATCCCCGTCCCGAGCGTGAAATTGATGTAATCTGATGGGAAGAAAGGGGCTTGCACAAGCAGCAGTCCACCGTTTACCACCATCCATGATAACACAACAGAGGTGACAAAAATTGAGAGCAGCGTGACCATCGCCACCCAAGTGGTTATGCCAGCAATCACAAAGAACACAACAAGGGTAACAAAACCGAGTAGAAATCCGAGCAGTGCCAAGCGATACGGCAGCGGTTCATCGGAATCGTCTATCAAACGTCTCTCTCCCGCTATATTCGTTTGTTTGCTACGCAGCCCAAATGTTTTCCTGAAAATCGATGCGATATGTTCCCGTCCACCCCAGAAAACTGCAGGCACAAAGATAAGATAACCGCCCATTACTTGACGGCTACAACTCAACCACGGACCGATTCCGAAACCCGTTGCATTCATGATGATATATTGCAGTTTAAAAAAGAGGAAGAAAAACCACAGACTAAAGGACACCTCAAGCGTTAGCAACGCAGCCACGCCGATAACTGAAAAATAGATAGCAATGTTCATTGCGGGCCACATGCCGAGTGTATGCCACGGTTTTTCAGTAAAAGCGCGGTGTATATTATAAATCAGTGGGATTTCAGGCACTGTTGGAAAATGTGCGTGCAATCCGTTGAGAAAATGTATTAGCACGGGCAACGCCATGCCTACCCATAACAATTTGTTTTTGAAAAAAGCGTTGAGGAGTGCTCCCTGTTCGGGTTGTGCTGCGAGTTGCACAGGAATCTGGACTAAAGGGAATGAAAACCGTTCGCGTTCAATCCACTGCTTGCGGAGGATTGTGGAAAGGCAAATTGTTGTGAAATAGAAAACGAAAACAAAAAGTCCCCAGATAAGGAGCGGTTTGATCCAAGGTGCCCATGGGACGCTACCGCCCGGTGAAAGCCCTTCATAGAAATCCGTTACGGCTTGTGTATCCGTAACTATTAACCATTCTGGGATGTGTGGTTGGAGTGTCTCTGCCCAATCGTTTTCAGGAGTTGTGAAATAGCGCAGCGCGACGAGGCAAGGTATCAGAAACTGCAGCAGTCCCATAGATGGGATGCCAACTGCAACAATCAGCATCATCCAGATAACTGTTAATTCAAGGGCGGAAAATGAAAAGCGGCTGTTTCGTGTTAAAAAACGTAGCGGAAGATTGACAACGAAAACAAGCAGGAGCAGCCCGAAGATTGAGCCAACAGGTAAGTGGTTCCCCGCAATCCTTGAATTTTCTAAAAAATAGTTGTTGTAGGGGGAAATTGCACACATTCCCCCCACTAAAAGCAGACCGACAAGGATAGCAGAGAATCGTATTTTAGGGCGGCGAGGCATATCAAGTTTCCATACGATGTATATCAGTTCAAAACATTATGATATGGATTGAACCGTATGGCGCGGTGCGAAGCAGTTTTCTTCCTACCGCGCTACACACCTGCCACCTAACTAACTTTCTTAATTTTCAGCAAACTCATCATGAAGGGCGGGGTTATAGTTTTCGTAGGTTGGGTTGAACTGCAGATGAAACCCAACATTTTCGGTCTGTAAATGCGCTTCTTGTTGGGTTTCGTGCCTTAACCCCATAGGTGTCAACTTAAGAAGACGCCTACGATTTGATGAGTGCTTCTCAACCCTTATGGTGATTGAAACTGTCCCATATTTAGTCCCGTAGGGACGATATGTTTATAGAAAAAATGTTACCCACCGCCTCTTGAGTTCCGTAGGAACGACATATCTAACTGGTGGACTGAGGCGACAACATACCGCCCCTACGGGGCTCAAGAGAGGGATTATCCGTTTTCTATAAACATACCGCCCCTACGGGGCTCAAGAGGGTTTTCCATGTTTGAAAATTGCTTAAGTTGACACCCGGGGAATGCCTGATGGCATTCATACCGTTGATTTATGGGTTTCGTGCCTTAACCCAACCTACGGGACTATCTTTCTTAATTTTCATCAGTCTCATCACGAAGTACCGGGTTATAGAGACAAAGTTCTGCATCTACAATTCTGCCATCAGGTAACGTATACTGATTCGGAGTGCCACCGCCCCAAGGCTCTGTCCAATCTTGACTGCGTTCTTTATCATCGTCTTTCTTTTGATGCACAGCTTCCCAAGAGAATCCTCCCATGAGTTGTTCATGTAGGGATGCTTCCATTTCACGATGTTCAGGTTTCCCAGTAAGATTTTCAAATTCGTCAGGGTCATTTTCCAAATCAAACAAGATAGATTCATCTTCAGGGAAAGCGACATATTTATAGCGAGGTGTTCTCAACATACGCATCGGTCCGGTGGTCTGGCTTGCCCAGTATTCACTTATTGCGGTGTTTCGCCAACCACCCGAATTTCCAGTCATCAGATTTGATAAGTCCGAACCGTCAAGGCCATCGGGTATCGGTATACCTGCCCTTTCACACAGGGTTGGGAATAAGTCGTTCAATTCCACAGGAGCATCAACGCGTTTACCGTGTGTATTTTCCGACCGTGTATCGTATATAATGAGCGGAACCCGTGCAGCTGCCTCATAATAACTGGATTTCCACCATTGTCCATGCTCACCAGCCATTTCACCATGGTCGGTGGTATAAACGATAATTGTGTTCTCTAACAGGCCATCGCGTTCTAAGATCGTCAGCAAGTCACCGACACATTCATCCAGAAATTCGCAGCAGGCGTAGTAAGCCGCGCGGGCTTTGCGCGTTTCTTCCTCTGTAATAGCTGCTGTGTTGAAATTCTCTCGTAATCCCTTTGCATATCGGTGAGTATCCTCCAAGTGCCCCGGTGGAATGTTAGGCATGTCCACATTATCAGGATAGTATTTGTCAAGAAGCCGTTTAGGAGCAGTAAGCGGAAAGTGAGGCCGACTATAACTTGCAAGCAAAAACCACGGCTGGCCATCAGGTTGAGACCTCAAGTATTCTATCGTTTCTTCGTTGACTACCCGTTCTTGCAGAAGACTTGATGGAATTTCTGTCACCCCAGCATCTTTTGTGCGATTCTTGTTCCCACGGAGTGGATCACGTTGATGTCCGGCACGTCCGCGTAGATCACCATAGGGACGCGCTTGGAATCCGTTGTGCTGTTCTTTCCCACCAAAGTGCATTTTGCCGACGAGTGCTGTCGCGTAACCGTGTTCTGCGAAATGTGCAGGCATTGTGAGGTGTTCAGGATATAGGATTGAACCGTTATTCCAAGCGGAGCAGCGATGTGCGTATTTCCCTGTCAGCATACACATCCGTGAGGGAGTACAAAGCGGAAATTGGCAGTATGCCGCATTAAAGTAGTTTCCTGATTCTGCAAGCCGATCAAGGTGTGGCGTTTGCACAATATCGTTGCCTTCATACCCCATAGCATGAGGGCTGTGTTCATCACTCTGGAGAAATAAGATATTCGGTTTTTGAGCCATGCTGCAATAGCCTCCTTTTTCACTATTCGTATTGTTTTAATAAGGTAGTTCGCTGTGCATGTGGAAATCAACCCCAAAGGGCAACGCGATGTCCGACTCGTTTTTGGCGAAATGTTGCGAAAAATCAACGAGTGTGAATCCTACGAGTTGTTTGGTTTCTGGGTGAAACCGTAGAATTAAATCATCTGCGTATTCAACGTAGTTGGTGTGTTCGGGTTGACCTCGCGTTACATACAGCACATCAGCGTCACGGTCATAAACAATATTAAATTGATCTTTATTACGATTCATCTAATTCTTGTTTTCTTTTAGCATTCTGCCCTTCAGTTTACACAAATTCTCTACTATATTCAAGCAGAATTTAGGAGGATGTCCGCAAAATGTAGCAAGTTCCTACCAAGACTAACGTCCGATGAAATGCGATAACCGATAACTAATAGTCTACTGCCGACTGCTATCTATCTCAATGCACAGGTTCGGCTTTTCGCTTACCGACACCCATCTGAATAGCGGGAAGGATAGTATCTGATATATTGGCAGAATAGTCAAAAATTGTCCAGCCAGACGCACCTAAGAAGCGTAAGAGATGAATCTGCCCAACCACAGCATCTGGAGTAAGGAGGGAGTTAGATGCTGTCGCACCGATACCCGGATAAACAGCCACATCTTTCGGCATGAGAGCAAGCTGATTTTCTAACAGATCGGTGAAAAATTTTGTGTCTTCAGTATAGTTCATCGGACAAACGAAGTCAACATAACCTGCTTTTGCCCACGCAATCCAATCCTGTCCAATAGATGTTACACAGTCAGGATAAGCACCGAAAACTGCAGTTGAAACCTTTATGTCCGGCTTTATTTGACGTGTGCGTTTGTGGATCAAACGTACTAAACGGGTAATCTGTTGCGCGCGCCATTCAATATACGCTTTCCCATGTTCTCCCGTTCTTGGTAACACGGATGCAGGCCATTCCTTAATATGTTGTCGCGTCGCAAGCATAAATCTTTTATGGCACTCATCACAATAGCAGGCTCGGCTCCCCGGATAACGGATATAATCAAGATGGATACCGTCAACATCGTAATTCCGAACGATTTCCGTGATAGCGTTCAATTCCAACAGCACGTTTTCTGGATTAGAAGGACAAAGCCAATTGATCGGGTCGCCTGTTGCTGAAACTTGGGTGCGTCCGGCATTTCGCAGTTCTTCTACAAACTCCTCCGGAGCACCTTCCAAATTCCATGTGATCTTCCATACATGAACTTCTAATTTGTGCTTATGCGCCGCTTCAACACATTGCGCAATTTGGTCCCCATATTTTGTAAACTTCGCGCTTTGGGGCAACACGCTGCTATCGTAATGTGCTAAACCGCCCCACGCCATATTTGGCAAAATCATGTTGATGCCAGCATCAGCTAACTCTTTCGCGGAACGTTCCCAGTCACCAGGATATGCACCAAGGCCAGAATGATTCCACAAAGCGCGTCCTTCCGTTTCATCGCTTAGATGCGACAGAAAATACGCTTTTGAAAGCGCATCTTGACTCTCACGTGCTGCAGTCATCGCCTTGTAATAATCCTTACTTGCGTATTCTGTTCGCGCTTGAGTCGTGAAGGTTTTTCCCGATTGTAGTGCTTGTTTCGCTTCAGAAACCCCGCCATACCCTACAAATTTCGTTAAGGTGTCAAGACTATTGATGTGTCCGATGGTTGTCATCGCGTCCAATTCACGTTTTGCAATTGCATGCTGAAATTCAGGGACAAGATGCCCGAGAAGTGCTGCGAGAAGCTGCGTTTTAGTTCGGATATCGTCTGGCAGGAAGACGTGGCTAAAAAACACACCTGCTTCACCCATAAGAAACGCCGGATATCCGGTGGGTTTGCCCTCTGCATTGTGCCACTGTCCGATGATTCTTGTTTGTGGGTCGGTAGATTCTACCACCGTAATGTTCCACGATGCCTGTCGTACAGATTTTGGTATCCCTAATATCTCAGGCGCATCAAATTGAATGGAAGCGAACTGACCAGAGGTTTCTTGGCGCAGCCATTTTATACTACGCAAATTCAGAAGCGAGGCGACCTCATCTGCAAGGTTATAGGTTACAAATAGTTTGCCACCGCGTGCGACATGACTCTGTAAAAGACTCGCTGTTTTTAATGTGATTTTGGGATTAAGTGGGAGAATTATCAACCGATACGGATTAGAAGATGTGTCCTGTAAGCGAGGAGCATTGACAGCGGACATCTCCTCCAATTGGTCTGCGGAAAAACCGATGCTCTTCAACATGCGAACAAAACGCCTACTGACAGAACGTGCATAGTTCACATCACCTTCTGCCATGCCAGATGCTGTTGATGGTAATAAGATAGCAATATCTGCCTGTTGTGCAGCAGTGTCAGTTAACGCGCCACTCCAGCAGACGAGAATAAATATAATATACGTGGAAAAGGGTTTGAGCCATAACTTTTCCCGATGAAAGACCTCAAAAAACATAACCGGTTTCCCTCAGCAAATGGTTTGCCGGTTTCATATACCTATGTACTGCCTAACGTTTTGTTGTTGCTACATACTTATTGGGTTGATTAGAATTATCTTGGCTGATTTGTTCGGCACTTCCTAAAAACTTTTCAATACCTTGTACGATAGCAGCCGCTAATTGCTGTTGATAAGCATCCGATGTGAGTTTTCTTCCTTCTGTGGGATTCGTCACAAACCCCGTTTCAACGAGAATGGCGGGAACACTTGTACCGATGAGTACAACAAAACGTGCGTGTTTAACACCACGATCTGCTGCGCCTGTTGATGCGACTAATTCTTGCTGCACATACTTTGCCAACCGACGGCTATCCTTACTTTTACTCTCTACTATCAATCCTTTTAAAAGTGATTCCAATTCTTGTATACTATAGCCGGAATTTGCATTTTCTCTTGCTGCAATGATTTCAGCGTTTTTATCAGTGCTCTTTACATCCAAATAGTAGGTTTCTATCCCATTGGCTTGTCGATTTTCGCTCGCATTTGCATGAATGCTCAAAAATAGGTCTGCCTTGTGTCTCGTCGCAAATGCCGTGCGTTCCTTTAGTGGAATAAAACGGTCAGTTTCCCGTGTTAGCAGAACAGTGTAGCCTTTTGCCCTTAAAATCGCACCGATTTTCTTTGAGAGACTGAGCACAATAGGTTTCTCAATGATATCCCCCCTACCGCCACCCGGGTCTTTTCCTCCGTGTCCAGCATCTATTACGATTGTCTTAGCGGTTAATCCGAATTCACGTGTAAAGGATCCGGGCGTTAATGCCTCTGGATCTGCGACAGGTGGCTTTACTTGTGGTTTCGGTTCTATTTTCGGTTGAGTAGGGGTTTTATCGGGTATTTTTACGGGATTTTGTGGGGTTTTTAACTCCTGAAGTTCTTTAGATGCAGTGGACACTATTTCCTTTTTCGCTGCGGATTCAACAATCTCAACATAAAGCGTTTCGGCACGTGTTTTGTATCCATGTTGTGCATAAGTACGCCCCAATTCCAACAACGCCTCTGCTGCTATATCTTTACCAGCATATCGGTTTGTAACAATCTGATAGTGGTGCGATGCGCGAGCGGAATCACCTATCAGCGTGTAGCAGCAGGCAATCCAATAGTGTGCTTGGGGCAAATGCTCCGAATCTGGATGGGTGTAAATTAGTCTTCTAAATGCTGCAATGGCGCTTTGCGGTGCCTCTGAATCCCCTGCTTTAATACACCAAACCCAGCAAGAAGCAATAGCATATTGGGCATCATCCGCTGATTCACTTCCTGCATCCCTGCGAATAACGTTCTCGAATTCCGAAATTAACCCATGCCATTCGTCAAGGGTCGCGTTTTTTTCTCCGCTTGTATAGTTGTAATGCCGATCTGCTAACTCATTATAAGTCGGCATGGTAGTGCAGCCTGAAGATATGACTGCCAACAATAGAATTACTATCCAAACATAACACGGTTTCATGAATTTGACTCCTCCACATGTTTATTATGACATACATGTCCGCAAACTCCATAATAATATGCGGAAATATGATCTTTCTTTGTAATTTTTTAAGGTATCTAAAGCATGACATAAAACGAAATATCTTCATCTTTCGTTACCAAATTGTGTTACGAAATCCAATTTGTACTCGCACCCCAAGAAACCCTACACACCCATTTCTCTGTTGATTTTCTCTCCAATCCATGTTAAACTAACCATCTCACAACTGACGCCAAACACAACAGAAGGATACCAATGGAACTCACTCCGCAAGAAATTCAATTGTTTCGGCACAACGGCTTCATTAAATTTCCAACGCAACTCTCTAAAGATCATGTAGAGGCACTTAAAGCAGCAGCGTTAAAAGACATAGAAGAAGCCGTGGAACCTGTGGCACGACAAGGTGACAGGATCATCCGAATCTCCGCTGTCTGGCAGCGCGGCGGAATCTTCCAAGAAACTATTACTTGCGATGATATCCTTAACCCATTGGAATCGTTATTGGGCCCGAATATAGAATTTGTACTGAATCGTCACAACCACATCTATCTTCGAGATGCAGGTTCGACGCATTCGCTTGAGCTTCATCGCGATGTCCGTCACTGGTCACGGACGATTGCGACTGTCCTAATCTACTTGGAAGAAACAAATTTTGAGAACGGCTGCACGCGAATTGTTCCAGGGTCGCATCATCTTCCTGCTTTCGCGCATCTTGAGGATGAAACAATTCAGCAAATTGCAGCCAGCCAAGCGATTCCGTTGCCGATGCCAGCAGGCGGTTTACTTGCTATTGATAGCATGATAATCCACTCGGCTGGAATCAATCGCACAGATAGGACACGGATGAGTATGACACTCGGTTACCATAGTGCGGATGAACTCGCGTCAGGAGACAATCCAAAGAAAGTGCTTGTCCGCGGTACGCGACCTTACCGTGGAAATGACGAACCACGGAAATGATTTGTATTGACGAAGGTTTATTCTACTATTGGTGCAACTCATAAGCGATGTCCAAAAAACTTGTCAAAAAATCAGATTTTCTTGACAAACCGAAATCTATGTGTTATACTTAATAGCGTCCTTGAGATGGGATGCGAATGCAATCTCATTTTGGGCGGGTAGCTCAGGTGGCTAGAGCGACAGCCTTACAAGCTGTAGGTCACAGGTTCAAGTCCTGTCCCGCCTACTTGTTAGGGATTCCTTATGGGCTCGTGGCGCAGTTGGTTTAGCGCGCCTGCCTGTCACGCAGGAGGTCGCGGGTTCAAGTCCCGTCGGGCCCGTTTATATTTGAAGAATTAGCCACAGGTTGTGTCTTACAACACTGTGGTTTTTTCGTTACAGGACACACCGAATCTCACTTGTGAATGCCATAACCAATACTCATAACAGGAGCAGTACTGCAGTGCTTGACCTCAAATTTATTCGCGAAAATACCGAAGCCGTCCGTCAAATGTTAGCAGATCGCCACGCTGATGCCGACTTAGACCAACTGATTGAACTGGATACGCGCTGGCGTGAAAACTTGACGCACACACAAACTCTCCAAGCGCATCAAAATCAGGTTTCACAACAAATTGCCCAATTAAAAAAGGAAAAACAGGACGCAACAGAGACGATTGCGGAGATGCGGAAACTCTCCCAAGAAATCAAGGAGCGTAACGCAGAGGCAAACGATCTTAAAGTTGAGATAGACTCCATCTGTTTGACTATCCCGAATATGCCAGAAGCAAGCACACCTTTTGGCACGGGTGAAGCGGATAACATTGAAATTAAGACGTGGGGTGAACTGCCAAATTTTGACTTTGAACTCAAACCGCATTGGGAAATTGCGGAAACGTTAGATATTGTCGATTTTCAACGCGGAGCGAAGGTTGCAGGTAGCAACTTCGTTGTTTTCAAAGGATTAGGAGCGCGATTGGAACGTGCTTTGATCCAGTTCATGCTTGACTTACATACAACCCAACACGGCTATACTGAGGTTTCTCCTCCATTTCTCGCGAACCGTCCCACAATGACAGGGACAGGTCAAATCCCAAAATTAGAGGCGGATATGTATCGGTGCGACAGAGACGAAGAAAACCCTGATAGCGATCTGTTCCTGATTCCGACCGCCGAAGTGCCAGTAACCAACCTCTTTGCCGGTGAAATATTGTCTGCTGAAGATTTGCCTATTTACTATACTGCTTACACGCCATGTTTCCGTCGGGAAGCAGGTGCGTATGGAAAGGATACACGCGGCTTGCAGCGAATCCATCAATTTGACAAAGTAGAGATGGTGAAGTTCACCACACCTGAAACTTCTTATGCAGAACACGAAACGCTTTTAGAAAATGCGGAAAGTGTTTTGCAGGCACTCGGTTTGCCGTATCGTGTTGTACAGCATTGCACGGTAGAGCTCTCCTTTGCTGCCGCGAAATGCTACGATATTGAGGTCTGGGCACCAGCAGGAGAAAAGTTTTTAGAGGTTTCTTCTTGTAGTAATTTTGAGGCGTTCCAAGCGCGCCGTGCGAATATCCGATACCGTCCAGAAGCTGGTGCAAAACCAGAATTTATCCACACGCTCAATGCATCTGGAACTGCGCTACCGCGTGTCGTTATCGCACTTCTTGAAACCTATCAAAATCCGGATGGCACAGTGCGTGTGCCTGCTGTGTTGCAACCTTATATGGGTGGTTTAAAGCAGATTAGTTAATTGAGAATTCAAACTATGAAATTTAACTATTACCCAGAACCGACTCACTATATATCAATTTGTCCGAGCAACCCAGCGTGGAGAGTTTAGAAATTTCAGAAGGTGTACTTCTTGATTATGATGCCGATGGTAAACTTGTCGGTATTGACATTGATAATGTCAGCAGCAAAGTTGAAATGGAAAAACTGATTCCTAATTCTTAACTATGGGCAATAAAATGGCAAAGACTACCGATGAGAAGGTGAATACCGTCATAAAGCATAATACTTTTTGGTATAATGATAGAGCGTTTGAGGAAAATTATGAAGCACACATCACCGCTCTAAAGGAAACTTTGCTTGTCCTGAGAAACCAAATACAAAACAAAGGTCTTACCAAAGAATTACTTGACAACCTAATTTCCGAAAAGGCAAACGGATTGAAGGTTCTATTGGCTTTGACAGGATTTTCAAATGAACATTTCAAGCGATTGATTACATTTATCAGAGTCGTTGACGATGGAGAACTCTCACAACTTTCTTGTAGAAACCTATGGATAGATGAAGCTGAGTTAGACGAGACAGGCATAACAGAATGGCAAGATGCCAAAATTCAAAACAAAATTCAAACTTGTGCCGATTTTAGGAGAGGAATCGTCAATCTGTTCTATGAAGGTTCTACGATTCCTGTACTTGCCAAAACTCTTCCGCTTTTTGAGCTAAAAAAGTTAAGCGTTTCTAAACTTAATTTTGAAGTTGAGGCGATGATTGATACATTGATTCGGTATAAAGAGAAGGGTTCTTACTCAGGAAAAGCACAAAATAATGCCGAAGTCGTCATTAGGAACCTATTAGAAAAAATGGAAATCAGTTTTGAACAAAGTGTAGACTTGGATAAGTTAAGAGAACACGCTCCAAACGAAAAGCGTACAATGGATTTTATCATACCCAACAGAGAAAAACCACAAGTAATTATTGAGTCTTCATATTCTAAAACAACGTCCTCTGGACAAGGTGATAAAGCAAAAACTGAGATCGCTATCAGAAATCTCCTCACTGACCATTATCCCAAAGCACACTTTTGGGGATTTGTTGATGGTATAGGTTGGTATGTTCGTAAAAAGGATTTGCGAAGGATGACCGAAGCGTTTGAAGATGTCTTCACTTTAGAAGAATCAGAACTTAAACGTTTCCAAGAGTCGCTAATTGCCGTTTTAAAATAATACTGCGTTAATCTCATATCTGAATTATTCGAGGTGTCCTATGGAAAAATTTCTCAACCAAATCATCCGCGGCGATTGTATAGAAGTAATGCAGCAAATTCCTTCAGACAGTATTGATGTTACGTTTGCCGATCCACCTTTCAACCTTAAAAAGAATTATAGCACTTACAAGGACCAAAAGAACACAGATGATTATCTCAGTTGGTGTAAACAGTGGATTCTTGAAATGGTGAGAATAACAAAACCGAGTGGATCAATATTCTTACACAATATCCCAAAATGGCTTACCTATTACGCTGAGTTCCTAAACGAAGTTGCAGATTTTCGTCACTGGATCGCATGGGACGCGCCGACTGCACCTATGGGAAAAACTTTGCAACCGTCGCACTACGGCATCTTGTTTTACGCAAAGAATCAACAAGAAAACAAATTTTATGAAATCCGTTATCCACATAAGCGATGTCGGAAATGTGGATACTTGTTAAAAGACTACGGTGGGAAAAAGAAAATTTTACACCCATTCGGACCTCTCGTCTCTGATATCTGGTCAGATATTCACCGCATTCGTCATAATAAACATAGAGACCCACACCCATGTCAACTGCCAGTGCATCTTTTAGAACGTATTATTTTGATGAGCACAGATGAAGGTGACGTAGTTCTGGACCCGTTTATGGGCACCGGTACAACAGCAGTGGCAGCTGCAAGATTGGGAAGGAACGTTATCGGCATAGATATTGACTCTGAATATGTAGAAATCACTAAAAAGAAATTAGCACAAGAATCCCCAAACTCTAAAATTGAGGATATCTGGGTAAGTTTTTATCTTGGGGAAATTGTTACAATTGCTGATAAAGACTGGGAAGCATTGAAGTCGTCCTTTGTAATACCGGAAGACATGAGACGCATTGACTTTGAAAAAATCAAAGCCAATGGCGGAATAACTGCAACGCCACCTCAGTCCCTTCAACTTCCTTTGGGTCTTGAGGAGGAAAGTTGTGACTGCTATTAGGTTATGTATTGGATTTCATTCGCGGACGAAGCATTTCTAACTCTTTGAGAAGCACTCCTCCCTGTTCAGTCTGTAGTTGTTCTGATATTTCGGAATTTGTCTCAACGGTAAACCCCGCATCCTCTATCATCTGCAGTGTGCGTAAAGATTCCTTCCCTGTTGCATTAAGATAACCTTCCAAAAACATTGAATTCGCGGGATAGAGCGCCATGACCTCCATACCTCGCAGATGGTGTTCCCTACCTGCCGCTACCCGTATCTCTGCACTCGGATTTAGGAGTCGATACAAACATAATACACGTAAACAGTAGTCAGGTGTTAAGGTAGTAGGCACAAGCTGTGGGGTTCTCGTAAACGATTCTGACAACTGCGTGCCATCAATCGGTAAGAAAAAGTTGACAGGAATTGAGGCTACTTCCAATCTGCGGAGTTCCTTTGCCACCCTAATTAAATCGCTATTTTCTTCACCCATACCAACAATCACACCTGAGCAGCAGGCAAGACCAACAGCCTGTGCAGCACGTAGCGTATCCATTCTATCCTGATAGGTATGTGTGCTACATATTTTCGGATAGTGTGATTCTGAAGTGTTAAGATTGTGGTTTAATCTGTCCAATCCCGCTTCCTTTAATGTGCGCGCAGCGGGTTCATCAATCAATCCCACAGATAAACACACCTCAATCGGGTACCGTGATTTTACCGTTTGGATTAATTGCGCGAGTTGTGTAACTCGTTTAGGACTTGGTCCGCGTCCACTCATCACTACGCAGTAGCGGTACGCGCCAGACTGATAGGCGCGTTCTGCCTCAGCCAGAACTTCGGCTTCGGGTTTTAAGGAATAGGTATCAATATCTGTCGTTGCAGTTTTTGCTTGCACGCAATAGTGGCAGTCCTCTGGACAATTGCCGTTCTGTGCGTTATTGAGAATATGCAGTTGGACTGTGTTTTGAAAATATGTTTTGCGAACCTGATACGCAGCGTCCAACAACGGCAGTAATTCTACTTCCGAGGCGGATAATATCTTATCACAACAAGAATCTGAGAGTAGTTCTTCGTCAAGACTTGTCGCTGTTAATCTGTGATAGAATGTAGATTCCATTTCTATTTATTAAATTTCCCATGCAATATCTTTGGCATTAAAAACAGGACCTTCGGTGCAAACACGCTGATACTCAATCTGATCTGCATCAATACGGACAGGACAAACACACCCAAGACATACACCCATCGCACACCCCATCCTATTTTCCATAGCAACTTGTGTAGGAACTTCAAATTCTGTTGTAATCTTTGAGACAGCGGCGAGCATGGCGTGTGGTCCACAAGCGTAAATTGTTGGACGATTCAAACTATTTTTCTTGAGCATGTCTGTTAGAATATCGGTAACAAACCCGTGATGTCCTACACTTCCATCATCGGTAGCGATATGCACCGCAACGCCTATTGCTTCCAAATCATCAACGCTCAACAGTCGCTCCTGATTTTGCGCGCCTACTAATCCGAACGTTTGTATACCACGATCACGCAATGCAACTGCAAGCAACATCAAAGACGCGATGCCCGCACCTCCGCCAACTAAAATTGCCGGTTGGGGTGTGTTCTCAATATCAAACGTATTTCCGAGCGGTCCCAATACATGCAACGACGTCCCTTTCGGCATCTCTGATAACCGCTGTGTTCCTTCACCGATGATCTGATAGAGCATTGTAATTTGATGTCCGTCAACCGTATAGATTGTAAATGGACGACGAAGTAAAAGTCCTGTCCCATTCGAAATCAGGACATGAATAAATTGTCCTGGCTGTGCATACTGTGCAATCTCGGAACACTCACAACGTAATAGGTAATGATCTTCCGCAACTCTCTCATTTGAGAGGATCGCAGTGTGAATGTCAAATCTGCTAACAGTCCCGTTATTTCGCATAGTCGTCACATTTGCTATATTACATCAGATATCTTAACTTATCATAACCCTGTTCGCGTTTTGCAGGGTTCTCAACCAAATTGACCAAAGTGTTAAATCCGTAAAGTGTCTTAATGCGATGTGTAAGTCGGGCGCGATCACGGCGAAGATCGCCGGACTGCCAATATACTGGTAGACGCGGATCATATTTTGTTGGTGTTTCCGCGCCGAGTTCATCTGCTATATTCGGCAATGTTTTCCATAACTGTAGATGTTGATAATGTGCTGCCAAACCTGTAACGGCAGGTTCCCGATAGCCATTGTGTGCTAATTCAACGAGTGCTGCAGCGTGATTGATAACATGCCAGAGGCCGCCGAAGCCTTGCCGACGTTCTGGAGCATGTTGAATCAACGTGTCTAACACAGTTGTTGCCATCGTCTGTAAATCAGTATAGGGTGGGAAGGTATCATCCTCGGATAACGCAACTTTGCGTCCATCAATCCGTCCTCTTTCCTTCCCGTAATAGGCGACACCAGGAGTTACACCATTGAAACCGGCAATCAGTTTTCGGATACCATCAGTAATGGCTGGGGTAGCAAACTCAGGATGACGCTTAAGCGCACGGACCGCTATTGAGGCAAAAATTACATTATGCCCAGATTGCCGAGTCTGATCAATATTGTTTGCCAGCGCATCAGCAATTCCATCAATCAGATTTTCTTGAGACCTTTGTTTCGGAAACGGTTCAAACATCTCATCTACTGAAACGCTTGCACTTTTCTTAGGACCAAAAACTGATTGACCACGGATAATACGATCCAACTCCGCTTCAATTCCTGCACAGACTTTCTCATCAAGGTTGGGAAAGTTTTCAGTAATACAATACCCAGCGATGAGAGCAGCTCCAAGATGCCCCGCCATTGTGTTAACATGGTAGGCACGAGCCAGCGAGTTGAGTCCTTTGGCAAGATAATCCAAATCAATCATAGTTATATCCCACTTCTGTTGATTAAGTTTAGCTTTGGTCTGTTAGTTTTTCAAAGTGGATACAATCATTGCAATGCTCCTTAATTATACCACTGCTTGTAGGGGAAGGCAAGAAAACCTTGAACTGTATAAAAATTAAACAGGCGTGTCCTAAGGATAACGCCTGTTTAATATTTTCAAATCCATTGAATTATTAAGTGGAAGAGACAGGATCTAATTTTCGTAATCTGAACAGATGAAACATCCCACGCCACAAGCCCCATAGAAGACCAAAAATGGGCCATATTATGAATCCGTACTCGCCCAGAGGCGTGAGAACGAAAACAACTTTTTCGCGTCCAGTGAGCGATGTCCCTTCGCGTACAAGTTGGTGCATCTCATTAACAATACCATAAAAATCAATCAAATCGTTTTCCATCCGTTGCTTCATTTCAGAATCTGCGAGTGTGTTATAAAAGAGAAATGGCATCACTGGATAATACCATAAGACCCCCAGAAACACAAACACAATGAAATAGACACAGATTATAAGTAGTGCTTTTTGCATAATAAATCCCCTAATCTATAAAGTTTCCACTCTTTTGGAAACTAAGATTTTCCCCTTGTCAACTACACCAAAAGATTAGGATCGGTGTTTAAAAATTCAATCATATTGCACAACTTCAAATAATTGTAAAACAACTCGTTGTTTTGATTGAAAAGATTAACGCTTCTTTTTTGTATTTGTTACCATTTTTGGGATAATATTGACATTCATATTTCCCTTTAATCGGATTGTATCAATCAATTATTTTAGTTGTAAATTCGTTGAATTTTTTGGTAAAACCTCCTTTTTACTTGGTTTTGCCTCCTTTTTGGGGTTAGATGTCTCTATAGAAACCGCAGAGTAGAACGACATATTCTGAGTCAATTTTGAGTCAAAGATTCTCAATTTTAAAAATCTTGAATTTACTTGCAATTTTTTGGAATTATGTTTATAGTGACACGGGAGGAAAATTATAGAAATGAAAAATGAACTAAAGTTTCGCGAGGATGGTTGTTTTAAAATTGTCCAATTTACTGATATTCATTGGCAAAACGGTGAACCTGTTGACCAGCAATCCGCGGCTTTGATGGAGAGTGTTGCACAAGCAGAAGCACCTGATTTAATCGTGTTAACTGGAGACATTTTGTCCGGAGGCGGATGTGATGATGCTGCCGAATCCCTTCGACAGATTATAGAGATTTTGGAACGGTGCGGTTTTCCTTGGGCAGCGGTCTTCGGCAACCATGATGATGAAGGCACGGCAAATCGTCACGAATTGATGCAAGTCATGCAGGAAAGTGACTTATCGCTTGCAGAACCTGGCCCAGAAGACATTCCCGGTGTAGGAAATTATGTATTAACAATTGAAAGTTCAGATAAAACAAAATCTGCCGCACTACTTTATTTTGTTGATTCAGGTAGTTATGCCCCAACAGATATTGGTGGCTACGATTGGATCAGGCGCGCCCAGATAGAGTGGTACCTCAGCGAATCTAAGAGATATACTGCTTCCGCAGGAAATCCGATGCCCGCCCTCGCTTTTTTCCACATACCAATTCCTGAATATGATGAAGTATGGGATTTTCACACCTGCTACGGTGCAAAGTATGAGAAGGTTTGCCCGCCCCTAATTAATTCTGGTTTTTTTGCTGCCCTACACGAAGCGGGAGATGTTATGGGCACCTTTGTTGGGCATGAACATATTAACGATTTTTGGGGAGATTTGCACGGGATTCGCCTCTGCTACGGGAGAACTACCGGCTTCAATTGTTATGGCAAAGAGGGATTTCCGCGCGGAGCACGAGTGATTCAATTACGGGAAGGTGAACGCCAATTTGAGACATGGCTCCATCTTGAAAACGGAACAATAGTTAACCAACAACAGGAACATAAACCGCTTCAACGCACTTTAACTGAAGATTGATGCTTCTTTCTTACGAATTTAGGATTTTAAGCCTTGAGTAATACCCTTCATAGATGCGGTTTCAAACTGCCCAAATCACTGCTGAATACATATATGATACTCAGCACCTAATCATAAATAAAATAATTATGGGTCTTACTATAACGAATTCAGGATTCTGTCCTTAGGAGGAAAATGTGAGAGCACAACCACAGATCTCTATCCGACACGAAGGCGACGTTGCAATATTTGACATTACAGGTTACCTAACAAACGAATCTGAAGAGGCTATTAATGATGCCTATGCTGACAATGGCGTGCAGGAGGCAACAAAACTTTTGCTCAACTTTGATCGGCAAAGTTTCATTACAAGTAGCGGCTTTGGCACGATTATCAAATTGCTTTGGAAGACACGGGATAAAGGACAAACGTTACGTATTGCACATCCGGCAATGCAGGTGAGGACTATTTTTAATACCATCGGATTGACACAAAGCATCGGTGTATACGCGTCTGAAACAGAGGCGTTGGAAGATTTTTAAGCTTTCATGGAAAAAGGGTGTACATGTTCTTGTTAAACAGCACGCCTAACAAACTCCACAGGCTTCCTGCCAGGAACTGACCAAAGATAAGTCCCAAAAACAAGGGTAACGCCCTGCGGTAAGCACGCACACCGCCCCCTGTAAAAAGAAGTCTTTTAAAGAGCCATCCTAAGAAAATTGAAAACCACATCCATCCGATAGCCCAACCGTTTCCTACGGCATATCCGACTGGATAAAACGGCCACCACAAAAACTGCCGTTTGAGAATCGTCAACACACCGGTTAAAAGGAAGCCAAACCCCATGTGTTGAATAGCAGGGAGGTTCGGTGCACGCGGTGCGGTAATCCAGTTTTGCAGGCGGTTAAACTCACCGACTCCCCAGCGTGCAAACCGAAATTCATAATAGAGTGCCACATGCCCAACAATGGAAATGACTGCACCCACAATTGATGCTACTATCAAGGCAATAACCAACCGATTCTCACCAAGACGGAAGTGTCTGCCAATTTTAAATGCCTCCAATTGATGTGGCATCGGATGACACCGATACCCGTAAGCAAGCCACGATAACAGCGTAGTGTTCGTTAAATTCTGCGCACCCAATGGACGACTGCCTAAGAACAATAGCATAATTCGGTCTGGATGAACTCCGTGCAACTCGTGGGTAGGCGGACCCAGTTCTGCACGCATGCGGGTCATCCCGATGCACAACACTAAATAAATGCCGAAATAGCCGAGCGTGACCCAGGGCGATAGTCCGGCGAAATACCAAAATATCAATACAATTCCTAATCCAAATATCAAGCCAAATACGGCAAGTTGATATAAACGATCTTTAGATCTAAAAGAAAATACCCCTCCCAACACCTTTAGAATTTCTCTCCGACTTGTTACCAAAGCGAGTAGTCCAATTCCGATCCATGCCCCCGCGCGTTGTTCTGTTTGGAAACTGCTTGCTGTTGTCCATCCTATTGCAGTAAAGAAGACACGCTGCAATCCCCAGAACAAGTAAAAACTCCAGAAAGATAGTGCTAAGTCCAACGGCATGAGGTAACCTAACCCTACTGCAAATGGATAGACATAGACGGGCAAACGCCCCATCGCATTCCAAGGGCGATCTGGAAAGAAGAGTCTATACTTAATCGTAAGCGAGGGAATCACAGGAAAAAGATAATTCAATCCTGCCAAAATCTCAAGTCCAAATGCAATCCCGAAACCCAGCCAAATTAGTTTATTGCGGAAAAGGTTAGACGTATTCCCGAGCAGTTCAACTGGAAGCGTTGTCAGCGGATAACTCAACTTTTCATGGTCTATCCACTGTTTTCGGATGATGATATTGATACATAACATCATAAACATCAGAACAATCACCAAACCGCTCCACGCAATAATTGGCCACATCCACGCTTCCATGTAGCGGGGTTGCCAAAAGGTGTCATCTCCTTCAAAATAGCCTTGCAAGATTTTACGATCCGTAATCGTCAACCACGTTGGTAAAAAGCGAAAGAAGATGTCCGCCCATTCATTTTCTGGCGTTGCAAACCATCCCGCGTTTGCTATCATCGGCACTAATTGGCGAACGATGTCGTGCCCCGCAAGCGCAGTTGCGACCGAGACCATGATGTACGTCAATGCCAACTCGCGTGAAGTTGGGGCAGCATGCTTGAACAGTCTTTTTAGGAAAGGTGAAAGTGCAGCAAGCAAAAAGAATGTGAAAAGCACGGTGGGAAAGATTGAAAAATCTGTGAGTTCCCATACCACGCGGTTTTCTGCGGAGATTATCCAATAACAGGTTAGAATGATGAGGATAGAACCGAAGAGGAGAGTACCAACAAAAAAACGGAGTGTTGAAGGTTTCTCAACGTCTTGAATAGCACTTGGCTCGTTTTGATGCATGTTTCTATCATACCATATCTACTGAAATCAAGGCAATGAATTATTCAGAGACATTCAATTGTCGCGAAGCCCTTGTCCAAGGGCTATGTCCGCCCGATTTAAGAAAGAACGCGTTTGTAGTCGCGCAATTCATTGCGCCTCTTACATTCACCGGTAGGCGAGGCGGGGAACGCCTACGGGCGTTCATACCGTTGATTTCTTCCTAACCTCGCCGATGCAAAGTGTAAAAATAATTCTAAAACTCACTATAAATAACCTTGCCCCATTCTCAGGGTTATTTAGTTTTAAGAGTTTTCCGTTATTGAGGTTTACTCAAAGTTAATGCTCCAGGCTGGTAGGTGCGGTTTCTAACCGCACCGCATCGGACAAGGCAAGTCGCTGTGAGGGTTTTTGATCCAAATTCGGTGCGGTTAGAAACCGCACCTACCAGCCTGGGTATATAGCAGGTGTAAAAAAATCGCCCGAAAAACCGAAAACTAAATAACCCTGCCCCATTCTTAGAACTTATTGACATTTAAATTACGCTTTGCTAAACTGCAACCATGCTTAAATATAGCGAACATGAAAGGGGCAACAATGAATATCCGATATGAAGGTATTTTTTCGCCAACGGTCACACCACTTGATGAGAAAGAACGCGTTGACGAACTCGGATTTGTCAAACAGCTTAACCGCTTGATTGACAACGGTGTTCACGGCATTTATCTGCTCGGTTCTTCTGGTGAGTTTACAACGTTGACAAATGCGGAGCGTGAACGTGCGTTGGACATCGCCACAAAAACTATTGCAGGACGTGTGCCTATTATCTGTTGTGTGATGGATACAAGCACCCAGCGCGTCATACAAAACATTGAGACAGCACAACAGTTTCAGGTTAATGCTGTCGCTGCGACTCCTGGTTACTATTATCCCTCCACCGATGACGCAGACATCATCCAATTCTATCAGGAAATCGCCGCAAGCACTGACTTACCCGTACTAATTTACAATATCCCATCTACTGCAAAGACCGCAATCAAACCTAATATCGTCGCGCAACTGGCAGATGATTGTGATAACATCGTTGGTATTAAAGATAGTTCCGGTGATTGGATAAACAGCCTCCATCTCTTAGCACTTCTTGGTGAACGTAACGATTTCTCCATCTTCATCGGTTCGCATTTTATTATAGGTGCAGCGTTGCTATTCGGTGCTGATGGTGGGGTTATCTCAATTTCAAATGTCGCACCGAAAGAATCTGTCGCACTCTACAACGCCGCAAAAGCACGCGATATTGACGAAGTTGACCGACTCCAAAAATGGATGATCAAACTTAGCAAACTCTATACCTACGGACAAGGTGTGAGCGGAATGAAAGCGTGTTTGGAGATTTTGGGCGTTTGTAAGGCACACACAACCAGTCCGTTGCTGCCGCTTCGTGATACCGAAAAAGTCGAACTCAAAGAATTACTCACCGAGTTAGGACTCTTATCCTAAACTACAACTTATCACATAAGTCGTGGTGCTTTTAAACCCGATTTGTAAAGAAATGTTTGTTTAAGTAGAAACACGTTTGTAGTCGCGCAATTTATTGCGCCTCTTACATTTGTATTTTTGGCTTGGATTAGGCGCAGTGAACCAACGAATTCTGATCTATGAGATGACTCTAAAATGATCGAAATACAACCAATTAAAAACCCTCCTAACGCTACGGTAGAGGTGCCCGGCTCTAAAAGCTTTACCAACCGTGCGCTATTAGTTGCCTCACTTGCACACGGCGATTCAACATTGACAGGCGCTCTTTTCAGTGATGATACGCACTATATGTGCAATGCCCTCCGAAAACTCGGTATCCACATCACGGAAAATAGAGAACAAGCCACCTTTCATGTCGCTGGAAATAGCGGAAATATCCCTGCTCAGGGTGCGAACCTCTACGTAGGCAACTCAGGCACAACAACACGTTCACTTATCAGTTATGTCTCTCTCGGAGACGGTAAATTTGTCATTGATGGCGATGAACCGATGCGGCGCAGTCGTCCTATGTCAGATTTACTTGATGCGTTGACCCAGCTTGGGGTTGATGCTCGTTCACAGTTTGAAAATGGGCATCTCCCCGTCATCGTCCAAGCAGATGGACTTGAAGGTGGAAAAACTAAACTTGATACCAGCAAAAGCAGCCAGTTTTTAACATCGTTGATGCTCACCGCGCCTTGTGCTAAAAAAGGCATAGAGATTGAAGTTGTTGGCAATCTCAACACGTCTTATATTGACATAACGTTGGCAGTGATGGAAGCATTTGGTGCAAAAGTTATCCACAAAGATTATCAACATTTCCACATTGCAGGCGGACAGCAGTATCAACCGCGTGCTTACCACATTGAACCAGACGCCTCCAGTGCGTCCTACTTTTTCGCTGCTGCCGCACTCACAAGTGGATGCGTCACCGTTAAGCACTTATCCACAGATTCTCCACAAGGCGATGTCCAATTTGTACGGGTCTTGGAACAGATGGGATGTCAAGTTTCGGTTTCTGATGCGGGTATTACTGTGAGGGGACCGCACCAGTTGAAAGGGATTGATGTGGATATGAAGACGATTTCGGATACGGCGTTGACTCTTGCTGCGATTGCCCCGTTTGCTGATAACAAAGTCACCATCCGAAACATTGAACATACGCGTTGGCAAGAAACCGACAGAATTCACGCGATGGTGACCGAACTGCGAAAATTAGGTGTACCTGTAGTTGAACATCAAGATGGACTTGAAATCTCGCCTTCTCCCATCACCCCTGCTGCGATTGATACCTATAGCGACCACCGCGTGGCAATGGCGTTTTCGCTTGTCGGCTTAAAAGTGCCCGGAATTCGGATTAAAAACCCTGATTGCGTTAGCAAGACGTTTCCTAATTATTTTGAGGTATTGCAGGAACTATATTCTTGATACCTTCTTCTGTAGGCGCCAAATCATGCAGAATACTAAACGCGTATTCTGCCAAGCGCAATTGGTGTTGATTCCGAGCTCCAGCTCGCGACTTAAAAGTAGTAAGCAAAACTAAAAACTAAATAACCCTGATTTAAGTGTGGAAAGTTGGCAATCAATGTGTTTTTGTGGTATCCTTAATTGTAATATTCTTACGGAGGATTCACGCATGAATTTTGATAAACAAACAACGCAAACATTTAAAGACATCATTACCTGCAACCCACGGATTATGAGTGGCACGCCTGTTTTCAAAAATACGCGTGTTCCCATCAAAAACCTCATTGACTATTTAGAAGCAGGTGATAACTTAGACGAATTTTTGGATGATTTCCCTTCTGTTAGCCGCACCCAAGCTGTGCAAGCATTAGAACTGGCAAAGAAAATACTACTTACACAAGCCCATGCATATTCTGATTGATGAATGCTTACCTAAAAAACTCAAACAAGAGTTGCATGGACATACTGCCTTCACGGTTCAAGAAAAAGGCTGGGCTGGTATAGAAAATGGGAACTTACTAAGCATTGCAGAGAAAGAATTTGATGTCTGGCTTACCGCTGATAGAAATATTGAATATCAACAGAACCTCAACCACTTTGATATTGCAGTTGTTGTACTTGTTGCTTATAGGAACAGATTAGATGCCCTACTTCCCCTGATGCCGCAGTTACGCGAAGTGCTGCAAGTTATTCAACCTCACCAAGTTGTTTATGTTGAACCCTGACCTAATTTTATCACCAAGATAAATAACTGTACTGTGAATAAGACATTCCCTAATTATTTTGAGGTGTTGCAAAACTTATATGCTTGATTACTACCTCTTTCTGTAGGAGCGAGCTCCAGCTCACGACTTAAAAGTAGTAGGCACGCTCCGTGTGCCGTAACAGATTAAGAGATACCAGACACCCATACCCACATTAACGTTGATTGAGTCTTAGCCCCAGCGGGGTGAAATGTCTATAGAAACACGGCAAACAAACCCTCTTTAGCCCCAGCGGGGCGAAATGAGTGTAGCAGCTTAATTGTAATTTTCAGATAGGTTTAGAATAAGGTGTACTTTAAACACAATCATATTCTCAACTAAAAGGGCACCCAATGAAACTATTTGATACCGTTGCACTCATAGAAGACATGCCCGCATTCAAATTATACCGTGTACAAGTCGGGACTATTGTTGAGGTATATGAACCGGAGGTATTTAAAGTTGAGTTTTGCGATCTCAAAGGTCGAACGTATGCTTTGGAGACGTTGCCAGCATCGCAACTCATGCTGCGTTATTCTTATTTCTCTAAACCAAGATTTTCAGGATTTACAGATTAGCAGGATTATTGGAATGCCGAAGGTGCTTGTCTTGGATAATGGTGTTTGCTGATGATGATAATCCTAAAAATTCTATAATCCTTCAAATCCTGTTCAGACAAATACTGACACACCTACCAACTGGCAACTGAAAACTATCTTTCCTGCAAACTTATTGTAAATATATTGGATATCTATTGTTCCTAACACCACAAAAACTTCTGAGCACTACACAGAATCGGCTATAATAGCAGTATGAAAAATAAACCGATTCCAAAATGCAAAAACAACCAGACACACTTGAAAATCATGAAAACTATCCAAAATGCAAAAACGACTACGCAAAAATTATTCACATAAAATATGCAAAACACAAGGAAAACCTGAACCCTCACCACAGATGAGTAATAAAAAAAATAAAATTTTTTCCAAAATAAGAAAAACACCTATAAAACCAGATACATACTGGATTTAGAGCGAATTTAAAAAAGATACCGTGGTATGAAAAATCATACCGTACGGTATGATTTAAGTAGTTGTGATCTCCGAATCGCGACCCACATCTATAGAAGCAATTCTCCGAATCATGACTTTACGACCTGAACAGATAAAAACCGAAAATTGAACGCCTTTGTGGTAAGAATAAAGGCATTCAATTGCCACAAAACATCTTTGTAGGAGGGTTGTAACCCCGATTTCTTTGTAGGAGCGATCTCCGAATCGCGACGAAAATATTGGTGTCGGGAATCGAAGTTCCCTCCTACAATATAATTAATTGGGAGAAATTCTACAATTGAATGGCTCTGTGGTAAGAACAACAAACCTTGCCATTACACAAAAAATATGTTAAAATTACCATAAATTAGTCCAAAAGAGTCCAGCAAAAGATGGGAAATGCCTTTAAAAAAGCCATAATCGTATTCATCGCGTTTGTTGTCATTTTAGTAGGCATCTTAATCGTTGTCATCCAACGTTATACACAATACGGTTCAATCCCAGATACGATGCAGATGGTTGACTTCCAGGGCATTCTCGTGTCTTTTTTAAGTGCAGCTATCCTGAGCCTGATTAGTGTTGTCCTAACCTTCAACTTGGCACGGGCATGGGTAAAGGAGCAACCAGAATTAGCGGAACGAATCTTTCGGCACGCTTTAATAATTAATCTCAGTCTTATCATTATATTTGGTAGTTTGGCGGGTGGGATTATCATTTTACGCACTTTATGGACAATTGGCTACTTTTAGTTTGCATTTATGTTAAAAATGTGATATAATATCATAATTAATATTTTTACGAAATATTCCGACACTATTTTAGCAAGTGTCCGTATTTTGTAAGGATTGGTTTATTGAATACAAGTTCACGTAATGTCCGGTAAATTTTAGCCACGTGCGGTAAGGGTTCTTGATTTTGTTGACAAAGTCCTACTTATTTGTAGCCTGCACAACCGCTAATTGATTACCCAGCAACAACTTGGAGGTGTGAAAAATACACTATAGAGGCAGACGTACGCAGAAACCGCGAGAAAGAAAAAGTCGTTCGAATTACCAGATTCGAGCCAAAGAGATTTTACTCATTGACCATGAAAACAAACAAGTCGGTGTGATGACCCCGCGCGAAGCGATGGAACGTGCTGAAGAAGTCGGATTGGACTTGGTCGAAGTTTCTCCAAATGCTGACCCACCCGTTTGCAAAATAATGGACTTCGGGAAGTATCAGTACGAAAAGAATAAACGTGAGCGGGAGGCTCGAAAGAAGCAAACAAAGATTGTTCTGAAAGAGATTCAATTTCGTCCAGATACAGCAGAACATGACTATCAATTCAAGAAACGTCACGTTGAAGACTTCTTGAAAAATGGGTGGAAGGTCCGAGCCACAGTCCGTTTCCGAGGCAGGGAGATGCTGCATACTGAGTTAGGCAAAAACATGCTCGCCCGATTGGAAGAGGATGTCGCTGAGATTGGAGAAGTTGAACAACCCCCTAAAATGGAAACACGCACCATGTCAATGCTCTTAACGCCGAAATCTTCATAACGAAAGATTCTCCGCAAGTATTTGACAAATCGTGCTTCTTTTACGATTTGACGGCTTTTTGAAGGGGAGTTATTGTTTGCGAGGAGACCGTGATTCTCCTTGTTGATTTTGTGCGTTTACGCCTACTCTCACTTAACAGAACACCTTTCAAAATTAGTACGAATAAGCCACCAACAGAAGGATATTATAATGCCGAAAATTAAAACACATAAAGGCGCAGCAAAACGTTTTAAATTTACTGCAAAAGGCAAGATTCGCCGCAAGCGAGCGTATGCCGGACACCTTTTTATCTCAAAATCAGCGAAACGGAAACGCCGCTTAAGACAAAGCACGCTGGTAGACCCAAGTAATGAAAAACGTTTGAAACGTCTAATTTATTAGGAGTTCAGAATGGCACGAGTAAAAACAGGGAATGTCCGTCGAAAGCGGCGGAAACGGATGCTGAAGCATTCCAAAGGGTATCGCGGTGGACGCAACAACCTGAGACGTACCGCTATGGAGGCGGTTGAAAAAGGTTGGAATCACGCTTATGCACACAGACGTGCAAGAAAACGCGACTTTAGACGACTTTGGATCATGCGTATTAATGCCGCAGCAAGACTACACGGACTCACATACAGTAAATTCATCCACGGACTAAAAACTGCCGGGGTTGAGTTGGATAGAAAAGTCCTTGCCGATATTGCTGTGCATGATGCAGCAGGATTTGAACAACTTGCTGCCCTCGCAAAAGGGTAGTTAAAACCGATTGAAGGTGCTTGTAGGAGCGATCTCCGAATCGCGACCTTAAACCACAAAATTTGATAAACAATACACTATTAGACGGCGATGAAGGGACACAGTAGGAAGTTGAGACCTCTCAACAAGAGAGACCACGCCATCGGTTGGAAGCGTGGTTTTGAGAGCAACTGCCGAATTTCATCCTGAAGCCAATAAATAATGAAGCGGGCAGATTTCAAAGTCTGTCAAGCGGGGTGGTACCGCGGAAGTAGATGCCTATCGCTTTCGTCCCCAGAAGGATTAACCTTTATGGAGCGAAGTGATGGGTATTTTTGTTGATAGCAATACTATATAGATACGTTCCAATTCAGTTAAGCAGGCAGAACTTCTTCCTGTAGGAGCGAGCTCCAGCTCGCGATAAACAAGACACATTGATATTGATCAACAATAGAATGAAATAGAGGCAATTATGAAAGCAGAATTAGAAGCGATTCAAGCAGAAGCACTTGAAGCATTGAAAGCGGTAAAATCTTCGAACGCGCTTGAATCGCTTAGGATTGAATACTTTGGACGGAAAGGAAAGTTGACAGATGTTATGAAGGGCATGGGACAACTTTCTAATGAAAAACGTCCGATAATAGGAAAACTTGCCAATGAGGTGCGAACCGCACTAACAGAAGCATTTGAAGCAGCAAAGAATTCGCTGAATAACCAGCAACAAGAACAGCAGCTGGAAACAGAATCTATTGACATCACGCTTCCCGGACGAAAACCAGCGTATGGAAAAGCGCATCCGGTGATGCAAACATTGGAACGAATTGAAGCGATCTTCACGCAAATGGGTTTTCAGGTGGTCACAGGACCGGAAGTAGAGACAGAGCATTACAATTTTGACGCACTCAATACACCTCCCGACCATCCCGCGCGGGATTTGCATGATACTTTTTATCTAACGGATGGACACCTATTACGCACCCACAACTCCCCTGTGCAAATTCGCGCGATGGAGAACCAGAAACCGCCGGTACGCATTATTGTACCGGGAAAAGCGTACCGTGTGGATTACGATGTCTCACATACGCCTATGTTTCATCAGGTTGAAGGATTGCTTGTGGATAGGCATGTCCCCTTCAGTGAACTAAAAGGGGTTTTGGTATCTTTCGCGCGACAGATGTTTGGCGACCAAACGCAGATGCGTTTCCGTCCACATTTCTTTCCTTTCACAGAACCGAGTGCAGAAATGGATATATCATGCACGGTGTGTCTTGGTAAAGGGTGTCGTAGTTGTGGACACACTGGATGGATTGAAATCTTAGGTGCGGGTGCTGTTGACCCAGAAGTTTTCCGCGCTGTCAACTATGACCCAGAAGAAGTTACCGGTTTTGCCTTCGGCATGGGTGTAGAGCGAATCGCAAACCTACAATTCCGCATTCCAGACATCCGCACTTTCTATGAAAATGATCTCCGCTTCCTCCACCAGTTTTAAAGGTAGTAGACACACTCCGCTATGCCGTAACAAATAGTAAGCACTCTTGTAGGAGGGAATCAACGTCAAATGCGCTTATGGCATTTGACGGGTTTGTAACCCTGATATTCTTGTGCAGTAACCAAAGTAGGAGACACTCTTGTGGGAGGGGTTGTAACCCCGATTTTTAAGGACTTATCTATGAACGTAACCCTAAATTGGCTAAAGACCTATATCAATTTTAACTTTTCCCCAGACGAACTCGCGGAAAGACTAACAATGTTAGGCATTGAAGTTGAATCTGTCAAACAGCTCGGCGCGGCATTGGAAGGCGTAGTTGTCGGTAAAGTAACTTCCATCAAACCACATCCGAATGCAGATAAACTTGTGCTGTGTCAGGTAGACATTGGTGAGACGAATGCGCTGCAAATCGTTTGTGGTGCACCGAATGTGTGTGAAGGAATGTTTGCACCTGTCGCAACAATCGGTACAGAATTGCCAACCGGCATTACAATCAAGCGCGCTAAATTGCGCGGAGAAGAATCGCACGGCATGCTCTGCTCAGAGAAAGAATTAGGCATCTCTGATGAAGCCGCAGGACTCATGGAATTATCTTCTGATCTATCCATAGGTTCACCACTTACCGAAGCATTAGGATTAGATGATACGGTATTTGAGTTGGAAATAACACCAAACCGTCCCGATTGTCTCAGTATGATAGGCGTTGCCCGCGAGATTCGCGCTGAAACAGGTAACGACTTAAAACTTCCACACGTAGCCCTACAAGAAGACGAGGCAGATATAAATGAACTTACATCTGTAACGATTGACGCTCCCGACCTTTGTCCCCGTTATGCAGCGCGTGTTATCCGCGGCGTTAAAATCGGTGAATCGCCTGCATGGTTAAAACAACGACTTGAATCTATCGGGGTCGGTGTTATCAATAATATAGTAGATATTACAAACTTTGTTTTGATGGAATATGGTCAACCCCTCCACGCCTTTGATTATCACAAACTTGCTGAAAATCGTATTGTTGTGCGTCGTGCAGCAGAAGGTGAACAAATCACAACACTTGATGAAGAGGAACGCAAACTTACTCCCGATATGTTAGTTATCGCAGATGCCGAAAAGCCTGTGGCACTCGCTGGAATTATGGGTGGCTATGACTCTGAAATCACCGAAGCAACATGTGACGTGCTGCTGGAAAGTGCCAATTTCCAACCGTCAAGCGTCCGCGCAACTGCTAAAAAGCTGGGAATAAATACAGAGGCTTCCTACAGATTTGAACGGGGCGCGGATCCGGAGGCTGTGATTCCTGCGCTTGACCGTGCAGCACAATTGATTATGGAATTAGCAGGCGGCACCATCTGTGAAGGCATTATTGATGTTTATCCCGGACAACGTGAACCGCTGCAAATTCAACTGCGTGCCGAACGCGTCAATTTCATATTGGGAACCGAACTTGAAGCAGATGAAATAGTCCAGATTTTAAGTCGATTGGGATTTGGCATAGAAGCATCACAATCAGAAGAAAATATGTATCAAGTCACCGTCCCATCGTTCCGCGGGGATATTACACGCGAAATTGATCTGATTGAGGAGATCGCCCGTGTCCACGGTTATGATAACATTCCAACAGCATTACCAAAGGGTGACATCCCTATCCCCCCGCCAAACATATCAGTAGAGGTGCGTAAACGTATAAAGCATTTTCTACTTGGTTCCGGCATGATGGAGACAGTAAACTATAGTTTCAGCCACCCAAACTGCTTTGACAAGATAGGGTTAGCAGCAGACAATCCACTTCGCCAAGCACTACAACTGAAAAACCCGTTGAGTCCAGAGATGTCAATTCTACGCACAACGTTGCTGCCGAGTTTGCTTGATAATGCACAATACAACCACAATCATCAGATAGATAATATCGCCCTCTTTGAGATTTCCACAGTGTTCATCCAAGCAGAGGAACCGGCGCGGGTTGCTGGTATTCTCGCTGGGGAAATTGGTGGCGGTGTCTATGGAAATCCATATCGGCATCCAGACTTCTTTGATATTAAGGGTGTTGTAGAGGGCACACTTGAAGTCTGTGGTATTACCGATTATACATTCAATAAAACGGACGACCTAACCTTCCATCCGGGACGCAATGCTGAGGTGTTGTTAGAAGGAGCACGCATCGGTATTTTCGGGGAGGCGCATCCGACAGTGCTTGAAAGTTATGAGCTGCCTTATAAAGCATATCTCTTTGAACTTGACCTGGAGGCATTAGCGAACGCAGCCGATTTTTCCAAACGTTTTGAACCGATACCTATCTATCCCAGCGTCCTGCGCGATCTCGCCATTGTTGTAAATGAAGATATGCAGTCGGATGTGCCGATAGCGTTAATCTATTCCACAGGGGGAGAATTGGTTGAATCGGTCCGACTGTTTGACGTTTATGTCGGAGATCAGGTGCCGGAAGGTAAAAAGAGTCTTGCCTACACGATCACGTATCACTCTGCAACTGAAACCTTGACAGATAAGGCGGTTAACGATCTTCATGATAAGGTTGTAAAACGATTGCATGAAGAACTGGGTGCGGAACTGAGAATGTAGGCAATTGTCTGAACTTGTGCTATGTTTACATTTATATTGTAGGTCGCGATTCGGAGATCGCTCCTACACAAGAATACTTATTGTAGGAGGGAACTCCGGGGAATGCCAAAAGGCATTCATACCCGGGGAACGCCTACAGGCGTTCATACCGTTGATTTCTTGATTTGGATTCCCGACTTTTTCAAGACCAACAATTTGAAAGTAGACGCAGCACTATATTTGCGGTTAGCAAACTCAGTTAAAAACTACTATGCAGGCACACCGTATAAAGAACCTATTCTCAGCTATCGCACGCCACTACGATTTTCTAAACTCGCTGTTAAGCCTTCGGTTTGATCGTGTATGGAGACGGGAGACAGTCAAAGCAAGTAGTGTAACCCCTACAAGCAAGGTGCTTGATGTTTGCACAGGCACAGGAGAACTCGCTTTGGCGTATGCCGATAAAATTGACACAAGCGGTTCTGTCATCGGTTCAGATTTCTGCTTTGAGATGTTGGTTATTGGTAAGCAAAAAGTGGAACGACAGGAACGCACGCATGCCTTTGTTCCGATTGAGGCGGATACCCTCACCCTCCCGTTTTCAGACAATACGTTTGACATTGTTTCTGTCGGTTTTGGTATCCGAAATGTTACTGATCTTGAATTGGGAATCCGTGAGATGACAAGAGTGGCTGTGCCGGGCGGTAGAATAGCCATCTTGGAGTTTACGCAACCTGTCAATCCGATGTTTCGTGGTCTTTACTATTTCTATTTCACGAAGATTTTACCTTTTATCGGCAATTGCATCTCGCGCAGCAAAGATGATGCCTACGGTTATCTTCCCCGCTCTGTTATGCAGTTCCCGAATTGCGATGCATTGAAAGCAGTTATGGAGCAGTGTGGACTAACAGATGTGCAGTATTATCGGAAAACTTTGGGTATCGTGGCAATTCATGTTGGTATAAAAGCATAGATTTGTTTGGAAATTGAGATTATAGGAGAAAAACTGTGAAAATCGCATTTAAAGTGTTAGTGTTTGTCGTAATGGGAATCTTCGCTATTTACATAATCAGTTGTAGCGAACGCGCAGAAGATGATGACGTTGAAGTCGCCCAGTTGCTGCGCGCAAACCCAACCCCCGGTAGTACAATTGAAGCAAATAGCACTATTACTGTGACCTTTGACAAAAACCCTGGCAATGTAACGGTGAATTTAGGTGCTGGCACAGCATCTGGCACAACCGTTACAATCACAGGTCCATTTCCACATGGGCAATTTACCTTGACACTTACATGGGACGGTGGAAGTCGCAATTTAACATATACCGTGGGAACCTCCGAGCTTCCTGATGCTGAGCCTGAGCAAATCCCTGAACCTGTTGCTCCTGACGGAATGGTGTTGATACCTGAAGGGGAATTTCAGATGGGAAGTGAAGATGGCGACGCTGATAATGATGAACAACCCGAGCATTCCGTTTTTGTTGATGCCTTTTATATTGACGTAAACGAAGTAACCAATGCACAATTTAAGGACTTTGTTCTCGCAAACCCTGAGTGGCAGAAAAAACGAATCGATGGTAAGTTCCAAAATGGTAATTACCTACACGATTGGAATGGAAATAATTATCCTGACGAGGAGGGAGATCATCCGGTGCGTTACGTCAGTTGGTATGCAGCGATGGCTTACGCGGAATGGGTAGATAAACGTCTGCCAACAGAAGCGGAATGGGAGAAAGCAGCACGCGGTGGGCTAAAAGGGAAAAAATATCCATGGGGCAATAACATTAACGGGACAAGAGCCAACTACGGTAAAAATATCGGACACACGACACCTGTTGGTAAATACCTACCGAATGACTATGGTGTATATGACATGGCAGGGAATGTGTGGGAATGGTGTTTGGACGCATACGAGAGTGATTTCTATGCAAACTCTCCAAAGCGAAATCCTGTCGCTGGTGCGGACAACGTTGCGGAAATTGTAAAAGATTTTGAGAACGTTGTAACGGATCGTGTCCTGCGTGGTAGCGGATGGAACGGTAATCCTGAATGGTTACGTGCCGCAAATCGCTACGGAGATAGTCCTGCTTATGCGGGGATTGGTGCGCTTGGATTCCGTTGTGCGAAGAATGTTGAGTAGTTAAGATACTATATACTGCTGTTCAAACGTTCCACATGTGCTACAACAGATTCAGAGATACCTTCTAAGCTATACCCACCCTCCAATGCTGAAACGACGTTGCCCGATGCAACCTCCTCCGCAACATCCAAAACCATATCGGTTAACTTCGCAAATCCCTCTGCGGTTAAGTCAATGTGGGCGAGTGGATCAAGATAGTGTGCATCAAATCCTGCAGATATTAGGATAAACTCAGGCAAAAAATCTTGTAATGCGGGGAGGAGAACATCCTCAAAGACAGTTATATATTCACTATCCCCACTTCCGGGTGGCATCGGCACGTTTAGCGTGGTGCCTTTTGCATCCCCGCTGCCCTGTTCATATCTTGAACCGGTGCCAGGATAGAGCGGGGATTGATGGATAGAAAAGAAGAAAACCGATTTGTCTTCATAGAAAATGTCTTGTGTGCCGTTACCGTGATGCACATCCCAATCCACAATTGCCACCTTCCCGACACCGTATTCACGTTGCAGATAACGTGCTGTTACGGCGATGTTGTTGAACAGGCAAAACCCCATGCTCTGTCCCGGAGTAGCATGATGTCCCGGTGGCCGCACCAGCGCAAAAGCATTTTTCACTTTCTTTGTTGCGACTGCTTCTGCTGCACATAACACGCCACCTGTTGAAAGTAACGCAATATCGTAAGATTCATGCCCAACAGGTGTGTCATAGGTCAGCGGAACTTCCGACTCACAGTATTGACGGATATGTGCACTATAACCCGGGTTATGTGCATAAGCGATCTGCTCAACGGTCGCGGGTGTCGGGTCAATGCGGTGCAGCCGCTCCCACACATCGCTCTGTTGAAGCGCTGCGAGGCTGGCTCTGAGTCGATCAGGTCGTTCTGGGTGTTCGGGGCCTGTGTCGTGGTTAAGGTAGTCTGGGTGATAGATGAATGCAGTTTTTTGTGGCAACGGTGGAATCCTTAATGTTCTTTTTACTATTCAATAGGAATCATGTTAATACCTTTTAAAAATTTACCGCTTTTTTGTATCGGACTAATCTCAAATTTTACCTTTTGACCTATTTGTATAGGTTGGTCGTCCGTATCTTTAAAATCATCATACTCCACTTGTATGGGTTTTTCAAAATCGCTACATTCTACGACAGCTAAAGAACCACCCCAAAATTTTATTTCACCTATGTACGTTTTAATCAAATTTTCATCTGGTTTAAAGGTTTGCATTGAAATCTCTTTAAGAACCGATTTTTGATCTGGCCATATTTGGCAAAAATATTCCTTTAATCTTCTAAAATGCCTATTATGTTGATAAATATTCCAACGATGCTCTTTGCATATTTCCTTGTTCAATTCAAGAGTGGAATTAGGTGGTGTTCCTAAAACTATTTTTGTTTCCAGAAACCCTACATTGTCCACCATTGTTGATTGTATTTCTTCATCTTCTACACGAAAAGTTAAGTTTCCTATACTAAGCCAATTAGCCAATACTCCATCTAGTTCGTTTATAGACCCAATACGCGTTGGTTCATAAGACAAGAAATCTTCAAAACGTAACTGATTCCTTTTGTTGATGTGGTTTTCAATTCGGTAGAAGATGTAACGTATTAGAGACCAAGCTCGGTCTTGAGCCGAAAAAGTATTGGTAGAGGCTGTATCATTGGCGATTTTTTGTAAAGCACCATCCGTAGAATATCTTTGACGAATTACACCAGGCCTGGTGGATTCCACGAATTCCTCATCACTTTTGCGCATGAAAATTATTTCATCATCTGGCCATTCAGATAAGGATTCCACAAATTCGTTTATATCAAATTCCCTGCCTCTAATCAATTTTAAAAAAAACTTATCTAATGTGTCGTATGCATATGTGTCCTTAGCATAAGCATCGTAACCATGTTCTACCATGCGCCGTACAATATAAGACTCTAAAATCTTGAGAACCATTTCCAATTCATTAATAGATTTTTTTGCCTCCCATCGTAAATGGAGTATGAAAGGAAGGAAATTTTTCATTTTCAGGTCATTATAGAACTCCATACGGCGGCGAATTCGGTGCCACAACCTATCAGATTCTGCCTCTGGATCCGCATACTGGTAGGTATTTGAATAACGAGCTAATTCATGGAATTCATATTTAATTTGGTTATATTCGACGCTACATTCCTCCTCATATTCGTCAAAATTGCCTATAATTGCTTTCTCTTTTACCTTTTTGTAATAAAACTGCTGATACACTTCAAAAGTTTTTCTATCTTTTCCATTTTCTTCATTTGTTCCAAAGGACGGACCGAGTTTTGCTTTGAGAAACACCCTAAGAAATGTCTCTAGCCTTTCTGCGTCCCAATAACTATGAGTGTTCTCAAAGTGCCAATACTTATCATAGAATTTTTTAACGTGAGACTTACCATTATCTGTGCCATCATCTAATTGTCTTGTGCGTAAGAAAAGATTGTTTCTGAGGTAATCAAATTCCGCAAGTTTTCTGCCTGTCGCATTTATTGATTCAAATATTTTTTCTGAATGATCTGATTCTTCAAGTGTTGTCAGAAGAACTTTTAACTGACTCTTTACAGTGACAAGCAGGCTATCTAAATTATGCTTCCAATCATTACTGTAATGAATATAAGCCATAGTTAGTGAGTAGAAATAATAATAGGTATCAAGGATATTGTGACTATCACCATTAGTAAATTTATTATTAATGGCAATCCTGTGTTCATCTGGTATCCGGTATGATTCTTCATCAGATGCTAAAGAGATGGTTTCACCGTACTTCCGATTAGCGATTTTTTCAAATTCTTTAATGTCAAATTCTGTGGGACAGAATTTGTAGGTAGTCTCTTCCCCGGTTCTATTTACGACTCTTTTTACGACATTAGGGTCATTCACTATAAAATTTTGTGGTTCTTCTGCTTGTTTAAGGAGATCTTTTGATTCAAATATGTCTCTAATGACACAAAAGATAATTTGGAAGGTTGTAAGACGTTGTTGCCCATCAATAACTTCAAATATTTCTATATCTCTATCACTAATTTGGCGTGTGGCAATAATACCTGTGAAATGCTTTTTATCTTTTTCTGTTGAGGTATCTTCAAGTTTTACTACAGGTTTGAAATCAAATCCACTGTCACTATCTATATCCCCTTCCAACTCCAGTCCTAATAGAGCAAAAATATCTTCTGAAAGCGCACGCCAATTCGTTTTATCCCACACATACCGCCGCTGATAACGCGGGACTTTATATTGCACTGCATCACTAAACAATTTACTGGTACTCAGTTCTCGCTGACTTGTATGCATTTTGACTTTCCTTTTGACTTTTCGCTTATATGATGTTAATTGTCAAGGTCTTAAAATTCTTTACAAATTATTCCAGAGGAGGTTCCCATAGCGTATTGAAGTTTTCTAATATTCTACCCTTTTGCAGCTGCTCTAAAAAATTCGATTGTTCATCTAAAGTAGGGGGTGAGTATTCCCACGGTGTATGATTTTCTTCATGGCTATAATGTTCCATTCGCTTGAACATATAGTACATTAAGTATGAATCCTTATTTCCGACTTGCTCAAGAGCTTTCTTAATCTGTTTGTTATCCGGCCATACTTTCCCTCCAGAGCCTTCCAATTCATATTTTAATTTTCCAGAGCCAGACAGAAATTGCTTAAACTCCTCCACATCAAATGTGCCAATTCCAACTGCTTTATCAAAGAAATATTTTATGCATTTATAACTTGCATCGTTAGTGTCTTGTTTATTTCCAAAGCAAAGTATTAGTCTTACCAAATAAGATTCCAAAATTTTGCAAACATGGTCAACCGCATCATCACCATTTTTATGTTTTACAAATAGTAAGAGTGGTTCCAAGCAGTTTAAACTAAGGTCACTACAAAGTTGGACGTAACGGTGAATTGGTTTATTGGGATCATCTATATCTTGCTTTAGCTTTTGATAAGATTCCGCGTATTTCATTAACTGCTTGAATTCGTTTTTGATTCCTCCTGCAGTCCTGCTATATTTCCGATACACATCAAGCGGATTTACGTTCTCTGTTTTAAAACAGTACGGCCCCAAATTTGCTATGAGAAACGCCCGTAAAAACGCTTTTTGTTTGTCTGTTTTCCAATAATGAGAAACCTGTTCATCATTTTCAAAAAGCCAATATTTATCATAGAAAATCGCGCTATAGGACTTACCACTCTTCTTGTCAACACCCAATTTTCCGGCGCGAAGGAAAAGATTATTCCTGAGATAATCAAAATTCGAAAGCTTCCTTCCTGTAGCATTGAGCGATTCAAATATTTCTTCCGAATATTTTTCTTCATCAAGCCTTAGTCTTACGAAAAGAAACTGAGTCCTGATCTTGCTAAGCAAATTACTCAAATTAATATCTATATTTTCCTGTACATAATCCCAGATCCATTTATAGAAATAGTTATAGACATTAAGAATGTCATGGCTCACCTTAATGTTATCATCAAAATCCGAAAATAATTGCAATCTAACAGATTCTTGAAATTCGTTATTAAACATTAAATCGCTCTGTGAAACTAGGTTACCGTATGTTTCATCAACTATCTTTTCGAATGCAGACAGGTCATACTTTGTAGGAATTAATTTGTAGGATTTAACATCGTCACTTCTATTCAATATCAGACTTTGTGGTTCCTTTGCTTCCGTAGATTTTCCTTTTGCTATAAATATATCTCTAATGACACAAAGGATAATTTGGAAAGTTGTAAGGCGTTGTTGGCCATCAATAACTTCAAATATTTCAGGTTCTCCTTTACCAATTTCGCGTATAACAATGATGCCTGTGAAATGCTTTTTATCTTTTTCTGTTGAGGTATCTTCAAGTTTTACTACAGGTTTGAAATCAAATCCGCTATCACTATCTATATCCCCTTCCAACTTTAGCTCTAGCTGAGCAAGAATATCTTCTGAAAGCGTACGCCAATTCGTATCATCCCACACATAACGTCGCTGAAAATGCGGGACTTTATATTGCACATTCTCACTAAACAAATTACTGGTAGTCTCCTCACGTCCTAGTTGAATCATCTATAAATCCTCCGTTGAATAAGTAGTTTTGCCAAGCAGTAAACTAACTACGTTAAGTATACTACATCCTCAACTTTTTTCAAATTAAAAATTATTGGTAAAATTTCAAAATAATATGATAGCAGAATTTGACCCTTAAATCAATTCCGCATCCGCCTAATCCGCGCAGGCGTGTCGTCACCTTGAATCTCAGACGAAAGAATACGCAGACTCCGATCTTCAATCGGCAACTCCACCTTTACACCGCCACGCCGATGCGATTCACGAAGTGCAATTGCAACCTCTAAAGCCTCGCGCCCATCTTCGCCTGAACATTTAGGTGAACCCCCATTTTCAATAGCGTTGATAATGTCGTCAACGATGGTCAATCCCATCCCTTGCATCCGCACAGGCCACGGGAATGGACATGTTGCAGGAACGCCACGTCCACGCCGACCACCCGGAACCATACGAATTAACTCAAACGTTTCAGCATTATTGATTGAGCGGATACGTCCACTTGTGCCGATAACATCCACCTCCCAAGGCGCAGCACCACACGCTGTGCTTCGGAGATATGCTCGGACACCGTTATCAAAAACAAGGTAGCCGTTTCCCATCAGGTCGTTTTCACCTGCTGCGGCTTCATCGGACTGCATTTCACCAAAAACCCATTCCACATTTCCACCCGCCATATAACGTAGAATATCAATAGCATGGCTACCATTATGCGAAAGACCACATTGTGCATACACGGTAACCTGTAGCACATCACCGATTTCACCTTCATCAATAAGTTTTCTTGCTTCACTAAAGAAGGGATTCCAACGTCTCGCACAATTGATTGCCATTACGACGTTGTTTTCTCGGCATACATCTACCATCGCATCTGCTTCGGCAAGGCTAAGCGAAATCGGTTTTTCTGCCCAGATACCCTTGACACCCGCACGTGCTACGTCTTGAACGATAGCCTCCCGCACTCGTGCTGTTGTGCAAATGCTGACAATATCAAGTTTTTCCGTCTCTAACATTTCTTGATAATCGCTGTAGATATGTTCCGAACTGAGTCCCCAACGTTCACCGAAAATTGAGGCTTGTTCGGCATGTAGATCAGCACCTGCGACCAATTCTGTTTTCGGTGATGCGTTATAACTTGGTCCATGACAGTAAGGCAGAAAGAGTGAACCTCCCTGCGTAATTTCGTCATCAAAAGTGCTTCCCATGCGTCCTAAACCGATTACACCTGCACGATATGTTGCCATCTTTTATCTCCTTAAAAAACGTCCAAAGTGAATTTGATTGTTGCTTATGTTGTAACTACAATTATTCGCCAAGTATTTTCTCGTAAACAAAATCCAACCACCTATTTTGCGGTGAGACAATTTCGGGTTTCGGTGAAAGTGGTGTCCAAAAAGGCTGAAAAATGTGACCTTTATCGCTTTTCAATTCCCACATATCCTCTGTTTCTTTTTGTGTCGTTAATTGAAAAAAATGCCTTTTCTTTTTAGCACTTAAGTTTTCATTCGGGATCCATCCTGTAATGTTATAGTCAATGCATACAGGTTTGTGAAATTTGTCATATTCATATTCAATGTACGAAATGTGTGTGAAATCTTCCTGTGTGGAATGGCAATCAACGGTGAGTCCTTTAGGCAGCTTTAGTTTGTAGGGAATGGCACTTAAGTTGGGTTGGATATAAACTTGTGTCGTTTCTGCTATTATTCTTTGGTTATTTTCCAATTCATTTTCAAAACAACCGAGATATTTTTGAATTTTTACATTCTGTAGTCCTGTTTCTTCATAAGTTTCACGTATGACTGCTGTTTCAATATCTTCACCTTCTTCAACTGTTCCTGCTGGGATTTGGATACCAGCGGTAGGGTGTTTGAATACAAGTAGCATATTCACACCATTTCGTTCTTGTGTGATAAATGCGGTGACCTTTTCAATGGGTTTGTTCATTAGTCTTTATAGGTATATCTACAATTTAACGGTAACATGATTATGTGACCGAATCTGCGTGCAACACAGAATCTGGACCACGAATGCCTTTTTGTGCCAATATCTGACGATATTTACCTCTTTTCACACTTGACGCAGTTTTTCTTGTGGAAATCCAGTGGTAAGTACTCTGATCTTCCAAATTTTCAAGACTTTTTGCAGAACGTGCACGCCACCGTTTTAACCATTCTAATTTCGCTGTGACCTCTCCAACTTTGCGTGTATTTTCCGCCGAATGAACTTCTACATAGTAAATCCGGTCTTTATAACCGAACACGTAATCCCAACGGTTTTCATTCGGATAACGTCTTTCAAGACACTTGTCTATATAAACACTACCTTTTAGGCAGCGTGATGAATTGACTATAATTTTATTTTTGTCCTGCCGTTCCAATGCTTGTAACCCATTTTTCAGACACTCGACAATTTCTGGAACGTTCCGAATAGCATCTATAAAATTCAAAGGTCACTCTCCCAAACAGCTTCTGTGACAACATCAGCTGTCTTCGTACTAAATAGTGTAAGACCGCCCCAGTCTGATACTGCCGCATCCATATCCTCTGCATCTAATGTAGAAATATCTTTGACATTCACAACACTGTCTGCGCGAGAAAAATAATAGGTTTTAAATGTTTTTTTGTGTATGACTGTATTTGTAAGGTCGTAGGAAAAGGCATTCGGCTTCAAATCCAGCAACTGTCTTAACCTTGCCGGTGCGTTTTTTGACTTAGCAATGAATTGAATTGCCCAGATAAGTTCTAAAATTTGCGCTGAATGGGTAGAAACGATGACTTTGTAATCTCGTCTTAATAACTCTAAGAATATGAGGAGAAGTGCTGAGATCGCTTTGGGATGCAACCCCATTTCCGGCTCTTCAATTACAACCCAGTTGATGTTATTTTTCTTTTGTGCCTTTCCTGAAGGCATTAACCAGTACAGACCCAGTAAAAGAGGCGCGAATTCTCTCTGACCTGTAGACCAGACCATAAATGGCAATTGGGTACCCGCAACATCTAAGACAATTCGTTTCCGTAACCCTGACCTATCCAATCTCATCTCAGCCTCCCCAAAGATACTTTTCCCGATTGCATCACGTATTGTTTTGTTCATACGGCCTTCTTGTGGAAAAATAGCACCCTTGCCTGATCCTAAACCAGTTTCCATCAATAGGCGCAACTGTTCGCTGAACTCCTTAACGACGTAAGGATCGCTTGTTCCATAGTCAGTAAAAGCGCGGGGCCATCCATCTTTTAATGTTGCAACACGGTGTGCAGGAATCAGAAAGAGGCTCTCATCTTTCTTTCTCCTTGATAACGCTTTTTGAGTGGTAAAATCCACCTTATCAACAGTAACTGTCGTCTCATCTTTGTTCCAAATCATTTCCATCCCTTCACCGAAATAAAGGGACAAAAAATTTTCAGTTTTTTTCTGCCAATCAAAACCGTGTTTTTTAAGTGTATGCGTAATATCGCCTGCGTCTGAAATTAACTTTACAAGTTGCAGCAGAATACTTTTTCCACTCGCTTGTTCACCGACGAATACCGTCATATCTCCAAAGGTAATATCGGCTTTCGGTATTTGCCCGAGTGAAGTTAGTGTAAGACGGTTCATTTTTTTACTCTCCTTTCCGATACTTCAACTCTTGCCAGATAGAACGTATCTGCCATATCAAGCACACAGTTTTTAGAGGACGGTTCTTTGATCACTACAGTACTTAATAGCACGGAGTGGACAAAGAACCGTAACACGCTAAGCATAGATATTCTGCATCTGCCAAGCATCCAGAGATTTCAGTTCACTGTCTTGTCCTTGCGAACGCAAAGACACACCAACACTATCTTCCCTATCGGGATAGACTCGCATTGCAACACATTGTCGTCCATTGGCAAATACTTCAACGACACTCTTGTCAACAAACACACGTAATTTGAGCGTTTCGTCTCCCAAAATAGATAATCCTCCAGTTTCGGGTGCTCGTGAACGCACATCTGGTGCAATTGACGAATAGGATGAATCAATCGTTAGTAGGCTTTCACGTACATTTCTGTCCGAATTGTGATTACGCATGCCGCGTTCTCTGAAGAAGGCGATACGAGTAAATTCCTCTTTCTGCGGTGAACGAAGCACGTTCAACTCAACCATCGGGGAGCCTTTGGTATCAATTTCAAGCTCAAGCTCCATAGCGTTGCCTTTTATATCATCTAACACGACTTCTTCGTTGGCAGGAAGCGTTGTCGTATTGACATGTTGATGGTCGGACCGCAACGATTCAATATCACCTGCAGGCTCAACACCGATTTCATCTCTGGAGAGAAGCTCCAATCTACGCGGCAATGTCATAATCTGGTTCCAACCCTTCGTCGGTTTTGCGGGGTTCATGTTATAGATGACGATGAGACCGTCCTTTCCATCAGGTGCCGCAGAGGGAGCATGCACGCCTGCAGGAGATGCAGCGCCGAAATTATTTTTTGCACCTGCCGTTACAACGAACTTGTCGCGTGCTTTGTCGTAATCACCGAGTAGATATTGTCCACCGCTCATGTGACTGAAAAATAGGAGCATGTGTCGATCACCGATGGGCCAGAAATAGGGGCATGCGCCGTCATCACCGACTAATGTGTATTGATCATTTTCAACAAAGGGATGTAGGTAGACCCAGTTTGCCAAGTCTGCTGAACGGAGCAGGAAGTTGGCGCGAACCGGTTTACCACCGGGACCGTGCGGTAGCGTTCCACCCGATAGTGAATAATACATGTCATCTTTCTTCCAGATACACGGATCGAAAACACGGTAGATAGGTGTTGTGCCATCTGCATGTCTTGAGGGAATCACTGCTTTGCCAGACACCTTTTCCCAATTCAGAAGGAGCGGGTCGCTTGACACTGCTACCATGTTACCGACAACCGTCCCGTGATACATCGCAATCACGCGGTCTTCTTCCACGAAGGTTGAACCGGAGAAACAGCAGCGTTCAGGGTTCGGATAAATCGCGTAGGGCAAATCGCGCCAATGGATGAGGTCATCACTAACGGCGTGTCCCCAATGCTGACGTGTATCTTCTGGTGGATATGCCTGATAGAAAAGATGCCACCGTCCTTGCCAGAAGCAGAGACCATTTGGATCATTGAGCATCGCTTCTGGGTTGATGTAATGGTAGATGGGACGGTGTGGGTCGCCTTCATAAGTTTTGCGATAATCGTTTAACCGCTGCATCAACGGATTAGTTTTTAACTGTTCTTCCTGTTCTTCCAACGTTTCCGCGAAGGTATAATGCGGTACTTTAGAGGTAAAATCTTCGTTTGCCATAGCTTCTCCTCTGCGTAATGTCTGTGAGATATATAGTGCTTAACATAACATGGTATGCGTTGCTTGTCCAGAAAATTGTTGCTTATACGGAAGGATTCAGGTTAAACAGAGAGGGTGTTTTCGGTGAGAAAAGTAGAGGAATTGGTTTTCTGATATGAGAAGATGGGGTTTGGTTGTGAAGGAATGATTAAATCAAAATTTGGAATTGGCTTTCAAGATATGGTCTCTGCTGAATAAAATTTAACGATTTCTTCTCACAGTATGTCAATTGGGACTTATTGGATAAGTTTATTCTTCGAATTCCAGCGAATAAAGAGTTGAGCAGATATGAACTATTTTTTCGTTTTCTATAGTTATAGTGACATTTAGAATTATTGATACATTTTTGTTTTTGTTAGAATGTGTTTCCCATAGCATATTCACCAGATTTACGAAGCGCATTTTAGATTTTGTTAAAACTGGCGGGAAAATCTGAAACTTTCCGCCTGTTTACCGTTGCACGCTCAACTATTGATAGGTGGTTAGCAGCTGAGAACCCGTTTGCAATTAGAAAAACGGTACCTAAAAATATGAGAGTGATTGATGAGAAGGCACTCAGAAAACATGTTGCTGATTTCCCCGACTTGACCCAAAAAGAGCGTGCTGCCCATTTCAAAGTTTCAGAGTTTTGCATCGGTTATGGATTACGTAAACTCGGTATCACGCGAAAAAAGACACTCGGATATAAGCAACGCTGTGATGAAAAACGAGCAACCTATCGGCAAGAACTCACAGTGAAAGAAGCAGAAGACAAGTCTACTGTTTATTTGGATGAATGTGGTTTTTGTGCCGAAAGTTTCAGAACTTATGCGTATGCCCAAAAGGGGAACCGACCTTTGGCTTAATATCAAGCCAGAGAAACCGGAAAACCACAATGGTAGCTGCGCGTATAGATGATACTTTTACAGCATTCTCCTTGTTTGAGGGAAGCTGCAATGCAGAACGCTTCAACGCCTGGCTTAGAGATGAACTTTGTCCAAAACTCTCTTCAAAACATTTAGTCATAATGGACAACGCACGGATACATAAGACAGAACTTACGCGTCAACTCATAGAAACTTGTGGGCGGAGTTATTGTTTCTGCCTCCTTATTCACCTAACTATAATCCAATCGAACACTACTTTGCAAACATCAAACGCCTCCGTGATTATAAGGCTGATATACCACTAAATGAAGTTATAAAAATGTATCAAAATTTCTAAAGTTTACTATAAATCTGGTATTACTACAGTTTTTTATTACGATTTGTGCTATTCTGGTTCGGGGGTGGTTAGATCACCGCTCAAAATTGAGGGACACCAGAATTTCTCAATATACTGAACGACTAACTGCGTTCCTTCTTCATGGCTCACATAGGGAGGCTTGAAAGGATTATACATTGCATCAGTTAAATCGCGAACTAATACAACGTTAAACCCCCATCGTACCATCTGCTTAATAGCAAAGGAACGACCCAGCACACACATATTGGTATGCACACCCATAATAATAATGTTCTGAATTCCTTTGTGAGCGAGCAGGTTGTACACCTCTTGCCCGTTATCACTGATGGCATCAGCGTCATCAATTTCAATTGCTGGATGTTGACGGTACCATGCGCCATACATGTTTGTTTCACCTGTGTCTGAACCGCCATCGGATGCATCTACAGGCTGAGGTGGATCTGGCATTTCACGTTCCTGTGGAGGTTCTGCCTTCGGAATTTCAAGTATAGAAGTGCGTGCAGGATGGTCCTTATAAAAATCCATTGTATCAGAAGGCGCGTGGATTATCTGAACACCGCGTTGCCTTGCACGTTGTAGCACAATGTTCATTCTCGGTGCCATAATGTTGACGCGTTCGGTTGCCCCCCATGACCAGTGTTTATTCCACATATCAACGACAATGATAGCGGTTTCGTTTGGCTGCCAGTTGGTTTCCTCTTCAATAATTCGCCATCCATTTCTACCAGCAGTGCGCGCTTCCTGCCTTCGGATTGAAAGCGAAAGCGTTTCTTCGGAAGGTGTTGCAGAAAAAGCAGAACGTGCTATATTAAATATCATAATTAATACCTCCTATTGTTTAGTGGTTTACTCGCTAAGTTTTAGACATGTTTCCATCACAGAACCGTAGGGTCCTAACTTATATAGAGGTTGCTCTTGCGGTTGTTTTTTCCAATGGTAAGGGTGCTTATGTGCGTTCCACCAACACACCGCACTCTCAAGCGCATCTGTCAGTTCCTCTTGCGTCTCAAACCTTCGTCCTTTCAGTGCCAAAGACTTCAACTGTTTCCACCAAGGTTCTATCAAGTTCAACCAACACGCATATTTCGGGATAAACTGCACCCAAATCTCCGGCCACGCCAATAACGCCGTCTTCACATCACGACTATGGTGAGTAGAAAGATTGTCTTCAATCAGAAGCCACTTCTCTGATGGAAACTTCTCTATGACTTTCTCAATAATATTTTTTCTCTGGTTTGGCCGCTTTCTATTAACTTGATGAGGACTGCCCGGAATACCTCTTCAAACCAATCTTGTGAGTACTATTGCGATGAGAGTTAAAACAGGCAGTGCAGCTAATCCACCTGCCATTCCAAGCGGTCCAAGAACAGCCAATGATGATGTCATAGCAGCTGCACCATACCAAGGTGAAGCTGCCATTAACATAATCAATACAAGACCGGAAACGCCCAATGCTGCAATTATTTCTATCACCTTGTCAATAGCAAGATTAACCCTGACCTTAGAGACATTTCGCGCTTTTTACCCTGTTTGTTTCCAAGATTCCATATTTATATCAGAAAACATACCATGCATGGTGTTTCTCAAATCCGACCACCACTCACCTATAGAACCGAAGACATCACGCATATCTGGCATCTGCTCTTTGATTATCTTTGTTATAGCCTCTTTCAGATTTTGGATTGTCTCCCAATTTCTCTTTTCCTACCGTGATGATAGTACGAACAGTCCTTTTTAACTCCCTAATAACTTGTTTCGGGTCCGGCATCCGATCTTTGTCAATGGAAGGAAACGTCTTTATCAACTCCCGAAATGCGTTTTTTAGTTCTTGTCCTAATTCACCGCAGTGCGAACCAAGTTTTTCAAAACCTGCCGCCACCTCATAGTATTTCTCCTTTGAATTAAAAATGGTTAAGGAGTTTACCTAAAATTATTCCATTGTAACTCTTATCGTCCCGGTACAGAAAAGAATAAGAATTGCTATCTATTTAGTTGTAAGTGGTGTTTTGAGATGTCCCCAAACGGTAGCAAGTTTACCTACGGGATCAACGGCAAGATTTATCGGTTCGTCGCCTTCATAGACGAGTAAATCGTCTACGTAACCGGGGGCAGCAATAGAATACACATGGAAAACAACCCATTTGGCGACAGGATTTACGGCAGCATTCCGAAAAGGCAGCCCTTTCTTGCCTCTTGCTTTCAGTGCCTCGTTTCTGTCGTTACCTGCATAAAATTCAAATTCACTTTTGCTGACATCTGCGATGAGGCGAACGTATTTCCATTCATCCGTATCAAAGTCGTCAATAAGTTGCCATGCAGCACCATCGAAAAGGCGAGCAGTTTTGGCATCCCAATTGAGGTAAACTCCACCATTGTTTTGGGCAATATTATCAGCGGTTACAACTTTGAAATTGAATGATCTGCCACCGCCTCCTATATATACCCAAAATTCAACTGATATGATGGGATTGTCAGTTTCTATAGCAATTCCAGTCCTATCATCATTGGCACCCCCTAAAATAGCGAGAGCTTTCTTATCAGTTTTGGCTTTATCATTTGTCACCTCAAAACCATCCCCTCTCACTTCCCAATCTTTTGGTGGTTTTCCAAGCGTTTCTTTTTCAAATCCGGTTTGCACAAATACTTTTTGTGCTATAGCGGTTTGTCCTAAAGTGAGACTCAAGGTAAGCACGATAGCAAACATGAATCCCATCAAAAGCTTAGCAGTTCCTATTTCTACTGAATTGAGTCTAATGCGGAATCGGTTTCGATCCATTATTTTCTCCTTGATAACGTGTACATGTAACTGCTATAGTAGTCTATCCAGTCTAAAATTGTAGGTATTAGCAATAGTCGGGAATCCAAATCAACGGTATGAATGCCATTTAGGCATTCCCCGGAGTTCCCTGCTACAAAGAGCAAACGGTCTTGGTAGGAGCGATCTCCGAATCGCGACCTATACCTATAAATTTTTCGTAGACAAAGCAATAGGTTACTATCCGCAAAGGAAATCACTCTATCAAAACGAGGAGTGTTTCTTGACATGCCCCCAGAATGTTGCCAGTTTTCCTTTTGGATCCACAGGCGTGAGGTTTGCTGGTTCTCTACCTTCGTAGATAAGTAAGTCATCTACGAAGCCTTGTGCGACTGTAGAGTAAACGTGAAAAACGACCCACTGCGCGACGGGATTTGTCGCAGCTTTCCGAAATGCGAGGTCCGTTTTGGGTTCAGCTGTCAGTGCGCCATCCCTGTCATTTCCCACGTAATAGTCAAATACACTATTCTCAACATTGGCAACAATTCGGACGTATTTCCAAGTTTCAAACGGGAAGTCATCCACTGGGACCCAAGCGGAACCATTGTAAAGACGGGTCGCATTTTCATTCCAATTCAGATAGACTCCACCATCGTTTTGTGCAATGTTGTCATCAGAAACAACTTTGAGATTGAAGGAACGACCAGCTCCCTTAATATATACCCAAAATTCAACAGAGATGACAGGATTTTCAGTTTCTATGGCAACTCCAACTCTATCGTCATTCGCGCCACCTAAGATGCCAAGCGATTTATCACCGGTTTTGACAGTGTCGTCTGTTACTTGCATCTGATTACCTCGGACCTCCCAATCTGTTGGTGGTTCACCTAAAGTGAATTCCTCAAATCCGGTTTGCACTAAAACCTTTTGTGCAATTGCGGTTTGGACTGAAAAGAAGGTAAAGGTAAGTGCCACAACTAATATAAACGGTTGAATAAGATGTGTAATTCTCATTGATTGTGACTTGATGTCGTATAGGTTTTGGTTCATTATATTCTCCTTTATTGCGAGTTATGAAGGTTACTACCTTCTAATGTTTGATTGGATAAATTGAGCCGTAAAATTTTAAGTAAATTTTATAATTTACAATATACTTCTGAACAGGCAAGGTTAGGAACCTCGCCTACCGAGAAACGAAAGTGTCAAATTATTTGATGATCCACCATAATAATTGAAATCTAAAATACAGTTGTATTGTTGATTATTATGGCATCCAGATATTCCATTCACCTTTTTTCTGCCATGCGCGGCAATCATAGCACAGACACATATAACGGATAGCGAAGCGCGGGGAAGAATCAACATTTAATGTGTTGGCATGTGGTAACAGATGATGGAACAGAAGCACATCACCTTGTTTCGCAACAACTTCCATCGGTTCGCCTAAATCTATCTGTGGTAACAGTTGCAGCATAGACCGAACATGGCTTGAAGAATGCGGATTCTTTTTGCGGAACTCCCGAATCCTTTGTGGTCCTTCGGGCCATATCATCGTCGCTCCTTGATGGGAATTGGCATCGGTGAGATAGGTTAAACTTGATGCTCGAAAAGTGCCTGGGTCTAAACTTAAATCCCTTGAGTACCCATCAAGGTGAGGTGAAGGCGTATTCCACTCAGCAGAAATAGGAAATTGATTCATTGCCCAGATACTATCTGGATGTTGGCTTTTACAGTGTGGAATTGTCGGATATCTTTCGGCAAGTTGATTAAGGACGGTAAGATAATCTGGCGTGCAACACGCCAACACATCTGGATGCGTTAATCCGAAAAGTTCAATGCGCTTCTCATTCCACATCTTCTGTATGTAAAAGCCGGTGAGAAATGGGCGTTGGAAGTGTTCCCATGTGTCAGGATCGTCCGAGTCCATACCCATTGAATGCCACATTGCTTGTTCCGCTTGGACGATAGTGTCTTTTGGGATCAAACCGGAAAGCAACAGATATCCTTCTTCTTCAAATTGATTTAGCTGCGCTGTTGAAAGCATCAAATGTCCCTTATTGTTTCAATACCAACAAAACATGAATGTAATAGTTAGAAGACTAATGCGTTTTCACATATATCCACATCAAAAATATTCCCCAGAAAACAGCCAAGATCAAAAATGAGATGTTTGCAATAACCTTCGGTGGGTCGATATCAGACTTCTTCGCATTCACGAACATTTGTGAAAAGGCACTCCAGAATACTACGATTGCCCCCAATCCTAAAAGCCACAAAGAATGACTTTCTGCCATACTCGCAATTTGCAGAATCACTCCCACGCAAATTAGTATTGAACCTGCCAACATTACTATGTCTACGATTTTTTTATTATCGCTCAGGAGGTTGAATTTCATAGTAAACTCCCAATTTTGCTAATCTACCAGAACCATTCAATTCTCCAATAATCGCATAGACTACATCTGTTTCTTCTTGTAGAAGCGATCTTCAAATCACGACAAAACACAATGATAGTCGGGAATCGGAGTTCCCTCCTACAATACAATTAAAAGGCTCTGGCTAATCTACTGAAAGTATTGACACATCAGAAGTGGGTTTAGGGAATTTCATGTCTAACCCCTCAAGCGTTTTAACAATGCGTTCTGTGATAACAAGATTCCGATACCATTTTTTATTTGCAGGTATAATATGCCACGGTGCCCAATCGGTACTACATTTTTGAAGGACTGCTTCATAAGCCTGCATGTAATCATCCCAATAGGCGCGTTCGCGAATGTCTGCTTCGGTGATTTTCCAATGCTTTGATGGATCGCTGATTCGAGATTCAAGACGTTCTTTTTGTTCGTCTTTAGAAATGTGTAGGAAAAATTTCAGGACAACCGTACCGTTTTCAACAAGCATTTTTTCAAAATCGTTAATTTGCTGGTAACGTTGTTTCCAAACCGATTTCGGCACAAGATCATGTACGCGAACAACAAGTACATCCTCATAATGCGAACGGTTGAAAATCCCGATTTTTCCTTTCTGCGGAACGGCTCTGTGCGCGCGCCATAAAAAATCGCGAGAAATCTCATCTGCTGAAGGAACTTTAAAGCTAACGACATCACAACCCTGCACATTGATACCAGCCATCACCTTTCGGATAGTGCCATCCTTGCCGCATGTATCCATGCCTTGCAGGATAATCAGAAGTGCATGTTGATTCTCTGCGTAAAGCAACTCCTGAAGTTTGAGCATCTGTTTATTGAGTTTCTTTAAAGGCTTTTTCGTTTCACCTTTTTTTCGGTAAGCCCCTGTATATTCTGGGGTGTGTTCAAGGTCACAACCCTTTCCAACCCCGTTCAGACTAATGTTATCTCCGGGCTTAACAATAAAAGGTCGTTCCATAGTCCTCCTCCATTATATCAATAACTCTGTCTGCCAAAATTATGTAGGGACAACCGGATTCTCTCCGCATTGTCCCTACATAATGGTTTACGTGTCAGAATTTACCTACTTCGCTAAAGACTCGTAGTAATTATCAACAAGTCTACGATATTCAGGTGGAACATCCTCTTTCGCAACCTGTGCCAACTGTTTCATCTCTTGAAGCATATTGAGTCGTTCCTCTATAGCAGATTCCAGTTTCTGCAGGTCACGGATAACGAGTTCATATTTCGGGAAGGGACGATTCCGATTTCCCGGAGGGGTCTGCATAGCATCAAGCATACCAAGCCACAACTCTTTAATCTCCTGATAGGATTCAGCACCGCCGCGAGCCAAGTCATTTTCATTTTCGCCTTGCCCTTGTTGTCCCTCTTGTCCAGGCTGTTGTCCTTCTTGCCCTTCCTGTCCGGGTTGTTGGCCTTGCTGGGCATTCTGCATAGCTTGCTGTGCTTGCTGCATCCGTTCCAGAAGCTGCTGCTGCTGTTCAGTGAGTTGCTGCTGCCGTTGTTGCTGTTCCTCTGTCTGCTCCTGTCCCTCCATCCCTTGAAGTTCACGATCCATATCTTGCATCTGTTCTTCAAAGTTTTGAAGTTGATCCAGGGCAGCTTCAAGTTGTTCCTCTTCAGTTTGCGCCATATTGGCTCTCGCCTGTTGAAGATCGGCTTGTGCTTCCTCTAATGTTTCAATCACCTCTTGCTGATTTAGGTCTGCGGACTGTAAGCTGCGCCATTGCAATGCGCGCTGTGCTGTTGCCATATCTTCCGCAGTCTGTTCTTCGTTGAGTCTTCTTGAAGCATCGCCAACATTTTGGGCAGCCTCAGGATTATCTTGATTGAGTTGCTGCTGAAGGTCACCCAAATCATTTTGAAGTGACTCTAAATCCTGTTGTAGCTGACGCTGCTGATTTGCGAGTTCAGAGGCTTGACGATAATCTTCAGGACGCATACCAGATTGCTGAGACTTATTCCTCAGTTCTTGTGTCTGCTGTTGCACACCAGATTGCTCCGCAGTCAACTGTTGGAGTTGTTGAGATGCTCTCTCTAACGCGTTGTCAGTGAATTCAGCGTCGGCTCTTTCAAGTTGATCGATGGCTTGTTCAAGCTTTTCTTCCGCTTTTCCACCCTTAGCGGCACTCATTTGGGGTTGTTGTTGTTGCATCCCTTGCGAAGCCTGTTGCATCTGTTCGCTTGCCTGTTGCATGGCTTGTCCCGCTTGACCTAAACGTTGTTCTTGTGTGCCTTGCGCATTACCTTGCATCTGGCTGAGTTGTTCTGACATCTGCTGTGCTTGCTGTGACAATTGTCCTTGCTGCTGACTGTTCTGTTGCATGTCACTTGGAGACGGTTGATTTTCTTTGCTCATTTGCTGGCTTTGTTCATTCAAATTCTGCTGTTGTGCCAACATTTCGCGTGCTTGTTCTAACATCTGCTGCGTCTGTTCCTGCAGCTCGCGCTCAAGTTCTTCTTGATCTTGTTCAAGCTCGCTTTGCAACTCCTCCATTTCCAATTCAAAATTTTCAGCAAGAGACGGATCCTCACTTTGCCTCGCTTGATTAAGTATTTTGGGTATTTCAAGATTAACTTTGATGAGCAGTTCAAGAGCTGCCTGTTCTGGTGGGATGGCTACCAGTGGTTGAATAGCATCGAGATTACCTTTTGCTTCGCCCATCTTATCAATCGCCTCTTCAAGGTTCATCATAATTTCTGGGTCAACCTGCATTTCCTGCATATCAAAGCTAAGCTCATCTGCCACACGTTGCGTTTTATCTTTCACTTCACCTTGCTTCTCACCGGTTTTCTTAACAGCAGAGTTATATTCTTCTGTAAGCGTTGAAGGTTGTGCGTTGGTGTGCTTCCATGTTTCTCGAATAACCTGCTTCTGAGAAGCGATTAACGTAAGGAATGGATTCGGTGTACCTATTTCACATTCTCCCCCTTCTTCAAGTCTGCGATTGAAAGGGTTCACTTCTATGAAATAAATCTCGCTGCTTGCTTTACCGGGTCCTGTAAGGGTGTTATTGTCAGTGGCATGTGCATAGTAAGAGATGACTTCACCCGGTTCAACATCAAATTCTTCCAAATAGAAGGTATAGGCACCAGTTTTAAGGTGTTTGCTATATTGCCCATCAGTTTTTTCCGCAACAGGTTCACTGGTAGATTCCAAGGCAAGTTCCTTCAATTCGCCAGAACCGATGCGATACATTAAGTTAAACTGTTCAATCCCGTAGTCATCTGTAGCCCCAGCAACGATTTTGACCTCTTCCAGTTTTGTTGCACTCACATCGCGACCGGGTTCTTTGATAACCACTACAGGGGCATTATCTGGCATTGCTTTGATAGTATACTCAATCGGCACCTCATTATTGAACCCATCAATACAGAAAAGTTCAACAGTATATTGTCCATCTTCAGCAACTTCTAAGGTTTTCGTGAGTATATTACCGTCAGCAATGACCATTTCTGAGGATTTTAAAGCAACCGCTTCATTCGCACCCTCTTCTTCAACTACGGTTTCAGATTCTGAATTTTGGTGCGTAAACGTTGCATTCTGGATAGCCTTATTCGCAGTGAGTCTGACTTCTGCGGTTGTGCCGACAACTGCTTGAATGTCTCCACTTCCTTGCTGCACAACCGGTTTGAGATTTGTATACTCAGGATAAGTATAAGAGACGGAAATTTCTTCCAATCGCGGCATTTCAAAAACTTCTACTGTGTAGCGTTCAGATGTCGTTTCATTTGCCACAACATAGTATTCCATATCCGCGTTAACATTGAAAATCTCATAAGCAAATCCGCGTTTATCCTCCGGATTCTGCACCATATTAATTTCTTGCTTGCTACCCTCGTTTTCTGCAGTAGGCGGCGTATTCTTGTCATAATAAGCTAAGACAACCTTTTCTGCATCCTTGCCAGTGACGGTAACCTCAATAGGTAAACTTTTCCCACTTAGAATACGAGCATCACCAGGTGTAACATTCACCTTAGTCGTCAAAATGGGATCAGTTTTTTCCCACGGCGCAAATATCCGCATTAGGCTGGTATGTGTTTCGGTAGGAAATAGAAGCGTAAGCAACCCACACGCTGCAATAACTAAAGTTGCTATACCGACAAATTTTCGCGTCCGACTATGATCAATCGTTGCTTTGAAATCAATACCTTTTATCCGTTGCGTCGTATCTTCAAGTAATCGCTGAAGCATGTGTGCTTCAACTGGGTCATCTGATTCACGGTCACCGAATTGCACGGCACTCACAAGTCTATCCTCAAGATTAGGATGGCTTTCTTCAACATTGAGCGCAACATCTCGGAGGGTTAGTGAGGATCTCATCGGTTGAATAAGATATTTGATAAGTAGATATAGCGTCGCACCGATGATACCCACAAGCAGGGCAATACGAACAGCACTTGGCATCGGCATCAACCAATCAACGATTGATTCTCCAACCAGAATCGCTAAGAAACCTATCAGTACAATAGCAGCCCCTGTCCAGAAGAGGCTACGTTTCCACACACGCCGTGCATCTAAAATCCTTGTTTGTAATTCTGCATAATTTTCTCTGGTACTCATTAATTTTCTCCTTCACCCATCTGCCGAAAAGGCAGGCTGGGTCAACTTCCAGATGTCCACCTATATTTGACGACAGTTCTTGGTGTAAGTTTTTAAAGGACTATGTTAATCTCGCAAAATTGTTTTTAACTGAAAACTATTCCCGTGATATTGAATACATTTAGAGCGTATCTCATAAATAGGATTTGTTGGTTCGTTATCAGTTGATTCTCTTTGTAGGAGGGAACTCCGATTCCCGACAAGTCGCGATTCAGAGATCGCTCCTACAGGATTTTGAAATCGGGGTTACAAACCCCTCCAACTATTTATGAGATAGGTTGTAGTAAAAGTTAGATTAAAAACAGAATATCAGTGCCAATTTAAATAAAAAGATGATTAGTGCTGTAAAATACGCCTTAACTTGACATATCCCTATGAATTAGACACAATTGTCCCGAAAAAGTTTGAAAAAATGCAGTCCTGATGCACATTTCACGAAAAATCTATGTTTTTAAATAATATAACAGAATTCTATATAGAATAGCAAGGAATTTTTGATTAAAAAACCAAGCAGGCAAATTTTGCAGTTTTATCCTGATTTCTATGGCTTTGATGTCGATCTACGCAAACTACTCTCGACTCTGATAACAAGCTTTGCCTTTACCCCGAATAATACCGGATTGATGCCAAGTTTCGACTGTGCGACAAATAATATCGTTTTCACCGAGGTGATGTTGTAGTTGGGACTTTGTAAACCAATCGTAGTTATCATTTGCCAGGGCATCGGTATCCAGTTCTTTGTCAGAAAAACCGTAGATGCGGCAGACACCATTTGTATCTTCAATATCCTCAATATAGGACATCCATGGCACCTCTAACCCAAGCTGCGTTTGGGTGAGTTCTTGTAGCGATCCGATTCGTGAACCGACATCCCAACCGACCAATTTCTCTTCTTCCCATCCTTCGCCGCCTGGCAGTTCCCAAGTGTCGGTTTCAGCATCGCGATGTAGCAAAAATCTGGCTTCCTGACCTGCAGAACACTCAATGAGCAGACGTGTTGTCGTAATCGGTTTGTCAAAACAGATGGGAATGAGATGCTTGCCATCGTCGCTCAATGCGTCCAACGCGGCGGGACTGTAAGGATAATATCCTGCTGCGGGTGGTGCGTTTACAGCACAGTATTTGTTGAAGATACCGCACCGATCTTCAGTCGTAGTGCCTGCAGGTGCTTTGTGCCATACATGTTCATTGACTATGAGTAAGTCACCTGCCTTGAGTTCAGGATCAATAAACGGAGGCAATTCTTCAGGATCAGGTTTTGTGATATCTAAAATATGTGCGTTAGGGTCAATAACTTGTGTCAATTTATGTGATTTTGGAGATACAAGAAATGGACCGTATTCTGAATCAAAATCTGTGAGCGAAATGATGGCAAATACCCAGTTCATTGATGAACCGACAGGTCGCCACCGTTTATAGTCGCAATGTGCACCGGCACCCTTATCTCCCGGTGTTCGTAGATATGCAACATAAGCGGTGAGATACGCTGATTGACCAAACACTGATTCCACTGCTCCAATAATCGTGGGATGTTCTGCAATCGCGGCGAGTCCTGGATTAGCGAGTCGATTACCGCTAACTATATATTTTGCTGGCTGAGGATATATCAATGAGGACGGATAGGCTTCACGTTGTACCTGTTGGACGACAGTACGCCGAAGATCATCTGCTTCCTTTGTAGATAAGGCATTACGAATAATCAGATATCCATCTTCATGGTAGTCTGCGATCTGTTGTTCAGTAAGAGATGGAGTTGCATTTGTAGCCATAACAGAAACTCCTGGAAAGTTAGTAGCACTATCTATTGTACTTTCATTGTGGACGGCACGCGGAGCGTGCCTACTACTTTTAAGTTGATATTTGCTCTATTTTATGTATACGCCTCAATTATTTTACCTTAATAACAACAAGTGTCACATCATCCGCCTGCGGTTCTCCGTCTGCCCACGAAGTGCTTTCTCTAAAGATATGTTTGATAATTGTCTTTGGAGATTTATCCGCAATTTCTGCAAATAACTCTTTTGTCTTTGGATAGTCTAACATCTCGTTTTCAGGATTCAACATTTCCGGTAAACCATCACTCATAAGCAGGAGCGTATCGCCAGATTTAAGTTCAAACGTTGCTTCTTGTCGCTCAGATCCAATAACGCCGCCTAAAGGCATTCCTTCAAGAAGTATCTCCTCTACCATGTTTTCGTCTGAACGATAGATAAGCGTTGGCGGCATTCCGGCGGATGCAAGCGTTAGTGTATTGTCATTGAACGTAGCAAGGGTCATCGCCATATATAGCCGTTTTAGGTTCATGCTCTTAATACCTTGCGAAATCCGTTCAAGCGTTTCCAAGTTACCTGCTTCTGGTGTAGATGTTTTGAAAAGACTTTTGACAGCGGAAACAACAAGTCCTGCGTTCATACCGTGTCCTGTAGCATCTCCAATTGCGATGGTGAGTTGACCGTCGTCAGTGAGATTGAAATCATAATAGTCGCCACCAACCTCTGTTGCTGGACGCATCTCAAAATCCACATCAAGATTCGGAAGTTCAGGTGGACCTTGTGGCAGCATTGACATCTGGAGTTCACGCGCTTCTTCCAACTCCTCTGTTTTACGGGTGTTTTCAACTTCCAAAAGTTGTCGCTCAAGTTCCTCTGTTTCAAGTTTTCGTCTGGTTCGGGAGAAGTTGCGAGCAAGATAAATCGACATTGAAAATAGTGGTGCAAGAAATAAAATGATTATTCCCAATTCCCAGTTAATTTTGAATCCTGTTCGCGCCGCAATAAAACCGAATATGAATGGCAGGATTATAGGGGCGAGTGAGCCAAGCCCAAATATCCACGCGCCATCTTTTTTCTTAAAGATTGCAACAATAATGATTCTGACAATCTCTAAGAACGCCAAAATCGTAAATAGAAATAAGAGAAGACCCCCTAATCCTCCGCTGATATTAGACACATAGGAACCCGTAATATTAAACGTGTATTTATCAATATCAATTAGATTTACACAAAGGGTAACAACCCATCCTGTAAGAAAGAACCAAGAGAGTTTGGGCAACTTTGGATAAAAGAGGGTATAGAGGAATAACTTTCCCGACACAAATATTAGGACATATACGCAGATAAGTAGCCGAATTAAAAACAGAATTTGTGTGTTGCTTGTCGTCCACAGCGTAAATTGGAACGTGAGAAAAATAAATGCTCCGATGCTCCCTGTTGATATCGCGAAATAGAGGTTTTCCTTTGCGCGGGGATAAAAGAAAAACAGCAATAGATGCTGCAGCATGAGGAAAACAGTAATCGCTGTCCATACCATCTGTAAAGTGGTGCCGTGGCGAATAATGTCAACGCGCGATTTAATGCTTTGCTCCAGTGGGGCAACTACAAACCAAAACCCAAACGGAGATGAGAAGTTGGAATACCGAACTGCAATCACATGGTCGGTTTGACCTGAAAACGAGATGACCTGCGGGTTACGCTCCCAATAAGGTTCCTCTTCCTCTTTCCGCGTTCCCACTTTACCAAAGGCATAAATCAACTCTCCGTCAAGATAGATTTCAGAAGCCCCTGCCTGATACATCACCTGGAGCGCCAGCGGCACATTCCAGAGCTGCCTATCAGGAACGGACACGTGTAGTCTGAACCAACCGATGCCCTCCCACTCGCTTTCGAATCCTCCATTTTGAAGCACGAGTGTATTAAGTGTGCCGCCGGATTCCCACTCGGTATCATCAAAAGTTGGATTTGCCCATTCTGGATTATCGCCCGGATGATACTTCCAAGGATAAAGTCCAGTTCCAGAATCTACTACGACTCCAGAATTCAGTAAGTCTGATGTCAGCACAAGTTTGTCAGGAACAGTTTCACTGTCTTGTGCTGGCACTTCGGAGATGGATACACTTATCATTAAAATGAGATAGGATATTAGAATTATCTTATGTTTCATAAGGGATACTTCCGTAAACTATAAAAATATAACAAATTTCTTATGAAAATAGCAAGGATATTTTAGGGTAGGAGATGAAGTGATAATTTGATTGTTTTCTGACGAGGCATGTGATATTATCTGTCTATTATGGAAAGAACACCAGACATTATTCCGATTTACACCATAGGCTACGGAAGCCGTTCCATAGCGGAATTTATTGAAGTGCTACAGCAATATGAAATTGCGTATCTCATAGATGTCCGCTCAATTCCGCATTCGGGTTATAAACCAGAATTTTCTAAAAACCCGCTTGCTAATGAAATGGAAAAGCACGGTATTCGCTATGTGTATATGGGAGACCTGCTCGGTGGGAAGCCTGATGATGAATCGTGCTACGTGAACGGGATAGTTGATTACGAAAAAGTTAAGGAGACAGAATTCTATCAGCGCGGTATTGAACGTCTTCGGACTGCCTTCTCTCAACAGCAGCGCGTTGCGCTTATGTGCAGCGAGGGAAAACCTGAACATTGCCACCGAACTAAACTGATTAGTACTACCCTTACTAATCAGGATTTACCTGTCGTTCATATTGATGAAAACAGTGAGCATAAGACGCAGGAAGAGATTATTGAGCGTATTACGGGTGGGCAGATGAATCTGTTTGGGGAGGAGATGTTTCACTCGCGGAAGAAACATACTTGAGTGACAGATAGAAGATCATTTGCAAACTAATCATTATGTTCTGTGTTTGTGTTCATAAACTCAGAAAATAATTGTTTAGCGTATGCTTCACCATTGTGTTTGAGAATTGGTTTTCGAAATAGAAACACAATCAAATTAAGAAAAAACAAAAATCCTAAGATAAGAATAAGGACTTTATTGTCTTCAACAGAGTGCCATCCTATGAAGATACCAATGATACAAACAGGCATTGCAACCAATGTGCCACCAATCAAATTCCTAAACAACCCAAACCAGACATTATGTTTCAAAACTAAGTATCCATTCTTAACATCCAATCTTACAAAGCCTGCTGCTTCGTGAAGACGTTTTTTGGCATCACTTGGATCTGCTATTTCTTCCTCTTTATTCAAAAGATCAAACCCAAACCGTTCTGAGACAAACTTTCGGTACTTTTCTTTATAACTGTCTGATAATGAGTTGTCAGCAAATGTCATTAAATACGTAGTCGGAAATCCATTTGCCTTATCACCAGTAAAATACTGTCTTTGAAAAAACTTAGATATCTCACGTATGATTAAACTATAAATATACAGCAAGACAAATGAAAGAGTTAATCCCTCTATTCCAATTATCTTAATACTTAGTATGAAGGACACTAACCCCTCAAGTTGTACGTTACCTGAAAGAAAGTACCAAAGCACAAAAAACGGTAATGCAGTAAAAAGTGCTGGAAAGAATCGTGCAAAGATTACATAGGTATTACAGTGTTTTTTTATAAATTCTTGCATTTGTTCAGATCAGATTTACGGTTTAATCCTTCAAATCCCAACCAGTGATTTCTTTAAGAAACCAAGCATCATATTCGTCTGAATAAGACGTATCTGAATTATTTTCTTTTGTGTATGCTCTTGCAAAACTTTCGTTGGTAACATATAGGGATAAATTATTCCCACTACAGTCAACCACCATACAGTTCGCTTGGTTATTAGTGATTTTCTCAAGTTTTCGGTTGTTCCACGCGGCATATGCTAAATTATCTGAAGGTGCAATCCCAAAAAATGTCATCTTAGGATTTACTGTATCAAGAAATTGGAAGTTCATGTCAGAGTGTCTACCATGATGAGGAGCTATGAGCAAATCTACATCCTTTACGTAATCTTCCCAGTTTTCCAAAATGTGCTCCCAAGTTTTGTCATGAGAATCACCACTCAGAAGTATCCTACCACCTTGCCCAGAGTACAGAATAACGTAGGATGCATCGTTGTAATCATCCTTGTCTTTTGCTTGTTCGATTAAACCTGAAGTTGGAGATAGAATATAGAGGGCATCTCCAGGAATTTGTCCATTAGTATCTTGTGCCCAATACTTTCCTTTATCACCTGAGTATAATACCAGTCGTTTGGGATCAGTTTGTGAATTGCTGTCGCGAATATTCTTATAGAAATTCCAGTCTTCTTCATTGTACTTCGAGTCTTCTTCAAAATCCAATTCCTTCTCGTTATCTGTATCCCAAAAGTTAATCGGATTAAAGTGCTCAAAAAAATCTTTGATACCATCCATGTGATCCATGTCTGGATGCGTTAGTATAAAACGGAAGACACGACTACTAGTAAACTTGTTTAGATATTCAATAGGATTTACTGGATGTTTATTCTGTTGAAAGTTACCTAAGACTCTTGATTTTTCTGTAAAAGTCTGTGTTATCTTTTCGGCATTACATACATCAATTACCGATACGTGTCCTGAACCATGTTCAATTATTGAACAATCTCCATTTTTTACGTTTAAGAAGTGAAAAGTGTGTGTAGGCATAGGCACCTCTTTTTAAGTTGTTTAATTTGTTACGGTGAAATCTATTTTAAATAAGACTTACACAAAACATCCGCCATGAATTGACCAAAGCGAAGGTATATAATACCTTTCATAATTCATGACACAGTATTATGTCGAAAAGGGTGCATAAAATGAAAAAATAGAGAAATATTATCTTCAATGTATATTGTGTAAGTCTTAATAAATTATAACACAATCCAACAAACACTTCAAAATAATCGGCACTTATGCCTCCGTCAACAGAATCTGCTCAACCCTCTCCTTCGCCTGCTCCACAATAAAATCCGCTTCTTGCTTAAGTTCTGCAACGCGTGCTAAACGGTTATCAACTTCTGCTACAATCCTATTTTGAACGTCAAGCGGCGGTAAAGGAATCTCAAGTGACTGAAATTCTTTTGAATTGATATTAGGTTGTGCAGCGGTCCTTTGAATTAACTGTAGCCATAATTTGTAAACTTTTGTGAAACTATAATACAACACAAATGAAGGATTTACTTTTTCGGGATCAAACTTGAATCGAATCATGTAGCCTGCAAAAATAGCCTTACCTAATTCGCTTTTATAGATAAACGCGCGTCCCACCGATCCACTTCTTGCAAAGAGAACATCATCATCTTCAAGTAGGTATTTAGATTGTATTGTTTCTGCAGTTTTCCAATCATCAAGAAGATTCCCGTAATCATCTATATCAGTAATCCGAATGTACCGAATGTCTGTTTCAGGGTTTCCATCAATTGCACGCTCGTTTGCGCCATACTGCGGTTTCTTAATCAGAAGTTTCCCCAATGGAGTCAGAGAATATAGAGTTTTAAGGTTTCTAATGTAGGAAATATTTCTCATGTATAAAGGGTCAACACGCCCTTCAATTTCTCCTGCATAAACAACAAAGTACTTCTTTTCTTCAACCTCTGGCATCTTAATTCCCAATTCTGTCAGCACATAACAATCAATTGAAGCCAAAGATCCTCTGCTTCTTGTTCTTTTTGCTTTTTCTGTGCATAAGCAGAACGCATAAAATTGCTGATATGGTTTTGGATGCTGGGCCGAGGGATTGGAATAAGAATCCGCATCAATTGATCTGTTGTTATAGCGGGGTAATTTCCGCCACTACTTCGCTGAAGCATTTGATTTAAACAAAATTGACTTCGGAGAACAGAATAAAGATACGTACGATTTAGTGTACGGTCTTTGATTTCTCTGAGGACCGCAAATCCTGTTGAAGCAATGCAGCCATCTAAATCATTATCAATCAGCGCAATAGAACCGTGATGAGGCCTCGTTAGACTGATAATAATGTCATCTTTGTGAACTATATGTTGGGCGCGACTCGGAGCCTCCTTAGTCAAAGTATCAGAATAAGATGCTTCTCCTGTCTCTCGACTTACGCTACTGATTTCAATGTATCTAAACTTATCTTCTTGGTGTTCCTCTGGATCCCATCTTTGGTGACACAGTTTAGCGATATTTCCTAATATTTCATGATTGCTTCGGTGTAAGGCAGAAACTAACTTTTCAAAACGTGGGTGATAGAAGTGTGGATCAAGTCTGTCGCTTATCTCGCCCCGATAGGTGAGAAAAATCTGATTTTCTCTATCAGGGCTTACCCGAAAAAATCTGGGTTCTCAGTAAATTTTCGGTATTCCTTACAGATGGCGTTAAGGTCGTTAATCGGGTCTTTACGTCCTGTTGCGTCATAACCGATACGTTCAGCGATTGCCATAAAGATTGGATGATTGGCATTTTTCCGAACCCATTCTCGGATGTCCTCTGTGTTCTTATCAGTCCATTCCTCTTTAACAGCGTCAATCTTTTCCTTGTATGCTGCTTTTATTTTACTTTCCCACTCTGGATCGGCGGCATTTCTGAATGCTGCGCGGTATTCTTTCTCTAACGTGTTCAGATCGCTTGTTTGTGCCTTAAGTTCTGCACGTGCGGTTTGCGGGTCGAACAATTCAAATTCTGTGGTAGGCGTAGACTCAATTTCTGGGAAGAAAAAAGCACTGAGGTCTTGGACCTTTTTGGTTGGTACTTTCTCAAGTTTCTGATTTAAGGCATCAATATTGTCCAAAATTGAGATGAATTGCTGTCTATAGTTTTCTGTTACGTCAACCTGTGCTGGAGAACCTTTTGCAATAATAGTTTGTCGTTCATTTTCAAGTTCCTCAATCTTGGGTGTATAGATTGTTTTATTTTTACTCTCGATTTGATCAATTGCATCTTGATAGCGTTCAAATTCCTGTTCCGAAAACTTTTGGAGGAATAGGATAGACGTTTTCACACCCGCACCATAATGTGAGAAAGCAATTTGTGGGAGCGAAACAACAGCGAGGATTTTAAAGTGGCGTTCAATGTAATCACGAACATATTGCAGTGAGGAGTTGGTCAAAATTCCATCTGGTAGGATAATCGCGAGTTTGCCTGTTTTCCACTTGAGAAAATCAAAACAACGTTCAAGAAACAGAATTTCTGTTTTTTGAGATGTGCCATTTTTACCAAGTTCATAATCTCTAAGATACGGAAGTTCTGACTGTTTGATAACTGCACCGAAAGGTGGATTAGTAAGGATTATATCAAACTGATCCTTTTCAAATTCGCTATGCTGGTTGTAGAGGATATCAAAACCGACAAGCGCGTCATTACTGATAACGTTGCTATGCCCATCGTCATGGATAATCATATTCATCTTAGCAACGCGGGCAATTGAGTCGTTAACTTCTATTCCGAAGAGACGTTTTTCAGCAAAGTCGTGCCAGTAGAGAAAATGATCACGACTTTCAGTTTCTTCATCGTAGAACTCGGATGCCTGTTTTCGGATGTAATCCATGGCGTGCAACAGAAAACCACCTGAACCGCAAGCGGGATCGAGGATTCGTTCTTCATGATCAGGTTTAACCATATCCACCATAAACTCAACCACATTGCGTGGTGTGAAAAACTGCCCGATTTCGCCTTTAAAAAAGTTTCCTAAAAACCGCTCAAATGCAACGCCTTTCACATCCAAATCGGTTTGGCTGAGACTAATTCCTTGCAAATGATTGACAACAGAAAACAAGAGATTATCATCGATTTCAATATTCTCTGTAAATACCTCAGGGTCTAATGTTTTTGCCTCTTGATAGAGGCTGCTAATTCGGTTCGCAACGGATTCCGGTTTTTCATGTGTTTTAATTTGAAAATCGTAGGGTTTACCTTTTCGTCTCGACTTTTTCTCATCTCTAATTTTTATAAAAAGAATTTTGGCGAGTTCATCAAACGCTTGTGTAGGTGCAAATTTCCCACCTTGCCAAAGCGTATCGTGGCATTTCTCAAGGACACGGATGAGTTCGCCTCTTTCAATGACAGACAGTTCTGATTGTGGGACACCCTTTAGATATCGCCACTCTTGAACTTTGCCATATCTGACTGGTGGATCGGCAATGATGTTTTGTGAACGTTCGCCCGGTTCATGGTTTTTGACATCAAAAGGTCTACGCGTATTTCCCGCAACGACAACGGCAAAATATCCACCCAAAGAGTTGCAGTTGCCAAAAACCTGTTCAATTGCCTGATTGAATTCTGCGTCAGAAATACCATCTTTTTTGCATTCAACCACAATAAAAGGGTCTTTCTTATCATCGTCTCGGAAAACGACAATATCGGCAAGATCAGAAGGGGTTCGACGTGGAACAGTTACCTCTAAATCAATTCGGTTTGGAGGGTATTGATAATGCTCAATTAACTCAACGTAAAATTTTGCGCGGACCTTTTCTTCAGGGTCAGTAAATCTATAATTTTTGTCGGGGGCTACGTAATGGATTCTTTTTCCATCATTAAGGAATTTGATGTATCCTTTTTGTTCTCCGATTTGGAGAAAGTCAGTTTGGTTCATTTCACTTGTACCTATCTATTGCTTAACAAAATTATCACGATTATAGAGGTTCTGAAAATGTTTGTCAAGTCCGAAATTACCGAGTTGTTATCAACTCGCTGCCTCACGAAACTAAAGAACCTGAAGGCATCTCCTGCATCACAGGAATAACATAACTCCGAATCGTTAAACCCTCTATCGTTTCCGTTTCTACCTGCGGCTCTGGATTCTCGCGATGATCAAAGACAATGTAATATCCCTCCGTTACGCCCTCAGTATTGAGATATACTGAAAGTTGCTTTTTGCCTGCCTGATAACGATTATCACCTCTCCAAATTTTTGTTTCTACGATATATTTTCGCTGATTGTGAGTGATAATGATGTCCATTCTACCTCTGCCGGTCTGCACCTCAATATGCATAAAACCGCCAATGAGTTTAACAAATTGATCGAGATATGCAAGCAAAAGATGTCTGCCAACAGATTCTTGTGGCGTATCGGGGACTTGTAAAATCCTGAACCCTACACGTGCGATAAAATCACGGAAGTTATCAAGTAATGACTCCATATCAATATGTCCGGCGGGTGTGAGATAATCAAGAAAACCTTCGCTATTACCTTCGGATAAGTAATCTTCTTCCAATCCATTCACAACTGCCTTGAATGCTTGTAAAATGCAATACAGATAAATTGGATTAATTATTTCACACATACCGTCATTACTTCTGGCAATGACACCATAAGTGGCAAGTTCACTGATAACGTCACTACGTAGATTAAAATCAACACCGTCCTCCCGTGCCATAATTCGCATCAGAACACTTTCAAAGCGTGGGTCTCTGCGGATATTGGTTGTTAGATGTGTAAGGTTAACGTTATCTTCCTCAAGGAGTTGTGCATGTGCTTTTGAGAAGTGTGCAAGCGTAATCGGTTCAGTTTTCGGGATATCCAGTTCTTCGGTGAGAATCTGTGCAAATCGGTTGACAAGCACGGGTTGCCCAGCGGTTTGTTTATGAATGGATGTTATAACTTCTGATGCGAAGGGTTGCCCGACTTCATCTGTATATTGCCCAAGCAGTTCCTGAACTTGTTCAAGCGTAAAGTTGGGTAGGTGGAACTCATCTTGGATATTGAATGGAGAAATTGAGCGGTCATAGTTGAGCTGCGCAATACTCTTAACCCCGACGATACCGACACTATGTGGACATCGCGGCTTGCCCGCAATATAGATATGACGAAGTGTATGCAGAAAATCGCTTACTGCGACTTGAGGAATGCCATCAAATTCGTCAATGACAAGAACAAACTGCTGCCCAGCATACTCAGAGTCTAAAAAACTCGAGAGCCGTTTAAAAAACGATAACATTGAAAGGTGGTTTGTTAATGTCGTGTTCTCCAAAAATTGATGTAAATTCGCAGAAGGGACAATACCACGTTTTTGAAAGACTGCTTCTATTTCTTCACGAATCTGTTCGGACAAATGTGCATAAAATGCCGACAAGTCAAGGTTTTTATAGATGTCAAAATTTAGTTGAATAGGGAGGCAGTTAAATTTTGGATCAGATTTGACTTGCGTAGCAGAAGCGTTTGGCATAGTGCCGACAGTGAGAGTTTCTAATGCAGCTTGGAAGAAGGTCGTTTTGCCTGTTTGACGTGGTGCGAAAAGGACAACATATTTGCCTTGTTCGACACGTTTAATGTAGTCGACAATTTCTTCGGTTCGCGAAACGACATAATGCTCTTGAGGGTTTACGGGACCTTGTGTGCCAAAACGTCTCATTTTTTTCTCCATTCCACAAACAACGCATTAATGAATTATTTTATCAGTTTTGCTTGATGAAATCAAGGGTCGTGTTTTGGCACGGTTTCAAACCGCGTCTACAAAGGAATATGGATATTCCCCAAGATATATCCAACAACGTTCGGTGTTGATTCCCGATCCAGCCATTCAATTCGCTTATCCTTACGAAACCATGTCAGCTGCCGTTTTGCAAATCGTCGTGTGTTCTGCTTTAATTGCTCAATCGCTTTCAGATATGTACATTTGCCATCAAGATAAGCAATCAACTCTTTATAGCCGAAACTTTGAAGTGCAAAAGTATCACGGGAATATCCCGCCGCTAACAACGATTCAACCTCTGCGATCAATCCATTTGCAAGCATTATATCTACGCGTTGTTCAATACGGTGGTAAAGTTGTGCACGTTGCATCGTCAACCCAAAGGCGATAAATGGATACCGTGGATTTTCAGGATTCCACTGCTGCTGGTGTTCGGACATGGGAATGCCTGTTAATTCATAGACTTCAAGGGCGCGTATAACGCGAGTTAAGTTGTTGGGGTGGATACGTTCAGCAGACTCTGAATCACAAGCGCGGAGACGATTGTGAAGGACATCCGCACCTTGCTGTGCTGCCTCTTGTTCCAGTTTTTTTCTGAGCGAAACATCTGCCCCCGGTCCTTCAAACAAGCCATCAACAATGGAGCGAAAGTAGAGACCCGCACCGCCAACAAGTAAAACTTGTTTACCTCTATTTTGTATATCTTTGATCGCTATGTCAGCAAGGGATTGATAGTCGGCAACGGAGAAGGGTTGGGAAATATCTACGCAATCTATGAGATGATGACGTGCTGCTTGCTGTTCTTCGGGGGTAGGCTTAGCAGTGCCAATGTCCATCTGCCGATAGATTTGGCGGGAATCAACGGAGACAATTTCAGCATCAAGGTGTTGTGCAAGTTGAATCGCTACCTCCGTTTTACCGACTGCTGTAGGCCCGAGCAGGCAGAGGAGTTTAGATTTCATCTATCAAATTCTATTGCGAAGAAATGGAATCAGTCAACTTTGGGAACCACCGTGAAAAGAAATCGATCGCCTCAGCATCCTGGCGATGGGGGGCAAGCTGATATCTACCTATGCAGGATTCTGAATAAGATATGGCATAGATACCAATAACATTTACGCCAATCGCGACAACACCAACGGCATTACAACCGATTGCGATCACTCCAACTGCGTTTGTACCGATAGCAACAATCCCTAAAGCGTTGACACCGAATGCAAACCCGCCGACCACATTAATCCCCATAGCGATTATGCCAACGGAAAAAATGCCTAATGTGAAAATGCCGAGGGTACGAATGCCTAATGTAATAACACTATAATGAATGTTCTTTCCTTCAAGTGTAGCCCCCATATCCATAAACCAAGAAATGAGTAGTTGTGAAAACTCCCAGTTAGTTATAGATATGCAAACAGTAATGAAAGTAATGAATGTTATTATTATTGCATAAACGATACTCAATCTAATCAAATATGGTTTCAACAAATTTTTAAAGTTTGTTATATCTTGCGGGGTATCTTTCATCTAAGTTGTTTCCTTATTTTAGCTGGGTGTTGCCAGAATTAACAATCCATCCACCACCAAGAACATATTCACCGTCATAAAAGACGGTAGCTTGACCTGGGGTAATTGCACGACGAGGTTCATCAAACTTAACAACTGCTTCTGTATCACTAAAGGGAGTAATTGTCGCTGGACCACCTTCATCGCGAGAACGGATTTTGACGTGCGCGCGTATCGGTTCCGTCAACTTTTCAATAGCAATAAGATTGATACGTTCAACATGCATAGTATCTTCAAGGAGATCGTCCGGTTCGCCGACAACGACAGTATTATCTTTCGCGTTGATCTGCGTTACATAGAGTGGTTTGCCAACTGCGATGCCAAGACCGCGCCGTTGCCCGACGGTGTAAAATGGTACGCCTTGATGCTTGCCGAGAACTTTGCCTTCCTTGTCAATAATATCACCGCTTTCAATCTTTTCAGGAATTCTGTCTTGAAGAAAACGTCTATAATTGGTATCTGCCACGAAGCAAAGTTCTTGGCTTTCAATCTTTTCGGCAGTTCGCAACTGATACTTTCGGGCAAGGTCGCGCACCTCAGTTTTCGTGTATTCACCGAGGGGCATCAGGGCACATCGCAATTGTTCCTGTGTTAACGCAGCGAGGAAATAGGATTGATCTTTGCTGACATCAAGTGCTTTTCTTAACAGATAACGTCCTGTTTCAGGATGCTGCTCAATTCGGGCATAGTGTCCAGTTGCAATTGCTTCACATTCCAATGTTTTTGCGAGGTCAAGCAGCTTTCCAAATTTGAGTTCTCGATTACATACCATGCATGGACTGGGTGTGCGACCAACCAGATATTCTTCCACAAAGTAGTCAATAATCTGTTCTTGGAAAATATCCTCATAGTTCACACCGTAGAAAGGGATGCTAAGTTGTGTAGCAACACGCCTTGCATCCTCTATGCCTTCAAGTGAGCAGCAGTTGGGACGTTCCGGTTCAACCTCTATTGTATCGGGTGCACCAAGACGCATCGTGATGCCAGTGACATCATAACCTGCATCAACCATCATGGCAGCGGTAACGGAACTATCTACACCACCGCTCATTGCGACGAGAATCTTTTTCATGGGACTACCCAGTTAGGTTAGAAATTTGGTGTAAAATACAGTACGCTTAAGCCAGCGGTGTATCTATCGATTTGCTTATAATTATACCACATAATAGCGGATTTGTCAGGAAAAATTCTTGGACTATTAGAAAGGAATCGGACCATTATAGGGTTAATCCGGCACAGCAAGCGGTTAGCGGAAAGGAAAAAGAGAGTCGTTTTCAGAATATCATTAGTTAGGCAATACCTTCCAATAAAAAGCCAGCCGAGATGGCTGGCTTTGCTCTTTAGACTCTTTAGTGTGCTGGTACTGAAGAAGTAGCTGAAAGTCATTTTCTTTAGCGATTGCTCTTTAATTTACCCCATGTCGTCGTGAGTTTGTCCGTTGCCTCCACAGCAGCCCCTTCGACACCACGCGTTAGGAACACCCAGTACATCGGAGCCAAGTTTGCAGGTGCATCGTTATTACCACCGAGAGATATGTCACCTGCGGAAAACTCCTTGTTCAGAAGGACGAAAATATCTGTATCCTCCTCATTGGTTTGGACCAAATAATCAGGCTGCTCTTTCCATCCATTACCGTCTGAGGCCCATTTTGGCGGATTTCCCCATCTTTTGTCAGTAGCCAGCCAAACGACTATAGGGACTTTAACTCTAAATGTGATGAAATCAGCACCTTTAGAACGTTCATCCTCCATTGCTGTCATGATAAACGTTGCGCCTTCGAACTCTTCTGACATATCCTTAACAAAATAATCCCTGTCAATGAGATAGACACTACCTAATTCAAGGCCCTCCTCGCCCACAACGTACTTGCCGACAACACTTCTCGATTTGAGATCAATGACTTCTATATCCTCGACAATTATATCTTGTGCCAGAACTTCAGGAAAATAAAAAGATGCCAAGATAAAACAAGGCAAAATTAAACACGCAAATCTTTTGATATACATCATACACTTCCCCTTTTTTCTGTTCATATAGTAAAACATATAATTACTTGAACACTATTGGTGGCGCGCTTACAAAGCGTGCCTACCTGTGAATGTCCAAGGCGCAATGAATTGCGCGACTACAAACGCCGCTAACCTAAATAAAATGTAAAGATATATTTAGATTTCACTATATACCGCTGCAAGCAATGCCAGAACTATCTACGCCACCGCTCATTGCGACGAGAACTTTCTTCATGGGATTACCCGGGAGTTATGACACACGGTCTGTGCCTACTATTATGAGACTTGCCAATGCTCATTACCAGCGTAACGGGCATCATACACATCTTGATTGAATTCTAAACCGAGTCCGGGGGTATCAGGTACTGTGAACGTACCATCGTTGAATCCGTAGCCAGAAACATCAATCACATCACTGGTGAGGGTTGCGACTTCTCCATAGAGAAAATGCGGGATCGTCTTTGCGAATTGGAGGCTGAGGAAAAAACCGAGCAGAGAACCCCAGTTATGCGGTGCACATTTGACGTTGCCCGCAGCAGCCATATCGGCAAGCCGCCGCCAACCCGTAACGCCAAGACCTTTCATATCATGTTGGATAACATCAATTACACCTGCTTCAAAGAACGGATCGTAGAATTCAAGCGGAGCACGGGTGCGGGTCTCGCCATCAGCGATTAAAGTCTTCAATCCCTTTTCTTGGATATAAGCCTTCAGATTGCGGTATAACTCAACATCCTCTTCAAACATCTCCTCAATCCAGAACACATCACAGTTGCTTGTCTCATTCAGAAAGGTAATAACTTCATCATAAGTATACGCGTTGTTCGCATCAACAAGGATATTAAAATCTTCCCCAGCAGTGCTACGTGCAAGTTGGACAACTTCTATATCACGCTGTAATCCTGCTTTGCGTTCCATAAGATGATTCCCGCGTCCCATTTTCATTTTGCACGCTGTAAATCCATCAGCCAAACTCTTTTTGACATCATCCTCAATCCGCTTAAGCCCTTCAGCTTCCGTTTCGTAAAGGAGATCGTTAAAATATATGGTGCTATCGTAAGCGGGTAATCCATTGCCGTAGGATTCAGTTCCCATGAGTTGATAAGCGGGTTTTTCAAGGATTTTTCCTATAGTATCCCACAGAGCATTTTCAAATCCGCGGTATGCTTCAACGACTCCATTTTCAGGATTCAACAGTTCAAAAGGATTCTTGTTTAGAGCAGATTTTGCTTCTTCAGCAGAAGAACCCCAACTGGTAGGTCCCCATCCAAGTGTGCCATCGTTGGTGTAGATACGGGTAATTCCTTCACGCCACTTCCCATTTGGGTCTGGCTGTTTTATCTCTTTGGCACCAGAGTTGCAACCGATGGCGGGTTGGTCAATCTCAACTGTAACCTGCTCAATTTTGGTAATTTTGATGTCCGATGGATAGTTCGGCATGGGTTTTCTCCTTGTTAGCGATGAAAACTCAACTATCAGAGAAGAGAGCGATGATTGTAGTAATTCCTACAAAAGTTATGATAATCCACGATTATACATTTTCTACTTATTCTTCAGTCTCATCCTTTTCAAGCTCAAGAAGTAGTTCGTTGAGCACACCATTTACCGTGGGGTTAGTTTCTTTATTTCTATAATAATCGTCGAGTTTATGCGGTAAATTATCATAGGGGTCTGCTGTTTGAATTTGCTTGATCAGTGCTGGTTTTTTAAGCAATTGGACAATAAAAACTCTATCTTCGTGATTAGAGATAGAAATCTCGATGTCTATCAACAACTTGATTAAACGTGATGCCAATCCGTCTGCAAGACCAATTTCAGCATAGTGACTTAGGGTTTCTACAACAGTCCTTTTCGTGTTAATACTGGAATCGTTGGTTAGCATACTAAACAAGTTATCTACTGCGTTTTTATCAGTATGTTTTTCTAATGCTTGGACAATAGCTAACCGAACTGTATCATCAGCGTCCTTAAGTGCCTTGATCATTTTGTCAGTAGACGGTTGATTGAGCAATATCATTGATCTCGCGGCGGCTTGGCGTGCTAAAACATTATTATCGGTCAAAGCTGCCTCAATGTCTTTTTGGTATGCTTTATTGCCGAGTCGATATAGGGCGGAAAGAATCTCTATCTTCAACCCAGTATCCAATACTGTGTTTTTAAGAGATTCTAACCTTTCCTGGGCCGAAGGATCTCCGATATCTGCGATAATACGTATCAATCTATCCCTGACTGGAATAGAGGTATCTGCGTTATCTACTGCGGTGAAGAGTTCATCAATGCCTTTGCTGCCGATCTGTGTCAGGATATAGTCGAAATCTTTATGGGCATCGGAATACTTTTTTTCAATAAAACTCTTCAAAATGAGTGGTATGACAGGGATACCTTTATCAATTAGGATTTGTCTGACATCATTTTGAAAGAGATGTCTCTCATTAAGGATTTGAAAGATTTCTTCCGTCTCAGATGTGTTCAGTTCAGCAAGACGCCGTGCCCGTTCATTCCGATATTCGGTTTCCAAATTGTTGCTCTTTAGCCACGTGGCATCCGCAGAAAGTGCGTAACTATACGCAATTAGCAGGAGTGCCCGAGGTTCATCCTTATTTTTTTCTTCTATTTCGGCAAGTTTGAGATGGCTAACTGCTTCTATTGCGAGACCAGCTAATAATTTTTGTCTGCCCGGTTTAAGTTCAGGAATGATTTTTTCCTGCTTACAGCCAAACGACACAACCCATGTTAAAACGAGGCATATCGTTAAAAGTTTTTTCATGTTAACTTCGTTTTCCTCCTAACATCAACGTAAATGTCAAATCTGTGTATAGTATAAATTCAGATAGATTAACTTTCGTCGAGAATCCGAGAGATTAGTATACAGAAGTATGATAAAACAGATACATTTTTGTGTCAAGAAAATTTTAATATAGCGTTGCTTAAATAAAAACGTAGTATTTACAACGACATCAAAGGAGTTGCCTTTATCCAACAAAATTTGAACCTCTCCCATAATTATGAGAGAGGTCGCATAATTTAAATCCGTATACAGAATTCACATCTACAGAGAAAACTATTTTCTAATATCGTTGAGTAGTTCATTGAGTTCAACTTTTACAAATGCACTCTCTTCTTCATTTTGGATATAATTGTAAAGTTTAGTTTCAAGTTCATCATCAAATAACGTTGCTGCCTTTAGCTGCTTCACCATCCGTTTTTTGAGAAATTGCACTAACATCAAGCGGTCATCTGAATTGTTCACCTCTTTATTGATAAGTAAATACGTCATGCGACTTGCTAACCCTCTTGTAAGACCGCCGCCTGCTTCAATATAGGTAGCAAGCGTATTTAAGACAGCTTGCTTCGCTTTTGAGCTATGCTCACTTTTGATTATATTTACAAATGGTTCTACAGCATTTTTGGTTTTGTGTACAGATAAAGCCTTTGCAATGTCAGTAACTACCTGGGAATCATCGTCTTTAAGTGCCGTGATAAGCATGCTTGTGTTGACATTTTTAAGGTTAGCCATTGCTTTTGCTGCAGCACGTCGCACCTCTACTTCATTTGCTGTTAGTCCTGCAAGAATTTCAGTTTTATATTTTCTATCACCGAGTTGATAAAGGGTCGTATAAACTGCCATTTTGAGCGCATCGCTCATGCCGGTTGTATCAATAGATTTTAATCTTTCAGCCGCTTTCTCATCCCCAATTTCGCCGAGCACCTGAATTAGTTTCATTTTTATAGCAGGATTCACCTCTGCATCGGCTATGCTATCTAAGATAGGCTCAATCGTCTTAGTTCCCATTTGCTCAAGTGCCGAAATAAGATTCTTCTGTATATCTGGATATAAACCTTGGGCAAGATTATCAATTATTAAAATAGCAGCGTCTGTTCCTTTCTGAACCAATGCTTGAAACCCAGCTTGTTGGATTTCCGAACGTTTGTTGAGAATTTCGATCATTTTGTTGATCTCTGCTTCATTCAAGGCTGCTATTCTTTGAGTTTTCTGTTTTTTATATTCTGATTCAAAATCCTGTCCCTTTGTCGCATCTGATGCAAGCGCGTGTGAGTATGCTATTACGAGCAGTGCACGCGGCTCTGTTTTATCTTCCTCTTTTTTCTCTGCCTCTATGAGAAGATTAATAGCTTCAACAGCGTTTCCACTTTCAATAAGTTTATCTCGCCCAACCGACAGATAACTGGGACCTTTCTGTTTCGTATCACAACCAAAGCAAATAAATAAGATTAAAATCAGTGGAATAATTGCAAGATTTTTCATAAAACCTTCTGTGTGCCTCCCATAACAAATTCAAGCCAAATTTCAGATAACCAGTTTGAATGTCAAATTAACCGATATATAGATAATCCAAGGTGCTCAAACTTTTGCCTAATGAACACTCAGTACCAAACGATTCACGATAATCACAAACTTTACAAGTAGTTCATGTTATAAAAAATACCACAAAAAACCAGAAATGTCAAATCAAATACAGGGTTATTCAGTTTCTATATTTTTTTACAAGTGTTTATTTTTATGAAAAGCAGATATAGTGTGTTTTTTTTACCCCATATCTGCTATACATAAATATTAACAACTGTGATAGAAACTGCCCGAAAAACATAAAACTAAATAACCCTGGAGAGTTTCTTGTTGGAAGGCTTTGTAAGCCCGATTTATTACCCAAAGTAGGCGCGTTTTTTAAACGCGCCGAACTCAGACATTAGATGCTATAAATGGCGCGTTTACAAAACGCGCCTATCATGTGGGGCAAGACTTAGAAAACGCCAAATCAACGCTGAATGCGCGTTTGCAAAACGCGCTTACCACAAGAAGGTTTGAGTTAATTTGAAATGACATGTCTTTCAAGATATGGTATCATGAAGAAGTAAATTTAAAATATACAAAAGGAGCGGTCCCGTAAATGGCGGATCAATCTTCTAAAAGTTGGGCAGAATCGTATATCAATGACGGATATTTATTAGTTCCAGACCTCGTTACACCGCAAGAATGTGAAGAAATCAAATTAGAAATGCTAAAAATCTTTCGTGGCGATTATGAATGTAAAGCGATTCCGTCAATGCCCGAAAATGCGACAGAAACTGAGATATTGGATCGGATTATGTGTGTCGGTGAACCACATACATTTAGTCCGCTCGTCCATCGTTATGTTGAACATCCAAAAATCTGTGCGGTGCTCCAAGAGATAGTCGGTGCGCATATCCCGTTTTGGGATGGCGGTATAAAGTGTATGCAGTCCATGATGTTGGGTAAGGTGCCAGGACATACGGGTAATCCGTGGCATCAAGATGAACACCCGATACCGACGCGCGACCGATCACTTGTCGGTGCTTGGATTGCCTTGGATGATGCCACTATTGATAATGGATGTCTGTGGGTATTGCCCAACAGCCATCGTTCCGGCGTAATTTATGATCGGCACCCGCATAATAAACGCGACGAGTTTGACAGTTGCCACGAGGCGATGGGTTTTGATGATTCTGATGAAATCCCAATTGAGATGACTGCCGGAAGCGTTCTCTTTTTCAACGGTTACCTTTTACATCGCTCTAAGAAAAACCGGAGCGATAGTTATCGTCGTGTTTTGGTAAGCCATTATTGTTCAACAGCGTCGTGGATTGGATGGAAGGGACAACGTAATTATCGCGGTGTGATCGTTGTTTCAGGTAATGATCCTTATTCTGACGAAGGTTATGTTACGCCAAATGCTTGGGCGCGTTGGGAATAACAACCACAAATATTATGAACGAACAATTATCAGTAGAAACCCCAGAACAGATTGACATCAACTATCAGAAAGCAGGTATAGGATCGCGTTTCTATGCGGCACTGCTTGACACTTTATTACTTGTACTGATAATACTTGTCGGCACTTACGTCAATATCAAATTTGTCACTGAACTTGGAGATATACTTGGTAACTGGCTGAGAGCAGTTGGTGGTATTATTGTTTTTGCCTTGTTCTGGGGGTACTATATGGTATTTGAGATTACGACGAACGGTCAATCCCCTGGGAAACTTGCACTCGGATTACGCGTCATCAAAGAAGGCGGTTACCCGATTAGTTTCGCTGATTCAGCTATCCGTAATTTAGTGCGGGTCGTCGATTTTCTGCCGTTCTGCTATGGTGCAGGGTTGTTCGTTATGCTGATAAATAAGAATTGGCAAAGGTTAGGCGACTTAGCTGCAGGCACGCTTGTCGTTAAAACATCGCGAAAAAGTCGCGAATATACTGGTATTAATTCAAAGGTTTCTACCCCTGCGGTCAACATCTCACGAGAAGAATCACTCTATACTGACTGGATAAAACCGGAATTGGTAACAGAGTCGGAGTTAGGCATGATACGTGAATATCTTTTACGTCGTTCCACACTTTCTACTATCCGTCTTACGGACCTCGCCCGAACCATTGGTTACCCTATTGCCGAAAAGATGGGAAGGGGCGGTGATATTCGCTACGATAAATTTTTAGAAGAAGTCTACACGCTGAAGACATCAGAGTCTCCTAAACCTGTTCAGGAAAAGAGTGATAGCCCATCTGAATCTACAGAGTAGAACAGATTATGGAAATTGAATCACCGACAACAATTGAAAACACCTCTCCTATACCGCGTTCGATGGGTTTCGGTGAACTTCTTGATGCAACGTTTAGTTTCTACCGTACACATTTCCTGCGATTTCTTGGTATAACATCAATCTATCTTCTCGCAATGCTCATCGGATTTTCAATCTGCCTTTTGGACGATTCGGTAGGGCGAAATGAAAGGATAGCAATCTGGATCACAATGACAGGTGTTCTTTTTGGTGTTTCAATTTTCGTTGCAAGCAGCCTCATGTTCGCAACTTCCCAAGCCTATCTTGATGGTGTTATTAGAATAGGTGCAGTGTTAAAACTGGGTATACGGCAATTTATTACATGTTTTGTCGGTGCGTTTCTTTTTGGATTGATCGCTATTATCACCACAACTCTCGTAGGACTTTTCTTTAGTGGACCTCTCAGTTTTTTAATGCAGATTCCTTTCAATTTCTTCTTAACTTTTGTTTTGTCACTACTATCTTCTGTGATTGTGATTTTTGTAGCAGTCTATTTCATAAGCCATTGGTGTTTCTTCGCTGCTGCAGTTTTAGTAGAAGGAAAATCTATATGGGACGGTATACGGCGTAGAGGTGAATTAATCAGGCGTAGGTCTTTGCAAATCGCCAGCATAATGACAGCAATTTTTCTGCTATATTTAGCTGTCAATTTTATATTCCGATTTGGCTTCGGTTTTCTGTTTATTTTAACGGAACACACCAACTTTGAAGAGTTAAGAAACGTGCTTCAGCCGGTATGGCTCATGCAGCTCCCTGTTTTTCAAAATGAACTTCGGCTTTCGCACCAACTCATGCATCTAATCTATTTAGGTATTGATACCATAACGATGCCGATCTGGGTTATCGGCGCGACACTCCTCTATTTTGATCAACGTATTCGGAGGGAAGGATTTGATATTGAAATGATGGCAGCGCGCCAAGGTGGGTAGAAAATGATAGGTTTTAGTAAAATCTAAATTTACTTTTACAGTTCTTTATAGGTTTGATGCGTTTATAGTAAAATCCAAAATATGTTCACATTACAATGAATGCTGTCATTGTGAACGTCAGTTATTTCATCAATTAGAGTCTTCCGTTTTCAGATATTTTAACGGACTTTCGACAATATAATCCCCTGAGTCCTCAAGGAACTGCTGAACCAGAAAGACGTGTCCGCCACCAATAATTAACAATATCCGGTCCTCTTCAGATTCGGTGATACGCGTCAGATTGACAAAAATTTTGAGATTACGGGCATACCAACGATGCACAAGCCAGTTCGCCCCGGGGTATTGATCGCTTAATCCAATCCGTGCACCGCGTAGGTATAACTGGTGGTCGGCGCGCCTGCCTTCAGGTTCGTTGCCGCGTATGTACATATCAATGAGTGATTCGTATTTCACGGGTACAATCCAGACTCTGCCATCTTCTTCCTCATGGAATTCCACGTCGCCATCAGGATAATAGTCCTCTATGCTTGACAACAAGTGCTCTTGATTGTGTTCCTTTGCGAATTTATCAGCATCGGTCAAATCCGAGTCAAAATCTTCTGGAAAAAATGGGTTATGCTTTGGCCAATAATCAACACCGTACAACTTCTGATGTTCCATCTGCTTAGCTAATCTAAACCCAATTTGGTCACCTTCTCCACGTTTGAGTTCGTAGGTGCCTTCCAGATAACCTTGGTAGTTCGCATTAATTTCAGACATAAACCTTTCATCTGCCTCAAGGGCAATCTTAGTCGGACGAAACGGTTTAAGTAGTGTCACAAGTTGTTCTATTTCGCTTTGGCGTTTAGGCGCGAGCACATCGTCCATTTTGAAATTGTATGCATCCGCGCCAGGGTTCGCTAAGTGTCCACTTCCGAGAATCATGATTGTTGGTTTCATAGGGGTATTTTCTCCTTTTGATATTTCAAACATTATAGCACGCTTGAAAAACCGATGCTATTGTAAAACTAATACCAATTCTATAAATTATTTTCTCTTTTGAAAAGAAATGTAAGAGGCGCAATGAATTGCGCGACTACAAAGGGTCTATTTCTTTAAGAGTAGTTATTTTTTAGGAATGGTATAACAGTAGGAAGCCATTCAGTTTTATGTTTATGAGTATAGAGGCTGCTATGTGCCCTGTTTAGAAACAACGATGCACTAAATCAACACCGAATGCGCGTATGGCATTCGGTGTTGATTTAGTGCGATTACCTACATTTGAATTTTGTATTCAACTCACGTTACACTTTAGACAAGTATCTTGAGCAAGACAACAGCTTAATTATAGGGTTACGACCCATTAGGTTTAGAACTGGAGACAGACTTTGATGTGCCATCGTATCGGCTAAATCTGCTTCGTACGTTTATTGTTGTGCCTACTTTAACAGGCAGAACTTCGTTATGATTTCCTCTATAGAAATTTCCGTCTCCGTTAAAGCGGATAATTAGACGAATTGAATCGGAACTGTCTTCACTTGTGGAACCAACGTGAGTACAAATTAGACCGAGATCGATGGTAGGTTCTTCCACTTCTAACGGAAATGTCTTGTTGAAGTTCTGGGTAACAGTATATTCCTCGCTGTAATTGTGAACGATGACTATAGCCCCCAAATTGTCTTTATGTTGACTGTAGTCAGTGGAAATATCGAGGTCAAATGATGCGCCTTCGGGGACATGTTTAATCATAACGGTTACGCTTTCAGGTATATCAGTATGAGGGAACCTCATCTCGCGATCCCTTTCGCTGCAGCTGATAAGAAAAGGCAACGTAAACAGAGAAACAAAAACGGCAAGTTTTAAAGACTGATTCAATTTTTTCATTGGACTCTCCTTTCAATTTCAGTAAGTTTAAAACGTGCGGGACCATTTAAAATTGGCTTGATATCCTCGGTCCCTCTCAAGAGCTCTTGCGAAGTTCAACCTGAAGATACCGAATTGGAAACCGATGCCAAGGTTAGCCTTTGGATAAATATTCTTTATATCTTCCAAATTATCCCATGCTTGTCCTATATCTACAAAAGGCACAACGAAAATCTTACTTGTTAAACTATGAACATACTCCAAATTGAAGAGAAACCCATGGTCGCCCGCAAATTCGTAGAGCGAGTATCCGCGTAAAGTTCCGGTGCCACCCAGCACAAATTGGCGTTGATAAGGCAACCAATACTGAGTAGCAGCTAACCCGACTTTTAAACGGGTATCAAGCCAGTTTTCTCCAATGGGATGGTAGTTGCGGAGGTGTATCACAAAACGCGCGAAATCATAATCTGAACCGATTTCAGAAGCAGAAAACTCACCAAGAAATGTGTTATACCACTCGTTATTGTTTCCTCGGTTTCCCAAGTCGTATCTAACTTTGGTGTTTTCCCGAGTATCAAAATCGTATTTTATAGAGATACTATGCATTCTGCCATCGTATATTAGAGAATTCGCTCTTGCAAGTGTGCTTACATCTAAATGATAATTTGAGGTGCCGATTCTTAAGTCAGAATGGCCGTGATTGAAAATGGTTTCATGTTCTTCCAATAGAAGCGATAGTCCCAGCGTATGCTTCAATGTCGGATTCTGCCATTGCAGTGCCATCACGCCTCCTTGTCTGGTATAGTAGTCATTGAAGTCTGCACCAGTGAATGCTCTCAAGAATTGTTCGCTGCCGCTCAATAAGAGGTCTCTGTCCCTGACAGATGTTAGTCTATGAATTTGGGCACTATATGTCAGATTTGATTTCTCACCGAATATGACACCGCCACCAAGCCGATAATTGAGAGTTTCTGTTTGAGTAGCAAAACTCATACTACCGAATACAAAAGGCATCGGTCCTAAGTGGGAACGTATTGGGACTGAGTCACCGTTTACATTTCGTCGAATCGTTTCGCCGGATCTTTCAAAAAAGAGTGGGTCGTAATACCATCTTTTGCCAAGTTCAAATCCGCCACCGAGTCTTAGTCCATCAACAGGATTTAAACCGCTGGTATTCAAGAGGCGAAAGAAATTCTTGTCAGTGAGAGAAACTTGGTTGCCTTGGGTAAAAACGCCTGCGGGATTGTATCTGTCTTTTTCAAATGCGTCTAACATGCCTTGCATAAGTGACGATTTTGATGGTGGTAGAACCTGCATCCAATTGCCGTCGTTACTGTATAGTTTTTCAACACCAACATTTGACCACCAAGAATGCTCACCTGTGCGTTGTTGTTTTCTGTCAAAGTTAATACCCATCAGAATTGGCTCAGTGGTATCGGGATAATCCAGTATCTGCCAAGGAATTTCCATCTCCACAACCCATCCGTCATCAACAATTTTTGATGCGACTTTCCACTGATCTGCCCATTCGGGATTCTTTGGACGCGCTGTAGCAAAATGCACATATTTTTTTCCAAGTGGATTTGCCATAAACAAGGTACGATGTTCGGGTTTGCGTGTGTGAAATGGGTCAATGCTGAAGCAGACTGAATCTTCGTTTACGAAACGAACATGGTCTTTGGTTTGAAGTGCTACGATTTTTTGGGGTTGGGAATCGTAAAGATGCCACGCAACGTAGATTGATTTGTCGGTATAAACCAGTTTGACTGTGGTCTGATCTTTGACCGGTTTTTCGGTGCTCACATGCGTAAATTTGTCTGCTTCAGGTGCTATTTTCCAGCTGTTATCATCAAGTTTTCCGTCAATTTTTGGCGGTTTTTCGATTTTAACCGCAAGCATTTCTTTTTCAACGGTGCCTCTATCTGGGTTTGGTTCTACCTTTACCTTCAATTTGTCACCGAGATCAATATCTGTAGTTCCAAAATTGCTCAAATTTCCAAGCAAATCGCTAATCCGTTCTGTAGCGATTTTGCCGACAATGTTAACAAAGGTAACTTCCTTACGCTTTTCAGGCTTATCGGTAACCGCAATGGCAAAGATTCCGTAAGCTACATCTTCATCATATAGCAGACTTACTTCAACCATTTCGTTCGCTTCCTTGATTTTGACGAAAACTTCCCACTCCTCTTTTCTAAGCTTATCCTGATAGTATTCAACAAACTTCGACCCGTCAGTGGTTATAGAACTATCATAAGTGCGGACATAGATACCATCAAGCATCTGGACCATCTCTTTCACCTCTGGTGACAAACTCATGGATTTGGTGACCAGATTGATAAGTTTGTCTGTCAAGTTGACTTCAACCTTTGCTTCGGGACTTCTCGGGTGGTCAAAGAGGATACGTCCTTTCTTCTTTGTTTTTTCAGACTGTTCTTTTTCCGCTAATACCTGATGGATCGGTAAAATCCAGAATGCTAAACAGAACGTTGTGAAGAACAGTGTAAGGTGTCTTTGCAGTTTCATTGTGTTATTCTCCTTTTTTATATAATGCTTCAATTAACAGGAAACTTTGCTTGTGCGTGAAATGTGTTTGCATCTTGGTTTTTTATTTTTCCCTACGGAATTTTATGTCAAACTTAAAGTCTTCCCAAAACTCTGGTTTCGATTCCTTAAGTTTTCCAAAGAGGATTCCGAGTTTCTGAAAATCTATCTTCCCAAAAATGTTCACAAAAGTAGTGTTATTCTCGTCAATCAAGACGATAAAGATTCCATGTAATACATCGGGGTTATCGGCAAAGAGCAGGCTGACGTGAAGTTGGTCCTTAACCTTGATAAACTTCTCCCACTTTTCCGTTTTGAGAATGTTCTGGTAATGGCGTGTAATTTCAATTAAGTTCCCGGCTTCTTTACTATAACTGCGGATGAAAACACCCTCTATCATCTCCACGTACTCCGCATGTTCCGGTAAATTTATCGTAGAATTGAAAAAGCGGTTGAAAAATGTCTTATCTAAGTTGATTTCTAAATTAAGTACTGAAGGGTTCGGTAAGTTCATCTCTATTTTGCCACGAATTGCGTCGGTTTCTGCTATGCCATTGCTAAAAAAGCAGAAAGCGAGTAGAAGGGTTATCAGGCTAAATCGTCTCATTGTGTACTTCCTCCTGGAATTGATGAATTAGGTTTTATAGAAAAATTTGTATGTTTGGTTTTAGGTGGAATTGTCTCTGAATCCGGTTGATCACCAGTTAGGCGGTTTAGTATACCTAAGCTTTTATCGATTGCTGAAGATATTTTTGATGTTGATTTGAAAACACTGCGTGATGCTTCGTCAATCTTAAGAGATGTAAAACTATCGTTTACTGCAAGACCTGTTTTATGGACTGCGTACTCCATCTTACGCATTGCGTAGTTGAAGTCGCTTTTTGCTTGTTCTATTTCAACATGCCTTTGATGTTGATGGATACCAAATAATACTATTCCGACAAGACAGGTAAGGGCACTTACACGAAGAATTAGTTGGCGCGAGTTTTCCCAAGCGAATACATTGAAAAAACGATCCATCCAATTATCGTTGTGAGGATGCGTCTGAATATAAGCCGTAACCTCACTTAATATGTCGGGTGGGGACGTTGGTTTTGGCAGATCGTCCAACACCACATCAATTGTTTGTGCCAAATTGAATTCGTGCTGACATGTGTTACATGTAGCGAGGTGAGATGTGATAGCAGATTCAATGGCGGTATCCAATTCCCCCGCAATGTATTCTTCAATTTGCGCTTGGCAGTCTGTGCAAGTTATTTCGTGTGATAGATTTTGAGGCATCGGTTATGTCTCCAGTAGGCGGTTCAATATTTCCCGCAATTTCTTACGAGCACGAAATACGGTTGATTTGATGGTGTTTTCAGATTGTTTTAAGACCTGTGCAATTTCTTTATAACTCATCTCTTCTAATTCCCGCATAATTACGATTGATCGCATGGATGGCGGTAATTCGTCAATCGCTTGATGCACTAACTGCTTATGTTCTTGCTTAATGGCAGTCTCCTCTGGGGTTGGATTTGACTGATATGAATGTGTATGCAGTAGCATTTCAAGCGTTTCACCATCTTCTTCGGATAAATGCACCCGAAATTTTCGGCGTTTTAGTTGATTAAAACAGAGATTCTGTACACATTTCAGCAACCATGAGCGAACGGTTTCCTGCTTTAATTTCCTGTGATGTTGCCATGCCTTGATAAAGGTTTCTTGTGTCATATCTTTTGCGTCTTCACTGTTTTTGAGTAGATAGAAGGCATGCCGATAAACCTGATCTTGATGTTTGCGGACCAGTTCAAGGAATTCATCTTCTGTCATGTGGCAACTCCGCGCGCTCGGGTTAACGCTACTACAAACAAGTTGCAAAAAAGTTGCATCTTTTTTTGTATTTCTTGAATAATTTGTAAAAATAATGTAAGAAGCGCAATGAATTGCGCGACTACAACGCTACAAGAAAAAACCTTAATGACAATTTTGAAGGTCTAAACCTACATAAACCGACATTAAGGTTATTGTGAAATATCTTTTACGATTTGAGTTGATTAGTTATAGCACAGCATTTTGCGCGGGATTGAGCAGTAGCGATGGCAAAATACCGATGAGCAAAACGCCAATTGCAGCAAGGGCTAATCCGATGACTAAGGTTGAGGGGTATGGATTGAATTCCAACTCTTCTTCAGGTTCACGCATATACATTGTTACGACAACGCGTAGATAATAGAAAGCTGAAATCGCAGTATTGACAGCACCAACGATGACAAGTGAGACAAGCCAAGTGTTAACTACATCTGGTTGAACAGCGGCTTGAACAGCAGATTTGAAGATATAAAATTTTCCGACAAACCCTGCAGTTGGCGGAAAACCCGCAAGGGATAGAAGCATTAGCGTCATAAATATGCCGAGCAGAGGCTTACGGAAACCGAGTCCTGCGTAATCGGAAATCGTTAAACTTTCTCCATCAGCGGTTCTCGCTAAGATAACCGCACCGAAAGCACCGATATTCATAACGCAGTAAACAAGGAGATAGAGCATTGCGCTTGATGTACCATCATCGTTTGCTGCAGCTAAACCTATTAACACATAACCTGCATGTGCAATACTTGAATAGGCGAGCATCCGTTTGATGTTTGTTTGCGCTATAGCAATAACATTACCAACTGTCATCGTCAACATCGCCAACAACACGATTACACCTGTCCATTCAGACTGTATATCTGGCAACGCTTCCATAAAAATCCTAATAAATGCTGCAAATCCAGCTGCTTTTGGTCCCGCAGAGATGAAGGCAGCGATTGTGGTAGGTGCGCCTTCGTAAACATCTGGTGCCCATTGGTGGAACGGAACGATAGCAACCTTAAACCCAAACCCAACGATAAGTAGGAATGTCCCTGCTAAGAGAAGTGGGGATTGACTCTCAGTGGTGAGTTTCTCTGCAATCCCTGGAATACTTGTTGTTCCAGCAGCACCGTAAATTAAAGCGATTCCATAGAGGAAAAAGGCACTTGCAAACGCACCAAGCAATAGATATTTCATTCCTGCTTCACTTGAAGCAGGGCTTTCACGGAAATAGCCTGCTAACACATACAACGACAACGACATTAGTTCTAAGCCGAGGAAAATGATAATCAACTCATTGCCAGCAGCCATTAACATCATGCCGAGCGTTGCAAGCAGGATAAGCAGATAGTACGGTCCCTGTTTTTTATCGCCTTTCCCTAAATAACTAATTGAGATGAGGGCAACCAAAATTGTTGAAACGAGGAAGATAATGTTGAAAAAGAGGGAGTAACTATCTATCCTGAACATGTCGTTGAACTGGGTTTGATCTGTCCCGGCTTGCAGCAGATTAATAGATGCCCATAAGGCAATCACTGCACCAACAATTGTCATCCATCCCAATGTCTTTTTTGAAATAGAGTCAATCATGTCAAAGACAAGGACAATAAGCAACGTTGAAACAATGACAAGTTGCGGCATTAACAATGACCAATTAATCTCAGGTATCTCAACTGGCATTCAAAACCTCCGTTTTTAAACTCCGAAATAACAATAAATCATGAGCGTCAAACTTCATATATTTTTCTTCTAACGTAGGAACACGAATGTAACGACCACAAAAAGCGGGAATAAAATAGCAACGGACCATAACATGTATCCAAAGAAACTCGGCATGCGGATACCGCTCTGTTCGGCAATTGATTTAACCATAAAATTCGGTGCATTTCCGATATATGTATTTGCACCCATGAAAACTGCCCCGACAGATATTGCAGTTAGCAATCTGACAAACTCAAGGTGATGGGGCTCAGTCAATTGTCCTGACAAAATTTGTGGAACAACCGCCTCAGTAAGCTCTAATTTTCCAAGTGCGGTGTTGAAAAATGTTAAATAGGTTGGCGCATTATCTAAGAAACTGGACAAGATCCCAGTTATCCAGAAGTAGTGAGAGGGTTGCTGAATTGCCCCGATTAACCCGCTCAGTGCGCCTTTTGTACCGACACCGAGAATTGTCAATGCCGGAATAATCGTCATAAAGATGCCAGCAAATACTTTTGCGACTTCTTCGATTGGTTCCCATGAGAACTCGTTTGATTGGCGTAATTCACCGCTAAAGGGCGTAAACTTGAGGGATAATAAACCCATCACGACAATCAACACGTCGCGTGCGATATTCTGCCAATATACATGAACACCGAGTACGTTGATATCTCCCCACTTGAAAGAGCCACTCATTAAGACTGCCGCAACGATACCAAAGAGGAAAACGAGATTAAAAAGACCTTCAACACGAATCGGTTCGTTGACTCCATCATCTGGGACGACACCACCTTCTCGTTTGAACATGAATGTGTCTATTATGAAAAAGAGAACGATTAAAATGACACTAATAAATACCATGTGTGGAAAGAGTGCGGTTGTTGTCCAGAAGAAAGGCACGCCGTGTAGAAATCCAAGAAAAAGTGGTGGATCGCCAAGAGGGGTTAAGGAACCACCGATATTGCTTACTAAAAAGATGAAGAAGACAATTAAATGCACCTTACTCTTTCGGTACGCATTTGCTTTAATCAACGGACGGATAAGGAGCATTGATGCGCCTGTTGTTCCTATCCATGAGGCAATTACAGTGCCGATTAGCAATAACAGCGTGTTAACCATCGGTGTGCCGCGCAATGTTCCTCTGACGAGTATCCCGCCTGCAACCGTGAACAAACCCCATAACAGTATGATGAACGGAATGTAGTCTATTAAGTAGATGTATAAAATATCGTGAAAAGCGTCACCTCTGAAAACGACAAGATATGGGATTGCGAATAATAACGCCCATGCCAATGACATTTTTCCACCATGGTGGACAAGAAAATGGGAATCTAACAGGAGTGGGAAAAGTGCGATTGAGAGGAGAATTCCTACAAAGGGAATAATGCTCCAGATAGGTAGTATGGAACCATCTACGCGAAAGTGTCCACCCTCGCCATGTGTCTCATCAGCAGCGAAGGTTTCCATTGAAACTACTAAAGTAAGCCCCACGATGATGCATAATATAAGAAAAGAGGCAAGTTTTGACTTCACTATTTCGTCTGTGCCTCCTCTTCAATCAGTTGTAGGGTTGCGGTTTCGACTTTCAGAATAACAGGGTCTTGAGTTTCACCATCAATAATTACTTGTCCAACCTCTGGCGTATTGTCAGATTCATTTACTTTTACTTTTTCAGTAACCACACCCACTGATGCTTTCATCGGTTTCAGGAATGTATTCGGATGTACACCAATCCATACAATGAAAAGCAGTATCGGCAGTAAGACAACTATTTCACGCGGTTTCAGGTCAGGCAAAGATGCGTTTGTGTTGTCTGGTGTACCAAACATGACCCGCTGGAACATCCATAGCATATAAACTGCTGCCAAGATTACGCCTGTTGTTGCGAAGACCACGTACCATTTGGAGAATGCCCCGCCAACAAAACTGCCAAGCAATATCATAAATTCACCTACGAATCCGTTGAGTCCCGGCAGTCCGATGGATGACAGTGTTACAATCAAAAAGATGGTAGCGAAGATAGGCATTTTCTTTGCCAGTCCACCGAAGTCAACGATCATTCGGCTGTGCCGCCGTTCATAAATCATGCCGACCAAAAGGAACAGTGCGCCAGTGCTTAATCCGTGATTGATCATTTGCAAAACGCTTCCCTGAATACCTAAATGACTTTTTGAAAAAAGACCTAATACTACGAAACCGAGGTGACTGACACTGGAATATGCGACAAGTTTTTTCAGGTCCGGTTGTACCATTGCTACTAATGCCCCGTAAATTATACCGATAATTGCAAGTGGCACTATCCAAGGTGTAGCGTCAGCTGCAGCTTGTGGGAAAAGCGGTAGGCAGAAGCGGACTATCCCGTACGTCCCCATTTTAAGCAGCACCCCTGCCAGGATCACACTTCCGACTGTAGGTGCTTCAACGTGTGCATCTGGTAGCCATGTATGGAATGGGAAAAGAGGCACTTTAATCGCAAAAGCAATGAAAAATGCAAGGAATAATAGATAGGAATGATCAAATGTGCCTTCTGTTGCTAATAGTGTTACGAGATCAAAGCTGTTACCGTTTTGGAAGTATAGTGCTAAAATGCCGACTAACATGAGCGCACTGCCTGCCATTGTGTAAAGTACGAACTTGATAGTGGCATAGATTCTACGTTCACCACCCCATATTCCGATAAGGAAATACATCGGGATTAACATTGCCTCCCAGAACACAAAGAACAAGAATAGGTCTAAGGCACAGAAAACACCCAGCATTCCAGTTTCCAGCGCGAGGAGCGACATCATAAAACCGCTCAATCCTTTCTCAACCGAATTCCAAGCGGCGAGAATACATATTGGCGTTAGGAAAGTTGTAAGTAGCACTAACCACAACGAAATACCGTCAATGCCGATGTGGTAACTTATACCTAAACCGGCAATCCACGGCAGTTTCTGGTAGAGTTGTGAGTCAGTTTGGAAACCATCAATTCCTGCCTCAAATCCGGTGTAAAGCCCTATTGAGACAACGAATGTCAACAAACTGATGACGAGCGCGATGCCTTTAATAGCAGATGCGCCCATATTTCTGAGCAATGCTATCGCTATCACACCAAGCAGTGGTAAAAAAATAACTATTGAAAGTAGCAAAAAAATCTCCTTTAGAATAACTTAACTTTCATCAACCGGAACCAATAATCATCAATAATACCGAGTCCATCCCAGATGACTCGGATGATTCTCTGCGGCGTGCCAATTCGCGACGACGCCTTGAATAAGTGCCACGAGGCATTTTGCTCTGCCACCAAAACTTTAGTTTACGATTGAATTTCGATATTTCCTCAGACGACCTACTGCAGTTGTCCAGAACCCATGCCCCTAAACTAATATCGTTGTCAATCCGGACAGATGCCTCCTGAAATGAATCCGCTGAAATGCCAAGGAAGGATAATATTCCAGTATCTTGTTCAGAATCAGCACCGTATTTATAACTTCCAATTTCTCCTGCATGGGCAGCTCGTGCCTTATCTGTCAGTCTTGCAACACCGCAGATGCCAGCAACTTCTTTGTTTAGCAAATCCCGTGGTCGAAAAGTATTCTGTTTCATCTTTTCCTCTGTTCGTATTTTGTAAAAAGAAATTTTATGGAAACTATTCTACATCACGAAACAATCAATTAGCAAAAATCCCTTCTAATAGGGTATACTCACTTTGTAGTAACAAAACTGCAAATCTCTATCTTTTCTATCTTTTGAAGATTTTCGATAGTAACCACCACTGAGGTGAAACCCAAAAAGGAATAGATGGTTCTTCAGCATTTAATTCGCGGCGGCGTTTTGAAAATCCATTTTGAGGCATTTTACGCTGCCACTGATGTTTCAACTTCCGATTGAACTTAGATACTTCCTCAGATGATTTATCACAGTTGTTCAGAATCCATGCACCCAGTTTGAGATCGTTGTTGAGTCTGACTGCTGCATCTTTGAAAACTTCCGCTGAAATACCGAGGAACGATAGAATCTCTGTATCTTGTTCAGAATCAGCACCGTATTTATAACTTCCAATTTCTCCTACATGGTCAGCCCGCGCTTTATCTGTCAGTCTTGCAACACCGCAGATGCCAGCAATTTCTTGATTTAGCAAATCCCGTGGTCGAAAATTACTCTGTTTCATTTCTTCCTCCGTTAGCATTTCCTAAAAAAGATCGTGGGAACTGGTCTACATTATAAGACAATTTTTAAGCAAAAAACAGATAGTACGCGAGGAATAACACGATTCCTAGGACCATTGACACAATATATACTTGGACAAGACCTGTTTGTAATCTTCGCAAAGTTCCGCCAATCACTCGGATAAGTGCAGCCACGCCATTAACAATTCCGTCAATAATCCCTGTATCAAACAATTTCCATAACAGAAAATGGGAAGCGTTTTTGATTGGCTGGACGATAAAAGTATTGTATAGCTCATCAATATAGAATTTGTTGGCAACGAGTTTCTGTAATGCGTTGGTAGGTTCTGCAGAAGGCACACGATTCTTATAGCGTGTCCACGCAAATGTGATGCCTGCTATCCCAATGACTGATGAAATTACCATGAACGGTATCGGACTACCCAATGCTTCGCCATGCCCGCCTTTAAAACCTGCTACTTTTTCAGTAAAGTGATGAAACCAACTATTGTGTCCGCCCACCCCTAACAGCAATCCGATTAGGGCAGAGGGAATAGCAAGAATAGCCAACGGAATCCACATCACCGCAGGTGATTCATGCAGATGTGAAGCAACCTCAGGTTCAACGCGAGATTTCCCATAAAAAGTCACAAAGATTAGACGGAACATGTAGAACGCTGTCAGGAATGCAGTAATCAATCCAATGATGTAGATCGCTTTTCCGCTTCCCCATGTAACTCCCCACGCGCTATGTAAAATTTCATCCTTACTCCAGAAACCACTTAAGAACGGGGCACCTGCAATTGCCAACGCGCCAACCAAAAATGTAGCATGGGTTATCGGCAATTTGTTTCGCAATCCTCCCATTTTTCGTATATCTAATTCATTCGCCATTGCGTGCATCACGCTGCCAGCAGTCAAGAACATCAGCCCTTTAAAGAATGCATGTGTTACCAAATGGAAAATACCGGAAGCATACGCACCGACACCGACACCGACAAACATATACCCCAATTGGCTTACGGTGGAATAGGCGAGAATTCGTTTAATGTCATTCTGTTTGAGGGCTATTATTGCGGCGAACAAAGCGGTTAGGACACCGATCCAAGCGACAACTACTCCTGTTTCTGCGATGTTATACAGCACAGCGGAACGTGCAATCATATAGACACCCGCGGTAACCATTGTGGCGGCGTGTATTAATGCACTAACAGGGGTTGGACCTTCCATTGCATCTGGCAGCCAAACATAAAGAGGGAGCTGTGCGGATTTACCAACTGCTCCAACAAAGAGGAGCAAAGTCGCAAGCATAATTCCGTTTACACCAAAAACTATCTCATCACTTTTTGCTTCAGCTCCAGAAAATATCGTTGAGAAGTCAAGGGAGTTGAACACAGCAAACAACGTGAACATCCCTAACAGAAAACCGAAATCACCGATTCTGTTGACAATAAACGCCTTTTTACCTGCATCCGTAGCGGATTGTTTCTCATACCAGAATCCTATTAGCAGATAGGAGCAGAGTCCAACACCTTCCCAACCAACAAACATCATCAGATAGTTGTTGCCGAGAACGAGGATAAGCATCGCGAAGACAAATAAATTTAGGTAGGCAAAATAGCGGGTATAGCCTGCATCTCCGTGCATATATCCGATGGAATATACGTGGATGAGAAATCCAACACCTGTAATTACCAACAACATCACAGTTGTCAAGGCATCAACGTGGAAGCCGATGTTGAAAGTGAACGATTCACCTGCAATCCATGAATAAAGCACCTCATTGAACGGTTTCTCACTGCCCTGTACATTTACAAAAGCGATAATTGAACAGATTAAGGATACGAGTACGGCAAGTGCACCGATTGTCCCACTGAGTTTCTCGTTACCTTTTAACCATTTGCCAAACAATCCGTTAATCAGAAACCCAACAAGTGGCGAAATTAATAAGATAATAATTAGACTATTTGACATGTTTTATCCTTTCAGCGAATTAACTTCATCCACATTAATTGTTTCGCGATGCTTGAAAACACTTACAATAATTGCTAATCCGATTGCGACTTCCGCAGCAGCAACAGCCATCACAAAAAAGACGAACAACTGCCCCTCCACTTGACCGAGGCTACGACTGATCGCTACAAAGGCGAGATTTGCTGCGTTTAGCATCAATTCAATACACATAAAGATGATAATCGCGTTTCTGCGGATGAGTACACCGATAACGCCTATTGTAAATAAGAGCGCGCTCAAGATGAGATAATACTCTAATGACATATTAGTTGTCAGTTGTCAGTTGTCAGTTGTCAGAGGATGGATTGTTAACCGTCCTCCTTCTGTCGTAACACACGAGTTCTGTAGGTGTTAGACAAGTTGAAAACTGATACCAATAACCGATGACTCCTTTGTTGTTGTAGGCACTATCGCCTAAATCTGTTTTAGTTTTCAGTTTGGTTTTCGCGTTTTACCAAGACAATTACGCCAATCAATGCTGCCAACAAAATAAGCGAGGTAACCTCAAACGGTAAAAGGTATTTGCTGAACAAAAGTTCACCAATATCATAAGTTTCAATCGGATTATTAGTGAGAGCAGCTGCCTTTTCCTGTGCTGCTTCCGATCCAACCTCAGTATTATTGAGGGCATTCACCGCAATATAGATGCCTTGAGCAGCCAAGAGGATACCCAAAATTATCGCAACACCTTTCAGTTTCCCTGTGAGAGCACCTTTCGCAGAGAGTGTGCCAAGGTTCAGCAGCATAATTACAAAGAGGAACAATACCATGATTGCTCCAGCATACACAATAACCTGAACAGCAGCGACGAAGTGTGCGCCCAAAATCACAAACAACCCTGCTTGTGCGAAAAACGTTACAATAAGCGAAAGCGCACTATATATCGGGTGCCGAAACGAGATAACAGCGATTGCACCAATTAGTGACACAGCACCAAAGATAAAAAATAGAATCATTTCTGGATTCATTTGCACGCCTCCTATTCTACTGCGTCCAAGCCGCGCAGTGGTGCTGCGGCGGGAGTGTTTTGCGCTGCAGATTTACTGTTATTGTCCATAGCAAGCATCCCTGCTACGATTGCTACGACAATAAACGCTGCAACTACATTGCCAACACCTATCCAAAGACGATTACCTTTCGTTATTATATATAATGTGCCGGTAACAACGATTGACGATAAGGCAACAGGCAACAAGAATTTCCAACCGAAATTCATGAGTTGGTCATAGCGGAAACGCGGAAGTGTCCAGCGTACCCAGATGAAAACAAACAAGAAAATTCCTGTTTTAACAAAGAAGATAGCAAACGAGATAAGTCCAGCAAGTACGGATCCCTCTCCACCTATGTTTTCCAATCCGAAAAAGTGCCAACCGCCTAAGAACAGTGTTACAACCACTGCCGAACCGACAATCATGCTCATATATTCTGCCATAAAGAATATAGCGAATTTCATACTGCTGTATTCGGTGTGGTAACCTGCGACAAGTTCCTGCTCTGCTTCAGCAAGGTCAAATGGCAATCGGTTTGTTTCTGCGAACACTGCTGTTGTAAACGCAAGAAATGCTGGAAAGTGTATCAGGAAATTCCATTCCCACGGGTTTGCACCCTGTCCCTCTGCAATTTCCCGAAGTTTGAGCGATTCGGAGAGCATCAAAACACCGATAATTGCCAATCCGAGCGTCAATTCGTAACTTATCATCTGCGCGGATGAACGCAAACCACCCAAAAGTGAGTATTTGTTGTTTGATGCCCACGCACCTATAACAACACCATACACACCGAGAGACGTTATTGCTAAGATATATAAAATGCCTATATTGAGGTCAGCGATCTGAAGCGGAATTTCATATCCTGCTATCGTCATAGAACTTCCGAATGGTACGACAGCTACTATAATCATTGCTGGGACCAGAAGCATTGCTGGGGCAAGCACGTAAAGTGGCTTATCTACGTGATTTGGGATGAGGTCTTCCTTAAAGAGGAACTTAATCCCATCTGCAATAGGTTGAAGTAGTCCTTGTGGTCCGACGCGATTCGGTCCGAGTCGATCCTGCATCCATCCGCTCACACGGCGTTCAGACCAAATCATCGCCATCACACCAATAATCAGCAGATGTGCAACGATGAGAATTTTGACGATTGAACTGATGATAAAAACGTGAAGAGGTAAACTTTCCATATTTCTCCTTCTTGATGACGCGCAGATTGAAATTAGCAAGTTAGTCTAACTTAATGCCTGCATCTCCTATGTTTTGATGTGTTGCGTCACCGTAACCCGCTACATTCTCTGCAATTGCTATGGCAATTTCACCCGCGAAATGGTAATCAATTTCTCCACCGAGTCGCTTCGCAAGCTGCTGCGTAATCTGCCAATCTACTTGTGCTTCACCTGGAGGGTCAATTGTCTTTCGAATCCGTTGCACCCATCCGGTAGAATTGGTAAACGTGCCATCTTTTTCTGCGAAAGTTGTTCCCGGTAGTACCACATCGGCTAATTCCGTAACCGCTGATGGTAAAACATCTTGCACGATGAGAAAATCAACCTTTTCTAATGCGTTTCTTTCGGTATCTTCAAGCGCGCGTTCTGGCACACCACTAACGATATAAACGACTTTCGCACTTGCGACCTTTTCCCAAAGTGCATCGCCTTCTAAAACGACATTTCCGTTTGCAGAGCCGAGTATTGTTCGCGCACCTGCGGTGTTTGGATTCTTGTCCGCTTCTATGGTAAATTGTGGGAATTTGTGCTCTTCACCGGGTAGTTGCCCAAAGAGCCCCAATTGTGTTGTCTTTAGCACATCGTGTGCAAACTGCTGTAAAACATAGTTGTCTTCATTCGTGCCTTGTGCAGAACCGATAACAACAATATCTGCAGCATCAACTTCGGATAAATTTTCGGTAATTAACGTCAACGCATCTGCCCACTGCGTTGTTACAAGTTCGCCATCAACCTTCTTAAGGGGTAGTTGGAGACGGTCATCGCTGTTGACATAGTGGTAACCGAGTCTGCCATCATCACACATCCAGTGTTGGTTAATATCTTCATGGAAGCGAGGTTTGATACGGTACACACCGTCTGCCTTATACTCAACCGTGACATTACATCCGACGCTACATCCTGAACAGATACTATTCGCCTTTTCCATAAACCACGGACGAGATTTGAACAAAAAATCTTTGCTAATCAACGCACCGACAGGACAAATATCAACGACATTTCCAGCGAGTTTATTATCAAGAAGTTGTATGGGAGTTCCTTCATGGCTTCGGGGAATGTCAATCTCATCGTGGGAACCGCGATTTATCAACCCAAGTTCACCACTGCCTGAAACCTCATCACAGAATCGGATACACCGCGTGCAAACGATACAACGTGTGGAATAGAGCAAAATATCCGGCCCCAGGTCTTTTTTCGGAGGCACGTTTTTGACTTCTATATAGCGGCTTTTATCGTGCCCATGCCGGTAGCTGAAGTCTTGCAGGTCGCATTCACCTGCTTGGTCACAGACGGGGCAATCAAGAGGATGATGTACGAGCAAGAATTCCAAAATATCTTCTCTTGCCTTTATGACACGGGAACTGTCTGTTCGGACGATAGCGTCATATTTTTCTTCTAACTTTCTTTCTGGTGGTGCGGATCGGACTGTCAGTGTACAACCCGTAGCTAATTGTCGGGCTGGACCGATTGTACCTGGGGGAGCACCTGGTATGGGACCGTAAGGTTCAACGAGGCACATCCGGCAATTCGCTGGACGACTCAACCCTGCGTGGTAGCAGTAGTGAGGCACCTCAATGCCGTGTTCCCGTGCAGCCTCAACTATATTTGTTCCGTCTTCAACCTCTATTTCAAGGTCATTCAGTTTAATAAACGCCATAAATATTACTCCAATGACTTGGCATAGCCCTCAATATTCTGTCAGTTTCCAACTGGGATAATCAGTTCTACAGGTCAGCAAACTCCTTTGGAATAAACCGCTGTTGATACGCGTAATTTTCCTCTGGCGGCACTGTCGCTTCAGCAACAGGTAGCGTAACCAATTTACCTTCTCGTATTGCGGCTTCAAATTCAGGTCTGAACTTGCGCATATAACTGACTGCCGGCCACGAAACAGCAATACCAAAGACGCAGATAGTATTCCATGTCATTGTATCCACATTCGCAATGTTGTTCGCAACGTTTTCCAGCAGATCAAGGTCTTCGTAGATTTCCTCTGTTTCACCAGTATCACCCCATCTGCCGCTTTCGGTGACACCGAACTTGGGTCGTGTGATAGTGGTTTGTCTGCCTTCTCCATCGGCAATCCGTTGGACAATATCACGGACCCACGGTGTGCCCCATCGACACGGTGTGCACTGCCCACACGATTCATGCGCGTAGAATTTCATGATATTGAGTAAGCAGTCAACGATATTCCGGGTCTCATTCATTACAATGATGCCACCCGAACCTAACATTGATTTTGCAAGTGTGAGCGATGTAAAATCAAGTCGTGTATCTAACTCGTAATGCGTCAAAATCGGTGCGGAACTTCCACCAGGGATCACCGCTTTGACCTCTTCACCACGCAAACCGCCTGCTACCTCAATAAGCTCTGTGCTTGTCAAACCGAGTTCCAATTCATATACACCCGGTTCGTTGACATCGCCGCTGATACAGTAGAGTTTTGTGCCTGTATTTGGATCCGCTTTTGGTGGGTCAAATCGCGTATCACCGTACGTCGGTCCCATCTGTGTGTACCATTCTACACCATTCCCTACGATAAAGGGTAGGTTGCACAAGGTCTCCACATTCTGCACGACGGTGGGTTTCATAAACACACCTTGAACAGCAGGGAAAGGCGGTTTGTTGCGAGGTTGCCCTCGTTTCCCCTCAAGGGATTCAATCAATCCTGTCTCTTCACCACAAATATATGCACCAGCACCCGGATGTGAATAGATGTTAATATTTAGCCCCGTGTCTCGAACATTTTCACCAAGGTAACCCTGTTCGTAAGCCTCCTTAATGGCGGTATCTAACATCTTTTTTCCAAGTGTGAATTCACCGCGAATGTAAACATAAGTGGTCTCAATTCCCATTGCGTAGCAACAGATTAAGATACCTTCTATCAACAGATGTGGGTTTTTCTCTAAGACGTAGCGGTTGCTGAAGGTGCCGGGCTCGCTTTCGTCAGCGTTGCAACAAAGATAGCGCGGCTCAATATCCCTTGGGACAAAACTCCATTTTTCCCCAGTAGAAAAGCCGGCACCGCCTCTGCCTTTCAACCCCGCATCCCACACCATTTGCGCGATTTCTTCAGGTTGATATTCGGCAATCGCCTTTTCAAAACGGGTGTAACCCTCATATTGTCTAAAGACATCAAAGGTGTTTATATTCGGTACATCCAGATGCTCGTAGAGAATCCGTCTTTCTTGAACCATATTTTTCCTCTACATATTGTCTCTTATAATTTTGTAGGTTGGGTAGAACACAGTGAAACCCAACAAGTTCCGATTTATGACATTTCCTCTAATTGGGAAGTTGCTCTAATATTTCATCAACCTTTTCGGGTGTCAAATTTTTATATAAATCGTCATTCACCATGATAACGGGGGCGACATCACACGATGCAAGGCACTCAACTTTCATCAAGGTGAACTTGCCATCATCAGTAGTGCCTTTTGCGAGATTTGTTTCTGATGCCACGTCAGTACTCAGTTTTTCTTTCAGATGATCCAAAACTACTTTACAGTCGCGCAATGCACACGGCAGCGTATGACAGACGCGAATAACATATTTCCCCACCGGTTCCTCAAAGAACATCGGATAGAAGGTTACCACGTCTTTTACCTTCATCACAGAAAGTTCCAACAGTTCCGCTACATACTTCATGACTGCAGGCGTAATATAACCTTCCTGCCGTTGTGCCAGGTGGAGCGTTGGCAGCATCGCTGCTTCTTTGACGGGATACCGACCAATCAGTTCGTCAAATTCTCGTTTGTTTTCTTCGTTAAACTGAAATGGTGTTTCGATTTGTATTATTTCATCTGACATCTATGTTTTCCTTTTCTTGGCTATCAGCCGTCAGCAACAGTGTTAGCATCTACTACGGATAACACCCTTCAATTGCCTCATAAATGTTTTCAAGCAATTCTTCAAAAGTGTTACTTTGTGTAGCACAAGCGGTGATTTTTAGTTCATGGTATTTAACTGCGTGCTTTCAAACGTGCAATTTCTTCACGAAGTTGTGCGACTTCTGCTTCAGCGTTTTCTGCGCGTGTGGCTTCTTGCTCTGCGCGTGTTTCTGCATTTTCTCGTGCGATGGTTTCCTGTTCAGCGTGTGCCTCTGCAATTTCTGTGCGTTCTGCACGTGTCTGAAGCCATTCACCCGCAACAGGATCATAAATCGCTATCTCTCCATCGCGAATATGGAAATCCAAATCCAAAACTGAGGCACGAAAACCTCCCCGTTCATCCGCAGAAATAGCGACATACTCACCATCCACTAACGTAAATCCCATCATCGGAGATGGTAAATACAACCCCTCTGCATCATATAAGAAGTAATTCTGTATTCCCAATGAAGCATAAACATCCTTCTTCTCACCTAAGTCTTTATCGTAAGTGCTTTTACTGGAGAACTCCATCACGAAATCGGGTGCTTTTCCTTCCTCCCATGTTTTATACGTCAGACGCAGCTTTGGGTTTATACCAAAACAGACGAGCACATCCGGAGATATAGACTTCCGGGGATCCCCTTCGCTGTAATACATCATTAGGTCGCCAGAGATATAGACTTCCGGATTTTGTGCGAAATGTGTCTCAAGTGCTTGCAGCGTCCATATTAGTAATCTTAAATGATAATCGCTTGCTGCCATCGGCTTTCCATCTTCAGAAGGGTAAAGGTCAACATCGTCAGTAGGGACATAAGGAATAAAGGTATCTTTTGAATACGGGCGTGCCATTATGTTTCTCCTTTGTTGTCCGATGCGTAAAAACGAAGACAATTAGTTTCATGTAATTTTAGTATCACTTTTTCTTGAGAACCATTTTCTGATCAGAATAAGTCAGCGTTAACGTATCTCCTGTGACGTTCCATGTATATTCAATTCCGCTGTCGAATATAAAATCTGAAGGATTCTGTTCAAATCCACTTTTCGATTCCGCTGCCAAATCCGCTTCTAACTGTTCTACGGTTTTACCTACTATTTGTGCTGCCCATACCTCTTTTGGTTCAAGCGTTACTTCAACATCCATTTTGATATCTTCTGTAGTGATTTTTAAGGTTTCCTCATCTGCAATATACATTCCTGCTATAGTTTGAGTGAGTTTCTGGGTCATTGACGAAGCAGGTGGTCCCGGGTATTTCTCTGATACCTCGAACGCTAAATTACCTGTCAAAGAACCATCATCTTCAAAAACCCAATTATTTGAAATAAGTGTGGATTCTTGTTCAGCTTCTATATCGTCCGATTGTTCAGGTGCGACATTTTGGGAGAAAAATGTTTCAAACATTTCACCATTAATTGAGACAATTTCCCAAGAACTTCCAACAAAGTCGAAGTCCACAATAACATCTTCTTTTTTCTTTTCTTCATCTTCACTGCAACCGACCGCGAAAATGGAGAACAAACTTATCAAGACTATAGCCGAGGTTGTAAAAAGTAGTTTCATGCTAATTTCAGCCATGAGTTAGTATTTTCCCAAACTGAATCCTGTTTTTCTCAGGGTCTCTCATGTCAAAACACGCGAGACCATCTTCATTCTTCAAAGAATTATACCGCCAAGATGCATAATTGTCTGTTACTCCGTACGCAGGCGTTTAATTTCTGCTAAAGCCTTAGCGAGTTCTGCCTCAGCGTTTTGCCGTGCGTTAGTTTCTTGTTCGGCGTGTGCTTCAGCGTTTTCTGCGCGTGCTTCAGCGTTTTCTGCGCGTGCTTCAGCAATTTCTGTACGTTCTGCACGCGTCTGAAGCCATTCACCCACAATAGGATCATAAATCGCTATCTCTCCATCACGAATATGGAAATCCAAATCCAAAACCGAAGCGCGAAAACCTCCTCGTTCATCCGCAGAAATAGCGACATACTCACCATCCACTAACGTGAACCCCATCATCGGAGATGGTAAATACAAACCCTCTGCATCATATAAGAAGTAATTCTGTATTCTCAATGAAGCATAAACATCCTTCTTCTCGCCTAAGTCTTTATCATAAGTGCTTTTACTGGAGAACTCCATCACGAAATCGGGTGCTTTTCCTTCCTCCCATGTTTTATACGTCAGACGCAGCTTTGGGTTTATACCAAAACAGACGAGCACATCCGGAGATATAGACTTCCGGGGATCCCCTTCGCTGTAATACATCATTAGGTCGCCAGAGATATAGACTTCCGGATTTTGTGCGAAATGTGTCTCAAGTGCTTGCAGCGTCCATATTAGTAATCTTAAATGATAATCGCTTGCTGCCATCGGCTTTCCATCTTCAGAAGGGTAAAGGTCTATATCGTCAGTAGGGGCATAAGGAATAGAGGTATCTTTTGCATAAGGGCGTGCCATTATGTTTCTCCTTAAAAAGTTTATACTACTTTCGTTCCTATTTCCCAACTTCATCCATAAGTTAGTATTTTCCCACAAACTGAATTCGGTTTTTCTCAGGGTCTCTGATATCAAAAATCCCATAACCACCATCATTTTCCAAAGGTCTTAAACGTAACCCCTTTGACTTTAAATGTTGGTGCATTGCATTCACACTTTCAACCTGAAGCATTAACTTTTGCCTACCCTCATTTGGTTTACTTGCACTATGGAGACACAGTTTACACTCGCCTGTATCAAACCGGTAAAAACGATTTTCTGGAAATGGTTGATCTTCTTCTGGTGTTAATCCGATTACATCTCTATAAAATGCAATGACCTTTTTCATATCTTTTACAAAAAGCATGACTCCGCCAAGACTAACTTTGATTTCTGACATATCTGTACCTCTATCGTATCTATACCATTTAAGGGGCGATCCAATTTCTCTTCTATGTAAGGTTATTATTACCTATCCAACTCTCCGGCAATTACATTTAAACTTCCCAACACAGCCACCGTATCCGATACCATGCCGCCTTCCAACATGTGCGGCAGTGCTTGGAAATGGAAGAAACTCGGTGGACGAATTCTAATACGATAGGCAGTCCCGCTTCCATCGCTCACAATATAAAACCCTAATTCTCCATTTGGCGATTCTGTGGCGCAATAATGGTCACCTTTGGGAGGCTGCACACCGTGTCCATCCATAACAATTTTGAAATGATGGATTAATCCTTCTATATGCCCATAAGCATCCGATTTGTCTGGCATCATGATTTTGTTGTCTTCTACACTAAATGGACCATCCGGCAGATTATCCAATGCTTGTCCAACGATACCGCAGCTTTGAATCATCTCCTCCATTCGGACTAAATATCGGTCATACGCATCACCGTTGGTCCCAACTGGCACATCAAATTTTATTTCATTGTAAGAGGAATAAGGCTCCGCCTTGCGGATATCGTGTGCGATACCTGTTGCACGTAGACAGGGACCGGTTAACCCATAATTAATCGCATCTTCAGAGGAAATTGTGCCAACCCCTTTTGTTCTATCCATCCAAATTCGGTTGCGGGTTAACAACGTATGCGTTTCTTTCAACGCTTTTGGGAAATTGGTAATGAAATCACGGGTATCCGTTTCAAATCCATCATAAAGATCGCGAAAAACACCACCGACACGGGTGTAACTTGTTGTCAACCGTGCGCCTGTGGTTTTCTCAAAAATACTGTAGAGTTTTTCGCGCTCGCGGAAACTGTAGAGAAATACTGAAAACGCCCCTAAATCCAATGCTGCAGTACCAAGCCATAGCAGATGGTCAGCCAGTCGAGAAAGTTCTGCCATCAAAATTCGGATGTATTGACACCGCTTTGGCACTTCAATACCGAGCAATTGTTCCACTGCAAGCACATACCCAAAATTGTTAGACAATGGCGACAGATAATTCATCCGGTCAGTAACAACGATGTACTGATTGTAGTCTAAATGTTCACCCAGTTTCTCAAACCCAGTATGTAAGTATCCAGCGTGTGGTGTTGCCTTCAAAATGGTTTCACCATCAAGTTCCAATACGATACGAAGGGTGCCGTGTGTAGCAGGGTGTTGCGGTCCGAAGTTGAGAACCATCTTCTCGCCTGTTGTGCGTTCCATCCCACCTTGCATAGATTGCTCCTTTTATAAAATTGACTTACGCTTTTCCGTTTTGAGTTGTTGATATTTATTTTGAACAAGTCCTAAAACTTTGCATACAACACCTATCCAAACACAAGCGAAAAAAGTTAAAATAATTACACCCATAATTCTAACCTCAATATTTTCAATACTATTCGTTGCATTTTAAACTATTGTGGGGGTGAATTAAAGTGTTTATACAACCACCGCACAAGATCCGCGCAAAAGTAAACAAACGCCCAGAATACATAGACTGTCCCGATAACCAAGAATGACATTTTGACGGTATTCAAAATCTTTCTTTTCATTTTTTCGAAATACCAGTTCTAAATGTATCAATGAACCATTCATTAGCGTTTGATTTTAATGTAGTTTCCGTCTATCCAACCTATAACAAAATGTCTTCTTTTTCAAACTCAAGGCTACACGTTCTGCTTTTCAAAATTGAAACTTTCGCGCTCACCACGCCCACGTAGCGGATAATCCTTGCGAAGTGGATGTCCCTCAAAATCATCCGGCATTAAAATTCGACGCAGATCAGGGTGTCCTTCAAAGTCTATTCCGAACATATCGTGGGTTTCCCGCTCCAACCAGTTGGCACCCTTCCATAACTTCGTCACCGAGGGAACCTTCAAATCTTTTTCATGCACTGGCACTTTAACCCGAATACGAGGCGTTTCCCCTTCAAAGGTGTAAAGGTGATAGACAACCATGAATCGGGCATAGTCATACTGCATCAATTCCGATTCCAAATTGGAATTGTCAACTGCTGTTACGTCAATAAGAAACGTATATGCAAGTTCTGTCTTTAGATACTCTAACAGCGCGTAAATGTGTTCTTTGCCTACAACAACAGCAACACCGTTACTGGTTTCTGTATCTGCTAAGAGGACATCTGCAAACTTTTCTTGTAGTTTTTCAAGTACAAGCGGTTGCGTTTCTTCCGTAATCTCTTTTTCTTCATTCATTATATGCGACCTCAGAACCTTTGGGGAGCTCACCTTTTTGGATTTGCCGTTGTACTTGCATCACAGCATCAATCAAATCTTCTGGTCGTGGTGGGCATCCGGGAATATAGACATCAACAGGAAGGAATTGGTCAACGCCTTGTATTAAGGTATAAGTATCAAAGACACCGCCGCAGGATGCACATGCACCCATTGAGATAACCCACTTCGGTTCTGGCATCTGGTCATAAATACGTTTTAGTACCGGCATCATTTTAATTGAAATCCGTCCTGAAACGATGAGTAGGTCAGATTGGCGTGGAGAGAAACGAATTGCCTCAGAACCGAATCGAGAGAGGTCGAATTTGGAAGCCAAGGTCGCCATCATCTCAATCGCACAGCAGGCGGTACCGAACGGCATCGGCCACAAGGAATTCTTTCGTCCCCAATTGACAACTTTGTCAATAGTTGTTGTGATGATATTACCATCAGTTTGTTCGGTGCTTGATCCACTTTGTATATGGGTTTTGGCTAATCCCATGTTAAGCCTCCTTTTTTCCAAGCGTAGATGTAGCCGAGAAGGAGAATACCGATAAACACCAGCATCTCAACTAAAATAAATAAACCGTTATCTGCAGACATTTTCTTAAAGACCACTGCCCACGGATAGAGAAAGACGACTTCAATATCAAAGATGATAAAGAGCATAGCGATGAGGTCGAACCGGATGGAGAACCTTTGTCTGGCATCACCGACCGGTTGCACACCAGATTCGTAGACAGATAGTTTAACACGTGTGGGTTTTTTAGGTCCAAGAAGATGGGTCAGGGCGAGATTAACACCTGCAAAGAGGACTGCAAAGAGTCCTAAAAATACTATTGGAAGATAATCTAACATTTGCTCTAATCTATTTAAGCCTCCGGCAAACGACAGATATTAACGTCATCTATTATTACTTTTGTCGGATGGACTTCTGACGTTGCTAATAATTAACTTAGTTTGTGTTCAAATTTGCAAACGAATTTGTTAAACGTGCTTATAATTTTACATATTTAGAGAAAAGTGTCAAGTTTTTTTTATAAATATTACGATTTTTTGAAATATAATAAAAAATGAGAAATAAGATTATTTATGTAGGTTTGTAAGGTTTTTATAGAAGACATAACATTTGTCGCTATTCAGTGGTATGCTTCACCATTGCCGATAATAGGTTAAAATAATAACAGGGACAGCAAGCGTGTCATCAAGATATTGAAAACCACTGCAATCTGGTTCTGTAAAAACCTGTAATAATTCTAAAGAAAATTCCCAGGATTTACGTGTTAACTTCCATCTGAATTGATTTTTGGTCTTATCTATCAAAACTGCTCCATCATCTTGTTCCGCAATCTGTGCCGAAAGTTTACACCCGTCTACCGGAGTTATAAATGGCAAAGTGTGAATATCAAGCGTTTCACCAGAACCCAATATGACATCTTGTATCGCTTTTTGTAATTGTTCTGCCTTCGTTGGAATGATTGGAGACATAATTATCAATGGGCTGTAATGACCCACATCTGGTATATATTCAAGTTCCATAATATCTCCTTTTCAATAATGTTTCTTGCAAAGTTATTAAGAATGGTAGTCCCAGAAAACCTTGTTGTAGTTAGGAGCAAGTCATATATCAAGGTGATAATCTTTTAATTTCCCAGTTTCCAGTGTCTTTTAAGATATAACGAATCCTATCATGTAAACGGTTTGGACACCCTTGCCAAAATTCAAACATGTTTGGAATCAGTCTGTAGCCGCCCCAATGAGATGGTCGTGGAATATCTTTATCAGAATAAGTCAACTTCGCTTTCTCAAAGTTTTCCTCCAGATGTCCTCGCCCAGGAATAACGATGCTTTGCCGTTCTGTTTGGACAGCAAGTTGACTATCAATTGGACGACTGGCGAAATATGCATCCGATTCAACCTTTGTCATCTTTTTTACAATGCCATTGCTTCTCACCTGTCGATCATGTTCCCGCCAATAGAAAACAAGTGCTGCATGTGGGTTCTCTGCCAATTCTTTTCCTTTTTGACTGTCATAGTCCGTATAGAAACAGAACCCATTTGTGTCAAAACCTCTGAGGACTACCATACGGGCAGAAGGGATACCGTCTGGCGTTGCGGTTGCAAGTGTCATTGCATCTGGCAGATCAATGCCTGCTTCTGTGGCATCGGTAAACCATTTTTCAAATTGGTCAAAGGGGTTTTTAGCGATATTGTCTTCGGTCAATCCACCATGTGATTGATATTCTCTGCGGAGTTTATCAGCGTTCATATTATTTTTTCCAATAATTCGGTGAAAAGAGAATAAGTACAGTATAGAGTTCTAAGCGGCCGAGTAACATGCAGAAAGTCAGGACAATTTTACCTGCAGTGTGGATATGTGCGTAATTATCAATAGGACCTACATCACCGAGTCCGGGTCCGATGTTTCCCATCGTAGCAATTGTGCATCCTGCAGCAGTGATTAAATCCAAGCCCAAGGTCGTCATGATACAGGTGACGATAGCAAAAATACCAATAAAAAAGAAGAAAAAGCCGAGGACGTGTGTAAGCACTTCGGGGGGCACGACTCTGTCATTGACTCGAACGGGCAGAACAGCATGTGGAAAAATTAGCCGCTTGATTTCAGCACCACTTTGTTTGATAAGGAGTAAAAAGCGAAGTTGTTTCATGCCTCCACCCGTTGATCCAGCACATCCACCGTAGAACATCAGCGTGACTAAAATGAATTGGGATAGATAGGGCCACATTTCAAAATCAGCAGAGCCATAACCGGTTGTAGTGGTTATAGATAAAACTTGGAATGCGGCGTAGCGGATTCCATCCCCCATGGAATCGTAAGGTATCTGTTTATCAACGTTTTCAAATCTCACTGTATTCCAAGAAACAAGAAGAATGCTCGCAAGAATCACGACACAGTAGAATCGGAATTCGGTGTCTTTAAAATAACTTTTGACATCACCGCGGAGTGCCCGATAGTGCAAGGCAAAATTTGTGCCTGCAAGGAACATAAAGACCATTATGACCGTTTCGATATAGACGCTATTGTAGTGAGCAATGCTGGCGTTTTTGGTTGAAAATCCGCCAGTAGCCATTGTGCCAAAGGTATGGCAGAGCGCATCGAAAAGGGTCATGTCCCCGAGCCAAAGCAGCAGTGTCTCTAATACAGAGAGTAAGATGTAGACTCCCCAGAGCAATTTGGCTGTTTGTGCGATACGTGGTGTGAGTCGGTCTGTTTGGGGGCCAGGTGCCTCTGCGCGAAACAGCTGCATTCCACCCACACCAAGCATCGGGAGAATCGCTACAGCAAGCACAACAATTCCCATGCCGCCAAGCCAATGGCTGAAACTTCGCCAAAACAGCATGGCATGTGAAAGATGTTCAATTTCTGTTAAAACTGTGGCACCGGTTGTTGAGAAACCGGACATAGATTCAAAATAGCAGAATGTGAATTCTTCTAAAGGAGTACGACCTTCTGCTGAGAAAACATCAGCAAAAAGATAAGGAAAAGAACCAAAGAGCGCTACAAAAACCCATCCTAAAGCGACAATTGCGAACCCTTCACGTATACCGAGTTCTGGTTCTGAGGGTCTAATGCTGAATCGAAGAATTAAGCCAACACATAATGTTATAACGGTAGCATAAACAAACGCGAACAGATCTTTTTGGGGTTCGCCTGCGCTGAAATAGTAGTAGATAGCTATACCCAACGGTAATAGCATTGTCCCAGCGAGACAAATTAATAGATTGCCAAGTGTGTAGAAAATGAGTTTTCGACTCATAGGTGGTAGTTACCGGTAAAATGAAGATTTCGCCGTGCGGTGGAATATAGTTTGACATATTTAGGGAAGGATGTCAAGTTTTTTATAATGGATTCTATAATTAACTTTACATAATTTACTATATAGTGAAATATATAATTACTTTTACACTGTGGTAGGTGCAGTTGGGAAACCGCACCATAGGCGTCAATTTAAGGAATTTAACTCTGTTTTTAGGGAATAGCCTCGTAGAGGCGGTATGTTTATAGCATACGGAGTTGACCCAATCTTGAGCCTCGTAGAGGCGGTATGTATAACCATATATGTCGCTCCTACGGAACTCAAGAGACTGGTTTGACTGTGCCTTCTATAAACATATCGTTCCTACGGAACTCAAGATGTAAAATCGGGGTTGAAAAGCCCTCCCACAAACATTTATCACTAAATTGACACCTATGGGGTTGCGTAAACTCTACCCATAGATGTAAACTTAAGAAAATGTCTGAATCATTATGATCCGTTCTCAATACGCATTGTTATTGGGATTGTCCACTCTTCAGTCCCGTAGGGACGATATGTTTATAGAAAAAACGAAATAAACACCCTCTTTAGTCCCGTAGGGACGATATGTGGATACCAATGACAAGTCCATAAACATTGCGTCCCTACGGGACTAAAGAGGTGGGTTGAACATAACACTATAAACATTGCGTCCCTACGGGACTAAAGAGGATTTCTGATATTCAGAAATCCTTAAGTTTACACCTATGGGGTTGCGTAAACTCTACCCGACCTACGGGATAATGTTCTATTATCATATAGAAATGGTATTACTTTCTGTCGTTTTACGTTGGTTGCACTTTCCGGTGTGCTTTACAATAGTTGGAAAGCGTACTTCCAACCGAGGACGAGTTTCCACGTGTTTTTCAGTTGCGTTCCCGTGAGGTTCTGATAAACAGGCAACATGAACTCAATAGCGAGACGCTGCCCTGCCAATGTGCCTGTTGGTACTATCAAATTACTTGAAATCGCAACGTCAAATCTATTGAACCCTTGAAAATCAGGGCGGTGGCTTGGACTCCTGTTTAGATCCAAATCTGGATGGTTTCCTCTAATACTTCCCTTATGCGAAAATAGTAACCGCGCGCTGAGACTGATCCAATTGTTAACACGCCGCGCACCCCAAGTTGTGGCAGTGAGCGTGTTCCCGTGCCGATACTCGCTGGCATTGGTATTCAACGGAAATGCCCCACGCAGCTGACCACCGTAAGACCAATTGTCGTGCGTTCCGAAAAACGTTATACCCGGACGGGCTTCAAAAGAACCACTTCCCAGTTGCATCGGATAAGGAAGAATGCTTTCGTCGTCTGCCTGCTGTGCAATGGATCCTGTAGGAAAGGATATACCCACGTTGCCGAGAAACGTGACGTTATGTCTTTTCCATAACGTCAAAAGCGAGTCCAGTTTGACATCACCGATGCCAGCACTTGACATCTCGTGCATGCCTACGGGATGATCGTGGTGCCCCGTTGTGTGCAGGTGTGCTCCCTCCATCTTCATGTGGCGTCGCTGATAACTCGCCATCGCCATGAGCGTGATCTTGTCATGTGGGGCGAACATGGCACCGAACATGTGCGTTCTCATATCCATCGCTATTGGTGCCATCATAAAATCTTTTAGCACATCCGTTGTTTCTACGGTATCCGTGCCGGATTGTAGACCCCGCATATCCATCGTCATGAACCGGTAAGCAAGCATTATTTCACCTGCTTTATGCCCATGTTCACCCATCACACCAATCGGCGCGTGGCTATCGGGACGTGCCTTCGCAATATCTGTGAAAGGAACAGACAACAGAAAAATAAAAATGATAGTGTAAAATGTATTACGTCTCAAAAGTGCTCCTTATGTGTTTTTCAAGTAAGGTTTCAAATCCCATAACAGAATAGTGTGATCAAAACTACCACTTGCTAAGATAGTACTATCTGGTGAAAACGCAAGGCATTGAATATCTGTCGGATGTCCCAAGAAAGTGGCTATATTTTCACCGGTGCGAATGTCCCACAACCGAACAGGAACTTTCTCTAAACCCTGCTGCCAATTTTCACCATAAGCCAAATACTGACCGCAAGGCGAAAACTCTACCGGATCCACCGAAGGATACTCTCCATCTGGCACTGTGAGAGGTAGTAGTCGCATTACCACGCGTGCTTCACACTGCTCAATATCCCATACAAGTATATTTCCACTAGAAAATGCCGCAATTAGATTTCCACAGGGGGAAAACACATCGGGTATAAAATCTGGAAACTCATAGATCTCTTCACCGGACATCACGTCCCACACTCGATTTATCCAGCCAGTACATTTGCTGATAAGGCGTGTGCCGTCCGGACTGAATCTTACGTAATTGATAGAATTCGTATGTTTGCCTCTGAAGATGTGTCGCATCTGTCCGCGTGCGACATCCCATACATAGACTGCACCGTTTTCAGGGTCATTTTCCTGCCAGCTCTCATCATCCTTTCTCGTTCCATTCCCACAGGCAAGCAGGTTCGTGGCAGGCGAGTACGCCATCACACGTCGATTAGGTAATTCTCCAGGGATCGTGAGTTCGGCTATCGGTTCATTTTGTCCAATTTCCCACAGATACAGGGTGTTGCCCCAATAGTCAGATTCTCCCGGAGGAAACCCGGTTGCATAGAGTTTACCAGTCGCGGAATCCGAATAAACGGCAACGATATGAGAACGCGGCTCTGTAACGACATGTTGTGGGCGATGGGTTGCAACATCCCATAGGATGACTCCACCAAATTGTCGGTACCCCGCACAGAGTGTCTTTCCATCAGGTAAAAATATTAGTGAATGCAGATCGCCAAGTTCCCACGGCAGGACCGCGAGGGGCTCTGTCCCTCCCACCGTCTTAACTTTCACCTCAAAATCGCTTTGGAAGGCAAGATGTTTCCCATTGGAAAAGTGAATAGGATAAATTTCTGCATTATAATAATTTTTTTCCTGAAAAGTATATAAATCCTTTGATTCCCGTGCGACATCCCAGATAGTGACTGTGGTTTGATCATGAGAGATCCCTGCTGCCCGAAGCGTGCTATCATCTGTATAGGAAATGTCCATGTAATAGTCACCGTACGATGGATACGTTTGATGTATCTGCCAGGTGGATGTCTCCCAGATTTGAACAGTCCCTTTCACCCCGCCTGCTGCAAGGAACTGACCGCACGGTGAAAAGCTGAGAGAATGCACACCTTCGGGATGGCCTGTAAGGCGGATGATCCGTTCACAGGTCGTTATATCCCAGACGCTGATAAAATCAGACCAATGTGAAGACGCAACGAAGCGATCATCAGGTGAAAACGCCACGGCACCGCCAAAACCCCAATGGAATCCATTGTCAGGCCAGCCATCATCGTCTATGCTGCATAACTCAATTTCTTCAGCAGGTAATTCGAGAGCTGCATATAATCTACCGGTTAACGACTCATAGATGTCAACAATAACGCCACGGCGATTTGCAGCAAGCCATTGCCCCGATTGCGAAAAATAGAGATGCCCTGAATGAATTTGAGGGGGATCTTCATATTCCATGACAGCGATACATTGTTGTCTTTGCAGATCCCATATCTTAATCACCTCTTTCCCCTCTTTATCACTGTTTTTCACAGCCAGCCACGGTTGCCCTGAACAGATAGCAATGCTGCCGACCATGCCTCGTTCCGTTTCAAACAACGTAACGGGCATGCGTGTGGTGAGGTCTAACCACCACACGCCTATCCCAGTACCAGCTGCCAAGGAGGTGCCATCTGCGGAAACTGCTAAATCACATAAGGCACCCGACCCATAACGCGCAATTGCGCCCTGTGGCAGTTCCCAAACAGTGAAATTGCTTTTATTCATAATTAAATCCATCGAAAGCGAAAGCGTAAACAAAACCAGCACCCAACAGAAGTGCTATCATCACAGTACCGACTATGTTAGGTTGATTCAAAACTTTTTTCAAGAACATTCTATTCTCCTTTTATTTTTATGCCGCGTGGGCATCTAATTTTGAAATATAGAGACACACATTCAATTATTAAAGGTGTCTCGGATTTCGCGCTTCTTTCAAAACACGTTCTACATCTCCGTCCACATTGGACAGAGATAAGTTATTAACTACCACAATCACATCCACCTTCGTCCGCATCATCAGTTTGCGGTGTTTTTGGGGATGTTTCGTCTGTCTTCGGTGTACCCGAAGGTTGCACCTGTTGGCCAACTTCGTCACTTTGCGCTGTGCCGGGTGCGGGGGTTCCGCAGCATCCGCCAGCAGTTTCAGGTGAAGTTTTCCCTTCAACTTTAGACGCACCGCAACATCCCGCGGCAGGCGCATCTACTGCCTCCTGCGTTTGGGCTTCTGTGGCAGGTGCCTGCTGCTAAATAAAAATGAAAGCACCAAAACCACCGAGAATCATTATGAAGACCGCGATGTCTAAATACAATTTCCGTTTCATGTGAAATCTCCTAACAACAGTGGAAAATGCTTTTTTCACATCAAATTGATGCGTGATATGCAATCTCCGCTGCCCTTTATAGTAAAATCCATAATTACCTTTACATTAGCGAGGTTAGGAAGAAATCAACGGTATGAATGCCGTTTAGGCATTCCCCGCCTCGCCAGCGGTGATGGTGTAGGGTTTGTTGTTCATTGAAATGTGAACATATTTTCGGATTTTACTATAACGTGGCAAGTCCACCACATTTTGTGAAAAATATCGAATTGACAAGCATTGAAGGATTCTCCAATGCAACAACAAAAGCCTGCGACGAGGCAAAGCCAGCGTGCAGGCGCGAAAATATCGCAGGCTAAGAACTGCGATAAGAATTTGTGACAGAAAGATATTATAGTAAAATCCAAAAATATACACACACTTTTGGTCCGTGAGACCTAAACCGCCAGCCTATGCTGTAGCACAAACTTTTAGTTTGTGCAGTAGTGTACGCAAACTAAAAGTTTACGCTACAATTGTGTGCAAGTAATTATAGATTTCACTATAACGTTCGAAAATAATTTAGAATTTTAGCATAAATTGTGTGTTTTACATGTGGTTTGTTAAACTCTACGGGTTGCAAACATATCTTCTACGGCAGGGATTGCATCAGGCATACTGAAAACAATCACACGATCAGCGGGTTGAATGACGCTTTCGCCACTGGGGATAATGAGTTTTTCGCGTCGGAGAATAGCACCAATGAATGCATTGTCGGGAAATTTAGTTTTCAATGAACTGAGTTCTTTGTGTGCAATTTTTGCGTTTATACCAGCGACAATTTCAATCACTTCAGCGTCAATTTCATGAAGCGAAGCAACAGAGATAATATTGCCACGGCGGATAAGACGTAGTAGGTTGCTAACAACGGTCAAATGTCTGCTGACTGCTCCATCTAAACGGTGGATTCGAGTCAGCAACGGAAGATAGCGCGGTTGTTGAATTAAAGCGAGTGCGCGTTGTGCGCCGTGTTCCTTAGCGGTCATACATGCCATAATATCGTTTTCATCATCGCCAGTTACTGAAACAAATCCGTTAACCTCCTCAATGCCAGCTTCTTCTAACAATTGGAATTGGAGATAATCTCCATGGAGGACAGTTGTGCGTTTTAAAGATTGTGACGCGAGTTCTGCCAAGTTTTCATCTGCCTCAATAAGTTTTACATTGGTCCCATTTCCCTCCAAGACACGAGCGAGTTCAATGCCGATAGTGCTTGCCCCTACTATGATGACTCGTTCAAGATGTGAGTTGAAAAATATCCCAAAAAGCCTGAACAACTGCTCAATAGCAAATGCACTACCGATGACGAAGACATCGTCGCCCTGTTTGAGAATGTCTCGCCCTTTTGGAATGATAACATTTTCCTGCCCACGTCTTTTAATTGCTGCGAATCGTATATTTGATAAAACACCGTTCCTGTCCAATTCGGCAAGAGATTTTCCTATGAAAGGGTTTGTTTGTCTAATTCGAAACGCAGCAAGTTGGATTCTCCCATCTTCAAATTCAACGATTTCTCGTGCTTCGGGTGTTTTCAAGAGACGGGTAAATTCCTCAACACACAAACGTTCCGGATTTACAAGAAGGTCAATGCCGAAGTCTTGTGGCGTGAGACCGCTTTCCTCAGAAAAGTAGTCGGGATTTGAAACGCGTGCGATTTTGGTTTCAACCTCATACCGATCAGCAATTTGACAAGCAAGCATGTTAATCTCATCACTGTTTGTGACAGCGATGATGAGTTCAGCATCACTAATACCTGCATCCTTGAGCAGCACGGGCGATGCACCTGATCCGCGAAGGGTTTGCAAATCTAACTGTTCGTTGACGCGTTGGCAAGCCTCTTCAGATTCATCGATTAAAACGACATCGTTATTGTCTACTGTTAGTAGTTTCGCAGTATGAAATCCGACTTCACCTGCGCCTATAATAATGGCTTTCATTTGTTATTTGTTTTATTGTCGGTTATCGGTAAAAAAACATATATAACTGGTGTTGTGTCAATCCAAATTTTATGGATAGAGGTCGCGATTCGGAGATCGCTCCTACAATACGCAACATTTCTGTAAGAGGAAACTCTGATTCCCGACTATTGTAAGACTATAATTCGGAACTTGACACATCACTATATACAGATGTCCGTTTATTGATATTCTGTTAGTGGGGGACAAGAACATATTAGGTTTCTGTCTCCATGAACTTCGTTAATGCGTGCAACTGGCGGCCAAAATTTAGTTTGGCGTACCCATGGTTTTGGAAAGGCAGCTTTTTCACGTGAATATGGATGATTCCAGTCAGTTTGTGTAACCGTTTCTACGGTATGCGGTGCATTTTTTAACACGTTGTCATCTTGTGATGCGTCACCATTTTCAATTTCAGCTATCTCTTCACGAATAGAGATGAGTGCGGAACAAAAACGATCAAGTTCTGCCATGGATTCGCTTTCAGTCGGTTCAATCATCATCGTGCCGGGAACAGGCCAAGATACCGTTGGTGCGTGAAAACCGTAGTCCATCAAACGTTTGGCGACATCTGTAACTTCTATACCGGCAGTTTTCTTAAAATCGCGCAAATCAATAATACATTCATGTGCAACCAACCCATTTTTACCTGTATAAAGGACAGGATAGTAGGATTCCAGCTGTTTTGCAATATAATTAGCATTAAGGATAGCAGTTTCTGTTGCAGATTTAAGTCCCTTTGCTCCCATCATAGCAACATAAGTCCAAGAGATGGGTAGAATACCTGGACTTCCCCATGGTGCTGCGGATACAGGACCAATCCCGTCCGAACCTCCAACTGTAACAATCGGATGGTTAGGCAGGAAATCGGTTAGATGTGCTTTCACACCAATTGGACCCATTCCTGGACCGCCGCCACCGTGTGGTATACAAAAAGTTTTATGTAAATTGAGATGACAAACATCTGCGCCGAGGTCTGCTGGATAACTTAGTCCGACAAGTGCATTGAGATTAGCACCATCCATATAAACTTGTCCGCCATGTGCATGAATAATATCGCATATCTCCCGAATCTTTTCTTCAAAGACACCGTGTGTTGAGGGATAGGTCACCATTGCAGCGGCAAGTGTTTCGCGATGTCTCTCTGCTTTTTCTTTTAAGTCAACCAGATCAATATTACCTTCGGAGTCGCATGCTACAACGACAACTTTCATACCTGCCATAACTGCACTTGCGGGGTTTGTGCCGTGTGCTGATGTTGGGATTAAACAAACATCACGATGTGCTTCGTTTCTGCTTTGGTGGTATTTTCGAATAACTAACAGTCCCGCATATTCACCTTGCGAACCTGCATTTGGTTGCAGTGAAATCGCGCTGTAACCCGTTATTTCGGCTAACCACTTTTCCAATTGTTCAAACAAGATGTGGTAACCTTGCGCTTGTTCGCTTGGCACGAAAGGATGTAACCCACCAAATTCTTGCCATGTGACAGGCACCATTTCTGTCGTAGCATTGAGTTTCATCGTACAAGAGCCTAACGGTATCATGGCGTTAACAAGGGACAAATCTTTGGCTTGCAGTCTATGGATATATCTGAGCATCTCCGTTTCGGAGTGATAACTATTGAAAACGGGATGTGTAAGGCATGCGGATTTTCGCTTCAATTCTAAAGGGATTTCGACTGAGGCAGCAGCCTGACTACCAGTGGCGTTTTCAGTAAAGAGTTGTATCAGGTCATCAACATCAGTACGTGTGGTAGTTTCGTCAAGCGATATACCGATGTACGCTGAATCAATAGAGCGAAGATTAATTTGTTTTGTTTGAGCAGTAGTTCGTAATTCCGCAATTCCTTCTGTCCCAACGTCAACACAAATTGTATCAAAACAGGGGGTATCTCCTGTATTATAGCCAAGATTTTCAATTTCAGCGCGTAGGTCGCAGGTAAGCGCGTGAACGCGTTCAGCAATCTGTTTTAGCCCTTTAGGTCCGTGATAGACAGCATACATCCCTGCCATAACAGCAAGGAGTACTTGTGCTGTGCATATATTGCTTGTTGCTTTTTCACGGCGGATGTGTTGTTCGCGCGTTTGAAGTGCAAGTCGGATAGCAGGTTTGTCATCTGCATCGTGAGAAACGCCAGCAATTCGACCAGGGATACTGCGTTTAAGTTCTTCATGTGTAGAGAGAAAAGCAGCATGAGGACCACCATATCCAAGTGGAACACCGAATCGTTGTGAGTTACCGATGGCAATGTCTGCGCCAAATTCGCCGGGAGGTTTCAAGAGCATGAGTGCTAATAGGTCTGTAGCAGCAACAAATAATCCACCAGCGGCATGCACCTTTTCAGCAAATTGATGATAATCATAAATAGTACCGTCTGTGGCGGGATATTGTACGATGGCACCTAAGATCGGCGTGTCAAAATTGACATCACGATGGTCACCGATTTGCAATTCAATGCCGAGGGGTTCAGCGCGTGTTCGTAGAACAGCGATTGTTTGTGGATGACAGGTTTCTGACACAAAAAAGATACGACTGATCTCCTGCGGCACATTTGCAAAACACATTGTCATTGCTTCAGCGGCAGCCGTAGCCTCATCAAGAAGGGATGCATTCGCAATAGGGAGGCCAGTTAAATCTATAACCATTGTTTGGAAGTTTAGCAGTGCTTCTAAGCGACCTTGTGAGATTTCGGCTTGATACGGGGTGTATTGGGTATACCAACCGGGGTTTTCAAGGATATTTCTTTGGATAACTGGCGGCACAAAGCAGTTGTAGTATCCCATGCCGATATAGGAACGGTAGACCTGATTTTGAGAGGCAAGTTCTTTTAACGCATCGAGTGCTTCATGTTCTGAAAGACCTTGTGAGCCGGTGGTTTTCCCGCCAAAATCTAAACTGAGTGGTGATGATAGACGAATATCTGCTGGCACAACGTCTCCAATGAAATCATCCATTGAAGCATATCCGAGTGATACCAGCATCTGTTCAATGTCTTCAGAGCGGGGACCAATGTGTCGTTCTACGAAGGGAGATGTTTTGTTTTCTTTATCAAGCATGCTCCGCCTCAATATGTGCTTGATAACCATCAGCATCAAGGAGATTGTCAAGTTCACTGGGATCGGTCATCTTGATTTTGAGAAACCATCCGTCATCATAAGGTGATTCATTGACCTGTTCAGGAGCATCAAGGAGTGTTTCGTTCACCTCAATCACTTCTCCACTGACGGGGGCGTAGAGGTCAAACGCTGCTTTGACAGATTCAATCACCCCGAATTCTGTTTTATGTGTTAATTGCGTGCCGACTTCCGGCAATTCGACATAGACAATATCTTGTATTTCGGATTGGGCATAGTCTGTGATGCCAATAGTGGCGGTGTCGTCTTCTGGTTTTACCCATTCATGGCTTTCATTGTATTTTAAATTTTCTGGAATCATCTAATTTTCCTTCACGTATGTTTTTGACAAATAGGTGTAAACAATAACTTCAGAATTCATTGTAAGTCCTGACATCTTCAGAAGATGCATTTTATTCAACTACTGTCCGTTTTATCGTTCTTCTAATTATCTTATCATCCTTACGTGACAGTATAACTACTGTGCCATCCTCATGTGTCTGTACCTCAATTATCGTTTTTATTTCTTCAAGTTTTTTGTGAATTTCAAGATCATCGGGGTTTAATTTTAATGCTTGATTATAATCATCTGTAGCACCTTGGCGATCATTGAGCATCAATTTCGCTTTTGCCCTAAATTTATAAATTTCCGCATTGTCAGGATTATGTTCGATCGCTTGGTCAAAATCGTCTATTGCGCCCTTAGTGTTCCCATCATAAAATCTATTCTTACCCTTCGAAAAGTAGAAAAAAGCACGAACAACTTTTCGCTTCCGCCACTCTCCGAGAGGTTCCATTGATGTAGAACTTTCAAGTAACGCTTTTATTGCGTTTGAAGGTCTGGCATCGTAACCATGTCCCACGTGGATTCCAATGGCTTCACCTTTACTGTTTAACATTGGACTACCACTGTTGCCCGGATACGCTTCAACTGTTGTCTTCAACCATTTGTCGCTACTGCGTATATCATTCAAAACTCCGTCTACAACCTTGTACTCATTTAAATTCGGGTATCCCGCAAGGAAGACGGTCTCACCGATCTGAAGTTTATCAACGTCAGCTAAAGGTAGTGGGACACCTTCACCTTTTATTTTTAGGATAGCAATATCACTTTTAGCATCAAAAGCCACAACACCTTCCACTAACCAGATTGTTTCTTTATGACTTAATTTAGCGGTAATCGGTCCGATTATAGTCCCTGCAGCAACGTGAAAATTTGTTGCAATCTTATCTGATGCTACAAAGAATCCCGTGCCGCCACTGGGGAACCCGACTAATCGGACTGTAGATTCTTTTGCCTTATCAGATATTAAGTCAATTTTCGTAGACACATCAAATCTTTCGGAGACAACTTGTGCACATGAAAGTAAAAAAAATAACCCTAAAATCAAAAAACTGAATAAAATTTTTGTGCTATGTCTCATTTTCCCACCTCCGGGTCTAACTCTTTTGCCTTCTCAAAGTCAGCTTTCGCTGCGTCATGCTGCCCGAGTGCTTCCTTTGCAAGTCCGCGATTGTGGTATGCCTTAGCGAATTTCGGATTAAGTTCAATTACCTTATCGTAATCAGCAATCGCACCATCATAGTCCTTGAGAGCAACCTTTGTAAGCCCACGAGCATTGTAGATATAAGCTTGTTCAGGTCTCAGTTTTATAGCCTGATTATAATCTTCAACTGCCGCAGCATAGTCACCGAATTTGTGCTGGACATCACCACGGCCTTTATATGCTAAGGAAGTTTGAAAAGGGTTATCAAAACTAACTTTTATTGCTTGATTGTAATCATCTATTGCACCGGCATAGTCGTCCATGTCAGCTTTTATCCGCCCACGATTCCCATAAGCGTAAGGGTCGTCGGGTTTTAGTTTTATGGCTTGTGTAAAATCCTCTATCGCACCCGCATGATTTCCAACTTTAATCTTTGCAAACCCACGACTGTTTATTATGTAGTAAGTAAAATCGGGTTTTAGTTTTATAGCCTGATTATAGTCTTCTATCGCACCCGCATAGTCACCAAGTTTTTGCTTTGTATCTCCGCGTTTCATGTAAGCATAAGCATTAGGTTTTAGTTTTATAGCCTGATTATAGTCTTCTATCGCACCCGCATGATCACCAAGTTGATCCTTTGCATGCCCGCGATCGTTGTAAGCAAAAGAATCGTCAGGTTTTAATTTAATGGCTTGATTATAGTCTTCTATTGCACCCGCATAGTCACCAAGAATTTCTCTTGCAGATGCTCGATTATTGTATATATAAGCATCACCAGGTTTTAGTTTTATGGCTTGTGTAAAATCCTCTACCGCCCCCGCATGATCGTCAAGTTTACGCTTTGCATGCCCGCGCTGATTGTATGCATTAGCGTCATCAGGTTTGAGTTTGATCGCGTGCGTATAGTCCTCTACTGCTCCGATATGGTCGTCAAGTGCCTCCTTTGCATTAGCACGATTTTTATATCCGTAGGCATCATTAGGCTTTAGTTTTATTGCGCGTGTAAAATCTTTTATCGCACCTGCATGATCATCAAGATCGCGCTTTGCCCAACCGCGATTGTTGTATCCGTAAGCATCATTAGGTTTTAGTATGATTGCGCGTGTAAAATCTTCTATTGCACCTGTCCGATCACCAATATGTTTTTTCACCCAACCGCGCTCGTTGTATGCATTAACATCATTAGGTTTGAGTTGGATGGCCTGATTATAGTCTTCTATCGCACCCGCGTGATCGCCAACGGATTTTTTCATGCGCGCGAGCTCTTTATACATATTGGCATCGTCAGGTTTGAGTTGGACAGCATCAGATTTGAGTTGAAGAGCTTGTGAGTAGTCGGCTATTTTCCCCGCCTTATCTCCAAGTTTGTCCTTTGCGTCTCCACGTTTTGTGTAGGCGTCAGCATCATCGGGGTTTAGTTTGATTGCTTGCGTCCAATCTTCTATCGCACCCGCGTGATCGCCAACAGATTCTTTCATGCGCGCGAGTTCTTTATACCTACTGGCATCATCAGGTTTGAGTTGGATCGCATCAGATTTGAGTTGAACAGCCTGTGAATAGTCATCTGTTTTTCCTGCCTTATCCCCAAGTTTTCCCTTTGCATCCCCACGTTTTTTGTAACTATCAGCATCATTAGGATTAATTTTTATAGCTTGATTATAGTCATCAACTGCACCCTTATGATTGCCAGAGTCGGCTTTCGCTTTCGCCCTAAGCTTGTAAGTTTCAGCATTGTCGGGGTTCAATTCTATTGATTGGTTGAAATCATCTATTGCACCTTTAGGGTTTCCATCATAATATTTCGCTTTGCCTTGTTCGGTGTAGAAATGTGCCTGGATACGCTTTTGCTTCCGCCACTGCGTGAAAGATTCGGTTGTAGTTGCTCCAGCAAGCAACGTCTTGATTGTGTTTACAGGACTATTGCCAGGGTCATGGCCATAGTGGATTCCGATGACTTCTCCTTTACTGTTTAGCAAGGGGCTTCCGCTGTTTCCCGGGTACGCTTCGATTGTTGTTGCGATCCCTCCATCGCTCTGCCGGATACCAGTTACAACTCCTGCCGTGCCTTTGTATTCTCCATAAGGGTAACCTACGATAAAAACAGACTCACCGATCTTCAACATATCGCTGTTTCCCAAAAGCAATGGTGTGCCTTCACCCGCGACTGTTAGGATGGCAATGTCGCTTTTGATATCAAAGGCGTTGACACCTTTTATGCGCCAAGTTGTTTTCTTGTCCCAACTTTTGGCGAAAACAAACCCGCGTTTAAATAGAACAGCAACGTGAAAATTTGTTGCGATCTTGTCTTTTGTTATGAAGAACCCGCTACCTCTTCCACCGATACGGACTATAGAAGCTTTTCCTTTCTCGGATATTAAGTCAGTTTCTGTTGGCTTTTCGACAGTTTCCTGTGCATAAGAAAGTGGGAGGAATAATGTTAGAACCAAGAAACATAATAAAAATTTTGTGTTATATTTCATTTTATTGCCTCCAAGGGTTACGGCACACCAAATCAACGGTATGAATGCCTGTTGGCATTCCCCGGAGTGTGCCTACTACTTTTAAGCGTTTATTTCTAAATAAAAGGCACCTTCACGATTTTCGCGGGGTGTAGTTCACCTCTGATGTCAATTTCTATGCTTTTCTCAGTATTAGGGGAGATAGACGCAAAACCGATATTGCATTTCAAACTCGGTGAAGGCGCGCCGCTTGTCACTTTACCAATAAGATTGCCATTCTGATAGACATCATATCCGCACCGCGCAACAGCACGGTCAAGCATTTGAAAACCGACTAATTTCTTTTTTAAATCCCCTTTTTCCTTCTGTGCAAGGAGAACATCTTTACCGATGAAATCATCCTTATCTAATTTGACAAACCGACCGAGTCCTGCCTCAAAAGGTGTGGTGTTTTCGTCCATATCCATGCCGTATAGCCGTAGTCCTGCTTCAAGTCTTAAGGTGTCGCGTGCGCCAAGTCCGACTGGTTGTCCTCCGTCTTCTATTACTGCAGGATAGAGTGCATCCCATAAATCTTCTGCATCGCTTGCATCAACGTACAACTCAAAACCGAGTTCACCGGTATAGCCAGTTCGTGATATTGCTGCTGTATTTCCTGCAACTTGAGCCACACAAAACTGAAACGGTTTGATTTCATAAGCAAGATTTTCAGGTGTGAATCTGTATAGGACATCCACCGACCTTGGTCCTTGCAGTGCAATAAGAACTGTGTCATCACTCGTATCACTCACTTCTGCCTCAGTATCATTATGCGTTTTTATCCATGTAAAGTTTTTTTCAATGTTTGCGGCGTTGACAACCAGTGTATAGTCGTTATCAGCGTGCCTGTATATCAGAATGTCATCAACAATTCCACCGTTTTCATTACAGAGGAGCGTATATTGCACCTGTCCATCGGTTAAACGACTCACATTGTTTGTGCAGAGTTTTTGCACCAATTCGTTTGCTCCCTGTCCCTGAACGTCAATTTCTCCCATGTGCGATAAATCAAATAAGCCAACAGTGTTACGGACAGCGAGATGTTCCTTAACAATACTGGTATATTGCAGCGGCATCTCCCATCCACCAAATTCGGTGAATTTTGCATAGAGTGATTTGTGAACTTCATAAAGTGGTGTCCTTTTCATCTGTTCCGTCTCACGATAAAGCATTTATAGACATGAACGTATCTCAAAATGTTTTGATTACGCAAATTATATTTGTTAGTGCCTCGCGCTTTTATATCAAATTAACAGGGTTTGTAGTGCGAGGCCTCTGTGCCTCGCAATGCTGAAAATATTAAGTATTGGTCCGAATTTATACCTATGATACACTAACAAAGAGGGAAATGTCAATGAAAATGATGGAACGTTTTATGTTGGAAGGTAAGTGGGATGGCTTGCAAAAAGCTCCTTGACAAACCGTCAAGAAAATGGTATCATATTTTATCAATTACTGACACCTGATGGTGTTTTGTCATCACGTTTATGATAAGAAATGAGGTCAGCATACGCATAATTGACGAACTATCAGAGGCAAACAAATGACGAATGAAGAACTCTATGAATTAATGAAAGATGGTTTTGCACAGGTCAATCAGCGTTTAGATCAAGGCTTAGAAAATGTCAATCAGCGTTTAGATCGGGTCGAGCAGCGTTTAGATACAATGGATGACCGACTCCGCGCAATTGAGAGCGGTGTTTCCGAACTCAAGGGGAAGCAGAGCGCAATCGCAGGGGTGCGAAGTTAGATCCTCGCAGCATGTGCTATCGGTGCATTGGTTATCTCTATTGTTGTAGCTATCGTCAAGTAACTACTAAACCTATGCCTTATAGTATTATTCCGTAACAACCGTTTCCTCCCCCAGCATATCAATAATTTTCACAGCGACGCGGGCACCAAGACGCGACAGCGGCACCTTCAAAGGACTATGCACACCTCAATCTAACCCATAGACACGTGCAAGATTATCACCGAAAATCAGTGCTTCTGCGTCATCACCAAGTTCCAACCGTTTTAAAGCGTTAATAACCTGAATTGGTCGGTATTCAGGCAAATTAGAACCAAAGACTACTTGCTCTGGACCGAGGACATCGACCGCGGTTTTTACCTCTGTCGGAACAACTGTGTCTGGGTCAGTTCCCCAACGACGGTGAAAGCGTAGGATTGTTGTTCCGAGAAAGATATTCTTATTTGTTTTCGCTACAGAGATGGCAGAGTCTAAATCGTCTGGAAACCCCATGTGATCCATGATAACTGGCGTTTCTGGCACCCAACTCGCAACGGTGCCGATTCGGTTCGGATGGCAATTGTTCGGACCAGAGTGGATTGAAATGATCAGTCCATGATCACGTGCAGCTTCAACAACAGGTCGGACAATCGGGTCATCAACGTTGTAGTTGTGAATCGCGGGCATCAGTTTAATACCATGCATTCCCCACTCATTTGCAGCCAGTTTAACTTGTTCTACAGGTTCCGGTTCTGTGGGATGCACAAGCGCACAGCCGAGGGTTCGTTGATTACCACGAATTACTTCGGCAAGTTCATCGTTCCGAGGGTCTGGTTGAGGGGTCGGCATGATGACTGCAACGTCCATATCAGCCTCATCTTCTAATGCCAGCAGTGCGTTTAAATCTAAATTTCCAGATTCATTGCGAAATTCATCATTTAGATATGCTTCAAAATCACCGCGCATAAGACTGTTCCTTTTTATATTTTAAATTTCTTTATATCAATTGTTGGGAAAGGATACTTTGGATATTATACCATTTCTATACGATAATATTACATTATTCGTAGGTCGGGTTGAGGAACGAAACCCGACTTTTATAGCGTCATGTCGGGTTTCGTTCCTAAAACCCCCCAAAAAAAATTTTTTTAAAAATTTTAAATTAAAAAATTTTTTTTAAATGTTTTTTT
>JAPPIG010000087.1 GCA_028820635.1 Candidatus Poribacteria bacterium
TTGTATCACAATCTTGTTTTAGAGAGTGGTCTAAATTTCCGGTGGCAGTACACATCATCATAGCATCTAACATAAAATCAAACCTATTTTCTTTTCAAAGCACCCCAAGTGGTTATCTTTTTGCGTCTTATCAGAGCCGGTGCAGCTGCCGCAATAGCTTCGTGTGCTTTAGCTTTCACTAACAACACATCAATTTCATTTGTAACGCCATCGCCATTTACATCCGTGTCATACGAATTTTTATGTTTGATAGCACTTCTTACAATTAAGACATCAGATAAATCCACATAACCATCGTTGTTTACATCGGTGTCTATTTCCTTATGAGCCATCAGCAAATTCTCTTGAACTGTAAGTCGTCCACGTGAATTTAAGAACGCAGCATCGGTATCGGTAATTGCAAAATCTTTCAAGTCTGATTTTACAGAATGATCCACGTGAAAAGCAGAAAACATTATATTTTGTTTTTCATCAAGCAATCTTTCACCTGCATGCGATAATTCAAACGCATGCAAAATCTCATGAGCAAGAACTGCTGCGAAAGTGTTTGGATGGGCTTTAGCGGGCATCAGCACTGCATAATTACAGTCATCTGGTTGCTGAACACTACCCGGCCAAACCCAACAAAATTTTCCAGAAACAGCAGCAGCAGGTGGTTCTTCAAAAAAGGGACGCCCAGCCACAAAAAACACATCAACTTTATTTTTTATATGCCAATCTGTTTTGTAAAACTCGTCATAAATTGTTCCTGGGTTAAAATACTCATCAGACCTTTTTTTACCTCTAATAAGACCTATATCCCTGCTGAATTCAAAGGTTTTGGGTCCATATCCATGCCTATCCATTTCTGAAGCAAAAAACTTTTGAACTTCTATCATTGAGTTGTAAATAAACAGTGTATCTTCTTGACTCGGATGTGGAAGATCCGAAGGCTTGAAATAAGCAAGTTCTATCGGCGGTTGTGCATAAGAAATGAATGAAAGACTCAGCAAAAGATACATTAAAAATCCAATTTTGACTCTCATGATGCTAACTCCTTGCGTTAAATACGCGTTAATATCGCGAATATTAAATTCATTCTCATTAGAGTAAATAAGTCCCTTCAGGAATAAATTCCCCAGTATACCATACAGCTGCGTTGCTCTTATTCCTAAAAGTACTCGACACTTTATCTATCTCATCAATGCTTGGACTATGAGCAATAACTACTCCCTCTGTAATATCTATGCCATTGTCAATACAATCTGTTAAGAATAGATATTCATTGGGATAAAGTTCTTTCATTTTTTCCATAGTCATACGTTCTTTTTTCATGATAAATCCCCTTTTTGAAAGTGATATAAAAATTATAACATATTGTTAATCAATAGTCAATCAATAAGTTAAGTGCCCTGTGGCATGAAACTGGGTTTGGACTGGGTTTGGGATGTAGAAAACATCCTCAAACCCTTTTCATTTAAGTAAGATGTTTCTGGTAATTAACATAGGATTTCAAAGAACAGTAATCGTTCTGGCGAAGATATTTGGCAAATTCTGAAAAATAATCTTTTGTAACAATAACTGGATTCTTATCAACTTTGAGATCCATACATACGGTCTTGATACGGACAATAACCCGTAATCTAAACAGGTTCAATTTGTTCCCTAAGGAATCAAAATGAAATTTAAACATTTTGTTTCTCCAATTCCGAGGCTTCGCAAAATACGCGACCGCATGAAAGCTTTCAAGCAATCTAACCGCGGTCAACGCTTCCAGCTCGTTCACCATCTCTGTGACGAAGAAGATGTCCCCACCGACGCGCTTGGCGATCCCCTCAAATTCGCCGTACCGCGCGGCGAAGGCGGTCCTATCGAGCGCATGGAGGCAGGCGATATTTCATGGCAAGCATGCCTCGTTTGGATCGTCCTCAAATTCTTCTCCAACTGGCAAACTGGCGAGACGCACGAGATGAACCGTAAGACCCTCGCCAGCTACTGCAATATGTCGAAAGGAAAACTTGGCGAAGCGATCAAGGAACTCAAGAAAGCAGGCATGCTTGAGCAGCTTTCCAAACCCTGGGAAGCGAGTCGTTTCCAGCTCTATCCGCAACCCCCAGAGAAAACTGAAACGCAACGCCGGCGTGAGAAGCACACACGCAAGCAAGGAAAAGAGATCAAGGAAGGCAAATGGCAGATCTACGTCAACGAAACGCACGCCTATAGCGGCAATCGCCAATATCGCCTGCGATTTGAGGACGGCAGAATAGAGAAACGAGCCGGTAAGAAAAACTGGAAGGAGATCGGCAACAAGGAAAAATTCAATATCCCTTACATCGTCGAACCGCTTGAGCAAGCTCTCCAGGCACGCATCGAAATTTCGTCAAATTTAGGTGGGTCACATAGTGACACCCCTAACCCACATAGTGATACCCCTGATCCAGATAGTGACACCCCCTCAAAATGGAAGGGCTACCGTCCCGCATGGGAACGGGGTTGACAGCACCCGACAGAATGCGTAACGCGTTAATCTACCACTTAATTATTTAAGGTGACGCGTCATCGATATAAATTTTAATTTTTAAAAGACTTAATTCCTTCCAGGCCGGACCGATTTAAGGAAGAAATTAAGAATTAATAGGGAAAAAGACAGGTTGATTTTTTCCCTTTGCACCCAAAATTTATTATAAAGGGGATATGACATGCAAAGAGTCAGAAACTATCAAACCAAACGCATAGAATATCGGAGTTTTCTGTTTGACCGTATAGATTTTGAAAAGGGGGTTGCGGTTCCGTCTGACGCTTTCCTAAAGCTCTGGAACAGCGAGAAACGCGAAGCGGTTGCGCGGGCAGGCTTCACGCTCATTCCAGTCATGGACGGTGATTGCCGGAAAGGCTGGAAGGTTTTACTCCCCAAAACCAGCGCAACAGCTCCCATCGGGCATCATTTAGGGAAATAAGTATGAAACGCGCCCGAATCCTCCAGCGAGGCATCATCACAGACCGCCAAAAAGGCGATAATTTTCTATTGCGCCTGCTCGACATCCCCATTAAAGTTATCGCCTACCCCTGCGGCACGATCCGGCGAAACAACATCTACCTCTGCATCGGCGACGAGGTGGAGGTCGAACTCTCACCCTACAACCTCAAAAACGGGCGAATCCTATGGAGGCACTCAGAAGAGTTATGAAAGGAAAAAGAATAGAGTTTGACCAGGACGAAATGGCGAGACGCTACCTCGATGGTGAAACAGCAGATGAACTCGCAATCGACTACGGCTGCAGTCCAAACACCATCTTTTATCGTTTGAAGAAAATGAGCATACCGCGGCGCAGATCAGGCCCCAAGCGGAAATTCAACGAAAAAGAGATATGCCGCTTATATCAGTCCGGTGTCCCGATTATGAAACTCATCAAAATAATCGGCATAAAAAACACGGGAAACATGTATCAGGTGCTAAAAAAACACGGAATCCCGCTACGCTACCAAAAAAAGGATGAGGTGGTTTGCGTGCGCGTCTACGAAAGAGACAAAGACGGGCTCGTAAGGCGAATCAAACGATACTATAACAATAACCATATCTGCGAAATCCAGGATATAACCTATCCATGACAAACACCAAACGCAAGTATCCGCCTCGTGCTCGACCTCGTGCCCGGCATTGTTGCGCTAAAGATGGAAGACTAAAATGCAAAGTAAATGTATTTTTTGGACGAATCCAATGACAGAGCCACCATGCGATCTACCTCGAAAAATCTGGAGTGGCCACCCAGATTCCAAGTTCCCTGATTCTTTTTTTGCTATTGTTGGGTTTGGTAGAGGATATGGTATCGGATGGACATATATAGATGAGAAGCCTCGCAGAAAATGGAGCAGACGCGCAAAAGCAAGAAATAGACGAAATCGGTTGAAAAAACGCCTTCAAAAGAAATATCCACTTTTCTGGAAAGACTTTTACTACAAAGAGCTTTCAGAACGAAGTAACTATTTTAAAGCGATAGATCCACCGTATGTACCGCCACAACAGCGATAATAATTAAAATGGAGGACTGATATGGAAGGCTACGGTAAATGTTGTGTCTGCCTATCAAAGGATTTGATTTACCAAATGCACGGTCTTATGGAGGAATAGATGCACAGCGAACAGATCAAAAACGACCTCTACACAAACCACTGGCAGCACACGTACTCCTGGCACGGCGTGAAGATGTCAAAACTCGCCGACCACTATAACTGCTCCATCGACGATATCCGGGCATTGATGATTGATGTCCAAACCGCGCATCCGAAGCCCAAATCTGCAGCAAACCAAACCACCTGCAAAACGTGTGGCGCACCCATCGTTTTCGTCAACAAACACCCTTGTGACCCATCCGTCCACAAATTCATCGATGCTGCTGGCAAGGTGCATACCGGACGCATCTCACACTTCGCAACCTGCCCAGACGCAGATAAACACAGGAAAAAATAACCGATTTTGCATTTCAAAAGTGACTGGCGATCCGCACGAGGTCAAGGATATTAACAACGCCATCGCCATTGATGTCCGGTTGATTCTCCCCAAACGCATTCGCGACACGCACAATATCCAAGATGTTCACGACACCGTCAGCGTTGACATCCTCGGGTATCGCGACGGATTTGATGTAAATCTCGCCATCGAGGTCGGGGATCGTGTGCCAATGTTTGTTCTCAACACCGCTCGCCCAGCCGGAGACCTTCTCCGGGAGATAGACCCTCTGCTCCTTACCAGAACGGTTATACACCGCCCAGCCGTTGCTAAACTCCCGGATAAATAGCCCATCAATGGCAACACCTTTCGGCGTTTCGTAGAGAACGCCTTTCATTTCATCGCCACCGATCGGAAGACCAAGGGGAGCATCCCAAAAATCGTAATAGATGTTCCCATAGTCATGCTGGAAGACACTTACATAGCCGTCAGAATGTGTGAGACTAAGTGTCGTAAAAGTGCGTATAGTTTGTAGGTTTTCGGGTGAGTCTCGATTCGTATGCATCGGCAACTTGGCAGGCAAAGATGTAAAGTTCGGTTCTCTCAAGTTCGATTCATACCAGAGTAGTACGTCTTCATAATTACGGTAGTCTTGACGGGTATAACGCCCGCTCCCCCACTCAAGACTGGCACTACTGCCGGATCCCCATGTTTCCATGAATGCCCCATTGATATACTGAGCTGAGCGTGGGATTTTATACCATACCGGATTTACAGCTATAAGAAAGTCGTCTGGCACGGATTCTCGGATGCCCTGTAGAATCTTCACCCGCGCATCACGTTCAACTTCTATTGGCACAATCCCTAACAAACCACCAGAGGTTTCATGCCAATTATCGAGAATTATACCATCATAAAGACCGCAGTTGGCAATAGCAACAGCTTGAGCGATGACCATTTCAATGACATCAGAGTTCGTAAAGTCAACCAATTTTTCCCAATACTCGTTGCCTTGGGCATCAACAAAAAACTTAACGCTTATGATCGTCCCGTCCGACCTGCGTAGCCAATAGGGGGAATCTTCTGTGAAGCCGAATCTGTAACCATCATAATATCTAATCTCAGCAAGAAATAGCGTGTTCTGGTTCTCATGTAGAAGTTCTTCACGGAACTGTTTTATATCCTGAATGTGCCAGGGACCCCCGCCGTAACGCGCAAACCCGCCAAAAGGTGACCTCTCAAACCACAAACCTCCATGTTCAGTGCCATTGAAAGGGGAACTATCCCCGAAGAAATCCGACCGGGCAAAATGTTTGATGTGCTCTAAACCTTCTGTGTTTTTAAAGCTCCCTGTAACCCCAACAGATATTGAAGGGAAGTCTCGATTTTCAATACGCTCCCTCACTGTGGGCGAGTTTGGTGTGCGCTCAAGTATGCACATGCCTGCTGTTATGAGTGCGTCTATGATTGCTGGATGTGCGGATACAAACTGACCGGCTCCTGAATCTGGATTCCTTCGGATATCAAGATGATGCAAATTTGTAAGATTTAGCAAAGGTGTGAAATCGGTGATTTGATTGGTATTTAACTCAAGATGCTCTAATTGCGTTAGATGCGAGAGTGGTGAAATATCAACAATCTGACTACTATTGAGGTGGAGCGTCGTGAGTCTCCGAAGTCCCGACAGAGGCGTTAGATCGCTAATATTTGCATCCGCCATAGCCAAAATTCTAAGGTTAGTCGCGTGTTCCAAACCCTTGAGATTTTCAATACTCATCCCATCAGGAATATCCGATGACCAAATATCCAATTCAACAAGCTGTTGCATGTCTTCAATTGTAAATGTTTCAAGGCTCAATTTCTGGGATATAACATGGCGAAGCGCAGCGTCGGGCATCCAGTCTTCCACGGCACCCATTGAAAGCGTGCAATAACTCAGTAAACAGAAGATGCTGATAAAGAGTTCCAACAACAGTACGGGGAGGTTATGCTTTTTCATGGGTGTTGATCCCTATGATGTAAAGTCCTTTTTCTTGGTAGAGTTCAAACAAGGAGTTCATTATTTTCAGTTCTGTGTGGTCCTGTTCTTGGAGTTCCTTGTGCGAGCGTTTTATTCTTGGTTCGTCCTCGGAAAATTCGGAGAGCGCGCAGATATGGTCGATAAAGACAGCATTCACTGCGATGCAGTTGGTATCAATATCTATTAGTTTGGAATAAATTGGCGTGACTGCTATTGTAGTAGCAGTCAAGGTCCGTTGGTGATACTCTTGTGTCGCCAACGGCACATTCTATATAGGATAACATATATCAGACCGAAACACAATATAATTGTGTAGGGCGGTTATACCGTCCCTGATGAGGTCTTAAACCCTCAATCTAAACGAGGTCAATTCTTTTCCCAACCTAACAATACGGAAACTAAAATTGAACATGCTGGTTTCTCCCTGTTTGGAAATGAATTGGCTTTTCTGCTATCTTGTGAATAGCAGAAGGGTCACTAAGGAAGTCACATCTCCTTAGTGACATCCGATAAATATTTTAACAGATGCCTCTCACCCGTGTCAAAGCAAAATAATGCTATCCTTTTAAAGGGTAGAGGTATCTAACAAAAAGGAGGTGTTTTAGGTATGTTTGAAACAGTAAGATCCACACAACGTTACAAGTCATCGCGTCATACCATTTTCGCGTGTGACTATCATATCATCTGGTGCACGAAGTATCGCCGACAAGTGCTTACAAATGCGGTACAAGAACGCCTGAAAGAGATAATCATGGAAAAACAGGAAGATTACAACTATTAATTTAATCATGATGAGTCTCCTTGATTTAACATTTTTCGCGAGGATGTCGCGATAAAGTTTGTACAAAATTTGACAAACACGCGAAAATGTGTTAGAATTAAAATTGAAGGTTTGGGTGGGCGTAAAATGCCCACCCAACATAACAGGCAGCAAAAACCGAGCTATTAAGGTTTCTTTGGTTGCCTGAATCAGTTTTGGATGGAATAGGCTGCTAATCCATACCATCCAGTTTGTGTTGAGTGAGAGTTACTGCTCTCACTCAACAGCACTAATATTATAATATATTCATTGGGTATAATATATTCATTGGGTAAAGTCAAATGTTTTTTGCCAGGCTTATGCGGATATTTAGGTGTAGATATGATTTCAATATTGGAATTTTTTGAGGATATATCACCTATTTTGTATATTCTCATAACTCTATTGGCATTGGCTGCGCTCATGTTCTTTCTACTGCTCCTTTGGCGACTCTGGTGTATATCAGGCATGTTCTTAACAATGTTCAGAGATTGGAGATTTAGGGGAGCCCACCTGAGAGAAACGATTATTCAAATTCAAAGATTTTGTCGGAAATATTCGGATATGGAAGATTAAAACTTAAATCACTCTCTATCCTGAAAAGGATAGAGAGTGATTTAATAGTGCATATACCTGATTATGTGTCTCAATAACCAGTCTAAAGATCTGGTCGCTACTCATGTTGAGATTTTTTCAAGGTTGCAATAGAATAGAGTGTAACACAAAATGAAAAATCTGTCAACCACTTTCCCATCACAAACCTTCTAACATAAACCCTCTACAAAAAATGGGGCAGATGAGTTTTTCCATGGATATATTACTATGAACGAAAACATCAAGACGGCGTTAGAAGCGTTAAAAATGGAAACACTTTTAGTGCTATATAATAATTATATGAAAGGTGGTGAAGTGCTACCGTTTATTTAGACCACAATTTAGCAAAGTTAAGACAAGTTTTT
>JAPPIG010000091.1 GCA_028820635.1 Candidatus Poribacteria bacterium
TGAAGGATACCCAGTATCCTGACTTTTGGCAACTATTATTTATGAAACACCCTCAGTTAAACTACGTGAAAGTCTAAAGGATCGTGATTTTGAGCAGGCACTTTTGATACGTGAGGCTTTGGTTAAGGGAACTCTTCCGACCTACCTTAATCGATGGAAGAATCATAAGAAAATTCATGCTTCGCAGGGAAGATGTGGTTGGTTGTATATTTTATCAAGAAAAGATGAACCTGATATTCTAAAGATAGGCAGGACTACTCGTTCTGTAGAAGACAGAGTTAAGGAGATAAACTCAGCAACAGGTGTGTTAATACCATATTCTGCAAGAGCAGTTTTTGAAGTGGAAGATGCCAAAGAGGCCGAAAATCTCGTTTTCAAACTACTGAGTGATTATCGAATACGAATGGATAGAGAATTTTTTCAGATTCCATTTTCAAAAGCCCTTAAAATGATCGAAAGAGAAATTTCGCCGCTTTTAATCCGGACACAAGGAGAAGTAAAGTGGTTCGACACAATCAAAGGTTACGGTTTCATAGTTTGTGAAGAGCATGATCGGGATATATTTGTGCATGAATCACAAATTTTGGATGAAAAAGTTAATTTGCTTCAGCAAGGTCAAAAAGTGAAATTTGACATTCGTCATACGGATAGAGGTTTATCTGCTATTAAGGTAGTTCTTGTCAAAAATCAAGATTAAAGGTGGACTTATGCTGTTAAACCACATGGATAGCCAACAACTTACTCTGGTTTTTGATAGCTAAAGCCAGAAAGGAAAGTCCTTGTCAATATACGCAAGGAATAAGGGAATTCGATAAGAAATTGTGATATGGAGATCAAACAATGGGTCATGTACGAATGTCTGTTCTTCCGACGAGTCAAAAATGGCGGAATATTATCCAACAGATTGCTGGAATGCATATTTCTAACGTTGAAATTGCGGACATTGCTCAACAAACAATTCAAAATGTTAGAAACCGATTTCGTCATATCAGGCAAGATAATGGTGTTTTGGGAACGTTTCAATTCCTCGTCAACCTCGCTGTTGCTTCACGTGAAGAAAATCCGCAGGCACGACTATTGGATATTGGCATCGACCTTCCTGATAGTCCGACACCTCTCTCCTTTGCGAAAGCTGTCAATGCTTATATTGCACCAAAAATGGACTCTTTTGAATACGGTGAAATTGCACAAAGGGCTGCTGGTGATGCGATTTCGATCTGGTATCGCCAAAATCAGGCACACAAACTCAGTCTTTTTGAGTCCTTAGAAGATCCGTTTGAAGTATGGCGTAAAGCAGGGAATGGTGCAGGATTTTGTGAGTTATCACGTCTCTTTTTCGCGAAGTTCACACAACGGTATTTAGAGTATTTTCTTGAAAGAGAAGCCTCAGCAGCTTTGAGCAATATTGACAAGCGAATTGAATTTGAGGAACGGCTTGAGGAACATGTTGATGCTATTTCTTTACACGCCTTTGAAACAGCAGAGATTACCCAACGTTTCGCGGCAGGTTGGTTTAATAAATACGCTACAGAAGGTGTTCCTAGCGAAAAGGAAATTGAAGGATTTTTATCGCACGCTTTTGGGAAGATACGTGATGCATTGCAACGGGAGGACGATAAGGAATGAGAAACGTCTCTCCTCGAATTGTCCTATGTAACGGTGCTGATTTGCCTCAGCAATGGGCTCAGTATGAACCGTTAGTTCTTGAATACCGAGAGATTGCTGGGGCGGTTCAAAATATCAAGCTTACTTTGCGCGATTTTGTTAGTTCTGTTCTTCATCTTCCAGATCGTGTTCTTGATTTGTTGGAGATTGCTGCCTATGTCTTTTGTGCGGATCGGTTAATCTCACGTGGAAGTAGAGCGAATTTAGAATATCATAGTTGGGCCCGATCATTTCATTTTGCGATTAAAGTCAGAGATTTTGAATTCTGGAACACGTTTGATGTTAAAGAAAAACTCAAAGCTGCACTCGTTTTTATGTCTGGGGATCGAATGTATCATTTTACCTTCCAACCTGGACATTCAACACCCCAAGCAGACATGTTTGATAAACGGACGTTTCAAGTTGAACCTCAGCAAGATAGCCGGGTGGTCCTTTTTTCAGGAGGGCTTGATTCGTTAGCTGGAATTGTTAACTGTCTTGAAAGTTCTTCTAGTCAGCTTTGTCTTGTTAGCCACCGGTCTGGGCAACCAGGGACGGCTAGAACACAAGACCAACTGATTAGAGAACTTCGTCGACGTTATCCAAATCGAATCAATTACTATAAATTTTATTGTAGTTTACGCGGGACTAAACGGAGAGAGGAGACACAAAGGACACGTGCTTTTTTATATACGTCTATTGCATACGCTTTGGCACACGCTCTTTCCCAACGGGAAATTTTTGTTTACGAGAACGGTATTACTTCAATAAACTTTCCTACACGGCAAGATCAGATGAACGCAAGGAGCAGTCGCACAACGCATCCAAAAACGATAGCACTTCTTGAAAATCTCTTTTCGGAAGTCAATCAGTCGGAAATCAAGATTTCTACCCCTTTCTTGTGGAGTACTAAAACAGACATTTTTCGTATTCTTAACGAAGTTGGGCAAAAGAGTCTAATCCCAAGTGCAGTATCTTGTAGCCAAACATCTCAGAATCATGAATTAGTGACTCACTGTGGAGGTTGTTCACAGTGTATTGATAGAAGGTTTGCTGCATATGGCTCAGAATTAGATGATGCAGACGAAGGGGGTATTTATGCATTAGATTTTATTCAGGACGATATCGAAGAAGATGAGGTCAGAACCACCCTAATTGATTATGTTCGTCAGGCTAAAAACTTCGCGGAGTGGAGTTTTTCGACTTTCTATCACAAAGTGGTTAACGAATTAGTTGATCTTATTGATTATGTTCCTGGATCGGATGAGGAAGAGAAAGTCAATGAGATTTGGAATTTATGTCGAACCCATGGACATCAAATTGAGGCTGCTATCCGCAGAATGCGAGAGATACATGATGATAATCTGTATCGCCAATTGCCAAGAAACTCTTTACTTCGAATGATTGCAGAGGGAGAACATTTTACGGATTCGATTCAAGAACAGCATAATAGCATCACGATGAGTTCAAGACCACAAACGAGTGGTGTTAAAGTCTTCTGTGCGTACTCGCACCAAGATGAAACGTTACGGAACCAACTTGAGAACCATCTCAGCAGTCTGAGACGGCGGGGAGTTATTGAAGTTTGGCATGATCGGAGAATAAGTCCTGGTGCGGAATGGGACAGAGAGATTCATGAACATCTGAATACTTCCGACATAATACTCTTGCTTATTAGTTCTGATTTTCTTTCGTCTGATTATTGTTATAATATTGAAATGAATCGAGCAATTGAAAGGCACGATGCTCGAGAAGCCTGTGTGGTTCCTATAGTACTTCGTCCTGTTGACTGGGAAGAGGAAGATCTCAGCAGACTTTCGACGTTGCCTAGAGACGCGATGGCTGTGACACTATGGGAAAATCAAGATGAGGCTTTTACAAATATTGCAAGAGGAATTAGGAGGGTTATTGAGGATCTCAATCGGGGAACATAATATTCCTAACATGGAACGGAGTTAAAGCGCGTTCAAATACCGCTGCAATACTTAGGGTTTTAATGTATTGTTGTTACCAAAGGATTATCGGTTGTTTTTATCTTCATCAAACAGTCCTGATAGTAGAGAGGACTAACGGGATTTATAACTTCTCCGCAAGCGTATCAAAGAAGGCTTACATTTTTCCAAGGCACATTATACTCTGTTCTAAGACTATCTGAATTGAAAGGGAGCCTAATGTCGTTTCAACAAATTTGTAGAACCTACAGACAAAACGTCCAACAGACCCGAGAACAGAGCGATGCAACCGCCGAACTCTCCTTACATATACATCTCAAAAACTTTTTGGAACAGGCTGCTGAACTTTTAGGGTACGTTATCACTATTACGCATGAGCCACGACAGTTAGAAATCGGCAGACCGGATTTTGTTGTCAGAGAAGGTCTATTCCCTCTCGGTTATATTGAGGCGGAGGCTTATGGCAGGAACCTTGATGCACTCACTGGGCACGCTGAGGGGCAGAATGAACGTTTTATTGAAAACCTTGATAACTTTATCCTCACCAATTTCGTGGAGTTTCGGTTATATACGAATGGGGCATTGCGCGCGATAGCACGAATTGACAACGGAATTGAAAATCTGGAAAGGCTGTTAGATGGATTTTTCAGTGCGGGCCCCATGCAAATCGCCTCTCCGGAGGCACTCGCGAAACATCTTGCACGCCGCACACGCGAGCTCCAAACTCAAATTGCAACGACGCTCACTGATGAAAACAGCGATACTTACGCGATGTTCTCTGCCTTTAGAGAACTGCTCCTTTCTACTTTAACCCCCGATGAGTTTGCCGATATGTATGCACAAACCCTCGCGTATGGGCTCTTCGCCGCACGATGCACACTGCCACATGCAACAAACTTCTTACGAGAAACCGCCGCCAACGCGCTTCCGCAGTCAAATCCCTTTTTGCGACAACTTTTCCACCAAGTAGATTCGCCAAATCTTAGTGCAAACATTACCTATATTTTAGATGATATTGCAAACCTTCTCCGAAATGTCCCTACAGATATGCTTCGCACGGCGTTTACCACGAGAACTCATCTTGAAGACCCAGTGATCCATTTCTATGAGACGTTTCTTGCCGAATATGACCCGCAGCTGCGCGTGGAACGCGGGGTCTATTATACACCTCCGCAGGTAATCTCCTACATCGTCCGCTCTGTTGATGCCTTGCTCAAGGCAGCACTGAATATACCTGACGGGCTTGCCGATAACAACACGCTCATCCTTGATCCCGCAACAGGCACCGGAGGTTTTCTTTTGGCAGTGCTTGACCACATCCGTGAATACGTCACAACGACCTACGGTACAGGTGACTGGAACCGGTATATCAACGCACAATTAGTCAAACGACTTTTCGGATTTGAGTTGTTGGTTGCACCCTACACGATTGCACATCTGAAGTTGAGCGTATTTCTACAAGCACAAGGCTGGCAGCCAACCGAACGCCTCCGCGTCTATCTTACCAATGCCTTAGAGGAACCTGTGGAACGTGAACAACGTTTACCTTTTGCAGGGTTCATCTCTGATGAGGCAAACGCAGCGGTTTCAGTAAAGCGGGACGAACCACTCCTCGTCATTCTTGGCAACCCGCCCTATCCTCTAGCTTCAGCGAATCCGAGTAGCGATAATGAGGAACAACCAACTTTTATTGGACAGCTCATTGAGGATTACAAACCAGTAGATGGACAACTGCTGGGGATCTGGGACCAAAAAAAATCACTGCAATCCGATTATGTTAAGTTTATCCGTTGGGCACAGTGGCGAATTGATAGAAATGGCGAAGGGGTTGTTGGTTACATTGTGAATAATAGTTTCCTTGATGGTTTAACTTTTCGTAGGATGCGGCAGAGTTTATTAGACAGTTTTGACTCCATATACGTACTTAATTTGCACGGCAGTATAATAGTAGAGGAAGCTATCCCTGATGGAAAAGAGGATCAGAACGTATTTGATATAGAAGTGGGGGTTGCGATTCTATTATGTGTCAAAGAAGGCAGCACTCTGTCCAAAGCAACACTCTACTACGCGGATATGTGGGGAAATCGAGAAGAAAAATATAGAACACTTTTGGAAACTGATGTCCAAAAAACTGAGTGGTGCAAACTGCATCCCGCATCCCCGCTCTACCTTTTTGTTCGTCAAGATTCTGTCCCAAATCGAGAGGCAATATACAAACATGGATGGCAGCTAAATGAGATTTTCCAATCTAGTTCAAGCGGAATTGTCACCGGACGTAACGAAGTAACTATTCATCGTACAGAGAATACGTTACGCGAGACTGTACAAGACTTTGTGTCACTCTCCGAAGACGAGGTGCAGAAAAAATATGATTTGGACAACCGATATTGGAAAGTCCATCTGGCACAACAAGATCTCCGCGACCACTCCAATGCAAAACAGTATATTGTACCTATTCGACACCGGCCTTTTGATGTTCGTAAAACCTACTATACTGGACGATCCTGTGGATTTCACACGAGTCCACGCAATGATATTATGCCTCATTTGCTAAACGAAAATATTGCTCTTTGTGTCTGTCGTATAGTCAAAGGAGGCAAGCAGTGGCAACATATTTTAATAACCGACGAAATTACAGAGAATTGTTACCTCTCAAGTGGATCAAGTGAATCTGTACATGTATTCCCACTCTATATTTATGAGAATCCCAATAGGGCAGAATTGACAACAGAACGCCAACATAATTTAAACCCTGATTTTCTTAAAGTGCTCTCAGAAAAATTCGATTTGCCGCAAACTGCATTATCAAAACCCCCTCAAGGCATTTCGTCAGAAGAAATTATCGCCTATATCTATGCCTATCTTTATAGTTCTATCTATCGTGAAAGTTACTATGAGTTTTTGAAATATGGATTTCCACATATCCCTTTGCCACGAGATATTGAATACTTCCGAAAACTTGCAGCGTTGGGACAGAATTTGATTGATTGGCATCTTTTGAAAGATGTACAGATTTCACCGCTGCATCGGTTTGAAGGTGAAGGTGATGCCGTTGTCTCAAAAGTTCGCTATAAGAGTGGACATGTTTGGATCAACGCCGTTCAATATTTCACGGATGTACCTGCCGAGGTGTGGGAATATAAGATTGGGGCGTATCAGGTATGTAAAAAGTGGTTGCAGGATAGAAAAGACACTGCGTTAACCCATGCGGAGGTACGTCACTATTGTGCGATTTTAGTGGCTATTGCTGAGACGCTCCGGGTTATGGAGACGATTGATACAATGCTATTCCTGGACGGAGTAGGTTAGTTTTCATTTGGAATGGCGAGGTTTGCAACCTCGCCATTAGTAGCGGAACCGCTGGTAAAAAGTATTCCTCCCAGAGATTATTTGTTCACCGTGTTTACCTACCTATTTATCCGTAAATCCTGACTTAATTTTACCCCAAATTGTCGTGGCTTTGTCCGCCGCCTCAACAGCGAGGGTGTCTTCTAAGCCGTTCTCCATGAGCATTTGAATGTCGGCTTCCTCCAATGCGACATCAAAGAGTAGCATTTCATCGAACATGCCTTCCCACTCTCTGCCGCCACCACTCCATGAACCGATACGTCCGGGTCCAAATTCTCCGGGCAAGGGACCCCATTTGCCCTCGGCATCAAGTTCACCGTCGAAGTAGACGCGAACGAATTCATCCGTGCTGCTATAAGCAACTGCGAGATGAAACCATTTATTTAGGGTATCCTTGTCTGCTGTAAAATCCGAATTGGGCCAACCCGGATGTCGCACTGGGTTGTTGGAGTGAATCGCCATCTCCATCTTGTTGTCTGGACGGAATTGATAGTGGACAAACCCAGGAGACCAACCATCACGGTTAAAGAAACATCTCCACAGCCCGACCCTACCTGTCGAATTAAACCATTTTAGGAGTGTAAAGTCCTCAAGTGGTCCAATTTCTGGCACAGTGACCCAAGCATCCTTACCGTTGAGTTCAATGGCGTTACCGAATTTACCCTTCACCCATTTAGCACCGCCAACAAGGTCACCATCGTTGCCATTGTCGGATGAATCTGCAGCGACTTTTCCACTTTTTTCGTTGAACAACCACGCACCAACAATAGATTCTGGGTCAATTTCAGCGGTGCTAAGTTGTGTAAACATGAGAGTTATGGTGATTAAACTGATTATCAAGCGTATCATCTTGGTTCCTCCTTCGTTCGGTTGCTGGTTCCTGAAAACTGGGAAATCATCGGGTAGATTATATCATAAATCGTTGAAGAATTGAACAAAATTTTGCTCGTTTTGTTACAAATTGGATAGTTCACCTCAGCGATTTCCTATGGACTCTGTCCGTTTTATTGAGCTTTGCAGTCCTTTAAAATGTTGATCGAAAAGAAAGGAGGTGTTCGCCTATAATTTTTTTAAAATTCTGTGAAAAAATTTAAAAAATGGTTGACAAACTTTTGAAGACATGTTATAATAATTAACGCTCGGTGTGATACAACAAACATTGACGAATGCGGAGAATTCCCGCTACATAAGCCCAAC
>JAPPIG010000105.1 GCA_028820635.1 Candidatus Poribacteria bacterium
TACGACATCAACTCTCAAATCCTTCAATAATCTTCAAGACTGCGTAAGTCCTGGAATGGTACGAATTACAAGCAAGTCCAAGCGACATTATGGATTCATGCTTCCGACAAGATAAAATTATATGGCAAGAAATGGCAAAAGAAGGACAATTTTATATTGATAGAGACAAATTTTATTCACTTGATACGACACGGATATTAACAGGCAACAACCTTAGTTATTTGCTTGGTATCTTAAATTCAAAATTTTTTCTTTTCGCTTTCAAGAATTACTATGCGGGTGGTCATTTGGGTGCAAAAGGAGTCAGGTTTAAAAGCGAATTTATGAAAAACTTTCCTATTCCACCTATCACCGATGCAAACCAGCCCATTGTTGCAGAGATTGAAAACAAGGTTGACGAAATCCTTGATGCTAAACACACGGACCCCGGAGCAGACACTTCCTCCCTTGAAGATGAAATTGATAAACTGGTATATGAATTGTATAATTTAACGGAAGATGAGATTGCGATTGTGGAGGGAAATGAATGAATACATCAAACGATAAACCACGGACAGTTCAGGACATCATCCGCGAGATAGAAACAAAATCGAAAGGTAGCGGTTATATTTATCGAGGTGAACGTAAACACTATCCAAAAGTTTCTTCAAAACTCTTTCGTGAATTTGATATTGAGGATGATAACTTTGATATTGAACTTGTTCAAAAAGAGATGTTAAATTCGGCAAAAAAACATATAGGGCAGTTACCTCAAGATTTTATACCTGGAAAAGAAATTTACACTTCATCCGCAACCAGTATATTTTTCCCAGAAGCGTATATAAATAAAAAAATTGATTTTGAAATTTTAACAGAACTTCAACATTACGGAGGCAAAACGAACCTTATTGACTTCACAACTGACTACTTTATTGCCCTTTTCTTTGCTTGTAATGGACTTTTTAATGAAGATGGCAGGATAATTCTGCAGAAAACTAAGAATATTGAAGATCCAATTGATTACCCTCAAATTCCACGACATCGCATCATTGCTCAAAAAAGCGTATTTGTTAGACCATCCAAAGGTTTTATTAAAATAAACGATGACGATATAGTCACTATTCCGGCCTACCTTAAACAGTTTCTGTTAGAACATCTGCGGAAGTTCCATAGCATATCTACAGAAACCATTTATAACGACCTTCATGGATTTATTAGAAACCAAGATCACCACGAAAGTGCCTACTTGGAGTTTTATAAGGGATTTGTGTGCCAAAGTAGTGCCTTTAAAGCAACAATCCATGAAGAAAAACAGAAGGAATATAAAAAAGCAATTGAACATTATGACAAAGCAATAAAATTGAATCCAGGGATTGACATGGCCTATTGCAATCGCGGAGAGGCTTTGTTACACTTTAGAAAATGGGAAAAAGCGAGAAAAGACCTGATTACTGCCAAGAACATGGGGGTGAAAATCATCGCTTCATTCCAAAACGACTACGCAAGCGTTGAAGACTTTGAGCAGAAAACCGGTATTCAGTTGCCAGAAGACATCGCCGCAATGCTAACTTCCTCGTAAACATAACAGGAACAAAAAATGTCAGAATCGCTGATTGACGCGGAGGACTCGGATTATTGAGTCTGCTATATTGATGTTCTCAGTGAAGTCAGTGTCCGAGACAAGTTAGCCTGCAACAGACGCTTGGGTGTATCCAAGTGAACCTTGGATGTGCCAGGGAAAAATCCGAGTCCTCCGTGATAATCCGCGATTCAGACAACCCAAAATCAGAAACTCCCATTAAATCCGTTGATAACTGGCGCAAGTTGTGGTATACTGTCTTCAACTTTGGTAGGAAGAGGTAATAAATACGATGAAAACACTTGCGTTGGAAACTGATTATAAAATCAAATTGCCCCTTGACTGGGTAAAAGAATTGGGCTTGGAATCGGGTGTCGTGATCGAAAGAACAGACGATGGCATATTGATCCGTCCCTCCGCTACACAGACGTGGGACGATATTTATGCCCAAAAACTTAAAATAGGTGCACCTTCGGCATTAGACTTGTCCGAGGTAAGCGGTGATGACCTTATCTTCTGATCAATACGCGCCGCGTGGATTGGACGCGATGCTGATTGTTTATTCCCTACTCGGAAATCATCCCGCTTCAGCCGTTTGCGAAGCATTTATTCGAGAGCGCGCCAGTTGGTTTACAACAACACTCACGTTGCTTGAAGCAAAAGCGATCCTGACAAAAGTTTACGCTGCGAATGCCAATCTTGTCTCACAACGACTCTCTCAATTTTCCGTAGGCCCCATAGAAATTATTGAGGTGGACTTATCAATAACTCTTGCAGCGATGCAGATCGCTGATACATTAGAAATCGACATGACTGATGCAGTTCTGCTGCAAGCAGCGCGCATCCGTGGTGCTAACATCCTTGCAACAGATGACCGAAAACTGGTACATGCATGCAATCAAGTAGATATAGCCGTTGAAAATCCGATTGATACTCAGCTGCGTAGACAAATGGCAAGTTGGGAGTCGGAAAACTTACCGCAAAAAGGGTTGCCGCGCATTCTAAGTCGAATTCATCAGTGGCTGGAGCAGAACCATCAACAAGCCGCTGAAGATTTCTGGTGCCAAACCGGCGGTGGAAGCCATCTACCCTAACAGAATCCGTGCTAATCCGAGATTCAGACAACATCTTGCTGTGAATAAACATCATACACGTTTACACATGCCCAACTTATCCCTACCACCTCATCTTCAAATCACCCAAGCCATCGTCAGTTTCCCAGCAGCATCAACTGCAAATATATCTTTAGAGGTCATGACTTCCACAACCTCAGTTAACGAGCGATCATACCGGCAAAAATAAAAAAAAACGCAAAAAATCTCAATTTTTCCTTGACAAAACCCAATTATTATGTTATAATAAAATTAACATAATAATTGGGTTTTTATTTTCATCACATACAGCACCATCAAACAAAGAGGAGAAAAGAAAAAAACGCAAAAAACACGTCACATTCCTTGCCCTGACTGGGTTTTACCACGTCACTGTGACGTGCAAAACGTCCTAAATGTGACGTGTAACGTCCTAAAAGTGACGTGCAAACGTCTTAAATGTGACGTGTAACGTCCTAAAAGTGACGTGCAAACGTCCTAATTATACACAAGTTGAGGCACATTATGAACATAGATCAAGCGACACAAAATGTGGAAACATCAGGTGAGGAAACACCCGATATAGAAACACTTGAAGAATCACTAATAGAACTCGCAGAGAAGCTTGGCTGCGAAGAAGTTATTGAGACATATCACAAAATCACTGGCGAAACAACCGAGGAAGAAGAACTCTTTGATGTCAAATCTTACTCGCTTGATACAACCCTTATCCGTGTCCGAATGAAAGAACGCAACCTTGCACTCAAAGACGTACAAGAACAAATCGGTGTCGCCTATCGAACCCTTATCCGTTGGCTCAACAGAGACGACTTCCCAAAACACCAGAATCTTGTCAAACTTGCTGAAATTTTAGAACTTGAACCACATAAGTTGGTGTATAGGTGGAGAAGGTACGGCGATAACCGCCCCAATGAAAATAATGATGCACTCCGCTATATTCAACGGCGCATTGAAACCATTGTGACCGAAATCCTTGACGATAAGGAAACCTCTAAGGAGAAAAAATTTGACGCACTCGTCAAATACCACAACATCCTCCTCAAAGCAACAAAATGAAATAGGACAACACGTTACAAACTCAATCATCTAAATGTAAATCAACCCGATAAATTAGATTTACTGAATATAAACAAAGATTTTAGCCAGAACCATTCAATTGTCGAGTTTCCCATTTAATTGTATTGTAGGAGGGAACTCCGGGGAATGTCTAAATGGCATTCATACCGTTGATTTCTTGATTTGGATTCCCGACTATCATTGTGTTTTGTCGCGATTCGAAGTTCGCTCCTACAAGAAAAAACAGATGTAGCCTGTGCGATTATTGGAGACTTAAATGTCTCTGTGTAAAGTTTTTACATTAACCGCTCCTACCCTTTTCTTGTAGGAGGGCTTTGTAAGCCCGATTTTCCCGAATACCAAAGCGCATTCAATATTGTTTTGTCAGAAAGTTGTCCGAAATCCGCGTAATCCGTGTAATCTGTGCAAATCCGTGATTCAGACAATTAACAAAATATTTACTCACCTGTCAAAATCAATACAACACATGCACCCGATTTTTACCACGCAGCGTCTCATCAGGCATAACAATCGGCATTTCAACAATTGCGATAAGCCATCCATCAGCACTAATAGCGAGCGTGTCGTAAGGGAGTTGCCCTTCCGTCCGATAGGTATAAAGATATTTCGCTAACCCACTACCTTTAGCCGTTAGATCAAACACCGAAACACCGTGAAGACTCTCGTTTGGGTTTTGGCTTCGCTTAGAAACACCCAACGCAGCATATCGTCCATCGTCATCAATACGTAAACCTTGCGGCATATTTTCAAGTTTCCATTGCCAAACCTTTTCGCCACCCCACGAATAGGCAAATAACGTCATCCCGTTAGGGTGCATAGTAGAAGGACGTTGTGCACCCTTCTGGAGATGATAAGGGATATAGGTATCGCCTGTAACAAATAGAGCAGCAGCGTTCGTTGCGCCAATAGTACCGGTTGTAGCAATAATCGGCACACCACTCACCTCCAGTGGTGTTGCCAAATTCTGTTCCCATATCGGCTCAGGATTGTCCACACCAAAAATAAAAGCGCGTCCATCATCTGTTGTCACGTTGATAAACTTTCCATCAGGCGACATACTGACACCACGCCAAAAGGTAACCCCTTTGAAATAAGGGGCAAGCGGTTCAAAATCAGCGTGCCACTTTTCTGTTCCAGTCTCCACATCAAGTACAGAGAGCGTCCCGTTGCCCTTTCCACTTTCATCTGTAACAAGCGCAAGCACTTTACCGTCTACACTAACGTCAAACCAGCGAAATATCTTCTGCATAGCTTCTTCACCAGGCCATTTCCATTTAACATCCCCAGTTTTAGCGTCAAATCGATAGAGCATAGACCGCTTTTGGGGCATTTCGTTCTGTGTCCACGAATGCACACCTGCAACCAATAGATCACCGTTTGGCAACGTCCGCATACACGACTGACCGGGATAACTCACCCACGCATACACACTCTCTGGATTAGTTGGCGTGGAGGTCTCAATATCATCTGCCGTTCGGTATTTCCAACGAAGCTGCGGCGTTTTCCCTGTTAACGCGTAGCAATAGATAAATCCATCCGCTGCTTGTTCTCCAACATAAAGCAATGTATTGTCAGGACCAAATGCGATGTGTCTAACATAACCTTCCGAAATACGAGTTTTCCATACTGTTTCACCGGTTATTGGATGAACAATCGCGAGGTGTCCTCTATCCGTTGCAACTGCAAGCTTATATGTTCCAGTTCCATGCCCAAATGCTATTGCGGTCGGTTTAGCAGGTTGACGCAAATTTTCCATCAACGATAAAAGCCCATCTAATTCAACCGTACGAATGAGGTAGGGAATAGGTTTCAAAGGGGAAGTGCCTTCTGTTATGCTTTTCCCGGAACGAAACTGATAACTTTGATTCGGATGCCATGCCAATTCCAGTAAAACACGTTTCTCATCAAGTTTTTGAGACGAGACATTTTCAAATGTTGTGCTTTGCTCTCCAACAGCAACCTCAATTTTCGAACCAATTCCGCCTTTCGTTTCAGACTCAAGCACTACACCTGCGCGAACCCAGGCAACGTCGATTTCAGCCATCACCGCCCCAATCGGCGGAATAATAAACAATAATAGTAGACAAAAAAAACGAATATGTTTCATAGAAATAACTCCTTTATAGGTAGGTGCGTTTTATACACTTGAACCTCTTCTTGTAGGAGCGACCTCCCGGTCGCGACCCTATTCTTATACTTTTAAAGTGTATTGACGTTGATTTGGGCGCACAATACTATAGTTTTAAATATTCTACTTTATCTATCAATACCTATACACAATTAATCCGCCACTCTCCACAATCCTCGCCCTAACCTCGCACCGAGCAGCACACCGATGAATGTATACACGAATCCTTCAACAACAATGCGAAGCAAAATATACCAATCTGCAAAAAAGAGTCGGTAAAACAGAATAGAGAGTTGAAAATCGACATAAACAGCAATCGCATCGCATATACCGAACACAAGTGCCCACATAAGCAGACCACGCCTTCGCACGAGCAGAAAACCAGTCTCTAACAGCAGAACACTTGTACCTGTATAGATTATCGTCATCGGTGTGAAAAGCCCAAACGTAACGCCACTGAGCAGTAAACGCACCGCAGAGACAAGCAAAATTACCCCGCTTTTACCGTGAAACTGCAAGGTATTGGAAGTTTGCGGAGTGTTATCACCCGGTGCACCGGAAATATAGATTAACAATGCTGTGAGCAACGCATAGTAGAGTGTCTCATTAACTAAACCTATTAGCAGCACCGAGAAGGGACCAAGGATCGCACGAATAAGATTCAAAAACAGTGTTGATGGCACAACAATTGCCACAAATATCGTTGTGCCGAACAACGCAATAACAATGAGTTGCTTGGTTGTGAAACGAACAAAGAATTGTCTGTGAAACCTTAGCAGCACCACAAGTCCGATGCAGCTGACAATAACTGCCAGTCCACTCACATACAGCGCGTGTCGGTTTGGAACGATGAGGTGAAGTGGTCGTTCTTCACTGAGAACTGTCGTATCACTTCCCCATATCTTCACCGCAATCTCACGTTCAAATCCACCAGCTTTAGCAGATTCTGGGTGAAAATAGATAGGCAAAGCGATAGAGGTCAATTCTCCTCCCGGTAAACTTGCAAAACTGATACTTCGATCCGTACCAGCGTTCACCGCATCTGGCGGTGCCAGAAATGATACTGCTTCCCCACTCCGCATATCACGGTTGATTGACGAAACAACCACGTGGATAGTTTCTTCACCTTGATTGTGAATACGGACTGTCTGATAAGTTACAGGGGTATATGCATCAGTCTGCTCTGTGCCAAGCCAACTAAATAAAGGACGTGCATGGTAGATAGTATCTTCTCGCTGTCTCGGATCCGCTATGCCTGCTGCATCTGTAGGCATCTCAATTGTTTCAATGGAAAGGTGTTCAACAATCTCAGAGACATTTGCTATCCGTAACTGCACTGTTGTTTTCTGTTCCCAAGTTTCCCCCTCGATTGTCGTGAAGCGAACAACACCCGAAATTTCTTGCATGTCCGATTGTCTTGGGGTTTCTATGGAAACTTCAGATGTCCTCAAAACTAATTGACGATACCAATCTTCCGATGCAACACTAAACGTCCCCGTAGTTGAAAGGTAGGCTTTCCCATCCCTTGTCTCAACCTTCCAATCTTCAGGCATACGAATAACATGCAATGTTGACGGTAAATAGATTTCCAGATCAAAGGAAGTAGGTGCGTTTCCATTTTTAACCATGACTGTGGCTGTCATCTCACTTCCATGCAGGATAAGTGCCTTTTGACCACCACGCAACGAATCTTGTACATCCGACTTCACAGCGGCACCATAAGGGATAGCAATTTCCAAACCACCTTGGGCGTAGGTGCGCGGCGCTGTTACTGTTTGAACGCTAACACGTTCCGAGGCCGAGCTCACTTCAAATCTATAGGTTTCCCCTTCCTGCCACTCAAAATAGAGTGATTCTATCTGTCGTGGCGGCACGGGGAAATTGAGTTGAGCGATCATCGTTCCATCGGAATTATAGGCAGAAACCTGTTTGATCGGCACCTCGTCCGCAAACTGCACCTTAGCACCGAGCGGAAAGAAGGTTATCTGCCAGGATAGCGTATCCTCTTTTGCTTCAGGTGTGCAACCGATGAAAAGTACCGGAAGAAAAAGCAAAAGTCCCCATTTCCCCATAACAAATACCTTTTCATGTCGGATTTGATAGATCTTTGTAGGCGCGCTCTGTGAACGCGCCCTCTTTCTGTAGGAGCGAGCTCCAGCTCGCGACCCAGACCTCTTGCGTTTAGAAGTCTCGTCGGTCAGGTAGGACCAAGCGAAACCTATAAGTGTCAAGTTAGTGCCTGATTTTCTTCTTCGAGAGTTAATGATCCAGATTTTCTTCTTGTAGGAGCGACCTCCCGGTCGCGACCGGGAGGTCGCTCCTACAGAATGTAAGAGGCGCCAAATGCCAAAAAGCGCATTTGGCGTTGATTTGGCAATGAATTGCGCGACTACAATCGCGTTTTTTCTTAAATTGACAGTTATGGGTAGAGCCAAGCGAAACCCGATAAATCCAATATCTAAACAAGGCATCAACCGCCTCAATTTACAGAACAAACTCATTCCTTAAAATTGGCATCTAATGAAAGTTGATAATCAAAAAAGGTAATTTTATTTACAAGTAGTCACGATTCGGAGTTCCCTCCTACCATAAGCGTTTCATCGGTAGGAGCGATCTCCGAATCGCGACCTATAATAGGTTGACAAAACATTAGGAAGTTTGCCCGATTTGAACGTCAAAACTCATTAGGGTGTTTTAAACAGCACCTACCTCTGTTTAGAAATGCTGAGCGACAAGCACTAAATCAAGGATATTAACCTCACCATCCCCATTAACATCACCAGTTATTCCGGGACCACTTTGACCCAAATTCTGACTGACAATGACCAAGTCTCTGATGTTGACAAACCCATCATCGTCCACATCTTCACCACGCGGCACAATTTGTGCAAGTGCTACTTTATCCGTGCCGTGTCCGAGTTGGTATGTTTTGATGAGCGTTTCATCTGGTCCCATGACAAGCATAGTAGATAACCCACCGCCTGTCCAGTCAGGTTTAGTGATATAGAGATTCCCATCTGAACCGAAAGTCATTCCAGACCCACCACCAAAATCGGCGAGTGTGTCATTTTTATCTCGAATCCACTTTTGAGTTGGCACATCGTAGATGAGTAAACCAGGGTTCTGCCATCCACCCTGAATAAACAACTGTTTCTGCGAATTGATTGCAAAAGAACCTGGAGTCATCTTAAGGTCAACTGTCTTGATAACTTCATTCATAGTCGCATCAATTAGTACCAACTTGCCAGAAATCTGTCCGTAATCACCCGTTGTCTTTACAATGACCGTAGAATCACCATCGTTGAGAATGCCCCCCGCATTGATAGGCATCGGGATAGTACTTAGGACCGAATCTGTCTGCGTATCTATCACAGTAACAGTGCTTTGATGATAAATAGATTTACCTGCTGCCGCATCCCACTCCCAAGCTGGATTGGTCACATAAGCCTTTCCGTTGAGAACCGTGATACCGGTCGTTTTGTTAAAGGAAGCATCTGTAATAATTTTGGTCACACTCCGACTACCGATGTCAACCACATGCACCTGATGTGCATTATCACAGGTAACATACATCTTGTTTGGATTGATAAGCGCAAGACTTTGTGGGTAAGCACCAGGTTGAATCGGAATTGTCCCGATAATCTCTCGTCGCTCTAAATTAATGATTAAAATGCTGTCGGAAAACATACCTGAAAGCCAATCGAAACGAGGTATGTATGCGATATGTCCATGAATGAGAATATCAGTCGGTACATCACCAATAGTAATGACTTCCTCGTCAACGGCACGTTTCAGATTCGGTTCATCAAGATCAATAATTGAAAGGGAAGAAGTGATATTCAAGTTGTCGCTATCCAGTGCATTCACAACAACGGCAAGATTTTGGACATCTGTTTGTGCAAGAGTGGAACTAATGAGGAAAGTGAAGAGCATCGCACCGAAAAGTAGGAGCGAATGCAGTTTGTGATTTAAGTTAAATGAGAAAAGTCGCCTAAAGAAAAATACTTTGTTCATTAAAACCTCCGTAATGAAACAAGAAACCCCTACTTTCATTGGAAAGAAGGGGAAAGGCGACACGCTGTAAAATCTGATCCTGTGGTTCCGTATAAGATTGAATACTTATTATTGGTATGTGTATTCTTTATATTTGACAGGATACTGCCGTGCTACTGTTCCACCGCTTTCCCGCGAAAGCAGATGCGTGAAACACGACTCAGGCAGGTCTCCTGACTTCCGATTTTGGCGTAGTTTGCAAGCTCAAAACTTGTCTCTACAAAGTCCGCTGTACCTTCCCATCAACCTTTGACAGTGGTTTTACCAGCGGAAATTCCTCTTTTAAAGGGTAATCAATCGTTCACAGTGGCGGGGCCGTGGCGGATTCTCACCGCGCTTCCCTATTCTCCGTGATTCGGCACCTGAACCGTTCGTTTATTCAATTGTATGCTACGTATTATACCATATTGCCCGAATTTTTTGCAAATTTATTTTCATTCAGAGTACTTCAATTGTCACGGAGAAATCTTATAGGAGCTTTGTCCGCCCGATTTTTCTTCTTGTAGGAGCGAACTCTAACTCGCGACATACCCTTAATCCACGCAATCAGCGATTCACACGCTTTACAAAAACACTATACGTCTAAATTCACTTGACAATAGGTTTTATTTGTGTTAAAATTAAAATCGATAAATTATCATATATGGTGGGATGGCTGAGTGGACGAAAGCGGCGGTCTTGAAAACCGTTGTGGCGCAAGTCACCGTGGGTTCGAATCCTACTCCCACCGCCAAATATCTGGAGAGGTGCAGGAGTGGTTGAACTGGACTGCCTGCTAAGCAGTTATGGCGAAAGCCATCGTGGGTTCGAATCCCACCCTCTCCGTTTTTGATTTATAGTCAATCTAAATACACATCTCCTTGTAGGTTGGGTAGAACGCAGTGAAACCTATAAATCAACGTTATGAATGCCTTTATGGCATTCAACGGGTGTCAATTTAAGAAAAAACGCGTTTGTAGTCGCGCAATTCATTGCGCCTCTTACATTCTGTAGGAGCGACCTCCCGGTCGCGACCCAACAATGCTAAAAGTGCATTTGGCATTGATTTGAGGTCGTTCCTACAAGAAAATCAGGCACTAAATTGACGCTTATGGGTAGAACGCAGTGAAACCTAACAAGACCATATTTATCACCATGTTGTTGGTGAAAGATGCGCCTGTAGCTCAGCGGATTAGAGCATCTGACTACGGATCAGAAGGCCGGGGGTTCGAATCCTCTCAGGCGCTTTTTGAGTCTTGTGAACGTTCAAGATTCAACAAATAAAAACAGTGTCAAACACCAATCCCACCGAGAACATTTTGGATAGTGACATCTTGTGGATGGAGAAGGCACTTGAATTAGCGCGGCAGGCAAGCGAAAAGGGTGAAGTGCCTGTCGGTGCAATACTTATCAAAGACGATACCTGCGTAGCTGCAGCACATAATCTGCGAGAGCAGTCTGGAAATCCAATCGCGCATGCTGAAATGCTCGCGATACAAGAAGCATCGCAAAAACTTGGTAACTGGCGTTTGACGGATACAACATTATATGTAACTTTGGAACCGTGCCCGATGTGCGCAGGAGCAATAGTTTTGGCACGTATCCCAAAGGTGGTTTTTGCTGCTGATGATCCGAAAGCTGGCGCAGCAGGTACAATTTATAATATTTTACAAGACGAGCGATTGAATCATCAGGTTGAGTTGGTCCGCGGTGTCTGTGCAGAGGAGAGTAGTGGACTGTTGAAGTCATTTTTTAAGAACCGCCGTTAAAACAAAGTGATTGCTATAGGAATTGCAAAGCGAGAATATAAGTATGTGTCCAAAACAACTTACGCGAATAGGTATATTTTACCTTGAGGAAGCCATTTTGAATGTGCTTTTAGAAGCAAAGCAAAAAGGCAACGATCTTCGACTTGTTGATATAGAAAAAAAGATTGGGACATACAGGGCCTGGGAGAGAGAACCTAATTGGTTACCTCGTACCGTTCTTTACAAATTAGAAGAAGAGAAAAGGGTTCAAGTAAGGCTTAGTGAGAAAGGAAGAGCAATAGGCTTTCAACTCACTGATGCTGAATATAATAAACGTCAAAACACTGAAGGTTAGATAGCCCTACTTTTAGAACTAAGAAATAAATTCTTACGCTAAAACTTTAAAGTAAGGGTGCGATATAACAGATGAGGGCACTCAAATGGGTTTATCTCTTGAGTTTCCCATTCATTGCTACTATTGGGATGATTATTATTTTCTAACCGTTTAAAACACTTAACGTACCCACTTCGGAAAATAGACCAGATATTGACAAAGACCACCAACCAGAGAAGGAATCTACGAAAGGACATCACCGATGACAGCCAAGAGAATTACACCTTCACCAAATGTGAAAAAGGTTGTTTGGGATAAAACGCCTGTAGAACAGGGATTAAAAGTTGGAGATTGGATTGCGATTGATGGGTATCAACGAACCTATATCGGCGCACATGCTAAAATCGAAAAAGGTGAGATAGTAGGACTTGAATGGCATGATCCGGATCCAAATGCTATGATGAAGCTTGGAACGGTAGATGTCTGGAGCCAACCTGCAGAAAAATCATCAACTGATAGTATCATAGCGATTCTCGGATTTGTTGATGAGAATACCGTTGGTAAAATTCCAATCGATAATGACGATATCGTGAAAATTAACTATGCAGTAAAGAAATGGCATGATGCATTTATCTCGTATCGTCCTAAAGTCCGTATAACAGCCCAAATCTCTCAAATCTTAGATGAACCTGACTATCCGAATCAATGGTCATTAGTTTGTCTAAAAACTGGGACCTATATTCAATTCTTATCAGAAAAATAGAGCAAATTGTTAATTAACGTAATAGAGGTTCGTATAATTTCATTTTACTACTCATAGACAAAGCATTTCAAGAAATATATCGCGCACATAATGGAATAATAACTACCGATAACCGAATGCTGATAGCCAAAAGTCAATAAGGAGAGATGCAGGAGCGGTTGAACTGGACAGTCTCGAAAACTGTTGTGGCGCAAGCCACCGTGGGTTCGAATCCCACTCTCTCCGTTTTTCTAGTTGTATCGCAAACTTTTAGTTTGCGGAGATGCAACACAAACTAAAAACTTGTGCTACAACATACTTCTTGAACAAGCGAAAAATGTAACGGGTGTCTACCAAATTTATATGATTACTTGGGGCAGTAGCTCAGTTGGGAGAGTGCATCCCTCGCACGGATGAGGCCACGGGTTCGAATCCCGTCTGCTCCATTTTCTTATACTTATCGGAGAGATGCAGGAGTTGGTTGAACTGGCATGACTGGAAATCATGTGTGCTGTTTTGCAGTACCGTGGGTTCGAATCCCACTCTCTCCGCCAGTTTTTAGGAGTAACGTCGGTTGTGGCAATTTAATTGAATGTCGCTAAACCGACGTGTCTCATACGTGATAAAAAATTTTAACGACTTGGCTATGCTAGGTGGGGAGGTAGCGGTGCCCTGTATCTGCAAACCGCTATAGCAGAACTGAATTCCCAGTATGCGGCCTGTCTTTGTGGGGACTGTCCCGTGCACGTAGCGTTGAGAGCTGGGTCTTGAGCAACGAGAGCTTGTTGAACCCCGTCAGGTCTGGAAAGAAGCAGCGGCAGATAAGTCTTCTCGTGTGACGCAAGGTAGCCTGGCTTGAGTTAACGACATGGGCAACGCCCGGAGAGGCTTGTCAACTCTGGGTGCATAGCCATTATATACGCATTATAGATGCTGTCTCACTATTTGTGAGTGATATAAACAAAGTACTACATTTGCCTGTCTAAGGTTTCAAGCATGTCTTATGAAGTTTTTGCACAGAAATGGCGCCCTCAGTACTTCCGCGATGTAGTTGGACAGGTGCACGTAACCGCCACGTTACAGAACCAAATCCGGTCCGAGCGTCTTGGTCATGCATATCTTTTTTGGGGACCAAGAGGTACAGGTAAAACGACAGTGGCGCGTCTCTTTGCTAAAGCGGTCAACTGCCTGAACCCCACACAAGAAAGCGAGTTAGGTCCAGTTGTTACTGGAGAACCTTGTAATGAATGTGATGCTTGTAGAGAGATTACACAAGGTTCATCTTTTGATGTCATAGAAATGGATGCCGCTTCCAATCGCGGCATTGACACCATTCGCGACCTACGCGAGAACGTCAAACTTGCCCCCGCAGCCTACAAATATAAAATCTACATCATCGATGAAGTTCACATGCTAACGACCGAAGGGTTCAACGCACTACTCAAAACGCTTGAGGAACCACCCCCGCATGTCATATTCATCATGGCAACTACCGAACACGGCCAAATCCCAAAAACAATCACATCCCGTTGTCAAGACTTCGATTTTCGCCATCTAACCTCTGATCAGATAATTTCTCGCTTACAACTTATTGCTGAGGATGAAGAAATTTCTGCTGACAGTGAGGTGCTGTCGCTCATCGCACGCCAATCCGAAGGATGCCTACGTGATGCTGAAAATCTGCTTGAACGTGTAGTTTCCTCTGCCGGAAAAGAACTGACACTTACTAACGTTGAAGAAACACTCGGACTCGGTTCAAATTTACTACTTCACGAACTAACAGAGGCAATCGAAGGACGTAACCTCGCTATAGGACTCACGACATTAAACAAATTATCCAAACAAGGTATGGATTTGGCACAATGCCTTCATCAGCTCATCGCATACTTTCGCGACCTGCGTCTCCTTGCTGTTGATAGCCAACTTGATGAACTTATTCAAAACCCAAAATCTGAACTATCCGAACTCAAGGAAAAAGCACAACAGATTTCAGTAGACCGACTCTCGCGAATTATCAAAATTCTGATGCATACCAACCGTGAAATCAAAGAATACGGTTATGCCCAATTACAACTTGAGAATGCACTGATTCAAATCAACGCCATAAAAGAAACCATTCAACTTGATGAAATTATTAATAAACTTATTGCTATAGAACAGAAAATTGATACTTCCGAATCGGAATCTACACCTACACCAAATCCCACACTTCCCAGCAACACCCCCAGCCGTGAGACTCCAGAACCGACCTTTGAAGTAGAAAACCCCGTCCGTCCGACACAAAAATCAGAAACCCCTTCTCAAACACCTCCAAAACCTACCTTAGAAAAAAGTGAATCGGTTTCAAATACAGAGCAGCCTGATCAAACAGCAGCTCGTAGTTTAGATGAACTGTCTGTTATTTGGGAAGATGTAATATCACGACTTCAGAAAATTTCACCCTATTTAGCACACAGTCCACTCAAAGATGCGGTGCCAACGGTAAATGGAGAAGATAAAATAAAGATCGTTTACCCCGCGGGAACGGTTTTTTTAGATTATAATGAAACAGAGAAAAATATCACGAATACTTTTAGAGAGGTTTTAGGAAAATCAGTTCAAATTGAACTTGTGAGAGACGAAGCGGTTGCACAACCGGAGGAAACCGCTGAATCGTCAGACGAAGAAGTACAAACTACACCAATGATGCGTAGACAACAAGCCGAAGAAGATGAACAGATCAGACCCGTGCTTGACCTATTTGACGCAAGAATTTTAGAAACTCAATAAGGAGGTTTTCCAGTTCTCTTTTGAGAATCGGAGCCATTTACTATTATGAAAATGAATGACTTAATGAAGCAAGCGCAGCAGATGCAAAAGCGCATGCTTGAAATCCGAGAAGAACTCGCGAACCAGACTATCGAAGCAACTGTCGGAGGCGGTATGGTCACCGCTGTTGTCAACGGGCAACAAGAACTCGTTTCACTTCGCATTACTCCAGAAGTAGTTGACCCTGATGATACCGAAATGCTTGAAGATTTAGTTGTCGCAGCTGTGAATGAAGCGTTGCAACAATCACAAGAACTGATGTCTGATGAGATGAGCAAACTAACTGGTGGTTTCAAGATTCCAGGACTGCCATAACATCAGTAGGCAAAAACATGCAGGGTTATCCACAACCGTTGGAGCGACTCATCATGCAGCTCCAAAAGCTTCCAACAGTCGGTCCCAAAACCGCACAACGGTTAGCTTTTTTTATGCTAACACTCCCGGACATTGAGACCAAACAAATCGCAGAAGCAATCATGGAAGTAAAAGAAAACTTGTCAGATTGCAAGATATGTGGTACTATCACTGACATAAATCCGTGTCATATATGCTCAAATCCGAGACGTGACCCACAGATCATTTGTGTTGTTGAACAACCGGATGACCTATGGGCAATAGAACGGACTGAAAGCCATAAAGGGTTGTATCATGTGCTCGGAGGCGTTTTATCACCATTAGATGGAGTCGGCCCAGATTCTCTGCGAATAGATACTCTCTTTAACCGTGTTCACAATGGCGCTGTCAAAGAGGTTATCCTTGCTACTAACTGGGACACAGAAGGGCAAGCAACGGCACTCTACCTTACCCAACATCTCGAACAGTTTCAGGTAAGCGTCACCCGAATCGCCTACGGTATTCCTGTTGGTGGAGATTTAGAATATATTGACGAAGTAACCCTCGCGAAGGCTTTAGAAGGCAGACGTGCAGTGTAAGCGCGCTATCAACAATGTCTTAAAATTATAGGTTTGCTGTATAGTGAAACCTAAAATAATCAGACACTTTCTCTCACGGTAGGCGGGGAATCATGCTGAATGCCAAAAGCGCATTCAGTCAATGGCATTCATACCGTTGATTTCTTGATTTGGAGGTTTCCTAACCTCGCTGGTGCGGCGTGTCCGATTAATTCTAAAGCCTACTATAATAGAAATAACTGTTAAAACCGGAAGTCAGGTGAGATAAATTGAACATGTTCAATTTTAATTTCATCTCTGATTTCCATATTTACTTTTAAAATGAAAAAAACGCAGTTGATTAAAATCATACAATTGACTATTCTCATTTTAATCCTATGTTGTGGCATATTCACTTGGGCGTGTGCCGAGCCAACGAACCCATCGTCCAGGGATACATATTTGCCCTTTGACAGTAACCGCGCTTTTGATCTCTTAAAAAAGCAGTGTGAATTCGGACCACGTCCCCCAGATTCAGAGGCACACCGGAAAACCAGAGATTATCTTTTTACAGAACTCAAGAAATATACAGATACTGTAACCCTTCAACCCTACACTTATGAAGTAGACACGATTGACGACCCACCCCAACGCAAAATGCTCCATATGAACAATATCATCGCTGAATTTGGCAGCAGTCACAGTGAAACGCTCCTGCTCGCGGCACATTGGGATACACGTCCTTGTGCTGATAGAGACCCGGATCCCGATAGTCAACGCGAACCTATTATTGGAGCGAATGATGGGGCATCAGGTGTGGCAGTTCTGCTTGAAATTGCACGAATCTTAAAAGCAACACCGCCGCCGCGGAGAGTCATTATTATTTTATTTGATGGTGAAGATTACGGAAAAACGTCTGATCAGATGTTCATGGGTTCTCGTTACTTCGCGAAAAACATGGGAAAATGGAAACCCGACTACGGCATCCTCTTGGATATGATAGGTGACAAAGATTTACAGATACCCATAGAACGATTCTCTTGGGATGCAAACCCCGAATTTGCACTTGCTATCTGGCAACGTGCGGAGAAACTCGGTTTAGCCCCTTTTCAACGTAGATTAGGTTATCGAATTATGGATGATCATGTGCCATTAATCAAAGCAGGTATCCCAATGGTGAATATCATTGATTTCGATTATCCGCATTGGCATACGCTTGAAGATACGGTGGACAAATGTAGTCCAAAGAGTTTAGAAGTGGTCGGAAGACTGGTTGTCAACATTATTTATGAAGGATTATGAAGGTAGAAAATGAAATTTCTTACAATTAATACTGTGAAAGGAAACAGATGGGCAGTTTTGATACTACCTCTAAAAAACAGGTAGAGACAAACCCGCAGGATTTCGTCCACCTCTGTTTCAAATTCGGATTGGAGAATATCACCGTGCTGGAGGTTGTCACTCCTGAACAACCGACCGTTGAAATGCATCAGGCAGACATTCTCATCAAAGTTCTTTATCAAGGTAAAGAAGTACTTGTACATTTTGAGTTTCAAACCACCGACAGTTATGATCCAGAGATGCCACTACGGATGGCAGGTTACATCATTAGAGCGATTGAAGTCTACCGTTTGCCAATGTATTCCAATGTTCTCTACCTACGTCCGGATGCAGGTGTAAACGATCCGGGGAAGTTCACGCAAAATCTGGAAAACCATAATATCTCTATTGAATACCAAGTTTTCCGACTCATTGAAATGGATGGACAAACGATTCTCGATTTAAAACTGGCGGGTTTGGTCCCTTTCACACCGCTTATGAAACCTCCTGCAGACGTTGATGCTATGCAATGGCTTCGGCGGTGTGTTCAAATTGCTGATAGTATTGATGTCCCGAACAAACCTGAATATCTCGGAAGCCTGGCTGTTTTAGGGAATTTAGTTTACGATTCACAAACGATTTTAGATATTATCTCGGAGGAAACCATGCAACACCCACCAATTGTAGAATACGTGGCACCACAAGCACGCGAAAGAGGTAGAAAAGAAAACACGCGTGAAAATATACTTGAGATACTCGCCTTTCGATTGCAGACTGAGGTGGAGCAAACCTTTAGCCCCGCTTTAGAAGCGATTGATGACCTCCAACGCCTCAAGCAGTTGTTTCAGGCTGCAATGCGAGTAGAAACTCCAGAGGAGTTCACGCAGGCGTTGAACGAAAACAACGAATAACCGTAACACGAAAAATGCTAATTCGGAAGTAATAAACTGATGATGAACACTTATCATAAAAATTACGATGTCATAGTTGTAGGAGCAGGTCATGCAGGATGTGAAGCCGCGCTTGCTGCCGCGCGCATGGGTTGTGAAACGCTCATCGTAACAATCAATCTGGATACTATTGCCAAGATGTCTTGCAACCCCGCTATCGGTGGTCTTGCAAAGGGACATCTCGTAAAAGAGATAGACGCACTTGGTGGGGAGATGGCAAAAAACATTGACAAAACCGGCATCCAATTTCGCCGCTTAAATACCAAAAAAGGACCGGCGGTACGATCCAGCCGCGCACAAGCAGACAAAAAGGCATATCAAGATGAAATGAAACGCGTGCTGGAAGGACAAGAACACCTTGACATCAAACAGGTATTAGTAGAAGAATTACTCGTCCAAAATGGCAGTTGCATTGGGATTAAGAGTCAAACACAAACAACTTATTATGCAGATACCGTAATCCTAACCACAGGCACATTCCTGAGAGGACTAATTCATATCGGAGATGTATCTTATAGTGCTGGCAGGGCAGGTGAATCCTCCGCTGAAAAACTTTCTGAAAGTTTCCTGAACCTCGGCTTTGAGATCGGTAGACTCAAAACAGGCACACCACCCCGCGTCAATGCACACTCCATTGACATTAGCCAGATGGAGATTCAACCAGGAGATGAAAATCCACTTCCGTTCTCCTTTTCCACAGAACAGATTACGCAGCCACAAGTGCCGTGTTATCTTACCTACACCAATGAAAAGACACATGAAGTAATTAGAGAAAATCTTCACCGATCAGCGATGTACAGTGGTCGTATCGTCGGTATCGGTCCCCGCTATTGTCCCTCAATTGAAGATAAAGTTACCCGTTTCGCTGAAAAAACGGAACATCAGGTCTTTGTGGAGCCAGAAGGATTAGATACCGATGAGATTTACCTCAACGGCATCTCTGCAAGTTTACCTGAAGATGTGCAGGTGGACATGGTGCATAGCATCAAGGGATTAGAAAATGCTGAGATTATGCGCTTCGGATACGCTGTCGAATATGATTTTGCCCCTGCTACCCAACTCCAACCGACACTTGAAACACAACAGGTTCCTGGACTCTACTTTGCCGGACAACTCAACGGCACGACAGGCTATGAGGAAGCCGCTGCGCAAGGACTAATGGCTGGGATCAACGCTGCTTTGAAGGTGAAAGGTAAGGAATCACTTATTCTTGACAGATCACAAGCATACATAGCAGTACTGATTGATGATTTGGTTACGTTAGACATCCGTGAACCTTACCGCATGTTCACGTCACGTGCAGAATATAGATTAGCGTTACGGGAAGATAACGCCGATCTGCGTCTCACCGAAATCGGCAGACAAATTGGACTTGTTGATGATGATACCTATAGCAGATTCCAAAAGAAAGCGTCATCTATTGAAACAGAATTAAAGCGTTTAGACGAAACACGTTTGGTCCCAAATGCAGCGACTATTGATAGATTAGCAAATATCGTTGAAACTGGAGAGTTGAAGCAACCTACGTTGTTAGCAGACCTACTCAAGCGCCCTGAACTCTGTTATGAACACATAGCACTTCTGGTACCAACAGATGAAAAACTACCAGATGCAGTTAAAGAACAAGTTGAAATTCAGATTAAATACGATGGTTATATCCAACGGCAACAACGGCAGATTCATCAATTCAAAAAAATGGAAAATCTCCGCATTCCAGATACATTTAGCTATATAGATGTGCGCGGATTGAAGACTGAAGCACGTGAAAAACTTGAAAAAATTCGTCCTGCATCCATAGGACAAGCTTCGCGTCTGCCGGGCGTTTCGCCAGCAGACATCTCTATTTTAATGGTCATGCTGCATCATCAAAACCGATAGATCGAAACTCCAGAGGTATTTTCACACAAAGTTAAAATAATCATAGCCCAAAAAATGGAAACAGAATTCCGTCATGAACTTGAAGAAGTGTTCAACAGTAACGAATTTCCACTCACACCGGAACAGACAGATCAGTTGACCGTATATCGCTCCGAATTGAAACGGTGGAATACGCGTATCAATCTAACGGCACTTCAAGACGATGCTGAGATAATCCAAAAACACTTTCTCGATTCTGTTAGTGTTCTTGAACATTTTGCTATTAAGGATGGTCAAACAGTTATTGACATTGGAACCGGTGCCGGATTTCCTGGAGTTGTACTTAAAATCTATATTCCCAATATCCATCTAACACTTGTTGAGGCATCTCATAAAAAGGTCGCTTTTCTCAAATATCTAATTTCGCAATTGGGATTAGATTCATCAATTCAGGTTTTAGCAAAACGGGCTGAAATTTGCGCTGAAAGTGATCAGTTTGTAAATGCGTATGACTGGGTCTTGACACGATACGTTGCCGCACTGGCGAAGTCTGCCGCGTACTGTTTGCCATTGCTAAATGCTACCGGTAGATGGGTAGCCTATAAATCCAGTGAGAAGGATGTTGAAATTTACGAAAGCAAGAAAGTACTACAGCAACTTGGAGGAGAAATTATAGGGGTGCATAATAGTCGGATTGCACAGCTTAATCGTTGCTATATTGTTGTGTGTCGCGCTAATCAAGGAACTTAAGAAGTTCAATAATTCCTCATGGTAATAGTTATATACATGGGGATGGGTGATCGGATTTGTCAGACAATAGCAGCGCACCAGTGAAGGAGTTTTATGCAATGTTTGATATTACTACGGACGCTCAAAATACGGTGATCGTCCACGTGCAAGGAAAAATCATTGGAAATACAGTTGCACAATTTCGAACGGAAATAGAACAGCAGCTGCAAAATGGGAATAATAAACTTATTGTCGATCTAAAGAACGTACCACTCCTCGACAGTACAGCACTCGGAGTCATAATTGTGACATTGCAAGTTTTGCAAAGAGCGGGTGGGAAATTGGTGCTGCTAAATCCGCAGAAAGCAGTCAGCAGCATTTTAGATATTACGCGTCTTTCGTCAATTTTAGAGGTGTATGAAACTGAAGAAGCCGCACGCAACGCTTTTTCGTAGTTTAGGAGTTCAACATGGTGCTCAGTAGTGCGGTATGAGTTAAATAGTGAAATCTAAAATTACCTTTACAGTTCTTTATAGGTTTGGTGTGTTTAATGTGAATGTCATACGGGGAATGCCAAATGGCATTCATACCGTTGATTTGGCACATTCACCAAGCGCAATTCATTGTGCCTCTTCCTGTAGGAGCGACCTCCTGGTCGCGACTTTAAAAAGGTAGAACACTTTGTAAGTGCCGAATGACAATGTAAAGTTAATTGTAAAATCTACTATATGCAGATGTGAAGAAACTACCTCTATAGGAGAGCAGGGATGAAAAACAAAAAACCTGCGATGCGTTCTCGGTTTAAGATGGGACTGCGCAGTCAACAAGTTATTCTGTTTCTGCTTGTTTCTCTCACGCCATTATTGCTTGTTTCACTGACTATCCGAAAATTGGGTGGAGACGCTTTGAAAAGCAGCGTAGGTGAAGGTATGGTCTCACTTGCAAGAGTGAAACTCTCCCTTGCAGATCGTGCTATTTCTCATAAGATAAGCAACATCAGAAGAGAGTTACGACAAGAAGATTTGCAATTTGAGGTTGCTAAGTCTAACAACGCTAACGGTAACAAGCAAGTGTTTCTGGATGTGTGGGAAAACTTAGAAGATAGTATTCGCTTGTTAGAAACTTATGCTGGTGGGAGAAGACGCCGCTATAGAAGTGAGATAATAATTACGAATGCTGAAGGATATGTCCTCCATTCAAACATAGCCCGGTTTGACTACAATTTTGGCAAAGAATTACCACCCTTGGTTGATAAAGATCAAATTTGGTGGATAAAAGCAAGAAACAACGGAAATGGTTCTGAATATGTGGAGGATGTTACCTATGATACGCAGCGGAACGTGCATCGTCTTTTAGTAGCATTACCAATCCGAATGGGAAGACAAAGACCATCTTCAGGAACTCAAAATAAAATAGTCGGTATATGCAAGGCTATTCTATATCTACCAGAGTTAGCCGATTTAGTAGAATTGCAGTCAGGAACAGATAAGACATACACAATTCTGACGAACCAGTCAGGAAAAATTATTGCTACCCCACAAGAAAGTGAGTATCACATAGGTGATCAAATATCAATGGAAAATGCTACAATGAGGGCAATAATTGAAGCGAAAAAGGATGAAGAATACGATCAATATTACTACGGCTATGAAGCCGCAAGCGAAACGGATCGTTTTAATGAATCCCGTGTCTATGGATGGGCGAGGACACGACCAGTAAGCTGGCATCCGTGGAAAAGAGATCAGAATTTCGGCAACTGGATCATTTTTGTGTCATATCCAAACTCCGAAGCTTACGCAGGAGTTGTTAAACTGAACCAGTACGTCTTGTGGCTTACTATCCTATCATGTGTGGTCGTTATACCGTTCGCTTATGTAGTAGCAAAGCGGATTTCTCAACCGGTCATGCAACTCGCACAAGCAGCAAAACGCATCGGACAAGAAGCAAAAGATGTTGTCCAAGAAGAGTCTGATCAAGTCCGAAAACAGATAGCAAATATGCAGTGGTACCAAAATGAAGAATCCGAACTTATCTCAATTGGCAGCAAAAATGAAGTCGGGATGTTAGCGCAAGAATTCAACGACATGCACCGTAACCTAAAAATTGCTGTGGAGAAACTCATCAGTGCCGAGCAGCAGATGACGACTATCGTAGATTGCCTCGGTGAAGGACTTATTGTCGTTGATACACGCGACCGAATCCTTTACTTTAACCCTGCTGCCAAGCATCTACTTAATTTTAATGAGACATCACAGTTCCCGGATCTTTTCACAGAATTGCTAAGTATCACGAATCTAACTGTTCTGGCAAATACGCATGGACAGGATACACGGGCAACAGTTGAAATTAACTTGGATCAAGAAGGTGAGAATCGCATTCTTCGCGTTGTGACAAGCCAATTTACCTCGGTTGGCACAACCGATAACGGCAATAGCCCGTCTGATGAAAATACAGATATGGCGGGGATGGTCTATGTCTTTGACGATATAACGCGTCAGCATGAAATTGATAAGATGAAATCTGATTTTGTAGCACTTGTCTCACATGAATTGCGTACCCCGTTAACTTCAATCATCGGATTTATCTCACTGATACTTGATGGAAAAGCTGGACCCCTTAACGAAGTCCAGCAACAGAGTTTGACTCGCGCACACCGTCAGTCGGAACGACTCGCTACAATGATTAATGATCTACTTGATATTTCACGTATTGAAGCGGGACGTATCGTGATGAAACTTGAACCGGTAAATCTCACTGAAATCGCTCAGCAACGGCTTGAGGAACTCAAACCGCAAGCCGACGAGAAGACAATCAAATTAGATATGAACGTTCAACCTGATTTACCTGAGCTAACAGGAGATGCGGAACATCTTGGTCAAATTCTAACAAATCTGGTTGGGAATGCAATAAAGTTCACGCCATCAAACGGCGAAGTACACGTCAGAATGTCCCGCAAGAATTGTCCGTTAGAAGATGGTGTTACGGATGAAAACGATGGTGTCCACGTTGAAGTTATAGACACCGGACCGGGAATTCCTGCCCAAGATCGTGAAGATGTCTTTGACAAGTTTCGACAACTCAGTAATATTCAAACTCGGGAACAAGGCGGAACAGGTTTAGGTTTGGCAATTGCACGCGGATTCGTTGAGGCGCATAAAGGAAAAATCTGGGTAGATGCAGGTGAAAATGATAAAGGTTGCAACTTCCAATTCTGGATTCCGTTTTTATCATAGGGACTCTGTTTTCTATAATGAAGAATATAAGTTATAGTGAAATCTAAAATTACCTTTACAGTAGTTCTTTGTAGGTTTGGTGTGTTTGTAGTCGCGCAATTCATTGAGCCTCTTCTTGTAGGAGCGACCTCCTGGTCGCGACTTTAAAACTGTAGAACACTTTGTCCGTGCCGAATGACAATGTAAAGTTAATTGTAAATCTACTATAAAAAGATGTACTAACTAAATTCTAAATTGAAAACTTAAGGCTAAAGAAATGTCCGAAACAATTTTTGTGTCTCAAACTACACAAACATCTGAAACCATTTTAGTAATTGATGACGACACTGATATTCTTGCCCTACTTGAAATGAGTTTGGCTTCAGATGGATTTCAGGTCATAACTGCAAGCGACGGTATAAGCGGACTCCAACTTGCAAAAACGGATCAACCGGACCTGATTCTTCTTGATGTTATGATGCCGCAGATGGATGGCTTACAAGTAATTGAGAAACTAAAAGCGGATACTGAAACAAATACAATTCCTGTCCTATGGTTGACAGCAAAGACACAAACTGAGGACAAATTGCGCGGTTTAGAAATTGGTGGAGACGACTATATTACAAAACCTTTTGACTTGCGAGAAGTAACAGCTCGGATTAACGCAGTTTTAGGGCGAACGCGCCCTGTGAAATACATCAATCCATTAATCAATGCGATGGGAGAAAGTTTCAGTGAAGCTGGTGTCGCTGAACTCGGATCGCATCTTCAAGCAGCGGCCGAGATTCAACTCAAGTTGCTTCCAGAGAAACCACCAGTTTTCAACGAGTTCGACTTCGCCACGATGTTTCGCAGCTCAACTTCTGTTTCCGGAGATTTTTATGATTTTATCCCGCTTAGCGATACACATCTCGGTGTCGTATTAGGAGATGTTAAAGGACACGGTATTCCTGCCGCGCTTTTGATGGTCATGATCCAAACGGCTTCACGTTTGCTAAGTAATCAGTCCGACTCCCCCGCGACAGTTTTAAAACGCATTAATACTTTACTTTTTCATAACACAGACCTTGAACAATTTGCCACAATGGTATACGGTATATTAGAAATTAACACAGGAAGGTTTACCTATGCTAACGGGGGACATTGCCCACCAATCCATTTCATAACAGATTCAGGAGATCATCAGCAAGTCGAAGAAAGTGGAAACCGGGTTGAGTTACTTGAAACCGGTGGTATGCTGATAGGGGCGTTTGATATCGCAACTTTTTCGTCGGATACCTGTCTATTATCTCCAGGAGATGTCCTCTTACTTTATACCGATGGGGTAACCGAAACAGAGGGGCAAACACCAAACAATTACTACGGTGAAGAACGTTTGATTAACTGCTTCTCAAAAAATCTAACACTATCCGCTGAATCACTTTGTGATGTCCTTCAAACGGACCTAATGGAATTTAGTGGAACTACACAACTCAAGGATGATCGCGCCGTTGTTGTAATTAAGCGCACGGATACTCAAGCAACTCCAACGTAGTTACGTTGCGCAAAATCCATTGGAATGATACAGCACGGACATTTTGCATTCGCAAGGAAGGAGCCTAACACGTGGGCGAGAAAACTCAGTGGAGAATTTTCCTTTCTCTCCCAAGCACAATGCAGTTGATCTATTTAATTGACACTGTTATCAGCGATATTCTGAGAGAAATGAATTTCGATGAAGAAACACAGGAGCATGTGAACCTTGCTGTCATTGAAGCGGGGACAAATGCAATCAAACACGGCAATAAAGAAGACATCAACAAGAACGCTACATTAGAGTTTCTTATTGAAGACGATAAACTCACAGTTGTCGTGACTGATGAAGGCCCTGGGTTTGAACGCGAAGATGTCGCAAATCCACTTGAACCAGAAAATCTGCTGAAAAGTAGTGGACGAGGTCTTTTCCTCATGGAAGCCTGCATGGATGAAGTAGTCTACGAGGCTAAAGGCACCATTGTCAAAATGGTTAAATATAAGCAACGTCCAAATTTGTAGATCCTCTGATAACTACGAAAAGTGCTATGTTCACGAACACCGATCCAAAGGTAACAACTCGCCAGTGCCCGCAGTGCACTTGGCGTTGATTAGGTTGTGCTTTCAGGAGGTGGAAATCAAGAGAAAGGGATATTTATGCAAATCAACCTACGGAACAAAGGGAATGTCATTATTTTAGATATTGAGGGGAATCTCGTTGGTCCTAATACAATTGCACTGAAAAACATTATTGATGACCAAATTCGAGAATCAGGTGGTGAACCTGTGTTTATGATTTTAAATATGGAGCGGGTCCAGATGATGGATAGTTCCGGATTAGGTGTAATTGTCGCTGCCTATGCTTCAATCAGACGCAATAATGGCAGGGTAGTTCTCCTAAATATCGGCGGAAACATCAGAAGTCTCATCGTTATGGCTAAACTCGTGACAATATTTGACCGATACGACACAGAAGCAGAAGCAATCGCAAGTTTTCTCTAATGTTAATTATTCCTAAATTTACACACTATGCCCAAAAATGGACAGAATATGGAAACTACACGAAACGCCGAAATTACAGAAGAAAGTATCGGTTTATGGCACAAATGCACACAGTGTAATGAGGTATCTTTCCGAGGGGAATTAGAACGGAACGGTTTTATCTGCCCGAAGTGCAAGGAATTATTTCCATTATCTATTGAAAATCGCCTAAAACTCCTTACGGGAGAGAATTCTCCTGATATGACAGATACCCTTTCAAGTGAAATTGTTGAACCTACAATTGATATTCTTGCTATTGAAGAGAATATCGCCGGGTATCCTGCCAGTCTGTTTATTTTAGCCCCTGATTCTCCGATTCTACAGCAACATTTGACGGTGTTTTCTGAAGCAGTTGCAGGCGCGTTGAAAAAATCAATCCCGTTACTTTCTGTTTTCACCGCGAATCCGATTGAAGTCCATATTTCCTTTTCTGAAATTGTGCCACTACTTCTACAGCTGGAGCAATTAGCACAAAAAGCACTTCCACATCTGACAGTTTTGACGGAAACCGGCACAGGACAACTTACGTCACATCTCCCAGTTGGAGAAATCGTTATAGCAGAATGTACCTCACAATCTGAAAATGCACCACGATTCCATCCGCAACCAGCGTTACATGCGCCTGAAGAACAGCTCCTACCGGAAAAAAATCGCGAACTAAACCCAAACACCCCCGACATTAGTGTAGATTGCTATATTCCACGTCTGGAGTTGCACACGGTATTAGCGCGATTGCTGAAGTTTTTCGCTCCTTCCCCAGCAATTGATTGAATATAGACAAACACGTAATAACCTACTTACACGCAGCTAAAGTTTACCAACGGAGGATTGGATGAGACAGGAAAAATCTGTTTTAAGCAATAAATTACAACAGGAATTTAACAGACGTTTTGGTCATCCACCAGATTTCATCGTATCTGCACCAGGCAGGGTTAACCTTATCGGCGAGCATACAGATTACAACGACGGTTTTGTTTTTCCTGTCGCTATTGACAAATATCTCTACATTGCCGCCAGCAAACGTTCTGACTGCCAAGTACATCTCCACGCTTTAGATAGGCATGAGACATGCACCTTCAGTTTGGAAGCAATTGAGGACACAAAAACGCCACCATGGGGTAATTATCTAAGGGGTGTTGCACACTTCTTATTACAAGAACAAGTTCTACGAGAGATTGAACACACACTAAATGGCATGTCTGCCGTAATTGCTGGAAATGTCCCGATTAGTGCTGGACTAAGTTCTTCTGCTGCGCTTGAAGTTGCATCAGCACTCGCTTTTTTAGGTGCATGTGGTTTAGAAGTAGCAGACACAGGTATGAATTCAGATAGTGAGATTGAATTGATTGAAATTCCTCCAATGAAATTGGCTGCGCTGTGTCAGCGTGCAGAAAATGAATTTGCTGGTGTAAACTGTGGCATCATGGACCAATCTATCTCGTTATTAGGAAAAGCAGACCACGCGCTGTTTTTAGACTGTCGTTCGCTTGAATACAAGCAGATACCACTCAACTTTACGGATATTCTCATCGTAATATGTAATACCAATGTCAAACGTGAACTTGCTTCTTCAGAGTATAATAAGCGACGGGCTGAATGCGAAAAAGGCGTTGAAATCCTGCAGCGATGGATGCCTTCTATCACGTCGCTTCGCGATGTCACGTTGGCAGATTTCAAAAAATATGAAGCAGAACTACCCCAGATTACACAAAAAAGGTGTAGGTATGTTGTTGAAGAAAACACGCGAGTGCAGAATGCTGTAGATGCCCTCATAGCGAAAAGTATAGACACCTTTGGCGAACTCATGAATGCTTCGCACGCAGGGCTACGTGACGCTTATGAAGTCAGTTGTGATGAGTTAAATATACTCGTGGATATTGCACAAAGTATTGATGGTGTTATCGGCGCAAGGATGACAGGAGCCGGGTTTGGGGGATGTACAGTAAATTTGGTCTATCAAAATACTGTAGAGGAGTTTCAGAATCGGGTAATGAAAGAATATACGCAACGTACCGGCATTGAACCTGACACCTATATATGTAACGTTGGTGACGGCGCACGTATCAAATGGAGTTCCCATAGTTAACCCAAGTTGTCCTATGTAGCACAATCTGTTAGATTGTGCATCTTAGTGCGAAAACTAAATGAAGATTAATTTTTTAATTCGGTAATTTTCCATCCGTACAAAGCAGGTGTTCACCCCGCTGGCGAGGCGGGGAATGCCTAATGGCATTCATACCGTTGATTTCTTCCTAACCTCGCCAAATTACCGATTTATTTCCTTAAACTTCATACAGTTTACACTACGAAATCTTGCGAAATATGAATTATTTCTATAAAAAAACGGTGTTTGCTTGTCTAAAATATTGTAGGTAGCAACTTGGATATAGTTAGGAGATTATCGGCAGTCAGCAATCTGCCGCCGAAGAAGTGAATCCCGATAGCCGAATACTGACAGCCATTTGAAAATGAAATACAGCATAGGAATTGATCTTGGTGGAACTGACATTAAAGCAGGGTTGTTGGCGGCAGATGGTAAACTTTCTTGCCGTATGGTCGTTCCTACTCGTGTAGATGAAGGTGCAAAAGCAATAGCAGCACGTATTGCCCAGACAATCTGCCAAGTTGTTGAAGTAGCAAAAAACGGTGTACAAAAAGAAATTGTCGGTATCGGTTTAGGCGCACCAGGGCTCATCATTGCCGACAGCGGTATTATCCACTTCTCACCGAACTTCCCGGGTTGGAGCGACATTCCGCTACTGGATTATGTCACTGCTGAACTTGATGATTTAGACCTACCGCTCTATATTGACAACGATGTTAATGTAATGGTATTAGGCGAGTTTCACCACGGTGCAGGTATTGGGTACGAAAATGTCGTGGCACTTACCCTCGGCACGGGAGTCGGTGGAGGCGTTGTAATAGATAGAAAAGTCTATCATGGCAGTTGGAATACAGCAGGTGAATTAGGACATACAGTGGTTCAACCGAATGGTCGCAAGTGTGGATGCGGTAATCACGGTTGTCTTGAGGCTTACGCGGGTGCAAGACATATTGTAGAGCGAGCACAACAGCAAATTGCAAAAGGTAGAAAAACTTGTTTGGACCCTGAAGCGTTGACTCCAAAGCAAATTGCAGAAGCAGCAACTGCAGGGGATAAACTTGCACTTGATATTTTTTCAGAAACAGGAAAATACATCGGAATAGCGTTGACATCTATAGCGCATATCCTTAACCCGCAAATAGCAATTATCGGTGGTGGAATTGCGGCAGCAGGAGAAAACTTACTCTTTCAACATATTCGTGAGGAATTCAAGAAACGAGCGATGGACATCCCTGACGGCATGGAGATTGTTCCTGCGAAATTGGGAAACGACGCGGGACTCGTCGGGGCAGCAATGCTGGCATACAACAACTAAAAAAGTAGAAAAGGGAGCACGTTAAAATGAGGTTTTTCGGTGATTCAACAAATGCCACACAGAATTCATCTTTGATTTTGGCACGGACTTGTCAAATTTTAATGGTGTTCGCACTGTCTATATCTATGATTGGATGTGCAAAGGTGCGGGATGGAGTCGTGGATATATTCCGGCCAGAACGCATAGTTCCAGTTTTTGATCCAGATGCAGTAATTACACCACAAACGGGCACCGTAATCCATCGGAAAAATGGCATCGACGCAATGGTAGTTCCAATCCATGATGTGAAAAATGTTGTTGCATTCGGAGTTCTTATTTATAACCGAGCAGATAACTGGATCAGTTTTGTAAAAGAGGATTGTTGGATGCTTGACCAGTCGGGAGAAAATATAAAACAGATAGACAAATCACAACTATCATTCTATTTGAAAAAGAATTATAGACCGAAGCTGCCCCCTGAATTTGAAGCAGATATTTTTCGATATGACAAGACTATTCGTATGCAAGGAGGACATGCTGTTCTACCAACTGATGACTTAAAGAAAACGAACATTATGCCTAAGAACCGGTCACTATTCTTTATTTATTTTCCAAAACGCAGCTTAAAATCTAAGAATCTGCGTATTGTAATCCCCGGTGTGACAAGTGAATTCAATGATCAACAAACAACGTTTGTTTTCAAATTTAAAGTGCAGCGAGGTTAATTTCAAATCACCCCTGTTAATAAAGTCACCATCGGAGTACTCCTCCATATCTTCACGCTTTTCTACAACCTATCTCATAAATAGTTGGAGGGCTTTGAAAGCCCGATTCCAAAACCTTGTAGGAGCGATCTCCGAATCGCGACCTGTCGGGAATCGGAGTTCCCTCCTACAGAGAGAATCAACTGATAATGAAGCAACAAATCCTATTTATGAGATACGTTCTATCAAAAGCACCCTAATAAAGTATACTCACTGCATATCTATTTTCGTATGGATTACGCTCCTATGCCATATCAGTTGTGCTGTACCTAACCCCGATGGTAAAGGCGTTCTACGCCCTCCAATATCTCCCAATGTAGACATTGTGCCTTCAATTCGAGAGCGAGAGGCACCTCCGATATTAGATGTTAGTTATGTTGAAACGATCGGCAGAGCAGGGCAAGGTGCTGGCGAATTTCTCATGCCTATGGGGTTAATTATAGATGCCTATGGGCAACTTTACATAGCGGATGCAGGCAACAACCGGGTGCAAGTTATTGATAGTAATGGACACTTCGTGGCAGAATTCGGCAGTTATGGGTGGCGTGACGGTGAGTTTGACTTTCCTAATGATGTTGATCTCAGCTTAGACACCCTCTATGTAGCGGATACAGGCAACAACCGAGTCCAGTATTGTAATTTGGTGAATCGAATCTTCTATCCTCTTACGACTACTTCCCAAGATTTTCAATTTGATGCTCCTGAAGGGATCGGTCTCGGTCGGAACGGTGAGGTTTTTGTGGTTGATACCCTTAATCATCGCTGGGTCCAATTTAGTAGAAACCTCGCACCTGTCTTTACAATAGGAAGTTTCGGCAGCAGTCGAGAGCAATTTTGGAATCCCACTGACCTCTTAGTTAACCCTCACGGAACTGTGTATGTAGTGGATACCGGTAATCATCGCATTATGAGTTACGATTTCAGTGGCAATCCCATACGGACGTGGGGGAAAGAGGGGAACGCACTTGGACAGTTTCGTGAACCAAAGAGACTCGCTATAGACTCTTGGAATTACTTATATGTCACTGACAGTGGGAATAGACGAATTCAAGTCTTTACAGCAGAAGGACGGGCTGTTATAGAATTTACTGTGAAGACGCTATTGAATCCTTGTGGGATTGCTGTTTCAGAGAAGGGGCGAGTTTTTGTGACCGACACTGATGCAGGAGATATTAAAGTTTTTCAGATGATATTCAAATCAGATGCAAAGAAAGCAGAATAGCAAAAATAGGAATGGAAGGACTCAAAAATGTAAAGGTAGAAGGATGGTAAAACATATACAAATCCTACTCTCCATCCTTCCATTTTTTCTCTGTTTTCTTTTTTTTACAGATGCACAGACTGAATCTCACAAGCAGAATCCTCCGCTCAAACTCCCCACTCTCTCTATAATTGAAAAGTCGGAAACTTTTCAATTAGAAACAGACAAATCGGAATGGGTAGTTAAAAATCCGCCTATTTTTCCGAACAGTGAACAGATAATAGGTAATAACGGTCAGAAACTCGTTAAAGGAAAAGATTACCAAATAGATTATGTATCAGGGAAAATTATCTTTGATAAATCGGTCTTAGCAAAGAAAGACGTAGTATGGACGATAACCTACCGTTCAATTCCTTTCACTTTCCAAAAGACATATAAGCGTGACCTTTATGGCACACCACTTGATAAGGATTTGGAATCAACACTCCAAAGAGATGTTCCTTCTAATTTGGATACCCAACCCACAGTCCCCGGCACACCTCCTTCAACTACTCCATCGCAGTTAGAGTATTCTGGCAGTCGCACATTTGGCATTTCTGTCGGCAGCGGTCGATCGCTATCGCAAAATCAGGAGTTCCGTATCAATGTCCGAGGCAACGTCTCAGATAATATTGAGGTGCTTGCAATGCTCTCTGACCAAGATTTGCCTATTCAACCAGAAGGGATGACTGAGGATATTCAAGACATCAATCAGAAACTAATTCGTATTATGCATCCGAACGTGACAGGCACTTTAGGTGATTTTAATGCTTCCTTAGGTCCGTCCGAATTCATCTTTTTTCCACGTGCGCTTGAAGGAGTCAAAGTTGAAGGGAATTTTGAGAGAAGCAAATTCCATCTCATTCCGAGCGCGCTGCCAAAGGGGCAGTCCACAAGCAAAGTGATTCGGGGTGAGGAGGGACGCAGTGAATATCGGCTTGATGTGAATAATCAATTCGTTATCGTCAAAGCAGGGAGTGAGATCGTTTGGCTGAACGGTGAGAAGATGCGGCGAGGTGAAAACAACGATTACATCATCCGTGAATACGGCGATCCAATTATTGAATTTAATAGTAAGCACCTGATAACAAGTAACGATGTTATCCGCGTTGACTTTGAATATATTCCTGAAGACCTGGCGTATCAACAAAATCTTTACGGGATCAATAATGTTTTCATGTTGCCTGGGGAATGGTTGTCACTCGGTGCATCTTACGCTGTAGAAGCGGATTTGGATGACCCTGAACAGGCTTTAATCCTTTTTGATGACGATGATCTGGATGCACTCCGTCAAAATACGCTGGATCCAGATGGGGATGGATTCCTTCTTACACCGCCACAGAAACATACGGTGTGGGGGTTAGAAAGTCGTCTGAATTTTGCTGAACAGACGTGGGTTAATGGCGAACTCGCTTTTAGTGCTGTTGATAAAAACACCTATTCTACTGTAGACAGGAAAGAGACAAACCAAGCTTGGAAATTAATCGGCTACACAGATTGGAATTTCCCTACATGGTCTAACAAACTCCGTCCAAAACTGATAGGAAACCTTGATGTGCGAACTATGGATGCAGGTTTTTTGCCTGTCGGCGCGTCCTTTAGTAATCGGACTCGTGATCGTTATGGAACACAATATACAACAGAAGGATTTGAAGACGCGTTTCTGTTTGATCCGAGTTCTATCTCACAAGCGTCCGATGAGCGAACATTAAATCTCAACTTCAAATTGCTACCGTCCCAATGGCTACAATTTGATTTAGGTGGCGGTAGAACAATTGAGGCTGCAGTGGAAGGGCAGACAACACGCCGTAATAACCTTAATTGGGGCGCAAATTTTACGCCACGTTCAAACAGAAGTTCCATTTTTCCTAATACATCCCCACAAGTGGAAAATTTATTCCGACCCTCCACGCAATATCAAATTGACGATGTGCGGAGACCGAGACCTATAGAAAATAATCTCTCACGTAAACCGACAGACAAACTCTCGTTTTTGGAGAGATTGCCTAATCTTCATTGGAATGACTATCGCAGTACGTCCCTTATAGAACCAAACAAAGAGGGCACGAATGTTCAGGAGAATTTCCGAAAATCAAGACAAGAGGGAAGTCTATCCTATCTTCTGTCTCCTGTTGAATTTGTCGGCACTTTTGATAGGTTCGCTTCAATTGATGATTATACTGCTGCGCGCAATCGCAGACGTAATAGAACTTCTGGACGCGTGAATTTGGTTGACTTTAAATGGGCTTCCATTCATACAAGCTACGAACTGGAACAGAATCTTGCTAAAGAACCTTTATTAACGCTTGATGGCGAAACTTTAGGAATTTCTGATTGGATGCGGTCTACTACAGCACGGACATGGAAAGCTGGAGTCTTTTCACAGCAGGGGCAGTGGATAAATGTGAAAACAAACCTTGCACGCCGTATGGTAAAAGCACATTCTGAACTTGGCACAGATACAACAACACAATTAGCGGATGCAACAATCCAATTAACACCGTTCAGTCGTGCGATTGATGTTGAAGTTACCTATGAATTGGATAAAAAGCTAACAACTCAACGCCAAGAAATCTACACCGACATTCATCCGCTCACGGGGCATAGAATCCTACCCGGTGAAGGGTATTATGTCAAATTAGATGACTTGCGCTATGTAGAAGATCAAGAGGAAGGCACGTACATCAAATTTTACCGGAATGTAGGAGATAAACCGACAACAGCAGTTGATGCTGCCTTTCGACTCCGTGTCCAACCGCGTCAGTTTTTTGCTCGCCGCGCCAGAAATCAACAATCCAGAACAGATTTCATGGGACGAGGTAATCTTTCCCCAACCACTAACGCCGACAACCAAAAACCGACAACCAAAAACCGACAGCCATTCATGTGGTTCTTAAATGCCCTCCGAATTCAGACACGCCTATGGTTGACAGAAGAACAGGAAGCAGCAGATACTATATCCCTCTATTTACTCCAAAGCCTACAAGGTTCGCAAACACTTTTCGGACGCGTTAACCAACATCATCGTGTTGAATTTTCTCCTTCACCTCTGTTCAGTTTTGAAGTCAATCTGCGGACTGGACGCACACTCAATCGACGGATTAATACACAAGAACGACTGAGAAATTACCGAACGTGGGATGTGGCTTTCTCAGTTAATCCTACACAACGTTTTTCAGTCGGCGCGAACTGGGAACAACGCCGCGAAACAGAAAAATATAGTCAACTCAATTTTGAAAACGTTGGGTTACCTGAGACGATGGAGAACGGGGACGAATTACCACCAACCCCTATTTCTGACCTACGCCAATTTGAACAATTAACTGAATTAAAACTTCAATACGAACTGAGTCGCGCAGTCCGATGGAGTGGTATCGGAGGATATAAACGCACAACAGATATAGAACGGCTTGATGAAGAATCTGATGCGAAGACACACACCTTCTCTTATGAAAATCGTATCACTTATGGCATTTTCGGTAAGGGACGCATTGATGTGAACCATACCCTTGGGTACGGCAAAAGCGATGGTGGTATCCCTTTTGCACAATACTACTTTTACGAAGGCATCAGCCATGAAGTCCGCGCCACTGCAGATCATAGGTTACGCAAATTTACCGATTTGCTGTTTCGGCTCAATTACCGTTTGCTTTCAACAAAGCACCGCAAGCCTGAACATCGCTTAGAAATGACCGTCAGCGCGGAACTATAATTCTATAAATACCTTAAGTTGCCACCTTTGTAGCACAATCTGTTAGATTGTGCCTGTGAGGACGCAAACTAACAAGTTTGCGCTACGGAATCTTGCGAAAAATGGGACATTCTCTATAAAAAACGGTGTTTGCAGGTCTAAAATCTTAATAGGTAACAATTTGAGTAATAAATAATGAAATAGGTGGCATTCAGCACCGCCCAACAAAATATGCGAATTTTATTTTTCAAGATTATAATGAAGCATACCTTTGTTTTGTGTGCCTACGTATAACATGTTTCCATCAACCGCAAGAGAAGTTACGCCATCCGGTATATCTGAAACAATCTGCTCCCAAGTTCCGTTTTTCAAACGATAGATACCAGTATTCTTGGTAACACCATAAACCGTTGTGCCCTCAACTGCCAAGTGTTCCATGATGAGATTAGTCCCTTCCACATCTGTGACAACTTGCCAATTTCTACCGTCATCTGAAGTAATTATACCTGCATCCGTTGCTACATATACAGTGGACCCAGCAACTATAATTTCTTTGAAAGTTCTAACAGAAAATGGCAGAGCAGGTGTTAGATCAATCCAATTATCTCCCCTATCATACGATACAACAAGGTGTCCATCCCTTTTCCCTACATAGACAGTGTCACCTGAAACAGCAAGTTTCAGATCTTTCCTCGCTATATCTAAAGTCAATTCAACGGTTTCTTCCTGTTCGGTGTCGTACCATTCTGTATCACCCATTTTCCATCTAAAGAGTTTATAGTTGTATTCCAAATAGAACGTATCACCACTAATAGCAAACGGTCCACCACGAAACCCTAATTGTATAAGGGCATTGTACTGTTGAGGATTCCATTGGACCAACTGTTTGAAAAATTGAGTCGCGCCAAAAACCCCTTCTTGCGACTGTTCAATAGAGGGATTTTGAGATAACCGATCTTTTAATGCCAGGAAGTCAAAGATGGGCATACCTTGAATCGGGATTAGCGTAATGCCATCTATTGTAGAAATGCGATATATACGTGTTTTGCCTCTACCAAGAGAATCTCCACCTTTTGCATAGATAACGCCACCGTATTTGAGTATATGCGTAATACTTGGAGGTTCTTCTTTGTGAAGTGCAGTCATCGGTATTTTCAGTTGTGCTACGTTCCAAGATTTGCCTTGATTGGTAGTATTTCTTATTTTTTCATCAGTTCTTGCATAGAGAATTGGAGGAACGATTTTCTCTCTGCTATTCCTCTTAAACAGGATTAAGTTATCAACTCTACTCATCCGATTGATATTAACTTTGTTCCATGTTTTACCCTTATCAGTGGAATGATGGAGTCCGTCGTCCGAACTTCCTACATAAAAATCATTCTCGTTAACAACTACTGCTACGTCTACATCAGCATTCATTGATGGGGTAGTACCGGATGCTTGTACGGGCATCCATGTATTGCCACTATCGGTAGAACGTACCATACCTTTTTCCATGGCTAAAAGTGTCTCACCTGCAGCAATAAGTTTAACAAAGGGTGCCCATCCTTTTACATTCCAAGCGTTTGTTGGGGTTATATTTGTCCACGAATTTCCCAAGTCAATTGAGCGGAATATCCACCAAGAACGCTGCAATCCACGGGAAACTTTACGAGGATCAGACATTTCACCACTTAACTCTGCCGCAACATAAAGTTTCTCGTCAGTCACTGCAACTGAACGTATCTGTCCGACAGATACTGGAAATTCCACCCGTTGCCACTTATCATCTTCTAATCGAAAGAGCCCCTCGCTTGTTCCAACAAACAAAGTGTTCTGAATCATGACGATAGAGCGGATATTCCCCATTATTCCATCATTTATTCCTTCCCATGTTTTGCCAGCGTCCTCGGAACGAGAAATTCCGTTCATAAAAGCAATATAAAACGCTTGTTCTGTTAGCACTAATTCAATCGGATATCCATATTCTGGCCATGAGTTAACTGAGTTCCAGGACTTACCTTCGTCTGTTGAGGCGAAGAGTTCGTTAGAAGGTATAACGTAGAGGGTATTTTTCCACTTGGCAATAGGTGAATTACCACCCCAAGCGGTATTCAATAAGATAATATCAAATATATGTTGCCATCTCTTTCCATCACTTGATAATTTTAAGATACTTGGATTACGCCCACCAAGAATGTAGAGTTCGCCTTCAGGTGTTGGAAACATACTATACGCCTTACTACCTTCAATCGGTTCGGATTGAATCCACTGCTGTTTGGGAACAGAAACGTCTTCTCCTTCCGACTGTGCAGCAGCAAACAAAACTTCATCAGGTCTTTTGCCGTCACTCTCGTTTTGACCAAGTGCATTTGCACTCCCAAGCTGACGTTGTACATCCGGTTCTGCTTCAAAATTTAACACAATAGGTGTGTCAATAAGTTCAACTGCCATCTCAGTCTGTGCATCCAAACTATAGGGACGTTGAAAACGCGCTAAGTATTGGCTACCTATACCAAGCATTAACATAATCAGAACCGCACTTGAAGCAGCAGCTATCCACGGCACAAGGGGTTTGGCACCAGAAGGCGTACCTGGTTTGAGGCGTGCCACCTCTCGCATGATATTATCGGTTAGATTCGGTGAAATTTGGAAATGGTCGAGTGCTTCTCTAATCATCGTTTCCTCCTTTTGTAAACGATCCCGCGCACGTTGCAAGCGGCTTTTAATCGTTCCCGCAGACACCCCTAAAAACTTGCTAATATCTTCAACCGTCATCTCAGCAAGGTAGTGGAGCGTCATCACTGTGCGTTCGCTCTCTTTCAACTTTGCAAGCAGTTTCTTAACAATTTCGCGTTGCGTCTCAACTGCAGTGTTTGCTCGCTCTTCTACGACATGTTGTGAATAAGCATCTTTTTGCCCCATCGTTATCTCTACGTCCTCCAACGGTTGGGTTTGAATCCGTTTTTTGCGGAGCCATGTGTTGCATAGGTTTGTCGTAATCACATAGAGCCACCCAGAAAACTGATTAGGATCTTTCAGGGTATGAAGTTTCTGATACACTTTCAGAAAGGTATCCTGGGTAATGTCCTCAGCGATGTGGAAATCTCCAATTTTTCGCCAAGCCAGCACGTGAACCTGTTTTTGATACTTATTTACAAGTTCAGCGAAGGCGGATTCATCACCAGTCAGAATTCGTCTGATAAGTACAACATCATCGTTTTTCATCAAGTGCCTCCAAAAAGCGATAGTTTGATCAATCACATATCAAACTATAATGACGCAAGTTAGATGCAAAACGGTTGCATAATTCTGCAAAAAGAGAAATTTTGGAGAAAAGGGTAGAGGTAAGAAAAGCGGTATTTAGCACCGCCCAGAAAAACACACCAACTTTATTCATTTTCAAGGTTAAAATGAAGCATACCTTTGTTTTCTGTCCCTACGTATAACGTGTTTCCATCAACAGCAAGAGACGTTACGTTATTAGGAATTTCTGAAACAACTTGTTCCCAAGTGCCACTTTTCAAACGATAGATGCCTGTATCTTTTGTAATGCCATAAAGTTTTGTGCCATCAACTGCCAAGTGTTCCATAACAAGATTCGTTCCCTCTGCATCGGTGACGGCACGCCAATGCCTTCCATCATCTGATGTAATGATACCTGCATCCGTTGCTACATACACCGTGGAACCCGCAAACATAATCTCTTTAAAAGTTTTGACGGGAAATGGCAGCGCTGCGGTAAGATCGATCCAACTCCGATTATTTCCTCTATCATAAGATACGACAAGGTGTCCATCCCGTTTTCCAGCGTAGACAGTATCCCCTGAAACAGCAAGTTTGAGCTCTCTTTCTATTATTTTCCGAGACAATCTAACAGTTTCTTCTTGTCCGGTGTCGTACCATTCAGCATCACCAGGTTCCCATCGGAGGAGTTTAAAATTGTATTCCAAATAAAACGTATCGCCACTGACTGCAAACGGTCCCCCTAACCCAGATTCGTAAAGAGGGTCTTGGTATAATCGACGAAAGCTTACGTGTAAAGAACTCACTTGAGCCAACTGTTTAAAGAACTGGTTTGCACCTACAGAACTTTCTTGCAACTGTTCAAAGTAGGACTTATCCGATCCTTTAGCAGGTTCTCGATAATGTAGTAGGTTGTATAGTGACGATGAACTAAAGACTGGCATGCCTTTAATTGGTACTAACGTATTGCGATCCTCAGAAATCCGATACAGACTCATGAGGGCATCACTGGTAGGTCCCCGACTTTTTGCATATAGCACGCCATCAGACTCTGCTATCCGAGTAAAAGAAGGTATATGTTCTTGAATTTGTATTTCTGGATTCACCACGCGCCAAGATTTTCCCTTATCACTGGATTCAAACACCCATTTTTCTTCTACACTTCCAGAGAACATCGCATAGATGTAGTTAGATGTGTTTTGTTCTTTATTCGTCTTGACACAGATTAGGTCCATAATACTGCCCTTCATCCCAGTATTAAACCATGTCCACGATAAACCCCCATCAATTGAGCGGTAAATTCCAGAATATCCGTTTAAATAAAATATGTTTTCATTTAATGCTACTGCATTATGAACACTATAAGGCATCAGTGAAATATCGCTGGTTTTTTCAAGTGTCCACGTATTGCCGTTGTCAATTGAGCGAATCATCGCAGCACCCCTTGAACCAATTACTAATAATGTGTTTTTCACTGTGACGAGTGTTGCATGAGGTTCCTTATCAAACGGTTCAGGCCCCATAATAGGCAATGCGTTTGTTGGTGTAATATCTGTCCATGACTGTCCTTTATCAGCTGATCGGAAAAGCCACCAGGTCCGTCCCTGCGGTCCAACGTTTTTCCAATCCCATTGTGTTAGTACATATAGGTTGTTTTCAGTTCCCACAAACGAAACGATTTTTTTGGCTTCATGTACCGGAAATTGCAAACGTTGCCAACTACCATCGTCAAGGTGATATAAACCTGTGTTTGTTGCAGCAAATAGCGTGTTTTGAATTACCTTCAATGTGCTCACTTCCCCTGTCAATCCCTCGTCAACAACATTCCACGTCTTTCCAATATCCTCAGATACGAAAATTTCATGTTCAAGGGCGAGGTAAAAACTATCATCCATCACCTCAAATCCGACAACCCATCCTGCTGGACATCTACCAAATGAATCCCAGGTTTCTCCATCATCCATTGAACCATATAGTTCATTGGAGTATTGACGACCATCAAGAGTGAGAACAATATAGAGTATATCGTTTGACTCCGCCATAGAGACTGCATCATACAGAGTATCTGGTAGTAGTGAACTAATATCACATACAGGTTGCCATTCAGTTCCATCAACTGGTAGTTTATACAGTATATCTTCCCAGCCTTCATCATATACAATATAGATTTCTCCCTCGGGTGTAGGGAATAGTGTCATCAAATGCCCTGAGTCTACTGGACTGTTTTCCTGAACCCACTGTTGTTTGGGAACAGCAATATCTTCTCCCTCAGACTGCGCTGCAGCCGCTAACAAAACTTCATCAGGTCTTTTGCCATTACTCTCATTTTCACCGATTGCATTCAGATTCCCAAACTCACGACGTACATTTGGTTTCGCGTCTACGTTTAGCACAATAGGTGCATCAACAAGTTCAACTGCCATCTCAGCTTGTGCATCCAAACTATAGGGACGTTGAAAACGCGCTAAGTATTGGCTACCTATACCAAACATTAACACAATCAAAACCGCACTTGAAGCAGCAGCTATCCACGGCACAAGCGGTTTGCTACCGGAAGGTGCAGCTGGTTTGAGGCGTGCTACCTCTCGCAGGATGTTGTCGGTTAGATTGGGTGAAATTTGAAAATGGTCGAGTGCTTCTCTAATCATCGTTTCCTCCTTTTGTAGCCGTTGTCGGGCACGCCTCAGACGGCTTTTAATAGTGCTTCCTGATACGCCTAAAAATCGACTAATCTCTTCAATCGTCATCTCACCAAGGTAATGGAGTGTCATCACCGTGCGTTCACTCTCTTTCAACTTCTCAAGCAGCTTTTTGACCACTTCACGTTGTGTCTCAACAGCAGTTGTTGCGCGATCTTCTGCAACATGTTGTGAATAAGCATCTTTCGGTGTCATCGTAGTCTCTGCGTCCTCCAACGGTTCCGTCTGTATCCGTTTTTTACGGAGCCACGTGTTGCATAGATTTGTCGTAATCACATAGAGCCACCCAGGAAACTGATTCGGATCTTTCAGCGTGTGAAGTCTCTGATACACTTTTAGGAAAGCGTCTTGAGTAATGTCCTCAGCGATGTGGAAATCCCCAGTTTTACGCCAAGCTAATGTCTGAACGGGTTTTTGATACTTTTTCAGAAGTTCAGCAAAAGCGGTTTCATCGCCATCGAGAATTCGTTGAATGAGTGAAACATTATCGTTCTGCATCAGGCATCTCCAGAGAGTGATAGTTGATTAATAACACATCAAACTATAGTGACGCAAGTTAGGGGTAAAACGGTTGCTTAATTCTGCAAAAAAGAGGGAATTTTGAAGGAAGATAGTGGTAGGAAGGGCAGCATTTAGCACCGCCCACAAAAGTTGCTAATTTAACGTGAGTTCGGTATAAGCAATTTTTTGTAGCGCAAGCTGTTAGTTTGCGTTCTACAGATACACAAACTAACAGCTTGTGCTACAAAGTGCGGTTAGGAAACCGCACCTACCTTGTAATACCAAATTAACGGGATTCATATTGTTTTTCTATTTTGGGAATCCACTCAAAACCGACATGTGCCTGCACCTTCTCTCTGTTTTCAGAGAACCATCGACACCTTTTCACAACCGCATCTTCAAGTGCTGACAGCGTTGTAAAAGGTTTATTCACAACGACCTCTCGCAACAGAGACCATAGCCGTCCAGCAGGTTGGAGTTCAGGTGTATACGGCGGTAAATAAATAACGCAATCCCTTGTGGCACTTCTAAACCTTTACCCGTGTGAAAACCGCACGATCTAACAAGAGGATTATCTGCTTCTTCCCGTCTGGGTTCACATCCCGAGAAAATTCCGCCAACGCAAGATTCATTACTTCAACGCTTACACTCGGCATCAACAGCCAATATGTCTCACCTATCCTGAGGACGGACAAAGCCGAAACCATAAAGCCATTTATATGCCAGACATACCGAAGCTATCGGTCTTTCACCTCGCTTCGCCCAGACACGCCGATGAACCGTTAATAATCCCAAGCACGGCTCGTCTTCTGTCCAAATCTATACAGGTTTCTCAGGGTGTTGGCTTCTAAGCACAGCTACCCACTGATGCCTGAGACATTTCCAACCTGACACATCACTAACAGGACGCTGTAGTGTTTCGGATATCCACGCCGCCCCTTCGGACCTGTCAAAAGACCGCCATCAGCAGAGGGCGCTGAAGCGCAACCTCAAGAGCTGCTTGCTGGGTTTCATCCAAAAAACGCTGCCCTTTATTGTTTTTACGCTTGTCTTGCATAGCTGCTTCACCTTGTGCGTTATAGTGTTTGAGCAACTTGCGAACCCAGTCCGGCGTGCGTCCTACAATCTCAGCGACTTCGCGGGGTGTTCGGGGATGTGTGATATCAGCAAGAAGCCAAATAATATGTCAGTGTGTCCGTTCACGAGGACATTCACATTCAAGATACCTTTCTCTAAGAATCTCTACTGAAAAGTGAGGAAAACCTCATGTTTTTTCTTTTTCATCTGTTCACAATAACATATCTAAAAAATATATACACAAGAAAAATCCCGTTAATATGGTATGAAAGTGTGCCTCCACTCCCTTTCGATTACCTGTGATATAAACAATTTCTCTACTATTGACAGTTTTGCCGAGAGAATTGGTTTGGTATTGATTGCCCTAACTTTTAGGAGAACAAGATTGTTTTCCGCATCAGTAACTGTAACGCCTTCAATCTTAGATTTAATGGGACGACCAAGTAATTTCACTGTCCCGAATGAAGCACCTTCAATCACTTGGGAATTCGTGACGATTTGGTTGGAGGGGACAAAAAACCTTTGCCGAATCCGAGAGGATTTCCATTTTTATCTTGCATTCCAAAATATGCGGTAACATCTAATGCTCTTTGGGTGAATTCTGACGCTATCTGAGTTAATGCCGGGAATATCGGGCATAATAGCAGCATTACTATAAGTGTTGCCAGAGGCAACTGAAAAAATAATGTGTTCTGATGTATCATCAAGTACTCCTTCTATATTTCTCGTTTTTCAATAATCGTGCGACTAAATCCGTTATCCTCGGAGCACTTACAAGCACATCTTCCCGGCACCTCCTACGCATCTAAAAAATTCCGAATCACGTAATCCAGAATCCCACCATTTTTATAGTATTCCACTTCTACCGGTGAGTCAATTCGGATAAGCAATTCCGTTGTATGCGTCTCACCATTCGATCGGACAATCTTCATCGTTGCCATCTGTCCCGGTTGCAAGTCCTCTGCAAAGCCTGTAATACTGATAATCTCACTACCATCAAGATTGAGCGTTTGGGCATTTTCACCGTCTTTGAACTGCAACGGCAAAATACCCATACCGATGAGGTTGCTGCGGTGGATTCGCTCATAACTTTCTACGACAACAGCTTTAACTCCAAGCAGTTTCGGTCCCTTCGCCGCCCAATCGCGTGAACTTCCCATGCCGTAATCCTGTCCGGCAAAGATAACCGTAGGAACATCGTTTTCGCTGTAGTGAAGTGCTGCTTCGTAAATAGTCGCCTGCGTTCCTTCAGGATATTGTAGTGTATATCCTCCTTCAACATCAGGTGTCATCAAGTTTCGGACACGTCTGTTTGCAAATGTGCCACGACTCATCACACGGTCATTCCCACGTCTTGCCCCGTAGGTATTGAAATCTTGTGTTTCAACCCCACGTTCCTGCAGATAACTGCCTGCTGGACTTGCCGCTGCAATCGCGCCAGCGGGAGATATATGGTCTGTAGTAACAGAGTCTCCGAAAATACCGAGGATTCGCGCATCAGTTATATCCGAAATTGGCGCGGGTTCGCGTGAGAACCCATCAAAGAAAGGTGGATGCTGAATATATGTACTTCTTTCGTTCCATGGGTAAAGCACACCTGTCGCACCAGCGAGTTCTTCCCATTCGGGTGCCTGATTACCGATCGATTCGTACATATCTTTGAACGTCTTTCGGTCAACAGCAGCACCAATCATATCAGTAATTTCCTGACGTGTTGGCCAAATATCCCGCAGATAAACGGCCTCACCCGCATCACTATGACCAATGGGTGCTGTAGCGAGGTCAATGTCAATTCGTCCTGCGAGTCCATACGCCACAACGAGAGGTGGTGACATGAGAAAGTTCGCTTTTATCTCTGGATGCACACGCGCTTCAAAATTTCTGTTCCCACTCAAGACGCTGGCGGTCACGAGATTCTCTGCGTCAATTGCCTCCTGAACAACTTCGTTGAGTGGTCCGCTGTTACCGATACAAGTTGTGCATCCATAACCTACCACGTTATAGCCCAACTTTTCCAAATAGGGTAGTAATCCTGTGTTTCGCAGATATTCCGTTACGACTCGTGAACCCGGCGCTAAACTTGTTTTAACATAATCCGGGACGCGTAAGCCTTTTTCAACCGCTTTTTTGGCGAGCAGTCCCGCCCCAATCATTACGGATGGATTGCTCGTATTTGTGCAACTGGTAATCGCGGAAATCACCACGGAGCCGTGAGTGATATTGCCATCGTCTGCCCCTTCTGTTACACCAAAACCATCATCCGCTATGGGTTTCGTCAGAAGTTCATTAAAGGTTTCTTTGACATCTGATAACGCGATTCGGTCTTGTGGTCGTTTTGGTCCAGCGATACTCGGTTCAATATCGCTGAGATCAATTTCCAACACATCGGAGTATTTAACTTCTCCAAGACGTGGAATACCGAACAATCCTTGTGCTTTGAGATACGCTTCCACGAAATCAACGTGCGTTTCATCGCGTCCGGTAAGACGGAGATAATTCATTGTCTCAGCATCGGGCGGGAAAAATCCGATAGTCGCCCCATATTCAGGACACATGTTAGAGAGTGTCGCCCGGTCAGGTAGTGCCAGTGCTTCTACACCTTCGCCGAAAAATTCAACAAATTTGCCGACAACTGCAGCCGCTCTGAGTCGTTGTGTTACAGTCAATACCAAGTCCGTTGCGGTTACACCTTCTTGGAGTTTGCCTTTCAGGTGAACGCCGAGCACCTCAGGAGTCAAAATGTAGACTGGCTGTCCCAACATCGCTGCTTCAGCCTCAATACCCCCTACACCCCAGCCGACAATGCCTAATCCGTTAATCATAGTGGTATGTGAATCTGTGCCAACTACAGTATCAGGATAAGCAACCGATTCTTCTGTCATCACCACTTGCGCAAGGTATTCCAGATTCACCTGATGCACAATGCCGATAGACGGTGGAATAATATTGAACTTTTCAAACGCCTGCTGTCCCCATTTCAGAAATTCATAACGTTCTTTATTACGTTCAAACTCTCTGCGGGTGTTAAATTGAAAAGCGTTCTCTGTACCGTACGCATCAACTTGGATAGAGTGATCAATCACCAAATCGACAGGTACGAGCGGTTCAATCTTGCCTGCATCGCCTCCGAGTTCAGCGACAGCAGATCGCATCGCAGCAATATCAACAACAAGTGGAACACCTGTGAAATCCTGTGCTACCACGCGGGCAGGTTTGAACGGAATTTCCGCTGCCTTCGGTGAATGTGCATCCCAATTCGCTAAGTTGAGAACATCCTGTTCAGTGATCTGATGTCCATCATAATTCCGTAATAACGATTCAAGCAAAATGCGAATGCTGACAGGTAAGGTTTGAATTGGACCCTTGCCTACCTCTGCTAAGGCAGGAAGCGAATAATAGGCATACTCAAACCCTTCACTTTCAAGGGATCGGTGTGTATTAAATAGATTGTGAGAGGACAGGGGCATCTGCAAACTCCTTCATATAATTGACGTTTTAAATTATTTTACCACAACGGGTGTTGGAATTCAATTGTTTTCAGATACTGCAGGGTTATTTAGTTTTATAAATTTTCATTTTATCCGTTTGCTCATTGTCTTCACAACTATTTAATGATATATTAATCATCCGTATCCTCTCCTATATTGAAATTGAACTTATGAGGAAAGGATACTATTCTATAATAACTTTGCAAGACCTACCACGCAACTCATGCTAAAACTTTACACACCCTTGCATTCTTATTGGAAGCGTTCTCAATCTGAACCGATAATAGATTTCACGTCCCAGACGAGAACAGTGCCGTCGAAACTACCACTTGCTAAGAGCATGCCGTCTGGTGAGAAGACAACATCCTGGACATCAGAAGCATGTCCCCAGAAAGTGTGGATATTTTTACCACTTGACATTTCCCACAAATGGATAGGTGCTTTATCCAATCCCCATTTCCACCAAGCACCGGAAACGAGATACTTTCCACAAGGAGAAAATGTTAGTGCCCACGGACGAATACACCCCTGAGGTTGAAGGAATATCATGCGTGTTTCCAACGTTTCTGTGTCCCACAATCGAATTTCGTTGATTAACCCATCAGCGTACCATGTGCCGAGTCCGCCAGCAATCCAGTTCCCACAAGGCGAGAAAACGATAGACTGCATGTGTTGATTATCCTTCCATTGAAGATTCCCACCATCAATGACTCGTTCAATTTCGTCTGGTTCGCCTCTGTATAGAGAGGCATCCTCTAAAGTTTCGGGTAAAGGAAGTGGTGAGATTTGTTCTCCTGTTTCAACATTCCAAAGCAAAGCGGTTCCGTCCCTGGATGAGGTGACGAACCTATTTCCATTGGGATGGAATGCTATTGCTTCAACTGAACTTGTATGTCCTATAAGTGTGTGCCGCTTTTCCCAACGTGCGACATCCCAAACGTATAGTTCGTCTTTCAATCCTCCACTGACAAGGTATTCACCGGTAGGAGAATACGCCAACGAAAAGATCAAGTTTTCATGTTCGGTGAGTTCTGCAACTAATTCTTCAGTTTCAATATGCCAGATTTGTATGTCATTGTCTCCCGTATCAATAGCTAACAGTTGATCATCTGGAGACAATGCTATGCTTTTTCGTAATGCGCTGCGCTTAGCTTTCGGTGGAAGTATCCGCTGTACTTCCCTGTTTCTAACATTCCAAAATATCTTACCAGTACTTCCCCAATTACCACCGACCAATGTATTGTTATCTTGCATAAATGCCACGAAATAGGGAACACTTCCATAACCAGAAAAGAACGATCTTGTGGTAGAGGTATCTTCCTTCCAAATCTGAATACTGTGGTTCCAACAGGCAATTGCGAATTTGGATCCATCGTTTGAAAAACAGGCATCTTCTGCTGTAGTGCCAACAGTGTTGAAGGTATCTAACTCTTTCTGCTGTGACGCATCGCACATTAATACTTTATCATTATAGATGTCGGCAACTCGTAATGTCTCATCAGGTGTATACGCAAGTCTTACTCGGTTTCCTTCATAAGTTTTGGGAGTCATAACAAGAGATTCATTTTGAATATCCCATACTTGAACGGTAGCACCAAGGCTTGCACTGGCAAGGTATTGCCCACAAGGTGAAAACAAGAGGGTATGTAATGGGGCAGTGTGTCCCGTGAGATACGCTATGTCTTCACCTGTGTTTATATCTGAAACCGTTACTGTTTCCGGTGAAGTCACATAAGCAAATAGATTACTTTTGGGTGAAAAAGCGATGGGAAAATGTCTGTCATTGGAAGCCCCTTCTTTCCTATAATCGCTTAATTTTGGATTTTCAAGTTTAAAATTTCTGATAGGTGCGTTGAGTTCTGTGTTCGATGCATAGACAGCACTATGCCCAAAACCGGAAGCAGCGATATATTGATCGTCCGGAGAAAACTGGACATGAAGGATGACATTGCGTCTCTCAGTCCCTCCCCAGTCTGTTCTTGCAACACACTGGCCGTTTTGTGTATCCCAAACCTTAAGAATGCCGTCTTGGTCGCCAGTGGCAATCCAGCGTGCATCATGCGAGAAGGTAGCGACATTCATCATGCCGCGTTCGGTCCCCCACAGTGCACGAGGTGCAAGTGTTTCCATATCATATAACCAAAATCCGATTTTTGTTGCAACGGAAAGATAGGCGCCATCATGTGAAAATTCTACATCAAGTCGTAATCCTTGCCCGAATCGAGCAATTGCGCCATCAGGAAGTTCCCAAGTTGTTACATCTGTGTCGTCAATAGGTCTAAGTGCGGCAGATAAAGAGTCTCTATTTTCCATAAAATTTCCTTTACCGATTAATGGTCAAATATAGTAGGTTTTTCGTGATACCGAGTGTTATAAAAAATTGTCTAAAAGAAATGTGTAACTCGCGGAGGAATGACAATGTTATAGAGTAATTGAAGGTCTAATGCTTTAAGAACCAGTAATGGATTTCACGTCCCATAGCAGAATAGTGCCATCATAACTGCCGCTTGCCAGAAGTTCGCCATCTGGTGAAAAATCGATTGACCATACATCAGTAGGGTGTCCCCAGAAGGTGTGGATGTTTTTCCCTGTGTTAACATCCCACAAACGGACAGACACTCTTTCTTGTCCGTCTTGCCATTGCGCGCCTACAGCGAGGTATTTACCACAAGGCGAAAACCTAAGTCTTTGAGGTTTCTGACATCCTGTAGGTGGAATTATGACCATACGTGTTTCTAAGGTCGTTGCCTCCCAGAATCGAATTTCACCCATTTTGCCATGCCGTATACCGCCAGCAATAAGAGTGCCACAACGCGAGAAGCTTAATGTCCAGAGTCGTGGATGGGACGTTTCTGATTGTTCGTAGAGTTTTTGGATATCCTGTTGTGTCGCCTTATATAAAGATGGATCTAAACACACTGTTGTATCAAGTGCACCGATTTGTTCGCCGCTATTAAGATCCCATACAAGAGTTGGTCCATCAAGAACTTCGGTGATGAGATGATTACCGTTCGGGTGAAATAGTAGTTTCCAACGTTTAGGTCTCTGTACCACTGGAAGCGGCACGTCATGTCGTTTTTCCCACCGCCTGGTATCCCATATTGTAAAGCTTTCTCCATAGGAACTGACAAAATATTTCCCTGTTCGCGAGAATCCCATTCTATTGACTCTTGATAGGTTTTGGGATAATTCAGCGATTTGTGTGTTAGACGCAAGATGCCAGATTATAATGGTAGCTCGTCTACTAACAGTTGCGAGATATTCCTCTGTCGGTGAGAACACTATATTCACCTTCATCGACCCTCCTATAAGTTCAGCGATTTGTGTGTCTGATGTAAGATTCCAGACTCTAATCTGTTTATCTTCCACTGCAGCAAGCAGTTCTCTACTACGTGAGGTAGATACAGTACCTACTGAATTAGTAAATGGAGAGTGAAAAGCCTGTTTTACCTGTCGTTCAGCAATATCCCATAATCTGTATCCTGCAGGATCATGGCAACTGAGCAATGTCTGACTGTCTTTAGAAAATCGAACTTCAACTACACCTCTTACTAAATGTGCGGGAAGCGACTTAACCGTTGAAGGTGTGTCCTTTGTCCATAGCTGCAGTTCTCCATGCCTATTGGTTATGGCGAATTGTGTCCCATCAGTCGAAAAACAACCATCTGATGCCCCCTTGCATTCAAAGGTATCCACTGGATTTTGCTGCGTTCCATCCCAAATCACCACCTCTTTGCTTGTTAACCCTGCAACCCATAATGTACCATCTGACGTATATGTGAGGAGGCTTTTGCTTGTCTGGCGATTTTCCATATATTCCGTTGGTGGTGTTTCCAAGGTGCCGTTCTGAACATTCCAAACGTGGAATTTGTTTCCATGATCGCATGCGGCAAGATATTTTCCACACGGAGAAAAAACCAGTTTGTAACAGCCTTTCCAATGTCTGTCGGTGTAGTCATCGGAAAATTCAGCAATGTGTTCTCCAGTCTCTACGTGCATCACAGAGGTAAAATTCGGGTTAGATGTATATGCCAAGAGACTTCCATCGGGTGAAAGTGTTTGACGAGAAAATGTGTCACGACCAAAGTTCCATCTATCCAGTTTCGGCGGCGCAGTGAAACTGGCAATTGGTGTGTTGATATTTGCCTTCCAATTGTAAACGGTAAAGTATCTACCTCTACCAGTTCTATCACGAGAAAAAGGTGCATCATCTAAGCGTACAATTAAATGTGAGAATGTTAAATGCTCTCCATCTTGTGAAAAGCGTAGACTTCTCACTGCGCCCATCACGCCCTTTGGGTTTTTGGGTATACCTATTTGGGCAACACATTGCAGGTTTTGTGTGTCAAATATTTTCACATCACCGTCCCAGTTTCCAGTAGCAACCCACTGGCCATCGTGAGAAAAGGCGATGTCCGATAGCATACCGCGTTCGGTATTCCACCATGCACGAAGTTTCATTGTATTGAGGTCATACCGCCAGCAACCAATAGTTGTCGCAACAACAAGTGCCTCACCGTCGGGTGAAAACGCCATACCACCACTTATCCATCCTCTACCTAAACGGACGGTCGCTCCCTCTGGCAGATTCCAAGTGGCTATATCCGTACCATCAGTTTGATTTGTGTACATAAAAGTCGTCTCCTTAATATATTGTCAGAAGTAAATGTAAATAACGTAAACCCTTCAGTTTTTGTAATACCGTAGAAATTACATCATTGAATTTTCTGCAATCTACAGATAAGGTTTCAGATCCCAGAGGTAAATCGCACCATCATGCCCACCGCTTGCGAGAACGGTGCAGTCATGGGAGAATGCAAAGCACTGGACATCGGTGGTGTGTCCCTTGAACGTGGCGATATTCTTACCTGTTGCGACTTCCCATAAGCAGATGGATGTCTTTTTTAGTCCACCTTTCCACCAAGCACCCGCAACCAAATATCGGCCGCATGGCGTGAAGCGCAGTGTAATCGGTCGCTGATTTTCCTCCGATTGTGGAATTGTCATGAGTGTTTTTCCTTCTGTCGCATCCCACAAGATAATCTCGTTCCAGAATCCACCAGCGATTATGTTACCATCTGGTGAAAACGTTATCCCCGCATTGTAACTGTTATATCCTCCCCGTTCCGGCGTAGTTAGGGGTAACTGGGTAATCTGTTCTTCAGCATCAACATCCCATAATATGGGGATTCGTTTTTCTGGTACACGTGCTATAGGGATGCTTGCAAGTCGTTTTCCATCGGGACTCAATGCCAACGCCATAATATATTCTTCGTGTCCTACGAGGACAGCACATTTTTCCCAGTTTCCTCCGTCGTCTATTTTATTTGATGAAGGAGTGTACTCCCACACATAGATGTTACGGTCTCTGCCAGCGCGTGCCAACCGTTGACCTGTCAGTGCTAACGCATCGGTCCCTGTCCCCGATGACAACCCGGGTTCAGGAATAGGGATTTCAGCGATGGATTCACCGCTTCCAAACTCACATACCTCTAATGTTTTTTCGTCTCCGCCAACAGCAAGGATTTTACCGATTGAAGTCGGGTAAACATCACGTATACTATTGGGCAGTTCTTTTTCGGTCGGATGTCTAACACACTGACTTGAAACATCCCATAAAACCGTGTTTCTACCCCAGTAGGCAGTCACTAACGTTTTTTCGTCCGGAGCGAAGACTAATGAACCGACAGTCCCGGTGTGTCCCTGAATAGTCGGGAATGCTTGAGCAACCGGTCTGCCTTTCGTCCAGATTTTGATTTTACCACTATCGGTATAAGCCAATTGTGTGCCGCTCTCCGAAAAACGAACAGAACTTCCCTGGCTCTGATGTTCACATATGTCGATTTTTTCGCCTTTTTCTAAATTCCAGACTTCAAGCTTAGGCTGAGATGGAAAGACTACCGCGGCTATTAATTCACCTTCCGGTGTATAATATGGATGTATTTGAGCTTCCTCGTGATCAGTATAGGTTTCCTCAAGGTTTCCAGTCTCCACGTTCCACACGTGTACCCTTCCTTCTGAACCAGTGGCAGCAAAAAAACGTCCACACGGCGAAAAGCAGTGACGACTCCACCTTTCAGTCCAATCAAGACGCGTGATTTGTTCTCCCGTTTCTACCTGCCACACTGCAATGAATTCAGCGGTACGGTTGTTATGATCATAACACGTACCTGCCAACAAACTCAAATCTGGAGAAAAGCAGCTTGGATAGATAGCATTTATGGATTTGATGTCAGTATCACTTAATTTCATTTCTATTTCATTTTTTAGTGTGCCGGTGCGCGGACACCAGATATATACCCTTCTGGTGGGATAATTGAAAGCGACGAGTTGTTCTCCATCTTGAGAAAAGATCGGTTTTAAAGAAGACAAACGAATCCGTCCTTTCGGTCTTTTCGGTAACTCCATCTCCACAACACACATCTGATTATGGATGTCCCATACCCTGAGTGCTTGCAGATATGTATATGCGGCAATCCATTGAGCATCTGGTGAAAATGTAACACTATCAATATATCCCCTATCCGTTTCCCACAGCGCGATCGGGGATAGCGTGGAGAAATCATATAGCCAGAGTCCTATTTTTGTTCCTACAGCGAAGTACTGTCCATCGGGTGAGAATGCCATATCACGAACGCACCCGCGCCCCAATCGGGCAATTGCACCTTCGGGAAGTGCCCATTTAGATACATTGCTTTCGTCAAAATTAAACGGAGTGGTTGTTTGTGTTTTTGTGGATTCCATTAAATCTCCTTTTATTCAGATTTTTATAATCTATCAAATAAATCGCAAACTTGATTTACAATACGCAGCGTTTAATGTGAATGCCGCAGCCAAAGGCCATAAGCACATTTAGCGTTGATTTGGCGCATTCACCAAGCAAAATTCATTATGCATTATTGGTTAACACTGTGAACAAACAAATTTGGATTTATGAGATACGATCTAAGGAAACAGAACTTGTGAGACACGGGTGCCTCGCGCTGAAAAAGAACATAAAATAAATGGAAGAAAGTTATTCTTTATGTTGAAAATCAGGTGAATAGGGTAATGTAATCAACTTAACGCTAATCTTAGTAACGCCGTGGAGACGTAAATATATAGTCAATAGAATAAAAAGTCTAATCGTAACTATACATCTTCCCTGTTTGGGAGTCATTTGATGTGATAAAAACTAAACACAAGTTGAGGATATTTCCTTATAGGAAGGATATTGTTGGGTGGATAATGACAAAAACTATACAAAACCTGATTAAAATGTAGGGTTGGATGTTAATTTGTTGAAATGATCGGATGGTTTAGAAAAGAAATGGGCTTACCTGGAATCGAACCAGGGACCTCGCGCTTATCAGGCGCGCGCTCTAACCTTCTGAGCTATAAGCCCCTGAGAGAAGTGAGAAAGTATGTTTTTGAAAGTTAAATAGGAAGTCGTATATGCCTTGTAAAATTTAGAGCGTTCTGAACAAGGAGATTGTGTGAGAATATCCTTGTTAATGCTCCTTAGAAAGGAGGTGATCCAGCCGCAGGTTCCCCTACGGCTACC
>JAPPIG010000131.1 GCA_028820635.1 Candidatus Poribacteria bacterium
GAAGAGAGACAAAGGCATGGGAAAAAAGGCGTAATAGTGAAGCAAAGCAAGTGGACTGGCACTTCACAACGGATGACGCGCGCATCCGATTAAAACACTTATATCCGCAATATTAGACTGGACAGAACACTAGTCAGATATGCCGTTCCTACGGAACTCAAGAGGCGGTGGGTAACATTTTTCTATAAACATATCGTCCCTACGGGACTAAAGATACCGCATAATACAAATCAAAGTTCCTAAATTGCCACCCGCTGAATGCCATAAAGGCATTCATAGCGTTGATTTATGGGTTTGCTACGTTCTACCCGACCTACAGAAGGTTATATTGAAATGTGAAAAATAACAGAAAAACCGAAAACTAAATAATCTTGCTTAAGCAGAAATTCACTTGACTTCTAACGGAAAAATAAGATAAAATCTTTATTACAAATCTGTAATGAGGAGATGACTATGAGAACAGTCAAATTAGGTTTAATTGGGGCAGGTGGAATCTCACAGGCACATTGTAGAACGCTTGCAGAGATTGAGGGTACAGAAATTATCGCAGCTGCTGACCTTGTTCCGGCAAATTTGGAGCGAGCAAAAGAACGGTGGGGAATAAAAAACACATTTGAAGATTATAATGAAATGCTCAAAATGGATGAGATTGAGGCTGTGTATGTTTGTACTCCTACAGGTGTGCATGCAGCACCGACCGTTGCAGCATTAAACGCAGGTAAACACGTTTTCTGCGAAAAGCCGATGGAGGCAACATTGGACGGAGCAGCAGCTATGTGGCGTGCCTCTGTAGAAAACGATAAAATTTTGATGATAGGACTCAAACTGCGTTATTCCCCACAAGTTATCAAGGCGAAAGAAATTGTTGACGCAGGCACACTTGGCGAAATTTACTACGCTGAAACCGTCGCAGATCGCCGCCGTGGGAATCCCGGTGGAAGTTTTATTCGTAAAGCGACAGCCGGTTTAGGGGCATCTGCAGACATCGGCGTTTATGCCTTGGATACCGCTCTCTATTTAATGGGGCATCCCAAACCTATTGCTGTTTCTGGTATTACCTCAAATTATCTGAGTCTACACAATACATGGAATGCTGCGCTCAAAGAAACAGAAGTTGAAGATTTCGGTGTAGGGTGGGTTGTTTTTGACAACGGTGCCCGCTTAGTGTTCAAAACATGTTGGTGTATGAATATGGATTCGCTTGGTGGCACAATTTTTCTCGGTAAAAAAGCGGGCTTACGAATTGGCATCGGTGAAGTTCGCGGCCCACAAGATGGTGTTCGTGTTTATGGCGACAAAGACGGTGAAATTCATGATGAAACCTACACTGAATTTGAATCAGTAAGTGTATTCCATGAGGAGGATAGCGCGTTTATTGATGCTGTCAGAGAGGGGAAACCTTCCCCTATTGACCCTTATGAGATTATGCTCACAAACGTGATTATCCAAGGTGTCATTGATTCTTCAGAAGCAGGTGGACGTGAAGTAGCAGTCACAGTGCCGACGTTGTAATCACACAATTTGGCTATCCTTTTAACTTTGAAAGACTCTATTATAAATTAGTAAGTGAATAATTGGGAAAACCCAGGTTTCTTATATATGAAGCATGTTGCTGACATAGATTCAAGAATACACGGGTTTTCTCAATAAAAGGAATATGCTCACGATGAAACCACTTGAGATAGCAGGGAAAAAATTCAAATTAGCGTCCCGAGCTGCTCGGACGCTCGCGTTCATCTTGGATCTAATGGTTACTTCTTTTGCCTCTTCCATTTTAGCTACTCTTTTTGGATTGCTATTCATGTTTCAACGTTCTTTTATGTTCCCTATCACATTATTTCCGTTGCTATATTTCGTAGTATGGAGTGCCGTGCTACTTTTCATGGATGGTTTCAAAAATGGACAAGGATTCGGCAAAAGGGCACTGTCATTACAGGTTATTCGGTTGAAAGATGGCAAACCTTGTTCCTTCAAGGATTCTTTCATTCGTCGGGTCACAGGTTTTTTCCAGCCGTTTGATGTTCTCTTTGCACTCGGTGGCAAAAGGCAACGAATGGGGGATAAGTTTGCGGAAACTGTTGTCGTAAATTACGAACGACACCCTGAAGAGGTTGTAGTTGAAGCAGAAGACCCGGAGAAGGTTTTGGAAAACGCTATCATTGAAATGACAAACCGGCTGTCTGAGGCGAGACAGAAAGTTGATGCGTCTATAGGGATAGAAAAGCAGTTTCAGGACGCTTATGAAGGGGCAGTTGTTCAAGCGGAACGGTGTGAGGAGCGTGCAACTATAGCGATTCAAGCGGGACGTGAAGATTTGGCACGAGAAGACCTCACTCAACGTAACGAATACCGCCAACTTGCCAATCGATACAAGGCACAATGGGAGGAACAGAAACAGGTCGTGGCAGAACTCACTACGCTCCTTGAAACATTGCAACAAAAGACTGAAGAAGCAGAAAGAAAAAGGGATATAGTTATCGCACAACACAGAAATGTTGATGCGCACCAACACCTGCAAGAAACATTGACAGAGGTGCAAGATGGCGCGGCGTTCGAAATTCTAAATAAAATGGAACAAAATGCAAGCGAAGCTGCCACATTGGCAAAAGCAGCGTCCGAAGTAGACATAGATATGAAGGATACAAAGTTAAACAAAGAATTTGCTGGTTATGCTGAAGAAGCATCTATTGAGAACGATTTAGCAGAATTAAAAGCAAAATTACAGTAGACGTTACAATTCTGAATTACAACCTATATTCAGATTAAGAAGCCACATCTTGATTCAAATCAGACAGAACTACCACCTACCTCAAATGTAATTTTTCCTTAAATGGAGTGCTTCACGATAGAACAAGATTTAACCATCCTCGTTGGTAATGATAAACTCTAATCAGACGGAGAAATACGGATCATGTCTATTATTAAGATCGCTGGAGAAAAGTTTAAATTGGCATCTCGTTGGGCAAGGTTAGGTGCGTTTTTGCTGGACATCGGTTTCTTAGGGTTCTGCCAGATTATATTATGGCTAATAGGACTTTTACAATCCGTAATTTTCACTGATTTTGACGACTATATGATGTTTGGCGATGATCCCGCAACAACTACCTTCTTTGTCCTAAGCATTATATTATGGATGTATGGTTATTTTTTTATGGATGGACGTGAAGATGGGGGAGGATTCGGAAAGAGATTATTATCTCTTAAAATAGTCCGTTTGAAGGATGGAGAACAAGCCAACTATAAAGATGCGTTCGTCCGTCGTTTTGCTGCCCTATTTCAACCTGTTGACTGGTTATTCACCTTAGGAAAAGGTAGACAGCGAATGGGTGATAAACTTGCGAAAACAGTCGTTATCAAACTCGACACACCTCAAATCGAAATTGTCACCGAAGATGAAAAAGAAGATAAGGAAACCGATCTGGACAAGATATTAGAGGATGTAATCCTGGAAATTACAAATCGTTTTTCAGAAGCAAAGCAGAAGGTTGACGCATCAATTGGAATAGAAAAACAATTTCAAAATGCACACGATGGAGCAATAGCACAAGCAGAAAAATGTGAAGAACGTGCTGTCATCTCACTTAAGGCGGGCCGTGAAGATTTGGCAAGGGAAGACCTTGCACAACGAAATGAATATAGACAAATCGCAAACCGATATAAAGAACAGTGGGAAGAACAGAAAAAGACAGTAGAACACCTCACAACACTTCTTGACACACTCCAGCAAAAAACACAGCAGACACAGCGAGAAAGGGAAGTTGTAATTGCAAAACACAGAAATGTTGATGCCCAGGAACATCTACAACAAACATTGTCTGAACTGCAAGACAATAAGGCTTTTGAGGTGCTTAAGAAAATGGGGCAAAACGTAAGTGAAGCTGCAGCTTTGGCAAAAGCAGCTTCCGAAGTAGATATTGAATTCAAAGACGTCAAATTGCATAGTGAATTTGAAAATTATGCGGAAGACGAATCAATTGACAAAGAGCTTGCAGAATTAAAGGAGAAATTACAATAGGCGGTTTATTATGGTGAATTATAAAAATAAATATACACCTTCACCCTCTGCTGGCGAGGTTTCCTAACCTCGCTGGTGCAAAGTGTATAAATAATTCTAAAATCTACCATACTAATATTCTCTATTGGTGTAATATGGACAATCAAAAATTACCAAATATTGTTTTCATTATGGCAGACGATATGGGTTACGGCGATGTTGGCTGCTATAATCCCGATTCTAAAATTCCCACCCCAAATATGGATCAACTTGCGCAAGATGGCATTCGCTTTACTGATGCGCATTCTCCATCTGCAGTTTGCACACCAACCCGATATGGGGTTTTAACAGGTAGATATTGCTGGCGGAGTCGTCTAAAACGTGGTGTGCTTTACGGATACGAACCCGCTTTAATTGAACCAGAAAGGTTGACAGTGGCAAGTTTGCTGAAAGATGCAGGTTACAATACTGCATGTGTCGGCAAATGGCACTTAGGGATCGGTTTTTCAACGAAACAAGACTATGATTACGATTTTGAAGCGCCGCTCCCATGGGGTAATGCTAAACGTGAATTAGAAGAACATATTGACTTTCAAGCACCATTAATAGGCGGTCCGAATGATATTGGATTTGATTATTTTTACGGTACCGCAGGTTGTCCAACGTGCCAACCGCCTTACGGCTTTATTGAAAATGACGCTTTCGTTGAAATTCCAAGTGAGTACCGTGGCGTGCCAGATTTTACAGGTCGACCGGGTATGACTGCCCCGAGTTGGCAGCATAAAGATGCCGACCCTATGATTGCACAGAAGGCAGTTGAATATATTGATGGACAAGCCGATTCCGATACCCCGTTTTTCCTTTATTTGACACCCTCGGCACCGCATGAACCGTGTGTTGAAGAAGTCGTACCAGAATTCGCCCGCGGACAGAGCGCGGCAGGCCCCCGTGGTGATCTGGTCTGGTTAGTAGATTGGATGGTTGGTCAGGTGATGGAGGCTTTAGAGCGAACAGGAAAAACAGACGATACGCTGATTTTCGTTACGAGTGATAACGGAGCGTTGCCCGGTGACCGAATTCAAGGAGATAATAGTCCGATGCCTTATCATCTCTACGACCACAAATCTTGCGGAGACTGGCGCGGATACAAGGCACATATTTGGGAAGGAGGGCATCGTGAGCCATTGATCGCAAGATGGCCCGGTGTCATTGAACCGAATACTGAAACTGACGCATTGGCGTGCCTGACTGATTTAATAGCGACGTGTGCGTCGATTGTTGGAACAGATGTTCCCGAAGATGCTGGACAGGATAGCTGTAACATCTTGCCCGTGCTATTAGGTAAAGAAACAGAACACGCGCTACGCGAGGCAATCGTGCATCATTCCAGCAATGGTGTTTTTTCTATACGGCACAACGAATGGAAATTAATTTTGGATACACAAGGTTCAGGTGGATGGCCTCCGCCTCGGGGTAGTGGTCCTGAGCCGGGTACTCCAGGGCAGCTATATCATATTTTTGACGACCCGTATGAAACAGATGACCTATGGTCAACTCGCCCAGAAATTGTGGAACGGTTAACGGCATTGTTGGGTAGGTTTAAACAGGAAGGACATAGCAGAATGTAAGGATAACTTATGACAAATAAACTTGATTCACTCTTTCGCCTATCAGGTCCCTCACAAGAAGACATTGATTCGTTCCATAACGAAGGTTACATCGCTTATCCAGATGTATTCACAGACGATGGAAGAGAAGGCTTGATAGAGGAGATTACACATCATTTTGAACCTACGCGTCAGTACATTGAGACGTTGAATAACGGAGAAAAACCTGAACGCTCCTATTTTATTCGTCCATGGAACGATCGCGGTGAATATAGTGATAGACTTATTGACGATCCATTCATTACTACACTCATACGCGCAACTATTGGTGACGCGTACCACTTCTGTCATTCTGCACTCAACATTGCACCCCGCGGGATCGGGTCGATTCAATTCCACCAGGACCATCACCATTGGAAGCATGAAAACCCAATCAACCTTGCAGAACGCGATAACTATTACATTCAGATTCTTTATTATCCGAACGGTTTCACACACGGTGATCGGAATCTCAAAGTTATCCCGGGCAGTCACAAAGTAGCACCGACGAAAGAGGCAACACCAGAACGCATGCTCGCTGGCGACTTTGACGAAGAAGCTGGACGCAAACTGGAAGAGAAACGGCTTGAATTGCCTCCGGGGAGTATGGTTTATATAGACGCTCGTATCTTCCACGGTGTAGAAGCGAAACCTGTGGATTCTCCGCAGCTTTATCGTATCTTCGCTATAGACATTTTCAAAGAGGCAGGACCACCGCATCGTTACACCCAAGAAATCCCTGCGGAATGGATGGAAAACGCCACCCCGCATCGCCAGAAGTTATTTGATCGTGAGGCGTATACAGAAGGGTGTTGGAACTGAAACATAGTTGATCAGATTCCCGTATTCTACCCAAGCATGATTTCCATTTCAGTAGGAGGGAACTCCGATTCCCGACAAGGCAATCCCAATAAGTTGAAGGTCGCGATTCGGAGATCGCTCCTACAATATTCTTAAAACTAAATAACCCTGATGATTCTGCAGGGTTATTTAGTTTTAAGAATTATCAGTTGATGGGTGTTACTAATAGTTTATTTCAATCGGATGCGGATGCGACAGAGCAAGCATATCGCGTGCGCTGGAAGATTGAAGAACTTCATCGTGAGATCAAACAAGTGACCGGTATTGGCAAATGTCAATGTCGTGCGTTGCGTGCTCAAAGAAATCATATTGCGTGTTGTTTTCAAGTATGGGTCTGTTTGAAGCGTGCTGCCCGTGCAGTTGATAGAACAATTTATGAACTCAAAGATAGCTTATTGGATGATTATTTACGACATCAACTCTCAAATCCTTCAATAATCTTCAAGACTGCGTAAGTCCTGATCTAATAAAATAATGCATAACATTGCCCCTGGTACCCTTTACCTCGTCAGTACACCGATCGGAAATTTAGAGGACATCACCTTACGCGCACTTCGTATCCTCAAAGAGGTTGACCTTATCGCTGCTGAAGATACCCGACAAACACGCAGATTGTTAACACATTACGAAATCAAAACCCCACTCACAAGTTATTTTGAAGGAAACCAACAAACAAAATCTGAAAAGTTGATCGCACGGTTGAAGGAAGGAGACTCCGTTGCGCTTGTATCAGATGCTGGCACTCCTACTATTTCTGACCCGGGCTACCCGCTTCTACAAGAGTGCATTGCTGAAGCCGTTTTGATCGTTCCGATACCCGGTCCATCGGCTATTCTTGCGGCGGCGGCTGTGTCGGGTCTGCCGCTGCATAACTTTACCTTTGAAGGTTTCCTTTCTCCGAAATCGGGGAAACGAAAACGTCAATTAACACAACTTGCAGATGAAGAACGAACGTTAATTCTCTTTGAATCACCGCATCGACTCTGTCGTTTTCTTGAGGATGCGCTTGACGTGATGGGAGAACGCGACATCGTTATCGCGCGTGAACTGACCAAACGGTTTGAAGAGATATTCCGCGGAAAGATCAGCCAAGCATTGGAAAAATTCCGAACCTCTAAACCCCGCGGGGAATTTACTATTGTTATTGGAGCATAAATTGTCAGACAAAAAAATAACAAACATTGCCGTTATCGGCGCAGGATTGATGGGACACGGTATCGCACAAGAATTCGCATGTGCGGGTTACCGTGTGCAACTTCACGATATTACTGAAGAAACACTGGACAATGCACGCGTTCAGATTGGCAAGAATTTAACACTTCTCGCTGAAAACGATGTCATTGAAAAGACAAGCATTCCTGAAACAAAGCAGCGTATCCTAACCACCGTTAATCTCGACGTAGCGGTGGAAACCGCTGATTTTGTCGTTGAGGCTGTATCTGAGAATTTGCCCCTCAAACAGCAGATTTTTGCGGAATTAGATACTTTGTGTCAACCCCATACAATCTTAGCAAGCAACACAACAGCGTTAATGCCCAGCCAAATTGGAGCAAATACGAAACGTGCCGATAAGATACTCAACACCCACTACTTCAATCCACCTTATCTGATTCCGCTCGTTGAACTGATTCGCAGCCCTGATACATCCGATGAAACAGTGTCCGTAACGTTTGATCTTCTCACTTCCATTGGCAAAACACCAGCAATTATAGAAAAAGAGGCACTCGGTTTCGTAGGTCCCAGGCTGCAAGCTGCACTAATCCGAGAAGCATTTGCAATTGTTGAACAAGGCATCGCCAGTGCTGAGACAGTTGATCTCGTCGTACGCAATAGCTTTGGTAGGCGACTCAGCGTCGCAGGCCCATTTGAAGTCTTTGAACTTGCGGGATGGGATTTGGTGCTTGATGCCTTTGAGGAACTCTACAAAGACCTGAACAGTTCCTTTGAAATCAATCCACTCCTCCGAGAAATGGTTGAATCCGATAAACTTGGTGTAAAATCAGGAGAGGGCTTTTATCAATGGTCTGAGGAGCGACAACAAGCACTTCGCAACCGAATGAGTCGGGCATTAATTCGTGCTATCCAGCAAGATAAATAATGGGTAGAGAACCTTTGGGTTGAGTTGTTTCCCTCTTGTGAACAAGTCTTACAATTCTAATCAGTGACATTTCTGGACTATTAGTAAATGTCCAAAAAACTTCCCCGTAAAACGCTCACATTCCTTATAGTTGGAATCCTAATTCTTTGTCTGATACTTTTCTTTAGGCAGATTCAAGAATTTCTCATTGAACTTATCGCCGCGTTTCAGAATATTGAAACAGCACGTGAATACATCGCTGGCTACGGTTTGTTTGCCCCGCTCATTTCGGCGACTCTCATGATCTTCCAGAGCGTCATTGCGCCGTTGCCTGCATTCCTAATCACAATAGCCAACGGTGCGCTCTTCGGATTCTGGTGGGGTATGTTGCTATCGTGGAGCAGCGCGATGCTTGGTGCTGCTCTTTGCTTCTACATCGCCCGTTTTCTCGGTGCAAAACATGTTGCCAAAATTGTCAGTCAACCCGTTGTTAACAAAACTGACCAATTCATTCAAAGATACGGCAACTATGCGATCTTAATTGCCCGTCTTATCCCGTATATTCCATTTGATGTTGTTAGCTATGCCGCAGGTTTGACACGGATACGATTCCTCGGTTTCTGGCTTGCCACTGGCCTCGGCCAGCTTCCTGCAACTGCTGCTTACACCTACCTTGGTAACAAAATTTCTGCCTATACAAATTTAATGCTTCTCGGTTTCGGTGTTGTGATATCTATCTCAATTGTAATATGGTTAGTGAAGGGGCGGAAAATCACCGATTAAGGCAAGATCAAGACTCTATGACTATCCTTTGTTTAGAACATTAGACACAACGAAACACTAACAGCCATAAACAAATTGACATCAACCTTACTTTAAGGTAAATTCTCTACACAATAACATATTAACCTTCATAAAAGGAATAGAATTATGATTCGGATAGGTGTTATCGGGGTAGGTGGCATGGGTAATGGCCATTGCAACTCACTCCCCAATGTAGAAAATTGTGAATTCGTAGGTGTCGCTGACCTACGACTTGATGCTGCAAAAGCTGTCGCTGAACGACACAACATCCGTGCATTCCAAGACTATCAAGAACTCTTTCCACTCGTTGACGGTGTTGTTGTCGCAACGCCTCCTGTGGCACATACTAAAGTTGTCGTTGACGCGGCAGAAGCAGGCGTACACGCCTTCTGTGAAAAACCGCTTTCTTTAACACTTGAAGACGCGGATGAGATGATTGAAGCATCGGACAAAGCTGGGACACATCTGATGGTCGGACAAGTCCTCCGCTTCTATCCTGTACATGAACTCGGCAGAAAGATGGTGGATAATGGGGACATCGGCGATGTTGTCTATATTGAAACCGATTATACGGGTCCCTATAATGCCCCGCGCGGCAGACCGGATAGTTGGTATGGTACTGTCGGTGGATTGTTAGAAAACGGCATCCACAAATCCGACCTAATCAACTGGTTCGGAGGTACCGCGCTGACCGTCGCAGCGGAAGTCGGTAGCTTCTCTGGGCATGACGATTGGGAGGACTATACCGTCTCCCTCATCCGTTACGACACTGGCACTGTTGGCATCCTACGCTGGGGTGGTTTCCTCGGTGCTCGTGGCACAAATGAAACAATCATTGATGGCTCCGAAGGTTCGCTCCGTCTTGATATGGGAGCAGATCTCGCATATCTCAAAAAACGTGGTGGTGATTGGGAAGAGATTGTCCCTGACCGTTCCGGCCCGAGCCATGTTGTCGGCGAACTGACCCATTTTGTCGAATGTATCCGTGACAACAAAACCCCGATGATTGATGGTAGGGGTGGCAAACATGCAGTTGCGGTTGTCTTAGCCACTTACGAATCGGCAAAAGAGAAGACGAAAGTGTCTATTGATTAGTTGGCTCCTGATATTCTGTAGGGACGAGATATCGTCCCTACAGAATATAAAATCATCATTTGGTAGGGCGGTTCCTAACCGCACAGAGTCCAAGCACGTCCTTACAGCATAGAAGTGTGAAAAGGAAATTTATAGATGAAAAAAGTGTTGATTTCGATCTTTTTATTGGTTTTCATTATTTCAATAACCTACCTACCGAGCAATGAAGCTCAAGATTGTGACCTACCTGCAGGTGCTAAAGTCCGTATCATTCTCAGCCCTGATGTAATCAAACATAGAACAGAAAAACCTTTTTATGAATCTCTGAATGCTGTTGGAGGTGTGGTGTTCAGTCCAGATGGAAAAACGCTCGCGACAACAAGTGATCGCTCACCTATTCATCTATGGAATGCAATCACTGGGGAATACAAGCAAACCCTCAGAAAACATACAGCAGATATTGTTAACTTATATTCGGAAAGAAGTTGGGCGTGGAGCACACGAACATCTTTTGATGATAAACCTTACGGTTCAAACTTAACGTTTAGCCCAGATGGTGGAACATTCGCGAATGGTGGTCAGGACAAAACTGTCCGTGTGTGGAACACGGCTACAGGAATACCTAAATATTTTAGGGGGCATACAGATTATGTTTCAAGCGTAGCCTTCAGTCCAGATGGAGAGACACTTGTCAGTGGAAGTGTAGATAAAACTATCCGTCTATGGGATGCTGCCACAGGAAGACAGAAGAAAACGATAACTGGACATACAGATTATGTTTCAAGTGTAGTGTTCAGTCCGGATGGGAAAACCCTCGTCAGTGGGAGTGGAGACGGCACTATTCGTCTGTGGGAAGCAGCAACGGGCAAGCATCAAAAAACACTCACAGGACATATCGGAGGAATCTTTACAATAGTATTTAGTCAGGATGGAACGATGCTTGCGAGTGCTGGTATAGACGGTACCGTCCGCGTGTGGGACATAACATCAAGTGAGCAAAAAAACATACTTGCTGGCCGTAAAGGCACCAACTGGAGTGTATCTTTCAATGCTGCTGGACGCATCTTCGCATGTGATAATGACCATTTTATGATCCGAATCTGGGATGTCGTCACAGGACAGCACGTGCAAACCTTTATGAGAGAAGGAACAGGTATCTATAGTTCGGCATTCAGTCCGGATGGTTTGACGCTTGCCACTGGGTTTAGTAATAGACGCGTAATCTTATGGGATCTCACGCCTATAATAGATGTCAAGCCTCTGAGAAAATAGAGTTTTACCTGTGAGCGCGCTGTTATCAGAAGGAGTCTCATCTAATGAAAGCCAAATTAATTTTCATATTCTTAATTCTCAGTATTGTTTCAATCGTATTGATTTTTAGCCTCGTTTCAATGCTAAATCAGCCAGATACTTTCTCCTACGATTCCCCGCAGTGGCACTTGCCTGAAGGCGCGAAGGCACGCATCGGCAAAGGTAGTATCAATAAGATACAGTATTCTCCAAATGGAAAATTACTCGCTGTTGTCAGTTCTATCGGTGTTTGGCTCTATGATGTGAATAGCGGTGAGGCACATGCCTTGCTCGCTGGACATACAGAGAAAATTAATAATGTGACATTCAGTTCGGATGGTAAAACAATCGCAAGCGCAAGTGAAGACGGAAGTATCCGGTTATGGGATGTTGCCACTGGAGAGCATAAGCAAACGTTTATAGGAGATAGATGGGGATTCGACAATGTTTCGTTTAGTCCGGATGGAAAAACAATCGCAAGTGCGGGTTTTAGAGAGATTAATCTATGGGATATTGCTACAGGTGCGAATAAGAAAACAATCATGGGACATTATTATGCCATGGACGGTTACAGCGCGTTCAGTCCAGACGGTAAAACCCTCGCGAGTCGACGCGCAGGTGAAAGCATTCTGCTATGGGATGTGGTTACAGGTGAGAAAAAGCAAACGCTTACAGGGCATGAGTGGGCTGTCAAGTGTATATCATTTAGCTCGGATGGAAAAACAATCGCAACTGGAGGATTAGGAGATACTATCCGCTTATGGGATGTTAATTCTGGAAAACAAAAGCAAATCCTCAGTGGACATAAAAATAATATTTTTACTCTTGCATTCAGTCCGGATGGAAAAACAATCGCAACTGGAAGTCGTGATAAAACAATCTGTTTGTGGAATACAGACACAGGCAAACGAATGAAAACACTAAAAAGGCATAAATTGTATATTTCAGGAGTCGCGTTTAGTCCGGATGGGAAGACTCTTGCAAGTGTCGGATGGAACTATTCGGTGGGTAATGTTATCCATTTGTGGGATATAACCACTGGGAAACAGAAAAACCCAATCATAAGACATAGCGTAAATCTCTCAAGCGTGTCTTTTAGCCCAGATAGCAAGACCATCGCAAGTGGAACTAAAAACGGATTAGTGCTCTTATGGGACGCGGCCACAGGTAAGCACACACAAATCTTTAAGGGACATAAGCGTTATGTTTCAAGTCTATCGTTCAGTACGGATAAAAAAACAATCGCAACCGGAAGTTGGGACAAAACGGTTCGCTTATGGGATGTCAACACCGGTAAACGTAAGAAAACGCTCAAAGGACATGAATCTTCAGTCAGCAGTTTATCGTTTAGCTCGGATGGAAAAACGCTCGCAACTGGAGACACTACTCTTCGTCTCTGGGATGCAACCACAGGAAAACACAAGCAAACTTTAACAGGACATACGGATTATATCAAGCATCTGCTGTTTAGTCCGGATGGAAAAATACTTGCCAGTGTTGGTGGGTCGAACGATAGCAACATTCGCTTATGGAATGTCGCAACAGGCAGACATAGACAAATCCTAACAAATCAAGACGTTACGCGTGTTATCCGTAAAATCGCGTTTAGCTCGGATGGAAAAACGCTCGCCAGCGCGGAGGGACTGCAGTCAAATTCTTTAGTAAGGAATGGGGCAATCCGTTTGTGGGATATTGCTACTGGAGAACACAAGAAAACTATCAATGTGCAAAATTGGGTTTTGTGTGTGTCGTTTAGTCCAGACGGACAAACACTTGCAAGTGGCGGTATTGATAAAAAAATCCAACTATGGGATGTTGTAACAGGAAAGCAAAATCGAGTTCTTGTTGGACACACACATATTGTTGAAAACATATCGTTCAGTCCAGATGGAGCAACGCTTGCAAGTAGAAGTTACGACGGCACGATACTCCTATGGGATCTCACTTCCACCGAAAACGTTACAAATGCACCGAAATAGTGTAAAAATTCGCGGGAATAGATTTCAATACACTCAAGACATCCTCAGTAATCGCAGGCACATTTGGTGCTGATTGATGCTTTATACACGTGCCAGTAACAGCACTCCAATAATTAAGTTTTACAATGAAGTCATATTGAGTAAAACATAAGGATATGGTAAAATAATGAAAGAAAGGGAGGGAAAGAAAGGGAAATAATTCGTGTCCTTTTTCGCTTCAGATCCCATTTCCTTTGAATCCTTAGTCCTTACTCACTATGAGTTTAATACAAAAACAAGGAGGGAACGTTATTATGGAAGGTTACGCTTTAGGTCTTAGTGTAGGTCTGGCTATAGGTGTAGCTGCAGGAACAGCATCTACAAGCAGTAGCACGCGAAAAAAGGTTGAACGACAACTACGCAACGCAATTGTTGACAAAGAGATTTCTATTCGGGATAAAGATGGTGAACCGTTAAAGACTGATGTGCTTTTTGCACTCCTTGATAAAAAATATAAGAAGGTGTGACGATAATATTGATATTCTCAACAGCATCCTTTTATAGTGAATTATAGAAATATGTTGACATATCTTCTGTGAATCAACGCTGAATGCGCTTTTGACATTCAGTGGGAGCGATTTCCGAATCGCGACGAAACTCAATAGTAGTCGGGAATCGGAGTTCCCTCCTACAAATCAAATGTAAAGTTAATTGTAAAATTCACTATAATAATTTAGCCTTTTTGAAGGTTGTTTCCAAACTTCTTTTCTTGAAACAATTGTCAGAATCTTTCAGAAGATATACGGAAATTTCAGAGCTACTCTGAAATTGTTGTGTTTCAAAAAATGATGAGAACCCTTATTAAGACTGGATTTACCGGCAGTTTTCGCATCTGTTCTAAGGACTGACTCTGAAAATTTCAGCATATGTCTAATAAAAAATGTTGTGTCGAACTCAGGTCATAATATCGAACTCACGTTAAAAAAGGGAGTTATTACAATGAAAATCGTAATGGCGAATCTAATGTTTGCGTGTATCAGTTTAATTCTCATGAGCATGGTGTTTGCTGACATCAGCAATGCCGAATTTGATCCAAAAACCGTTATCGGGATGTGGCTCTTTGATGAGGGTAAGGGTAATACAGCGAAGGATTCCTCTGAAAATGCCAATGACGGAAAACTTGTGAACAGTCCGAAATGGACAAAGAATGGTCAGTTCGGATCTGCGCTGGAATTTGACGGAAATGAGAGTAAAGGCCATGTAGTCGTCGGCAATTTAGGGTTGTCTGGGGAGATTACATTGGTTCTGTGGGCGAAACCGAGTGATGCCGCCGATGATGATCGGTTAATATCAAATCTCAGTGGTCCAACGAATCCTGCCTTCGCAATTCGGTTCCAAAGTGGCGCGGTTGACATTTGGGGTAGAGCGTGGAAACCCATCATCCCAAAATTTGATGACAATAAATGGGGACACTATGCGTTTGTATTGGATGGTGAGGGAAACGCGACGGGCTATTACAACGGCAAAGAAGAGGACACAGTTGTTGACACCTATATTTTCACGGATATCGGTATCGGGGCAACTTTTTTGCATCAATGGGGACAATATTATTCAGGTGCCTTTGACGAGGTAGCGTTTTTCAATATCGCATTGACTGAAGCTGATATTAAAGTCCTTATGACAAAAGGTTTCAATTCTGTGTTGGCGGTTTACCCTGTAGGAAAATTAGCCACTACTTGGGGAAACATAAAAGCCAATCGGTAAGGGTCAAAGTAAGTGCAAAACAGCCTTCATCAACGTTTCCTGTTACAGACAGGATCTGGTTTACTCCCGACACTTTTCGTCATTATGACAATAGTAGTGGTAGGTCTCTCGATTTCCCACGCTGAGGATCGTGTCGCTGGTCACTGGGAAGGAAAAATCCACACTCCGATTCAACCATTGGTCATAATGGTTGATCTGTCCATCAAAGACAACAATTGGAGCGGTACTATTGATATTCCCACCCAAGGTGCTAAAGGTCTACCGTTGTCCAACATCCATATTGTAGAAACCAATAATAAAATCAGCGTCAAATTTGTAATCCGTGGTGTACCGGGCAATCCTACATTTGATGGACATCTAAACGAAGGTATCATTAGTGGTAAATTCATCCAAGGCGGGGCCACATTTGATTTTCAACTTTCCCGCGAAACTATTGTTACTCCTAAAAGACCGCAGGAGCCAAAACCACCTTTCCCTTACAAAATTGAAGAAGTTGCGTTTAAAAACGGCACAGTCAACCTCGCTGGTACTTTGACGTTACCAAAAAGTGACGGACCATTTCCTGCAGCACTGCTTATCTCTGGGAGCGGTTTGCAGGACCGGGATCAGACACTATTTGGACACAAACCATTTTGGGTGATTGCTGATCACTTAACGCGCGCTGGCATTGCTGTGCTACGCGTTGACGACCCTGGCATCGGCAAGTCAACACCACACCCAAAACCGCCGACAACAGCAGACTTCGCAACCGACGTGGAAGCAGGTGTTGATTTTCTCAAGAAAGATGACCGAATCAATTATGTCGGACTAATTGGTCATAGCGAAGGAGGTGCGATTGCTGCCATCGTTGCCAGTCGTAGTAACGACATAAACTTTATTGTGCTAATGGCTGCCCCGGGAGTTCTCGGTGCAGAACTGTTGCGCAAACAGAACGAACGTATCTTTGATGCTGTGGGAATCGCGGGAGAACATAAGCGGACCTTACTAATGCTACTTGATCAGTTGTTTATAACATTAGCATCAGATTTAGCAGACGATGATCTACGACAACAGGTCGCTGAAATCGTCCGCAAGCAGTTTGAGACAAACGGTATTCCCACTGATCAACAGGACGAAACGCAAGTGCAAGCAGCAGTTGAACAAGTACTTAACCCCTGGATGCGATATTTTCTTGCATTCAATCCACAATCTGCCCTTAAAAAAGTGAAGGTGCCTGTGCTTGCACTTAACGGTGAACTTGATGTACAGGTAGATGTGGAACAAAATCTCACTGCCATCGCGACTGCTCTTGAGCAAGGTGGAAACCCTAATGTAACGATACATCAACTACCGAAACACAATCATCTGTTTCAACGGGCAACTACAGGTTTGGTCAATGAATATGCTGTGATTGAAGAAACAATTTCGCCAGAAGTTTTGAATTTGATTCGGGACTGGGTGTTGTCAGTTACACAATGAAATTAATTTGGGAGAATAGCATTCTATTCATTAGACGTCTCTAATTCTTGTTCGCTTTCTATTATAAAATTCTATTTTTATCATCTTCACTTTTATTTGCGATTTCCATTTCTATTCTGATATACTGTTAATAACAAAATTTAAGCATTATTGCTAATTCCGTAAATCAGATTTGTCTATCACAGAAAACATATAGTTCCGAAATCCTAAAACCTTGGAAATCTCGGTTCAGACAATAAACACCACGCATTTATAAAATAAATATTTTCAAACTGACACCTTCCGATTTCCTCAACGAGGTCCTCACCGACGATGAATCGTTACCAGAAAGTCATACTTCTGCTTTTAGGCGGTATCACATTAGCCTTACTCATGAGTCGCTCTGCTGACACTGACCGTGAATCCAACCGATTGAAAAAATCTGTAAACCGTCAAGATTTCGTGAGACCTAAAAGTTCTGTGAGACGGCCAAGTTCCGTGAACCGCCAAGGTTTTGAGAATCGCCCAAGTTCTGTAAACATCCCGTGGCCTCATACATCAAATTTACCCATCGTTATTATTGATACGAATGGTAGATGGATTCCTGACGAACCCAAGATTCCCGCGCGGATGAAGATTATTTATGATGAATCTGGTGACAGAAACAGTTTCGATAGTCCTCACATTCATTTTGATGGAAGAATCGGCATAGAAGTCAGGGGTCAGACTTCACAGATGTTTCCGAAAAAGCAGTACGGTTTTGAGTTTCAAGACGATATGGGTAATGACAAAGATGTTTCCATATTTGGGTTGCCAGCAGAATCGGATTGGGTGCTGAATGGTCCTTATTCGGATAAAACGCTCATGCGGAACTACTTGGCTTTTGAATTCAGCAATCGGATCAGCAGATATGCAACCAGAACAAAGTTTGTTGAGGTATTCCTCAATACGAATGGTGACAAAACAATCAAATCGCAACATTATGTCGGAGTCTATCTACTCATAGAAAAGATAAAACGTGGTAAAGAACGCATTCCAATTCAATCTTTGCAGCCGACCCACAACAAGCCTCCTGAAATCACAGGGGGCTATATAATTAAAATTGATAAAATGGACAGAAATGAAGTCTTTTTCTACACTCGGCGCGGCACATATCTTGCGCATGTATATCCGAAAGGACGCGAAATGACTCATGCACAAAGAGTGTGGATTCAAAATTATATGAGCGAATTTGAAGCCGCCTTAGCCAGTCCAGAATTCAAAGACCCAAAGCGCGGATATGCTAAGTACATTGATGTGGATTCTTTTATTGATCATTTTATTATCAATGAACTTTTCAAAAACACGGATGGATTCCGCCTCAGCGCATATATGTACAAAGATAGAGGTGGAAAACTAACGGTGGGACCGGTCTGGGATTTCAATTTATCAATGGGAAATACTGTTTTCCATAACGGTTGGGAAACCGATAGTTGGCTTATTTATACAAATCCTGTCCCTTTCTGGTGGGATCGGCTGTTATCAGACAAAAACTTCAAACAAAAACTTGTCAAGAAATGGAAAACACTTCGAAAAAATGAACTCTCCACATCAGAAATCCTTGGTGAAATTGATCGAACAGTAGAATACTTATCAGAAGCACAAAAACGGAACTTCCAAAGATGGCGTGTGCTGGGACATTCACTTTTTGGCAATCCCGGACCAGGACGCCGCACATATCAAGGCGAAGTGGACGAAATGAAGACTTGGCTGCAAGTCCGACTGAAGTGGATGGATAAACACATTGAATTGTTGCCTCAAAAACAAAAGTATCAATATACTCCAAGACGTCGCTACTAAAATCACTCAATGTGCATCCTGAAACGGCCTCGTTGTTGACCACTTGTCCAAATCCGTTTAACCGGAAACATTGTAGGTCGGGTGTTATAAGCGAAACCTGACCCACGAAATATGGTAAAATAATGTGAGTACTCCTCACTGCTCCATTTCGTGCAATCGGATATAAAATCTGCCCTTTTTTGTGCAGTTTTCTTAAGAACCCAACAGTTTCGTCTCGTTAAACTGGCATGGATTTTGCTTTGGTTGTATATGTATTATAACCCAAGTTGTCACCTACAGATTTTAGGCATGCTGACACCATTTTAATAGAGAAAAGTTTATTTTCGGCAATTGCCGAGAATACAATATATTTGCGAATAGCTAATCACTTATACGCCGTTGAAAAATTTGAATTCTAACTGTTTGATGGCACATTTCAGAATTATGCAACCGTTTTTCTCTCAATAGGCGTCACTATATTATGAGATGACCTACACAATTAAGTTAGAATTCGGAGTGCCTTCAATTTACGCCAATATTGTGTTAGGCAATTGAGACAACCATAACAGTTAAAGAGATACTAACTGCTTCATTGAAGAAACTGAGAACCGATAACTGACAACTGATAACTAAATTAAAGGAATAATTATGCAAACACCCCAACACATTGATCAAATGGATGCCGATGACGTTGCTGCAATTGACGAACTACGCGACGTCTACGACCAACTAAAAATAGCACTTGCCAAGATTATCATTGGTCAGGAGCAAGTCATTGAAAATTTAGCAATCTGCCTGTTTTCGCAAGGACATGCACTATTGATGGGCGTTCCCGGCTTAGCGAAAACACTTTTAGTGAGACAATTTGCCGAAACTATGGCATTAGAGTTCAGTCGAATCCAATTTACACCCGACCTTATGCCGATGGACATCACGGGAACAGACATCCTTCAAGAAATTCCAGGCGGTAGACGCGAGTTTGAGTTCGTAAAAGGACCACTGTTTGCCAACCTTATCCTCGCCGACGAGATCAACCGTGCGCCTTCAAAAACGCAAGCGGCAATGCTTGAAGCAATGCAAGAACACAAAATAACGGTAATCGGTAGGACATACCAATTAGCACCACCGTTTTTTGTGTTAGCAACACAAAACCCGATTGAGCAGGAAGGCACATACCCGTTACCCGAAGCACAATTAGATCGATTTATGTTCAGAATTGAGGTGGACTATCCAACCCGTTCTGAAGAAATCGAAATTGCGCGGACAACAACTGGTATGTCACTGCCGACTTTGGAACACGTTTTGACGGGTGAACGTGTTATAGCATTTCAAAATCTTGTTCGACGGGTTCCAGTATCCGAACACATCTACGAATTTGCTGTTGATTTAGCACGTAGCACACGACCAAAAGGTGATGCGACACCAGATTGGCTCAGACCTCTCGTTGCTTGGGGTGCTGGGCCGCGCGCTGTTCAGTACTTAATACTTGGGGCTAAGGCGCGTGCTGCCCTCAGCGGTAGTTATATGGCACGTCTTGAAGATATCATTGCAGTAGCGAATCCAGTACTTTCACACCGCGTCATTACATCGTTCGCCGCTGAGTCTGAAAACATTACCAGTCAAGACATCGTTGAACGTCTCGTTGAAGAACTGTCCGAACAAGGGTAAACATGGCACTACAACTCAGACGAGATTACCTCAATCAGAAAGTCTTGGAACGTCTCTCAACACTACAACTGCATGCGCGGTTGCCGATGATAGGCAGCGTATCTGGCAAACACCGCAGCCCGATACGCGGTTCAAGCCTGGAATTCGCAGAGTATCGCAAGTACGTGCCGGGCGACGACACGCGGCGGCTTGATTGGCGTGCTTATGCCCGCAATGACCGCTACTACATCAAGGAATTCGAGGCAGATACGAACTTGCGAATGTGCTTAATTGTTGATACCAGCGGTTCAATGGGGTTTGCTCACAACGGCATGAGTAAACTTGATTATGCGCGCCGTATCGGTGGCACTTTAGCCTATATTGCAGCGCTTCAAGGTGATGCTGTTGGACTCTACTGTGCTGGCACAGAGTTTCACAAAGAGATTCCACCAAAACGGAGCGCAACACACCTTAGCACAGTTCTCGATGAACTCGGTGCAGCAGAACCGTCAGGTGAAACAGGATTAGCTGACGCACTCCACGAAACTGCTGAACGTGTTCCACAAAGAGCATTGATTATCATCATTTCAGATCTATTTATTGATCCAGAAGTAGCGCGTAACTGTTTTGAGCATCTACGATTTCGTAAGCACGATGTAGCAGTGTTTCACCTGATGGAACAGAATGAGTTGGATTTTGAATTTGATCGTCCAACGCGATTTGTTGACATGGAAGGTGGTGAACCCGTATTAGCAGACCCAATCATAATCGGCGATCAGTACCGCCGCGCATTGGAAACATACCTTGAAAGCATGAACGAAGTTATCCGTGACACCGAAATTGACTACCATCGCATCTGCATTGATGAAGATTACGGAGACGTATTGGCAAAATTTCTATTAGGACGAACACCCAAAAAAGCATAAGTAAGCTATCGGCTATCGCAGTCGGCAGTCAGCAAGAAAATTATAATGTGTGAGTGCTAAGAAATTCAAAGAGGCGCAATGAATTGCGCGACTACAAACGCCGTAAATCTAAAAGAAAAACGTTCACTTATTTATATGCGTCACTATTATGCAACCATTAAAGTAAAAAACTGAGAACCGATGGTTGACAGCCGATAGCCGAAAGCCAATAACTATGAATTTCCTACAACCTTTAGCATTAATAGCACTTCCTTTGATGTTGCTACCAATCATTATACACTTGATAAATCAGCAGCGGCACCGCACAGTCCCCTGGGCAGCGATGATGTTTTTGATGGCTGCAAAACGGATGAGCAAAGGCATGGCACGTCTTCGCCATATCCTAATACTACTAATGCGTACCCTTGCTATCGCAGCGCTGATTTTCGCTATTAGTCGGCCGCTTTCTGGTGGATGGTTAGGAAGCATTGGATTAGCTAAACCCGATGTCACTATGGTTCTGCTTGACCGATCCGCGAGTATGGAAACACAAGACCTGCAGGCTGGTGAGTCAAAAAGGTCTACTGCACTGAAAAGACTTGCACAGTTGCTGGAACAAGGTGATTACGGGACTCATCTGATCTTGATTGATAGTGCCACTGGACAATTACAAGAAATAGATTCACCGAAGGCATTATTAAGCCTACCCATGACCGAATCAAGTGCCACGAGTGCCAATATTCCGGGCATGTTTGAATCCGCTTTAACCTATCTCAAAGCAAACAATTCAGGACGTGCAGACGTATGGCTCTGCTCCGATCTTCACGAGAATGATTGGGCTGTTACCAGCGGACGTTGGGATGCAATCCGGGAAGAATTTGCACAGTTAGATGGCGTGCATCACTTCTTGCTTGCATATTCAGCACCATCTTCAAATAACTTATCGGTGAGGGTGGAAAACGTGCAACGGTGGCAACGAGGGGACGAGGCGGAACTTATCCTTGATGTTATGGTTCGAAATGAAGGTAGCGATACTGGCACACGAGAAATACCGATTGAGTTTGAAGTCAACAACGTTCGTTCTGTGGTTGAAGTTGAACTTGATGCACGCGGTGCATCTTTACAAGGACATCGCATTCCTATTGATGGCACGCTTACTTCGGGATGGGGATCAGTCGGGTTGCCCGGTGATGCGAACCCGTTGGACAATCGTTTTTTCTTTGTGTTTTCAGAACCGCCAGTACGGAGATCGGTTATTGTCAGTGATGATGTGAGAACTGGCGAAGCGTTTCGGCGTGCGCTTGCTATTCCACCAGATGCGCGACTTCAACATCAGGCAGACGTGATTCCCACGAACCGCGTTGGGGAAATTGATTGGGAAAATACAGGACTGTTAATCTGGCAAGCCGCTTTGCCAAACGGATTAGTTGTGGAACAGATTCAGAATTTTGTTAACAGTGGACGTGTGGTTATCTTCTTTCCACCGCGTCAGAATGCTGGTGCGCAAATGTTCGACTCACGCTGGAACGACTGGCAGACACCTGATGATGAACAAACTGCCCAGATTTCATGGTGGCGTGGCGATGCTGATCTGTTGGCACATGTAGATAGTGGAAATCCTTTGCCTTTGAATGAACTACGCACCTACCGCTATCGTGCTATTGAAAGCATAGGAACATTACTGGCAAGGTTTAGCAACGATGCACCACTCCTAACTCGTGTGAATACCGACCATGGTGCCGTATATTTCTGTAGCACACTACCGACAGCGCAGTTTTCTTCTCTTGAACGTGACGGGATAGTGTTTTATGTGATGTTGCAGCGTGCGTTAGCGGAAGGGGGGCGCGCTTTGACTGATGCATCTCAACGAGACGCTGGACTCGATGCCCTTGCAGATCGTGAACAGTGGGAGGCGATAGCACATGAAGGGGACGCAGTATCGCTTTCGCAACGCGGATTACATGCTGGTGTCTACCGAGATGAGGCGTATTGGATAGCCGTGAACCGCAGCCAAGCCGAAGATTCCGCTAAAGCAGCGCCAGCTGAAACTGTAGATGCGTTATTTAACGGTTTATCTTATCGGCGAATAGATGTAGAAGTGGGAGACACATCCTCTTTAGCCAACGAACTCTGGCGCACTTTTCTTATTGCGATGGCGATAGCACTCATTGTGGAAGCAGTGCTAAGTTTGCCAAGCAAGAAAGCAGAAAGTAACCCTGCAGTAGATTTTGCAACAGCAGAGGGAGACTAAGGTAAGATTTTGAATATGTCTTGTAGGAGCGACTTCCAGGTCGCGCCCCTAATATACCGCAATACTAAATCAGTGTTTACATAATGGAACTATAAAATGAATATTGATACGATTTTTATCGTAAAAAATGAACATTTTAACCAAAAAAGAGTTTTAGCAACTTAGAGACGTAAGAAATGCAAGATCAACAAGGACATCTCGAATTCTTCTCAAGCAGCTCCATCATAATTTTGGGACTGATTATTATCATTATAACCGGTGTCTTATGCTGGTACGCATGGCATCGCAGCGGCTACCGTAAGCGCATCGGATGGCTTGAGCTGCTGCGTCTTGTGCTTGTTATCCTTGTGGTTGTCACACTAAATCAACCCGAATGGTTAGAATCACAACCGCCGGAACAACGCTCAACGCTTGCTATCCTATGGGACAAATCTAACAGCATGCTAACACAGGATATAATAGACGAACAGGATACCGCTGTGAAACGCAAAAGCCGCGCCGAAACGATTCAACCGCTAATGTCGGAGGAAGTTTGGAAATCGGAACAAGATACTGAACTCAACGTAGTATTTGAGCCGTTCTCTTCACTGTTAGACCCAGCAGAGGAAGCCACAGATATAAACGCAGGACTGTCGCACATTTTGGATAACCATTCCAACCTTCGCGGCGTAGTGCTACTATCAGATGGTGATTGGAATATTGGTGACTCACCCGTGAAGGCTGCGACACGCTTCCACATGCAAGGTGTTCCTGTTTTCACAGTAGGGGTCGGCAGTGAAGTTCCGCTGCCCGATATAGAGTTAGTGAGCATGGATGCCCCAACCTACGGCGTAACAAAAAAGCAGATCCGCATCCCGTTTGTCGTCCGAAATACCTTGGGACAGGATAGAGACGTAAACCTTACGTTAAGCGTTAATGATGAGCCTACGGTCAACAAAATTATCACTGTGCCCGCTATGGGACAAGCGCAGGAAAATATGGCTTGGACACCGCAAGAGACAGGAGAATTCACCCTAAATTTGCGTATTGCACCAGATATGCAAGAATTGATCCCCGAAAATAATGAACTTTCTGCACCTATATCCATACGGCAGGAGCGGTTGGAAATCCTTGTCATTGAATCTTATCCACGTTGGGAATACCGATATCTACGCAATGCTTTGGAACGCGATGCGGGTGTTAATGTAACATGTCTGCTTTTTCATCCGAAACTACCTAAGGTCGGTGGTGGACGCAGCTACATCAAACATTTCCCTGATGCCAGAGAACTCAGCAAATTTGACGTAGTGTTTCTTGGGGATGTCGGTATATCCCCCGAACAACTAACAGCCGAACAAGCACGGAATTTACGGCAACTCGTCAGTGCACAAGCCGCTGGGATTGTCTTTATACCGGGACGCATTGGTGCACAAGATTCATTGACTGCCGGACCACTTGCTGATCTCTATCCTGTTATTTTAGACCCCGCGACACCTAACGGTGTAGGTTCAAGCGTTCAATCCTACTTCGCGCTCACTGAACCTGGACAACGCAGTTTGTTAACGCGTCTCGGAGATACCGACCTTGACAACAGCGAAGTGTGGCGCACATTACCGGGATTTTTCTGGTACGCCGGCATCAGACGGGCTAAAGCAGGCACCGAGATTTTGGCTGTACACGATCAAGCCGCCACGGTTTCTGGACGGGTACCGCTCATTGTCACAAAAACTTACGGCACAGGTAAAGTACTGTTCATGGGGACAGACAGCGCGTGGCGTTGGCGACACGGTGTTGAAGACAAATATCATTACCGATTTTGGAGTCAAGTCGCACGTTGGATGGCGTATCGTCGACAGATGGCACAAGGCGAAGCAATACGGTTGTTCTACTCACCAGACAGACCACACGTTGATGATGTCCTAACGTTAAATGCTAATGTGATGGACAACGTAGGCGGTCCACTGGATAGAGGCACTGTTACTGTGCAAGCGATTGCCCCTTCAGGGAAAACGGAGACAATACGGCTACAACCGGGCATAGAAGATGCGTTAGGGTTGTTCGTCGGAACGTTTGTGCCGAAAGAATCTGGCAACTATCGCCTCGTCGCTACCAGTAGCGAAACGGGGGCATCGGTGCAAACGGATCTGTCCGTGCAAGGTTTAAATCGTGAGCAGCAGGGACGTTTAGCCCGTTTTGATGTCCTTGAGGAAATCGCGAAGATTACCAATGGCAAACTCGTACCAATTGCTGAAGTAGGAACACTGTTAGATCATCTGGCAGCTTTACCTGAACCTGAGCCAATTGTCAAACGAACACGAATCTGGTCACATCCGCTTTGGGGCGGATTGATTATCTTACTGCTTGGATTATTCTGGGTTGCACGCAAAATGGCAGGTACGATATAGTTTAGTATTCACTGGCTATCTTTAGAAAATCACTTTAATCAACATGGACGATAACCGCAACTACCCTAATGGAGAACTTCAATGAACCAAACACAATCAAAAGAAAACGGGGTAAACCTTCCCCCGCGCATGAAAAAAGCATTAGAACAATACCGAAAACGAGTATGGATAATCAAACTTGCCGAAGGCACATTAGCAGCAATCTTTGGGCTCATCATTTCATATCTCATCGTGTTTGGTTTAGACCGATTGTTTGATACGCCTACGTTCTTACGCGTGCTCATCTTGCTAATCGGGATGGTAGGTATGGTGATTTTCCTGCCGCTGAAGTATTATAATTGGGTGTGGCGAAACCGTACTTTAGATGGAATTGCTCGATTGCTACAACATAAATTCCCTCGTTTTGGTGATCACGTGCTTGGCATCGTGGAACTTGCATCAGAAAGGTCGGATCGATCATCAAGTCCTGCGCTGGTGGCAGCAGCTATGCGTCAAGTTGATGAAGAGGTAGCGAAACATAATCTTGCCGAGGCAGTGCCGAATCCTCGCCACCGTCGTTGGGCGTGGGCAGTAGGTTTGCCATTAGTGTTGGTTATCATCGGAGTCCTCGTGATTCCCGCAACAACACGGAATACCCTTGCTCGATGGTTAACCCCGTGGCGAAACGTAGAACGATATACCTTTGCACAGTTGGACGGTAAAGCGGATAAGCGTGTGGTGGCGTATGCCGAACCCTTTGATGTTGAAGCACGTTTAAAAGATGAATCTCCATGGAAACCCGAGTTAGGTGAAGCACGCTATGCAAAACAGACACCGGTAGTTGTAGAACGAGAAGGTGAAACCTACAAATTTGAGTTGCCACCACAAACAGAAGAGGGCAAAGTTAATCTTCGCATAGGAGATGCGCGCCGTTCCATTCCAGTTGAACCCAAATTGAGGCCTGCCCTAAAAGAAATCATTGCTAAAGTCAAACTACCTGACTACTTACAACACCAAGAACCACGTATTGATGATGTGCGCGGTGGAATAGTGAATTTAGTGAAGGGAAGCACCGCTACCTTAGAAGCGACTACGACACGCGAATTGTCTGAAGCAACATTAAACAATCGTCCACAAAAAGTGGATGGGGCACGCGTGATTACCGAACCGATATCAGTAGAGACAACAACAGAGATGCAATTGACATGGCGGGATCGTTTTGGACTTGCTGCAAGTGAACCACAGGTGCTGCAGTTTGAGGCACAAGACGACACTGTACCAACGGTCGCCATAACCAAACTAAAAAATAATCAAGTTGTTCTTTCTACGGAAGTGCTCACATTTGAGATTCAGGCGGGGGATGACTTCGGTGTAAAACATATTGGTTTGGAATGGGAAGGCATTGAAAATCCGATTCAAAATCCTGAACCTGCCATCGGTGAGAAAACTGTGTCGTCAGGTTCTCCTACTTCGGAAACACTCACCGTCCCTGCCACATTTTCTGTTGAACGCGAAAATATAAAACCACAAAGTCTACGTCTACGTGCTTTTGCAGAAGATTATTTTCCGAACCGCGAGGGCGTTCGTTCACCGCAAATTGTGTTACACGTGCTAACGCCAGCAGAACATTTTAAGTGGCTAATCGGACAGATGCAGCTTTGGGCAGGCGCAGCAAAGGATGTCCACGACAAAGAATTGCAGTTACACCAAACCAACCTTGAACTACGTGACTTGTCTCCTGCGGAACTTGACGACCCAGCACAGCGCAAAAAACTACAGAATCAAGCCGCAGCAGAACGTGCTAACGCAGCAAAACTTGATAGTCTCATTGAAAGTGGCACGGAATTGCTACAGGAAGCAGCAAAAAACAGTGAATTCGATGGTTCTCAACTTGAATCGTGGGGTGAAATGCTCGAACAATTAGAGGAGATAGCTGAAAAGAAAATGCCTTCTGTTGCAAATCTACTTGCACAGGCAGCAGAGGCACCCGGACAAAGCAGTCCGCAAGACAAACCCTCAACATCTGATAGTCAACCAAACGCTCAGCAGGGCAATCCTTCAAAATCTGATAGCCAACAGCCAACGGATGGTAACCAATCGAACGCCAAACCCAGCAATTCGGAAAACGATGTTGAAAAATATGGACCCGATAGTAAACTACCACCCGAAACAGCAGATGAAGATATGCCGGACGATCCAAACGAACGTGGTGATTCTGCAAGCGTAGATCGGAGTAAACCACCAGAAGGTGGCAAACCAAGTTTTTCACCCGCTAATCCCACGCCAGGCATCTCTGACGTTGAATCAGGATTCAATAAACCTGATAAACCACAAGGAGGAAAACCTCCACAAGTCGTTGGTGGACTGCAAATTCCTACCACCACCTTAAAAGGGAGCGGCAGAGACGATCAAGACCAAGAGCAAGAGACCGAAACACCTCAAGCATCAGAACTTGTTCTGGAGGCGGTCGAGGAGCAAAAGGAATTGCTGGATGCGTTTGCCAAATTATCTGATGAAATAAAAAGACTGCTTGTCGGCTTTGAAAACAGCACATTCGTGAAACGTTTGAAAGCAGCTTCGCGCAAACAGATTGACATCGCGTCCGATCTGGATAGTCTGGATAGTTTCGGACTTGCCGACAGAGGAACAGACAATCAAACTGCACGAAGACGTTTAGCCGATCTTGAGTCCGCCGAGTCTAAAAACATAACTACTATCATACAAGACATGGCAGCATATATTGATCGGCGTCCTAATGAAAACTATTTGCGTGTTCTTGCAGAGATGGAGGACGCCTCTGTATCAACCCAAATACGTGATCTTGTCCGATCTATTAACAGGAATTTTGTCGGGCGGTCAACCATTGAAGCGGAATATTGGGCAGATACACTGGATCGGTGGGCAGAACAATTGGTAGATCCGTTGCCTGAAATGCCGCCCCCACAAGGTGGAATGATGGAATTGCCTAATCTGCCACCGGAAATCATTGTAGAAGTATTGCGCCTCATTAATCGCGAAATCCAATTACGGGAAGAGACACGCGAGGTTGAGCAGGCAAAAGACGCTCTCACCACCGACAAATATTATGAGCGAAGTGAAGCATTAAGTGATACACAATACGAAATCGCTGAAGATACCCATGAAATAGTAAGGGAAATAGGTCTATTGTCAAATGCCAACACAGCATTGATCCGACGGCAACTCGCCAAGGTGAGCAGAGCAGCTGAGGTTATGGACGAAGCAGAAACAATCCTTGCCGAGCCAAACACCGGTCCTAAAGCAATCGCAGCCATCTCGGAAGTGATCGAAATCTTGCTTGAAACACAACGCATGCCAAATGTTCCGGGTGGCGGTAATAGCGGAGACTCACCAGGCGGTGGCGGACAAGGACTCGCAGCATTAGTTTCCGCGCTAAGCCTTTTGGGACTTGGCGATGATAGCGGAGAAGCTTTCATTGAAAAACGATCACCTAAACAAGCAACTGGTAAAGCAGGACGCGTATTACCGGAAGAATTTCGTCAAGGATTAGACGCATATTTTAATGTAATAGAAGGACAGTAGTAGATATACGACGTGCCGTAAACAGAGGAGAAACCGATGGCAGATGCTATTCCATTTGAGGTATTCGCCAGTTTCAAGAGGATAAAAACAGGCAACCCTATCATTTCTCTCCCGCCACCTCTCTGGGCGGCAGCAACTCATGCGATTATCGTTGATAAGACGGCACATTATATTTGGTGTAAACGCGATGTGGGTGTTCGTTGGTTGATGATGCACGCGACAGCACCGATTAGCGATCTTACTAACATCACGCAGGATACACGTAATCCTATTCTTGAGCCTTCAGCAGACGGTTTTGATAATGCATCCGTTGAGTATCCTTTCCCCTTCCTAAATCCTGCTGATGGCAAATACTACATGTATTATAGAGGTAAAGGGAAAACAACACCCGAACAGACCGGATTGCTTGTTAGTGATGGAGACTTGGGCAAATGGGAGCGAGTTCAACATACGCCAGTTATTCCTGCGGATACTGAACACGAACAACATGGTTCAACACACCCTTCGGTTGCAATACAAGGTGATACAATTCACATCGTTTATACTGGCAAGGCTACACAATCTTTCGGAGAGGGTTTGACGATGTGTCATGCAACGGCACCGACGAGCAATCCCGCAATGGTCACAAAAAATCCAGCTAACCCTGTTTTCACAGGGAGCGGGGAAACATGGGACAGCAAAGCCGTCCGCGAAACCGAATTGTTCAAAGGACCACAGTACTTCCATATTCTCTATGGTGGATTTGATGGTGAGGTCTGGCGGATTGGGCATGTGCGGACTCGTGATTTTCGCACCTTTGAATCGAACCCTCACAACCCCGTATTCACACCATCGGACAATCCCGACGCGTTCGATTGTGACGGTGTGTTGACAGGTCAAATCCTTGAAGTCAATAATACCTATGTGATGCTCTACGCAGGTAAGAAAGGTAAGGAATGGCAGACGGGTTTAGCTACAATCCCAGATTAAAGTTACGGGAAAACATAGGGTTGGCATGAGAAAAATCACAAAAAGGATTGGAAAATGACTCGTTTTATTTACCTGCTAATAGCAATCGTTTATATCAGTGCCTCTACATACCTCGCTCTTGGAGAAGAAAATGCTGTAAATGGCGCGACCATCCGGGGTGAGGTGCTTGAATTAACAAAGGAAAACAATCCAATTGAAGGAGCTACGGTTAAGATTGTTAATTCTGCTGAAAAAGAATGGACAGTAAAGACTGATGCTAAAGGTGAATACGAATTTACAGGTCTCCCAGCAGGACGCTATACTGTCAAAATATCCAAGAGAGGATATAACCCTCGAAATGGTAAATCAAAGTTTGTTGCTGCCGGTGATGAACGTTTTGAACGATTCAAAATGAGCAAAAAAGACGATTTTGAAACACGTTTTGCTGAAGGCTTACTACAACATGTTGCTGAAGATATCGGCAAACGTTACGAGTTGGATACGTCTATTGTTAAAAAACTTCACAAGTCGATTTTTGAAGCACTTGATACTGTGTTAGAGCAGAAAAACGGAGAAACAGCAGCCTTTGCAGAGGGAGAAAAATACGCCAGCATAGGAATGATCATAGGAATGTTGTCCCACCCTGACTGCAAGGCAGCGTTTGCCAAATACCTGACAGAAACACAACTTCAGGATTATATCAATTTCACCAAAGCACGGCAACAGCAAGTTAGACAAGCATTTGTTGATATTATAACGGCATTTCTTGATCAAGCACTCAGCTTGACAGTCGATCAACGCGAAAACCTTGTGAAATTGCTGCTTGATACAATAAGTGATAAGCAAAATCTAAACTTTATGAATATAATGAATGGACCATTGCCGAAGGAAGTAGGTGATCTGTTACATAACAAATTGCACATATCTCTGGATAGCGTATTGAACCAAACACAGTCAAAAATTTGGGAAGTGATGATTGATTTTTATGATGGAAAGGATTTAGTTGGTATTGAGACTTTTGAAGTGCCATCGGAAAATGCAGATGAAAAGGATGAAATCGATAAGGTTCCTCCAAAATCTCAAAAGTGGATCTTGGCTGAAACAATACTAACGGCACATACTGAACAGTTGGGTACACTCAATGAAAGTGCATCAAAACGTTTGAAACTCGCTACTAAAGGTGTGATCCAACAATACCTTGAAACGCAAATTCCAGACATTGATGAACATTTCAAATTTTCTGCGGAATTAGGTGCTATTATGCAGGCGTTCATGTTTCAAAATATTACTCGTGAACAGGCTGCTGAGAAACTTGAGGTCATGAAGAAAGAGTTATGGGACAAGAGAGGCACAAATGAACGATGGGATAAAATTGAACTGCACCAGATTACTAATCATCCCCTGTACCAACAGGCAATCAAAGATGTCCTATCTGAAGATGCCTATTTGCAGTATATAGCACGCCAAGCTGAACATGAGAATTTTCGGATACAGGCTTCGCGGAATCTCGCGCTGGCTTTCATAGATATGGTTGTGCTGCTTAACGACACACAGCAGCAACAAATAAAAATGACAACAACACAGTTAACTATCCCCTCATTGAATCATAAAGGGCTGCAAATGATGTTTGCTGAATTATTCATTAGGATGGATGATGAAATACTGAGCCCTTGGCAGCAAAGCGTATTTAAAAGAGGTAGATAATCATGACAACACACAGAAAAACTATAGGTGTTCTAATGGATAAAAACAAATTAATCATAGGATTTTCAGGTTTCCTAATATTGCTGGGCACGTTTTTCAGCGAATCCATTTATGCACAGGATCCAACCCTTCGTTACGGCACAGGTGTTCCACCAGCAGTTAGAAGCATCAATGACCGAAGTTTACGATACCTCGCTAACACACAACTAAAAGATGGAAGTTGGCAAGGGGGTCGGAACGGTCCAGGGATAACCGGTATATGTGTTATGGCATTTATGGCAAGCGGCGAAGACCCTGATTATGGACCTTATGCTACACATATCCGTAAAGCCTTGCAAAACATCATCGCTAATCAAAATGCCAGAACAGGATACATGGGAACGAGTGGACATGCATCAATGTACCACCACGGGTTTGCGATGTTAGCACTATCTGAAGCGTATGGTGCTGTAAGCGAAGAGCTGCTTTGGAAAGGAAGTGAAGTGCCTGAAAATCGTAGACGCACTCTCAGCGCATCATTAGAACTTGCTGTACGATGTGCATTAACTGCACAAGAGAAAAATCCTTGGGGTGCATGGCGCTACTCGCCACAAGCGCGAGATGCTGACACAACCGTCGCTGGTACCGTATTAATGGGAATACTCGGCGCGCGAAATGCTGGCATTGAAGTGCCTAATGAAGCCATTGATAAGGCGTTAAACTTTTTTCAAACCTGCACAACGCGGGGTGGCGGTGTCTCCTATACGCCTTCAGGCAGCCATGGCGATGGACTCACTCGTTCTGCGATTGCTACCCTCGTCTATGCAATTGGCAAAAGAAAAGACACGCCAGAATACAAATCCACAGCGGAATTCATCAAGCGCAGAGCGAGCCATAATGTAGGTAATCATTACATGTTCTATACCCTATACTACATGGCTCAGGCACTGTTTCAGAGTGACTTTGAAGCATGGCAAGCTTGGAATCAACGCACCATTGAAAGGCTTCAAAGGATGCAACAAGAAGATGGAAGTTTCAACAGTTCCCACGGCAAAGCTTATGGAACAGGAATGGCAGTGCTTACCTTAGCTTTAAATTATCGTCTTCTACCTATTTATGAAAGATAGACGGTTATTGATTTTCAAAGAGACGTTTTATGGTAAAATCTAAAATTACCTTCACAGTTCTTTATAGGTTATATACGTTTGTAGTCGCGCAATTCATTGCGCCTCTTCCTGTAAGAGCGACCTCCTGGTCGCGACTTATAGTAAATTATGTAAATAAGTTCACATATATTCTGTAGGAGCGATCTCCGAATCGCGACGAAACCACTCGTAGTCGGGAATCGGAGTTCCCTCCCGCTGAATCATGCGGAATGCCAAACGTGCATTCCGCCAAGCGCGTTCAGCGTTGATTCACAACTCAGATGTAAAGTTAATTGTAAAATCTACTATAATTGAGATCAAACTTCTCTCTATAAAATGACAGTTGCGTGTTGGGTTACCATCAGGAGGAAAATGAAATGCAGAGGTGTCTAAAAAATATTTTAGCCATTGTGATTGTTATCGCGGGGACGTGGAGTCCAATCAAGATACAGGCACAGGAAACAGTCCTACGTTGGAAAAATGGGGATGTCCTTCCCGGAAAACTATTAGATAGTCAGTCAGGGAAAATTCGCTGGAATTCACCACACTTTGCAGACGATCTAATTGTTGATACAAATGTTTTAGATTCAATTGATTTTTCAAAACAACCGGCACCAGCAACAGAGACTTTCCGTGTCGGCACAGTATTAGGTGATGTCTGGACGGCAGACATTGTAGACTCAGATGAAAATACCTTTCTGTTTTCCAGTAAACGTCATGGTAAGTTCCGGGTGAATAGAGAAATGATTTACTCGCTTGAAAGTCGCGCGCATTCCAACCTGATTTTTGACGGTTCGCAACTAACAGCTTGGAAATCACCCAAGAAAAATGAAACCGATAACGCATTGGTTCAATTCTCTGACAATAATCAACATACTGGTTGGTATCCTGATCGTGGTGGACACCCATCCACAGATCAAGGTAAGACTAACATCTTCTATGCTTTTAAATGGCCAAAACGTTTTGAAATTGATCTTGAATTCGCATCCAATACAGCCCCACCCGGCTTTGTTCTTGCCTTCGGTAAAAACCTGTACCAAACACTAAGAATAGAAACATGGACTAACGAATTGGTTGTCGTTCAAGGCCAACTATTCGAAGATATAATGCCAGTTGAGGATGATCGTCGCGACTTCCGTTTGCGACTTGCTTATGATCAAGACCTTGGTATGCTAAAAATCTCTGACTTAAATGGCAATCTACTCTTAGAACTGACTGGTGTTCAGCCAACTGTTGAAACACCCGGCATCTATATTTTTAACCGAGGACAAAATCTGACAGTCCGACGATTAAGGGTCTATCGGCAACCTGCCGGACTTAAAAGCCAGCAAGTCGACTACTCCAAACCTCGAATCCACATGATGAACGGAGAAGTTTTTTACGGCAAATTGTTTGTCCAAAAAAACAGAGGTTATGTCCTTGACACAGATGGAACACTACGAGATATCAACCTACAACAGATTGACCGTGTTGTGCAGCCGGGGAGAAAATTGGCAACAATCGACGATTATATGGCATTAACATATATTGACGGTTCTGTTGTGCGTGGGCAAGTGATGCAACTAAACTTGGATAGCGTTGTACTCCAGACTAAATTTGCTGAGGAACCGATAACCTGCTCACTCGCGGGTGCTTCACTACTTCGGTTTGAGTCCAAAGCCAAAACTAAAAAACCAGTAGATGACTATGATAAGATGTTTTTTCCATCAGGCAGTTTACGCGGTCACATTCTTTTTAAAGGCGACGATGCATCAAATATCCGATGGCAGACTATAGGCGCGTTGGAACCAGTGCGACTTGCGAACAACCGATCTGCTCGCATAGAACGTAATAATAAACAGGTTTCAAGACTACAACCTTTTGATATAAAGATGTTTCCCCATCTGTTGCATCTAAAAAACGGAGAAGTCATCCCATGTCAGGTTTTGTCTTACGATAAAACCTCTATTAATTTTCGATCCCCTTTTATCAGCACGACGCGCTTGGACTCAACATACATGAAAGGTATTGAGTTCACACGTAGCAAAACGCACGGACGAAAGGAAAACCGAAATCCGATTACCATTACAGGTGGAAATAAACACCGTATAATTTTAGAGGATGGACAAATTTTGGAAGCTATCATGCAGAGAACCGAAGATGGTAAAACAAGAATAATAGTCAATAACGAAAAACTTGGGGGAAATCCGAAATTTGTTGTAGTCGGGGGAGACTTCGGTGCAAACGATGCTGCTGTTGTCCTTAAGCGTGGAATTGAAGTCTTATATGATCCACTCGAAACGCAAACTGAGGAGTTAGATGTAAAATTAGAACGCGCTTTAACCGTGCCACGTTTCAACCGAGACAATCCACCGAACCATATTCTTGTAGCAAACAATGGTGATTTAAAGCGAGGTAATTTAATAAGTATTAACGGACAGATAATTCAGTTTGAATCAAATTTGAAGAAGGTTTTTATCCCAATTAATCGGGTGGCTCGAATTATTGATATAAGCGTTAATAATCCTGATCAATCAACAAAAGAAACGGCAAGCGATGAAAAAGGTTCTGATGCACAACAAGAACCTCCTACGAAAACTGAAAACCAAGATTCGAAAACAACTCAGTCTCAGGTGCGCTTCGCTTTGATCCACAATCCGATCCTGATTTTTGAACCACTCAGCGTCAAGGGCGATAAACTATACGGACGTTCTCCAATCTACGGCGAGACATCGGTTCCTGTGAAGAGTCTCCAATATCTCCATTTTGGCGACAAAGCAAAATCTTTCAAGTCCGTTTTTGAAGAATGGGTAATTCGCCCGGCAAAAGAACCAGATTATGGTGAGGATCGGTAGAATAGTCCTCAACTTTTCTGCGAAAATTGATAACTACGGCAGAACAACATCAAAAAGTTATACTTTGTTATATTCATAGAATTGGTATTACATCGCTACTAACTTTTATAAAGGAAACTGAAACAATGAAAAAGTTTTTTCTGATGTTTGCCCTATTTTTTTCTGTGACGTTGTGCTTACAGTCTGCCTTTGCTCAATATGAATCCTACACACAAATGGGTTTACCCGAAGGTGCTATTGCCCGTTTCAGCAAGGGCTATATAGTAGATATAATGTATTCGCCGGATGGCACGCGGCTTGCTGTCACGACTACCATTGGTGTTTGGTTATACAATGCACAAACAGGAGAGGAACTTGATCTAATAACAGGAGGACATACTGGTAGCGTCTATTCTGCTGCATATTCTCCAGATAGTAAGACTATCGCAACGGGTAGTGGGGACAGAACAATACGGCTGTGGGACACACGTACAGGAAAAAATATAAAAACATTCAAAGGATATACCTACGGAATAGGTTTAGTCGTATATTCCCCGAATGGTAAAACAATCGCAATCCTCAATGGTAGAAAGTCTACTATAGAACTATTGAATGCACGTACAGGAAAACACCTAAAGACACTTACTGGACATGAAAAGCCTAAAGCCTTATACGAAGGACATACCGACGTGTCTATTACCTCATTTGCGTATTCGCCGGATAGCAAAACAATCGTGAGTGGTGGCGGGGACAAAACAGTTCGATTGTGGAATGCACGCACAGGAGGAAACATAAGAACACTTACAGGACATACAGAAGCGGTCCGTGCAGTTGCATATTCACCAGATGGTGGGACTATTGTAAGTGCAAGCAGGGATAAGACGGTACGAATGTGGGATGCAAACACTGGTGAAAACATAAAAACATTCACAGGTCATAATGACATTATCGTTTCTGTTGCTTACTCGCCGGATGGGAGTACCATCATATCTGCTGGTTGGGATGGCATGTTGCATCGGTGGGACGCACAAACTGGAAAACCTTTAAAGACTTATGAAATATACACGGGTGTTCTCTATTTCGCACGGGGACATGGGGGTGCCATCACGCACACTGCATATTCACCGGATGGAGAAACAATCGCTACCGCTGGTGCGGATGGAAAAATGCAGTGGTGGGATGCACACACTGGAGAAAACATAAAGACATTCACAGAATATGTAAGTGGTTCTCGGACCATAACTTACTCACCTGATAAGAAGAAAATCGCAGTTACTGCAGGAGGAAAGGTAAATCTATGGAATGCATCAGGGAAGCACTTAAAAACCCTAACAGGACATAAAGGATATGTTGCGGGAATAACATTTTCTCCTGAGGGAAATGTACTTGTTACCGGAAGTTCTGATAGGACAGCGCGCTTATGGAATGTACACACAGGTGAAAATATTAAAATACTTACCGGACATACTGGGATTGTCTATAACGCTATATTTTCCGCAGATGGTGATAACTTCATAACTCGCGGTGGCAATAACTTGCGGATGTGGAGTGCAAACACAAGAGAACACCTCAAAACATTCGAAGGAGATGTGTACGGTTGTAGATGGTTTAAGTATTCGCCAGATGGAAAAATAATCGCAACTCGTTTTAATGATACGGTGCGGTTGTTAGATACACATACAAGAGAAACGAAAAATGTACTCATTGGTCATACGGGTCGTATCGTTACTGCTGTGTTTTCTCCGAATGGTGATACGGTTGCAACTTTTGCTAAAGATAATACCTTCCGTTTGTGGAATCCACACACAGGTGAAAATATCAAAACACTCCACATAACAGGAACACCTATTACTGTTATATATCCCTCGGATAGCGATCCGATCACAATTTCTGTCAATAAAGAAGCAGTGACGCTTTCAAATGTTGTAACTGGACAACATCTAAAAACATTAGAATCGTCGGGGCGTCCTTTCTTTGGAATGGGGCAATCCAAAAAATCCTTTGGTCCGCCTCCCTACCATATCCGAACCGTTAGGTATTCACCGAATGGAGAAACGCTCGCAACTGTCAGATACAATGAAACGGCACAACTGTGGAATGTCAACACAGGAAAGCGTATAGGAAAACTGATAAAACCTCTCAAAGACGATCCATCGGAAGGAGACACTTGGGTTGAGTACTCTCCAGACGGCAATATACTCGCAACAACGCAAATTGGAAATTTGGGCGGCACAGTACGGCTGTGGAATACTGCAACGGGTAAACACATAAAAACACTCAAAGGGCATACCTATTGTGGAAATTCATTTGAATTTTCGTCCGATAGCAAAACAATCATAACAGGACATTATGATGGCACGCTTATACTATGGGATATTCCCGCGCGGTAAGCATAGACACTTGATTTGAACCATAACAATAAAGGAGAAAATATGTCAGATCAATTACAAGAGTTACTTGATTTGAAAACTGCGCCTATTGCGGTAACGTTTCACGAATCACAACCGGAAGGTGTTTCCCGTGTGGAAAAGGCTGAGGCATCCGGTTGTACTTATTGGAAGCGTGCATCGGAGGGTAAAACCTTCTATACCGAAGCATCCGACCACTACAATTGTCCAATCGGGTGTTATACACACAACGTTGAACTCCCGGACGCGCAAATGGAAGAACTGGAAAACACGATCGGATTGATGGGTGAACTCGGCTATATTTCAATGGAGGAGGTGCCTGGCATTCCGCGTCAAGAAAATCCTTTTCAGAATGCAGTCTACGCGCCTTTAGCAGACGCAACTGATATACCGGATGTTGTTCTTATCTCTGGCACACCGAAACAGATGATGCTATTAGCAGAAGCTGCAACCGCTGCGGGAATCGGTGCTGAAAACGGTGTCATGGGTAGGCCGACGTGTGCTGTTATACCTGCTGTTATGCAGTCTCAAAAAGGGGCAAGTAGCTTGGGATGCATCGGTAACCGCGTCTATACGGCACTCTCTGATGATGATTTCTACTTCGCCTTTCCGGGCAAACATATTGATGCACTTGTTGAAAAGTTAGAGACAATTATAAATGCAAACCTTGCCTTAGAAGAGTATCACCAACAGCGCCAAGCGGAGATTTAAATGAAAAGGGTTGCAGTGATTACTGGTGCCGCGAGCGGTATCGGACGCGGTATGGCAGAACGGTTAGCAGCGGAAGGGATGGCAGTTGTCCTTGCAGATATTGAAGAAGAGCCTTTAGCCAAACTTGAAGCAGACCTACGTGCGAAAGGGGCAACTGTGCTTGCTGTGAAAACGGATGTCTCAAACGCTAAAGATGTTGAAAATCTGGCAGAACGGACGTTGGATGCTTTTGGGGCAGTGCATATCCTCTGCAACAATGCAGGTGTTGTTTGTAGTCGTCCTATTTGGGAACATTCCATTGCCGATTGGGAATGGGTGTTAGGCGTTAACCTATGGGGTGTGATTCACGGCATTCGTGCGTTTGTTCCGCGTATGCTGGCACAAGAGACCAAATGCCATATTGTCAACACCGCTTCCATTCTTGGGTTGGTGCGAGGTCCGGGTGAAGGCATTTATAAAGTGAGCAAACACGGTGTTGTTGCACTTTCAGAAACCCTTGCAGATGAATTGGCACAAAAAAGATCACAGATTCAGGTGCATGTCTTGTGTCCCGGTTGGGTGCGAACAGGTATCTTGGACTCTGCCCGAAACCGATCAGATACTTTACAAAACCCAGAATTGGAAACACAACAAACTGTAGGTGCTTCTCGGAATGTGCGTGCTGAGATGGAATCGGGAATGTCTTCAGCGGAAGTAGCGGACCATGTCTATAAGGCTATTCAGAACGGCACCTTCTATATTCACACACATCCAGAGTTGAAAACGTGGGTGTATGCGCGCATGGAGGGCATTCTCGGATAGTTTTGTACGATACTTGATTCTTGTTGTCAAAAAACATTTTACCGTGTATAATATGTTAACATAGAGATGTTATATTTGAAGGAGAATGTGTATCATGAAAGCCAAAGCCACGTTTCCAATAATCGGTTTCATTGCTCTGTTGATAGTAGGTTTGTGCATTCCCACAACAAGTTTCGCACAACAAAAATCTAATGAAACTTCAATCACAAAAGACATTTCACTGACACATATTGATGGTGGTGCTACGTTAACGTTAGATCTTTCCAAGCACATAGGTCTAACCACTAATGAAATCAAAAAACTTGCCAATTCTTTATCTATTGGAATGATAGATAATGTCGCGGACCCTGCTAAGGGTGTAACGATTGAGTTGCTTAAACCCGCAGATTCTACCCTTCACTCCAAAGCACTTGTCATTCGGGACATCACAACAAAATCCGCGGGAAGATTAGTGGGTGCAACAGAAACCACAGATGTGGAGGTAAAGGTTGAATTTGTTGATCTACCAAAGGCTATAGATGGTGCTGAGCTACGAAAAGAATTTCTTAAAGAAGTGGATAAAAACAGAGTCGTTGTTAGGGACGTAGTCAGAGCATCGCGCGATACTATCTGGATTAATCTCTACAATACAACTAAAAGTCGTATCAACCTGAAAAATTGGCAAATTCGGTTAACTTACGGTTCTATACCGGATGAGACCGATACTGAAACTACAAGGGTCATTGACAGAATGAGCAACGTAGGTGATAAAGTAAAAGACCAGTTATCTTCCAAACTGCACAATCCCCCAGCTGGATTCGTTTTTCCTGGCAATTCCAGAATGTCTCGTCAGATTGATTTTGAACTTCTCAATGATCCGACAAAGACGCAGGATGAGCAGTTATCAGCCATTTCAGACGGCACCCTTAAAACAAGTTGGAAGAAAAGTTGGCTCCACAAGACGATAATTCGGACTTCCGCAGGGATTGATCCTCCTGATCGGAACAACGATGTAATATATGTCGTGCCAAGAGTGGATAAACCTAAGGTTAAAACACGGGTAACTTTCGTTCCGCGCAAACCAGTCAATGAAAACCTTCCGCCTACCGATGATCGCTAAAAATTGAATGGCACTTTTCTGTATACTAAGGGTGGTATCTATGACCACCCTTTTGCATTTCAGGTAGTGTGGTGATATTATAATCCCATAATTATACCATAAAAAAAACAACTATTCTTAAAGAAATAGACTGTTCGTAATCGCGCAATTCATTGCCAAATCAACGCCAAATGCGCTTTTTGGCATTTGGCGCCTCTTACATTTGTAGGAGCGACCTCCCGGTCGCGACCAGGAGGTCGCTCCTACAGAAGAAATTTGAATTGAAAACCTTATCTTTCAGCGTTAAACGGACATTATACCCACTAAATTCGCGCCTATGGATATTTAAAATTGACACTCATACTCTAAAAAGAGTATAATGAATGATGTAAACTTCTATGGTATAGAGTCCTACATAAAAGGAGAGATCAGCGTGTTTCGCATAAAATCGCAATTACAAAGAATCATAGTTATATGCATCTGTGTAATTGCTTTACTTTCATGCGGAAGCGGAGAAATCCAAAATTTTGAGGGCATTCAGATCGTATCCTATCCACGTGTAGATCGCTTAGACATCAAAATCTATCTGGTTGATAGAAACGGTATCCCACTGATATGGAACCAGAGTATTCTTAGTCCAAGTGTCGGCGTTAGCACTATTTCAGAAGCTGATTTTACCACCAACGTACAAGTTTACTCCATGCGCGACGGTAAAAAACACCGAAAGGTCTATGACAACAGGCTATTTGATGTGCGATGGGGACAGGAACCGAATAGTCTTGATAGACTCCTGAGTGCAGAAATTCCGCGCAGATTCATTGAAGATGATCCCGAACGCGATACACACGAAGGTATTATTACTGTTGAAGTCAAAACTGAAAGGCAAGGCCCCTTTACGGATACTATAGAAAAAACCGCTATTTATAAGAGATAACGATGCCTATTCACACACAAGACTACAGACATTGGGAAGGCACACTGAAACCTCGCAATCACACACGGTGGTGGGTTATTGCGAAAGCAGAACTGAAGCTGCTCACCCAGCGCAAAATCGTCCGACTAATTGTTGCGATTCCACCGGTAATCTACATTCTGACCTACGGAATCTTAATTTACATTTTTAATATCCTTCCAGATATGTTTAATGAATTTGATATTGATCGCGGTTTTTTCCAAGGGTTTCTGTTCAGAATTAACACGGTTCAATCTGCATTTTTTATTGCGCTGGTAGTTATTTTCGGAGGGGCGGGGTTAATTGCGAATGACCTAAAGCACAACACGCTTTCGCTCTACTTGTCAAAACCGATTTCATGGGTAGATTACCTTATCGGGAAATTTATCGTGATTGGGACTTTACTGGCCTGCATGACGTTGGTTCCTGGACTATTACTGTTTCTTGAGCATGTGTTGTTAACCGATACACCTTTTCTTAAGGAAAATTACTGGTTACCCCTGTCCATCATTGTCTATTCGGTGATAATCATCACTATCACAAGTCTATTGATGTTGGTGTTCTCATCATTGACTACAAATTCCCGCTATGCGACAATCGGTTTCTGTGCTGTTTGGTTTGGATTGCCTGTCCTCCACCTCATCCTTAAGGAAGTTCTTTCAACAAGCACAGTCGCTTTAGTCTCTGTTTGGGCAAACTTTGATCGTCTTGGAAATGCCCTCTTTGGCTTGGAGAGTAGTTACAATATACACTGGTCTTTGACACTCCTCTTATTAGCTGCCCTAACTGCCGCATGTATCCTCGTTCTCCGCCATCGGATACGTGCAGTTGAGATAGTTAAATAGTTCTATTGATTAGTCAAGTTAATTGATGGTTCTTGAATGTAGTCGGGAATCGGAATTCCCTCCTACAAGAAGATATATTTCAGGAGCGATCTCCGAATCGCGACCTACAATAATATGTTGACAAAGCACTATATCATCCTATCTACTTTAATCGTGCACCATTTGCATCCCACATCTCAATATCAGAGTAAATCTGCGGAGGTGTTATTGGGGTTAATGTTGGTAGCCAGTCTGGTTGGAATTGTTGAACCAAGCGCACTGCATTCTGATATGCAATCCGTTCCTTCGTCTCATCATCAAGGTCCGCAGCTTCAATCTGTGCTTGAACAATACGAAAATCGTAATATGGCAGGTCGCTACCAAACATTATCCTATCGTTGCCGAGATTATTGACAAGGTGTACTAAGTCCCAACTTTCATCTCCAGCAGGCTTTTGCGCGACATCAAACCAGATATTGTCATGTTTTCCGCAGTGTGCAATTGCATCAAGATGCCCTCCTTTGGTCATTGAAACATGCCCAATAATGAATGTTATCGTTGGGAACCGTTGTGCATACGCAGCGATATTTTGTGTTGAACCTGCTTGATGTAACAGACATAATCCGTTGTGCATTGCTACCACTTCAAGGAACGCGTACAATTCACCACCAAGTGAATGTCCAGATAACGCCGGATGACACACAAATCCGACTAAACCATCGTCACACATTGCCCTGTCAAGTTCGTCTACACCTGCTTGCTCATGCCGCACTTCCACAACCCCAAGTCCGATAGGGAAGCGTTCGGGATACTTCCGACAAGCATTCGCTATCACATCGTTCTGCGACCGCGTGTCTAATACACCACGTGCTTGCGGACCGCCTGCTGTTGGGCACGGAATCGCACCAATAACATTTGCGGAAGCCATCCGTGCAAGACACCGTCCGACACTCTGTCCAATGACCGGTGCGCGTGATACCGTCATGCCAATGTGACAATGTACATCAAAATAAGGATACATAAGTTCTCCCTTCTCAAAACATTAAAATTCCGGCACAGGTGCATAGGAGTTAAAGCCGTCTGTCCTATCTTTACCCTGTAACAGATAGATTTTATGTGTCCGCCGCCACTCCGCGCCGGGATAACGAACATTTGCTGGCATGTAACGCATTGTATAACCGCATCTCCGTTTCTGTGAGATATTCGGACTGGAATTATGGATTGTCCATGCATCGTGAAAATGACACTCACCCACCTCCAGTTCCAAATTTACTGCCTTTGATTCATCTAAATCTGCCTCCACAACTTCACTGCCAAAGAGGTTATTGTCACGATTCACCTTTTCATAACGACGATCGCGCAAGTTGTGACTTCCGGGAATCACACGCATGCATCCGTTTTCAACTTTGGATTCATCAACAGCAAGCCACATCGTAATAACGTGCATCGGTTCAAGAGATTCACCCCAATAGACACCGTCCTGATGCCACGGCACTGCCATACCATCGTTCTCGCGTTTGCTGATAAAATGACTTGACCAGAGTACGATATCCGGTCCGACAAATCGTTCAATTACCTTCAACACGCGTGGATGCGTGAGATATTTGAACAGATATGGGTGCTCAAAATGTGGAACATCCATCTGTTCTGGCCGTCTACCTTCTGGCAAGTTCTCAATCATTGCATCCACATAATCGCGAAGTTCGTCCAACTCCGATTCTGTAAAGATACGCCCATAAGTGAGATACCCATTTTCCTTGTAAAATTTCACTTGTTCATCAGAGACTGATGTTTCTAATTGCCAACTCATGTGTCACCTATTTATAATATGAAGCAAAAATACAGTTTAGCAAAGTATAACACATCACCGTTTTTCTGACTACAACCTTATAAATAACCAAAACCTGTACTGGGTGTGTAAAGTTTGGTACAAAGCATATTGTTGGTTGAGTTTCGCTTCTCCTTCCCGATGGACACCTTCAATTAGGACGTTTGCACGTCACATTTAGGACGTTTTGCACGTCCTAGTGACGTGCGAAAACCCAGTCAGGACAAGGAATGTGACGTGATTTTTCAGCTTTTTTGTATTTCTTCTCTTTATTCATTAGAAATTTTGAGTGTATTGAGAACATTATTTAATAACGTGATAATAATATCAACATAAATATATTGGTTTGTCAAGTTAATTTTCAAAAAATAATTAGTGACAAAAACTTTACACACCCAGGGTTATTCAGTTTTCGGTTTTTCTGTGATATTTTTCACATTTCAATATAAACCGCTTGTAGGTCGGGTAGAGTTTGCGAAACCCGACACGTCTGTTATATGTCGGGTTTCGCTATCGCTCTACCCATAGGTGTAAACTTAAGAGAAAGTTGTATTCCTTTGAAGCCTGCTCAATACGCATTATGATTGAGATTGTCCCATATTTAGTCCCAGCGGGACGATATGTTTATAGAAATCCGTCTTAACACATTTATTGAGCTCCGTAGGAGCGACATATTCTAATAGGTAAATGGCACGACAACATACCGCCCCTACGGGGCTCAAGAGATGAATTATCCGTTTTCTATAAACATAGCGTCCCTACGGGACTGAAGAGGGTTTCCAATGTTTGGAAAATCCTTAACTTTACACCCGGGGAATGCCTGATGGCATTCATACCGTTGATTTATGGGTTTCGCTATCGCTCTACCCGACCTACTATATAAACTTTTAGTAACACTCATCAATGGGTAATTCATAAAACTGAATAACCCTGTTACACACCCTCTGAACTTGATTAATTGCCCTGCTTATGCTAAACTCCATATTATGAAAATCGTAGTTGCGCCGGATTCATTCAAGGGAAGCGTTACAGCACTGGAAGCAGCGAACGCTATTGAGAAAGGTCTTCGTCGTGTTTTTCCAGATGCGGTTATTGAGAAAATTCCGATGGCAGATGGCGGTGAAGGCACTGTGCAATCCCTTGTTGATGCCACTGGTGGACATATTCAAACGCAACGAGTGCTTGCCCCTCTTGGAAATGAGGTTAACGCAAAATTTGGTATACTTGCAGATGGAGAAACAGCCGTTATTGAGATGGCATCTGCCTCTGGTCTAACGCTTGTTCCACCTGATAAGCGGAATCCACTGTTGACGACTACCTACGGCACAGGACAACTTATCCGTGCTGCTTTAGAGGCAGGGTGCAGACGTTTAATCATCGGTATCGGTGGAAGTGCGACAAACGATGGCGGTGCTGGAATGGCTGAGGCACTCGGTGTAAAATTTCTGAATGCGGATGGAAACCCAATTGAACGAGGCGGCGGTGGTCTGGATAAATTAACATCAATAGATATAACAGGTCTACATCCCGCAATTGCAGAAACAGAAACAGTTGTGGCTTGTGACGTCAACAATCCGTTGACCGGTCCAGAGGGGGCATCACACGTTTACGGGCCACAGAAAGGTGCAACGCCTGAAATGGTCAAAACGCTGGATTCGCACCTCGCCCATTTTGACAAGGTTTTGATGGGGACATTTGGACAATCTTTTAACGACATTCCCGGTGCGGGGGCTGCTGGCGGTTTAGGTGCTGGACTGATGGCGTTTCTCAACGCGGAATTGAGAATCGGTGTTGATATTATGATTGACACTGTTGGACTTAAAGAACGAATGAAAGGTGCATCTCTCGTCTTCACAGGTGAGGGTCAATTGGATTTTCAGACTGCATTTGGAAAGACCCCTGTTGGCGTTGCGAAGGTCGCGAAGGCAGGCAAAATTCCCGTTATTGCGATTGCAGGCGGTATCGGTGAAGGTGCCGATGCCGTGTATGACGCTGGTATTGATGCGATGTTAGGTATTGTGCAAGCACCGATGTCGCTTGAGGATGCTGTTGAAGATGCGATGCAACTGATAGCGGATACGGCTGAACAGGCTGCGCGATTAATTGCGATTGGCAAGCGTGAGCGCTTTAGACGGGTTATGGCTAAGGTAAAAGAAAGATGGGAAGGGCGAAAGGAGCGCGATGCTAATCCGCCAACCTCCCATTCCTCCAAGTAATCTTTAACTTACAACTACGCACAACCTAACAGGTTATGCTACATTGGCAAAATCGGTGTCCCTTTCATAAAATCATCGGTTTCGGTTTGCCACATTTCCATATCTGCAGCAAGTGATCGGATGCGGTCAGCATGTTCAGGTAAATCGGCAAGGTTTGTTGTTTCCCACGGGTCTTGCTCCAAATCAAACAGTTGGATGTAATCCGTGCCTTTACCAGTCTCTTTAGAGACATAATATCGGATGAGTTTCCAACGTCCATCACTGATGGCGCGATGAATATCTTTATAAGCCGCGAAAACTGTAGTTCGGACCTTATCAACACAACCTTCCATCAACGGTACTAAGCTGCACCCTTCAGTTGTATCTGGGCAATCAACTTCGGTTAGGTCGCACACAGTGGGAAATACATCGTAGAGATAGGTCAAAGCGTCTACTGTAACGCCTTCGGGAATTCCTGGTCCTGCGAATATTGATGGGACACGGATACTATGGCTATAGAGATTCTGTTTACCGAACAATCCATGTTGTCCGACAGCGAGTCCGTGATCAGCAGTATAAATCACAATAGTATTATCCAGATGTCCTTTTTCCTCTAACGTTTGAATGACCCGTCCCATTTCGGCATCTTGGCTGGTAATCATACCGTAGTAATCCGCAATATGTTGCTGGACGATTTCAGGGGTCCGTGGAAATTCAGCCAACATTTCGTCACGAATCCGCATTTCCCCGTTGTCAAATGGGTGTTCGGGGAGGAAGTTTTCTGGAACAGGGACATCTTCAGGTTTATACATCGTCGCGTATTCACCTGGCGGTGTCCGAGGATCATGCGGTGAAGTAAAGGAGAGATAGAGGAAAAATGGATCTGTTTGGTCGTAGTTTTCTATAAATTGCACGGCAGAATCTGTAAACAAAGTAGAAGAAAATTTATCACCAATATACCTGGCATCTTTCGGGTATTTTCCTGTTGGATCAAAATCGAAAACAGGTACTTTGTATTGATTGCCCATGCCACCGAAGAAAATTTTGGCAGCGTCGTCAAAGCTATCCGCAAACGTTTGTCTGTCATTATGCCATTTGCCACTAAAAAATGTATGATAACCCGCTTGACGCATCACCTGGGGCCAGACAGCATAATCTCGGTTAATCTGGTTTGCACCGCTTCGGAATAGACTTGCACTTGTGAGAACAGCGGCACGACTCGGAACACAAACTGCTCCTGAAAGCGAACCCATGATATGAGTTTGCCGGAAGTTTGTCCCGCGTGCCATCAGTGAATCCATTGTTGGTGTTTTGACTGTTGGGTCGCCCATACCTGCAATGGCATCCCACCGATGGTCATCGGCAATCATGAAAAGAACATTGGGACGTGAAGGCATAATTTCTCCTATAATGGTTGTTAGTTATCAGTTGTCGGTTATCGGTTTTCAGTTTTCTTCTTGTCGCACATCCGATGCCCGAATATTAACTGACGACTGACAACCGACAACTATAAAAAAGGAAATTCTAATGAAAATTGCAACAATTGAACAATTCTATCCACGTCGTCGGATGCGGCTTGTAAAAATTACAACAGACACCGGCATCGTTGGGTGGGGTGAAACGACACTTGAAGGTAAACCAAAAAGCACATGTGCGGCAGTTGAAGAACTTGCCGACTATTTTATTGGTAAAGACCCGTTACGTATTGAACATCATTGGCAGCATGTCTACCGATCTGCGTTCTTCCGAGGCGGTACTATCTTGATGTCTGCCCTGTCAGGAATTGATCAGGCGTTGTGGGATATTGCTGGCAAATTTTATGATGTACCGGCGTATCAACTCTTAGGTGGTGCTGTGCGTGACCGTATCCGCGTATATGCACACTGGGGCATCGGTAGCCTAACTGACGAAGGCAAAGCCGCTGCCAAAGAACGACTCGATTTTTTACAACAGAAAGGCGGCTATACAGCATTTAAAAGCGGTCCTGGTGGTAAATGGCGTGGTCATGAACCTCCTGCAGTTATTGATGCATTTGTTGAACGGGCCTACTTGATGCGCGAATGGGTCGGTCCCGATGTTGAACTCGCCTTCGATTTTCACGGTAAGATGACACCTGCCCTTGCCATTGAAATTTGTCATGAACTTAAAGGCATGCGTCCAATGTTTGTTGAAGAGCCTGTTCCACAAGAGAATGTGGATGCTCTCAAATTGGTCTCCGACCATGTTCCGTTTCCAATCGCTACAGGTGAACGATTGTTGACACGATGGGGTTTTCGCGAAGTTTTTGAGAAACAGGCGGCCGCTTACCTACAACCTGACACCTCCCACGCTGGCGGCATTACCGAACTGAAAAAGATTGCTAATATGGCGGAGGTTTACTACATGCATATTGCTCCGCATTGTGCGATTGGACCTGTTGCTTTTTCTGCCTCCCTTCATGTTGATGCTGTTGTTCCAAATTTCTTAATTCAAGAGCAAATTGATGACGGTTTAGGTGCTGGTTTATTCAAAGAAGATTGGCAAGTTACAGATGGTCACATTGAGTTGCCGACAAAACCTGGTCTTGGCTTCGAAATTGATGAGAAAGAGGCGGAACAGACACTCGATACTTATTTTGAAGAACTCGGCGGCGAGTACTATTATGATACCGACGGTAGTGTTGCGGATTGGTAAACTGATTGTCAGTTTTTGTTGTTAGTTGAGGTGGCAAGCCCATCTCGTTCAAGTAAGAGTAGATGACGCGTTCTCCTTGAGGATTATCAGTATGTTCACCCCAACTTACGTTTAGACTACCGGTTTACGGTGTGCGACATAAGGTGGTTCAAGCATTAATTTCTGGTCTTCATCTGTCATCATGTCGCGGAGTGCCTCATCATATCTGCCTTGTCCCCATGAAGCATGTCCGGGGGAATACTTAAACAGAATTGAGCGGCGCTGATGTGTAGCAGTCCACGGAAGCGTGCCGTGCGTCAATGCTTCTGTGAAGATAACAACATCGCCTGCCTTTTGATGCACCGGTGCCATACAGGTTTTGTTTTCCACTACGGGCCGGAACTGCGGCGGACACGGATAGTTGCTTTTGTGGCTACCGGGGATACAGCAGAAACCGCCATGCCCCGGAAGCATATCTGTCAATGCCCACGAGACAACGGTCAAACCGTTATACATCCGATCATTTCGGAAGACGTAATATTGTGATGGATCGTAAGGCGTGCCGCCGCCGTGAAGTGTACCACCCGGATTTCCTTCTATCATCAAGATGCCGTAGACATGATCAAGCCGAAATTTTGGACCGACAATCTCTGCTAAACACGGCATGATGCGTGGATGGTTGAGAAGTTTCCGAAAAGCATCGTTTTCCCAACTTAAGAAACCACCGAATCGTTGTGAATGGATGTTGTCGTCTGCGGGATCAGGGTAATCTTGTGCGTCAATTAGCGCGTTCAGTTCTGCAAGTTCTTCTCCCTCTAAGACACCTTCTATATTCACATATCCCCATAGGTCAAACAGATATTTTTCTTCAGCGTTCATAAAACTACCTCCATCTTGTTATTGATGAGGCGAGCGCGAGGTCGGTTCCATCCGTGTAACAACGATTTTTGATCTGTCAATGAGTTCACCGACGCGTGCTGAGATTTCGTTTACCCAGCGATCATCTTCATAAACCGCCGCGTAGAGTTGTTCGCGCTGTTCCTCGCTTTCAAACCGTCGGATCCAGACGTAGAGGTCATCCTCTTCTTCACCGATAAAACTACCGATGACTACCATTCCTTTAGAAATCTGGAACGGGATAACCGTTTCTTCCATGTATTTGACCCAATTGTCGCGTTGACCGGGTTGCGTTCGATATTGTCGTAATTCGAAAAATGCCATAAAAATCTCCTTATTGAAAATTTTGATTATAATCGATCGTAGCCATAACCGTTGCCAGTAATTTCAAAGAGAGCGGATGCTGCTAAGAAATGGATATCCGCATCTGTGTCTTCTAAAACTGTTTCCAAAACCTGCGTTGAACTATCGTTTTCTGCTTCTCCAAGTGCCCTTATCAGATCGGCGCGGAATGCGCGTTCTGTTTGTTCAGCATGCAATTCAGTGAGTTTTGCTACAAGTGCTGTAACCGCTTCGTCGGTAGCGATTTTACCGAGTGCGCGTGCTGCATCCCTACGAATTTCAATATGATTATCCTCGTTGTTCATGACTTCAATAAGAGGATCAGTTGTTGAAACATCCGCAAGTTCACCTAATGCTTGCGTTGCCAATCTCCGAACATCTTTATTGTCCTCATTTTCTCCGTTTGCAACGAGAATAAGATCGGGGATTAATGCGGTTGTTCCCGTTTCTCCAATTTTCCGTGCCGTATCTTTTCGCGTATCAACAACTGAGTCCGCGAGTGCTTCCCTCAATTCTGAAACATTAAGTGACCGAGTGCGTGCTAATGCAACGGACGCAGCATTTCTGATTGGATTTCCTTCCCATTTGTCATCTGTGCGTGCTTGCATTTTATCGGAGATGAACTCAGGTAGGTTAAGTTTTTTGGCAGATCTGACAATAACTTCCCAACTCCAGTTCCTTTTCCTATCGTTAAGTGCCAAATTGCGTCTGTTTGCCGCATCTTCAAGGGCAATAATATACTCAGTATCGTCAATGATGCGGTTAGCAAGGGCGTTTGTTGCCTCTGTTCCCTCAATTGCCCCAAGCGCGACCGCAGCTTTGATTCGAGGCGAGACGTTTGCCAATGCAGCTGTGCTGGCATCTAAAGGTATTCGTTTATCTTCCAAGATCGCAATAAGACGTGGAACGGCTTTTTTGCTTTCTAATTTCCCGAGTGCTGTGATTGCATTATTAGAGATATTACCAATTCGGATGTCAAGTGCACGGATGAAGAGGTCTTCTGAGGCTTTATCACCAATGTTGCCAAGTGCAGCAACAGCCGCAGCGCGGATAACATCCGTTTCTAACCGATTTTCAACCATTTCACTCAGTTTAGGAACCGCTTTCGCATCTTTTATACCTCCTAAGGCAGCGACAGCTTGTAACCTTACGGCACTGTTTTCATCATTGAGTGCTTCACGGAGTACGGGTGCTGCGCGTTCGTCACGAAGCGCATTTAACGAGGCAGCTGCAGCAGCTCGGATAGAGATTGCTTCTTCTCGATTTTCAAGGATAGCGATTAAAGGTTCCACTGTCTTTCGGTCTTTAAAACCACCGAGGCGGGTAACAACCTCTTTACGAATAACATAACTCGGACTTTTCAATTCGGCAAGCATGGTGTCTAACGCTGAAGCCTTATGAATGACTCCGAGCATATAAACGATTGCCCAGCGAGTCCATTCATCATCAGCGGACTTGAGTGCGTCAAGCAGCAAATCGGTTGTAGTTTCATTCCCATCTTTTACAAGTGCACCGATGACCTCATTTTGAACAGATTGAACTTCATGACCATCATCGAAACTGCCGCGCCCTTTTTTCACGATATCGACCAGACCTTTATCAGCCAGAGCAGGACTTATTTCGCGCAATGCTTTCGTTGCCTCAAGCCGTGCAGTTTCATATTTATCAGTTCTGATTATATCCAGCAAAGGTTCAACACTTTTTGTAGATTTAATTGTTCCCAAAGCGATCGCGGCTTCTTGGCGTACGACACCTTGTTTATCCTTTTTTAGCGCAGTGATTAGCGCGTCAACTGCGTTATCACCACCGACTCTGCCGAGTGCCCATGCGGCACTGCGCCGAACCGTTGCCCGTTGATCGTCCGCTAATGCGTTTGTCAACGGTTCAACGACGGTATCGCCTTTGAAAATACCGAGCGAACGTGCGACTTCACTCCGAACAAGACTGGGAATAGGTTTAAGTTCACCCCAAATCCGATAATTGGAACGCGGATAATCTGCTGTCCATTCGATATTCAGAGAATCAAGATGAGCTCTCAGTGCGTCAAGTGTTTTATATTTCCTTTTCATATGACGCTGAAAATCTGATATGTCATCATACTGCATTGACAAGACCCAGAAAAGCACGGGAAGGGTTTCTGGGTCTTTAATGCGACTAAGCACCTTGACAGCGTTTGCCCGGATGACAGCACTCGTTTCATCACTCAACATGAGCAACAACATCGGTTGCGTCCCATTTTCAGGTTTCAACTGCCACAAGGCGTTGATAGCAGCGGACCGAACTGTTTCGCGACGCAGTTTATCCATTGAAATTGCAATCAATTTACGGATCGTTTCTTCATTAGAGACATTAATTTTGCCGAGTGCCTCCGCTGCTTGTGTGACTGTTGTATCGTCAAGTTCAAGTGCAGTAGTAAGGGCGGTAACAGCTGCACTGTTGGTACCGCGTGCTCGCATATTTCCAAGTCCCTTTGCAGCGATGGCTTTAACCTCTTTGTTAGCATCACCTGTTAAGATGTCAATAAACGGCTGTATGGCGCGTCGATCACCTATGCTACTTAATACGTTTGCCGATTCTAACTGTACACGGTATCCACCAGTTTGAAGTGCATCTATTAGTGCTGGAACAGCAACTCCCCGCATTAAAGTTAAGGCGGCGCTTGCTGCACCTTTTAAGTCCTCATTTGCCAAAAGCTGAATTAAAGGTATAACTGCCGTTTCTGCTCCGAGTCTTCCCAAAGTATCAATGGCTGCAGATTGTGCTCTCAAGCGGTATTTTTTCATCCAAGAATCGTCAATATACGCGCTCGCTATATATCGGTATTGCTCGGAAAAACCGTCATCTACGTCCGGGATAATGTTGTTTGCGCCTGTTTTGAGTACAGCCAAAAGCGTTTCGACTGCTGGCATGCCGATCCTGTTAAGCGCATCTATAGCAGTGTCTTTGACATAAACGTTAGAATCTGCTAATAATTTGACCAAATCGTCAATCGCCTCCGCTGCTTGAAGTTTGCCGAGAAGTTTCGCTGCGTGCATTCGCACTTGCGCGTTGTTATTTCTTGTCGCAAGTTGAAGAATTGGGACTATTTCGGGATTTGGTTGAAATTTGGGTTTGCAGAGTGCCCCCACAGCAACAATAGCACTATAGGAAACTTCCGGTGCTTCATCCGTTTTGGTAAGAATTGATTTATACGTTGGAAGGAGTTCACTGCTTTGTAGTGTGCCTAATTCTCGGACCGCTGCCTTTCTGATTTGTGGATTTTGGTGTTGAGTGGCGTTCTTTAGCAGAGTGGCAAAGATGGAATCTGCACCTTCTGTTTCACTGCGTAGTTGCTGTAAAAGTTGTTCAACCAATTGGAGGACATGCGGCTGATAACATTTCTGCGCCTCTAATAGTCCTGTACCAACAACGGCATCTGATCTCTTTGCTAAGTCCGATAGCAGTGCAGGCTGTTTTTCAACTGCCATTGCGAGTGCGGTGGCGAGCAATCCTGAAATAGAATTCCGTGACCGTATAAAGCGTTCCTGTTGGTTCAGTTCGTCCGAATCTGGATCCTCAAGTATTGAAATTGCGTCAATATCCGCATTCAACGTTTCAAGATGCGTCAATGCTTGTGAGATGGCTTGATGCCAACTGTTCGCATCTGTGCTATTTCGCAACTGCAGGAAACGACTCAGATAAATTGCTTCCTGATTCTCTGAATCGTTGGCGCGCGATTTTTGCACAGCAGACTCTGCTGTCGCGAAATCTCTTTGAACAACTGCTTTTCGGGCTGAGAGGATCGCTTTATCTTCTTTTTCACCACACCCGATGAGGAAGGCAAGACTGAGAAGGAAAATACAGATAATAGAAAATTGTTTCATAGAATATTGCCTCAACAACATAAAATTATGTCTATTCCCCCGCAATTACCAACTTTGTAAGATCGGCTACAGTATAGACAGGTTTCGCTATACGATTTAACAGTGCAAACCTATTTGTACGCAGTTCAATATCCTCTGCCATTACAAGCACATCGTCAAAAAATTTGTCAATTGCGGGTTGCAGTTCCGCTAAATGTTTCAGAAGTTCCGAATACGCACGTTCCTGAATGCTTTCCTCAAAATCAGGTTCTGCATCGGTGATACGAGCGTTTAGCGCTTTTTCAGCATCGTCTTTTAGCAGTGCAACTTCCACAGTTTCTGGTGCATTTTCGGGTAAGATTCTCAGCACCCGATTGAGTGCATTATATACTTCCTCAAAATTGGGTGTCAAGCGAAATTCGGCAAGTGCGTTGGCACGTTTAAGAATATCCACAATGTCAACATCACCAACTGCTAACACTGCATCAGCAAGGTCAGGTGTGTATTCCTGTGTTTGCAGGATAACGCGCAGACGTTCTCTGAAGAAATTAAGCACGCTTTTTTTTGTATCTTCGACTAATTCCTCCTCGTATAAAGATATTGCTTTTTGAACGACTGCATCTAAAGAGAGCGGCAACTGCCGATCTTGCAGGATACGGATTGTACCGAGCGCATGCCGCCGTAAAGAGTATGGGTCTTGCGAACCTGTGGGGCGTTCCTCTATGCCGAAGTATCCGACTATGGTGTCAAGTTTGTCAGCGATAGCAAGGATCGCGCCGACTTCGGCTTCGGGCAGTGGTGTATCTGCACCAAGCGGTTGATAATGCTCAGCGATGGCAGAGGCAACCGGTTCAGGTTCACCAGAGTTCTTGGCGTAATACCTACCCGTAATTCCCTGCAACGATGGAAACTCAATGACCATGTGTGTGGTTAAATCTGCCTTGCAGAGCCATGCCGCACGTTCAGCGTGATGGGTAGTCGTTTCTGCTAACTTCAATTCTGTACCGATGAATTTTACTAACGCCTTTAGCCGTTCTGCCTTATCTAAGAGTGAACCGAGTTTAGCGTGGAAAACAACCGAACCTAAACGTTCAACTTTATCAGCGAGTCTGGTTTTCTGATCTTCTCTATAGAAGAACTCAGCATCATTGAGTCGGGCATGTAGAACACGTTCATTTCCGTGTCGAACACCATCAATATTGCCATCTGTGCCGTTGGAAATCGTAATGAATTTTGCGGCAAGTTCGGCATCACTTTTCCACATAGGAAAATAACGTTGATGCTTTTTCATTGCGGTAATCAGCACTTCAGTAGGTATTTCCAGATGCGACTCGCTGAAATTACCGACAATCGGTTGCGGATTTTCTACGAGATAGTTGACCGTATCCAACAACTCCTCATCTAATTTGAGGAGGCATCCTTCTGACTCAAAAACTGTCCTCACCTGTTTTTCAATTGTGTCACGACGCTCCTTTGGACAAACGATGACACCAGCAGCGTGTAATTTCTGAATATAGGTATCCAAGTCTGCCGATGCCAACGTTATTGGGTCGGGATATAAAGAACGGTGTCCATAAGTGATACGTCCAGCGTGTGCCGCGCCGTAAACACAGTTGGCAACTTCATCTCCGAGTAGTGCGACAAGCCATCGGATAGGGCGAGCAAAACGGGCAAAAGCACGTGGTTCTTCAGATTGCGTTTCCCACCGCATCGTTTTAGGAAAGCGGAGTGCTTCAATCCATTCAGGCAGGAGTGTTTCTAACAGTTCACACGTTGAGATTCCTTTTTCAAGCTTGGAGGCGGCAATATATTCCCCACGTTCGGTTTCAACGATGCGGAGATCAGAGATTTCAACATCTTGTGACTTTGCGAAACCGACGGCTGCCTTTGTCGGTTCACCGTTTTCATCGTAAGCGATGCTTTTGGGCGGTCCTACGACTTCTGTCTCTTGGCTTTCTTGCAACGTTTGGACATCTTTGATAGCGAGTGTGATACGCCGCGGTGTGCCAAACGTTTGAATTTCACCAAACGGAATTCTGTGTTCTGTGAGGGAATCGGTGGCAATTTTGTTCAGTTGTTCAAGAGCAGGCGGAACATAACTTGCGGGTATCTCTTCCGTGCCAATTTCAAAGAGGAGGTCAGAGGTTTCAGTGTTATTGGAAACCTTATCTGCAGAGGCTTCAGTGAGATTAGAAACCGCATCTACTGTGGCAGAGGATACCTCTATGTCGAATCGTCCCATAAGCGGGTGTCCCATCTCTTCACGTTGTGTGACGTAAGCGCGGGCGATACGTTGGGCAAGCCTACGCACACGTTCAATGTAACTGACCCGTTCTGTGACGCTGATAACGCCGCGCGCATCCAACATATTGAAGGTATGTGAACATCTCAATACATGGTCAGTTGCGGGAAGGACTAACCCAGCATCTAAACACGCGTGCGTTTCCTTTTCGTAGGTGCTAAACAGGTCAAAGAGCATATCTACGTTTGCCTGTTCAAAGTTGTAGGTTGAGTATTCCACTTCGCTTTGGTGGTGAACATCTCCATAGTTGAGGTGTTCATTCCAGCGGATGTCAAAGAAGGTGTCAACATCTTGCAAGTAAAGTGCAATACGTTCAAGTCCGTAGGTGATTTCAGCACAAATTGGATCAAGATCAATGCTCCCCATCTGTTGGAAATAGGTGAACTGCGTAACTTCCGCGCCATTCCACCAGACTTCCCAGCCGAGACCGGAGGCACCGAGAGTCGGTGATTCCCAGTCGTCTTCTACAAAGCGGATATCGTTTTTACGGGGAGAAATGCCGAGATGGTAGAGACTTTCAAGGTAGAGTGGCAGCACATTTTCTGGTGCTGGTTTCAGTACTACTTGGTATTGGTAGTATGCGCCGAGGCGGAAGGGGTTTTCTGCATATCTGCCATCGGTGGGTCGACGGACAGGTTCTACATACGCTACTTGCCACGGTTCTGGACCGAGGCATCGTAAAAATGTGGCGGGGTTAAATGTGCCTGCGCCGACTTCTATATCGCATGGTTGTTGAATAATACATCCGTGATCTGCCCAAAATTTTTCTAATGCTAAAATTATTTCTTGTAGGGTCATATCTGTTTTCTATTGTCTGCTCCGTTTGTGTTAGTTGTTTCGGATATTTATTGTAGCATAAGGGAAGGTTTTAAGCAATGGGATTTTTAAGACGTTTCTGAATTCCATCAACTAAATTTGACAAGCGTTTACCAACGCGTTATAATTAGATAATACGAAATTAATATTTTTACTTAAGCAATTTTATTTCAGGGATTCTTATGTATCTTAACAGAATTTATTTAGAAAATACTGGACCTATTTCAAAGTGCCATGTTAAACTTCCTTTTGATGAGGATAAACCTTTCCCTGTCGTAATTGTGGGTCCCAACGGATCTGGCAAAACTATTTTTCTCTCCTATATTGTTGATGCTCTTACAGAATTTGCCAAAAAAACTTTTCGTGACACTGTTCCACTTGATGGATTAAGCAGTCCATATTTCCGAATCGTTGGGTCAACCACTGTAAGAAGCGGACAATCCTATAGCCTGAGTCTTCTCCATTTTAATACTAACGACAGTGATCTTCATTTTTGCGAGAAAATGGGAACACCGGATATGTCAGTCTATTCCGACGAATTGAAGTCTGTATTTTCTCCAATATGGAACATGCCAACAAAAGAAGACCCCAAACAGACAACGGGTAACCAAGAAACTATAAGGATTGAAATGAGAAACGGTGCCCATGCGTTTTTCCCATCAAGTCGCCATGAAGACCCAGACTGGTTAAACCCTAAAAGCCTAAAAGTGGGATTCGATACCTCTGCACATCGCCGTTTTGCTGACCAACTTAAAAAACCCATTTGGGTAGAAACTTGTGCTGAGGAAAATATAGGATGGATATTAGATGTCCTTCTTGACTCCTCAATTGACGTGGAATTGCTTTGGAAACTTCAAGTTACAGAAGGAGGTGAACGGATCTTACCTAACGCGAGAATAGGGCAAATTGAAGATATAAAAGATAGAAATTTACTACGAAACGCCATCCGAAATGTAGATAGCGTGTTGAAAATTATACTTCAAGATTCTTCTGCAATGTTTCGTCATACCTTTCGCAATCACTCGTTATCCAGACTTGTGATCGATCTGAAAGCAGGTCAAACAATTCTTAGTCCAAATTCGTTATCAGCTGGTCAATCTCAACTTTTTCACTTATTCACCACAATTATTAGATATGGCAAAAGTGCGGATATTAACAATAGCATAAATCTCCCTGATATTACGGGAATTGTTGTAATAGATGAGATTGATACTAACTTACATTCAACACTCCAACACGATGTTCTTCCACGACTTATAAGAATGTTCCCGAAAGTTCAGTTTATCATATCGTCCCATTCACCATTATTTTTACTTGGAATGGAAAAAATATTCGGATCAGACGGATTCGTCATTATTGAATTACCTGATGGAAATCCTATTAGTTGCGAGCGATTCTCTGAATTCGAGAAGGCCTATGAATACTATAAGTCTACAAAACGTTTTGAAGAAGAGACGGAACAACGTGAAGAAGAATTAAAGCAGCGTTTTGCAAATCTGACAAAACCCATTGTGTTAACAGAAGGCAAGACAGACACGAAATATATTCAGACAGCATTGAAACTGCTTGGTGAAGAAGATCTTCTAAATTTTTTGGATATCAGACCTATTGGTAAAGAAGGTAATGAGGGAGATACTGGTGGTAAAAGTGGATTAGACAAATTTCACGAAGTTTACGTAGTGAAATCCTCAATTATTCATCAACCGATATTGCTTCTTTATGATTTTGATGTAAAAAAAATACCGAATTCCGTTGAGAAACTTTTGATAAGAAGAATTTCTGAAAACCCTGAAAACACTAAAGTAACAGAAGGTATAGAGAACCTTTTTCCAAAGGAACTTTTTGAGAAACGTTTCTATCATGAAACGGTTATAAAGCAAGGTGATGGTGGACAGATAATAAAAGAAGAACTGAATAAAACAGAATTTTGCGATTGGGTTTGTGAAAACGGAAGTGCTGATGATTTTGCGAAGTTTGATAGCGTAATACAAATTCTCAAGGAGTTTGTTAAAACCTCTCAGCAGCCTACGAACGAACAGTCAACACCCGAATAACAAACGGTTTACAAAATGTTGGTTTTCGCAAGCTCAACCCAACCTACGAACATATCGGGCTTACAAAGTCCTCCAACAAGAAGATGCGCAATGAATTCGCGCCTGCTTGTGAGAACAACTGTTCTCATTTCAATAATGACCAGTCAGGTTCGTCTTCTGGGTCGCCGAGGGGACCGTGGGCATTACGGACGATGCGGCGTTGTCCGTCATACCAATCCGTGTAACTTGTGGCAGGTTGGAGTTTATCGTTTCGCGCATCCATAAGATTTAAGAGCGTATTCTCCATCTCGGCCTCCAACGGTTTTGCTTCGGGATCGTCAATCAAGTTGTTCATCTGCAGCGGGTCTGCTTCTATGTCGTATAGCATCCGTTTACCATCAAGCCACCGTGCGTAACTATGCGTTTTCGTGCGGACACCACGCCATTCGTCGCCATTAACGAGATAATCGTAGGTTGCACCAAAGTTCATCGTTAGGACAGCATCCTGTTCAAAGGCATCCGTTTCGCCACACCAAGATGCGGACAAATCGTAGCCTTCTACTGTTCGGGGAGGTTGAATTCCACATAAACCGCAGAGCGAGGGGAATAGGTCTACCGGGGATGTGAGCGTGTCGCAGTTGCGATTACCGTCAAAGACACCGGGTAGCCGCATGATAAGTGGGACTTTGATTGATTCTTCATAAGGTTTCCGCTTTGCCCAGAAATTGATACCTTGTGCACCGCCTTGCGTGCCGTGATCCGATCCGAAAATGAGCAGTGTATTTTCCACACGTCCCGTTTTTTCCAAGTATGCCATCAATTCGCCGAGCATATCGTCCACTGCTAACGTCATGGCGAGGTAGTGACGATAAATTTTCAACGATTGCTCTTTAACCGAGTCTGGCACGTTTTTTGGCAGTCGGAGTTCGGTGGGGAGTCGGTCATAGTATTTCTGCGGGGCAAAGTCGTAAGGTGTGGAGTGCGCTTGATGTGGAGAGATAAACAGACAAAATGGTGTATCGTCATCCACATCATCCATGAACTGAAAGGCGTATCTGTTTAACGCGTCAGTTTCATATCCTTCCCATCTTTCGTTTCGCCAATCATCAAGATTTACAGTGCCGTTGAAATAGTCGGTGTGAAAGTTGTAGCCGCGCCAATGTTGGAATCCGAGTCGGTCGCGCCCTTCAGGGACATAATCGCGTCCACCGATTTCAGGAAACGAACCTGTGTGAAGATGCCATTTGCCAACCCACGCTGTTCGGTAGCCGTTTCGGTTGAAAACATCGCCGAGTCCGATTTCATCGTGTCGGGTTTTGACGAAATTGATGAGGTGCCCTGTTGTTTGCGGATGTCGTCCAGTGAGTAGCATGGAGCGATAGGGCGTACAGACAGGTGCAGTGGCAATTGCGTTGGAGAAAACAGTGCCTTCTTGTGCGAGTCGGTCAATGTGTGGTGTTTCAATCTGTTTTTCGCCGTATATGGGCAGTGAACAGGCACGGATTTGATCTGCAAGAAGATAAACGATATTGGGATTGTTCGGCATTTTGATGTCTCAATAGTAGATTATATTGGGTGAAGTTCAATTGTTTCTGATGAAAACAAGATATTAATATCAAAATGCTGTAGAAAATTCAATCCTAACAGTCCTTCAACTATTGAGTCTTCATGCAAGTCATGACATAAAACATCAATATTGTCGATAGTTTCGCCAATTGCTGTTAAATTGCGTACTGTTATGATTTTTGCGGTAATAATCCCATTTGTTGTTAGAATATCTACCTCTTGTTTTGGATTTGAGAGGTCGTATCCTAAATCAGTAGCAACTTGTATTGGAATAGAAGTAATTGAAGCACCCGTATCTAAAGCAACAGAAAAAGTTTGGACTTTATCAATATTTATACCGCCAACTTCAAGACTGTGGACAATTAAATGTCGTGTACTATCAAATTATATACTTGCCATTATAAAAGGTACCCTACACCCTCTGGCGTTTTACGTGTAGAATGCACCGCGACTCGTCCTGTGTAGTTCATTGAAATATCCCGTATCTCCTTACGGGATATACTATGTGCAATAAGTCTTCCCGATAGCAGCTCAGTGTTTTCGCTGAGTTCATAATCAACAATAAGTAGCCATTCATTAGGGTATTTCTGCTCCATTTCCTCAATCGTCAGACGTTCTTTTGTCATTGATTCTCTCCTTTCAATTAAGTGAGGGTATGCATAAATATTTGGCGCATCAGCATAGACAGGGACAGACTTTAGGTGCGGCATTATTTCACAAAGTGCCGTTTGTAGTCGCGCAATTCATTGCGCCTCTTTGAACTTGTGGACGGCACACGGCGTGTGCCTACTACCTTTAAGCGCATATTTAAATCGGAATTATTTATGCACACCCCTCAATTAAGTAATAGTATGCTTCACTTAACTACTGAATTGTTGTAATTTATACCATATTTTGGCGATATATGGTAATTTCGTTTTGACTAATCAATACACTTAAAAATTTAGTCCTAAGCTGACACGATGAGCATTTTGTAGATAGTCAAAGTCCGCATAAGCGTAATCGAGAGAAAGCGTGGTTTGGTGGAATTTTAGGTGGATGCCTAAACCGAGCGTAAGTCCTTCTTCATCATCACTCCGATCGGGCCCTAATCGGAATTTGTACCCCGCACGAATCGCCGCCATCCTTTTGTACCAGTATTCTAAACCGAGATTCAGGCGTTCGCTGTTATCATTCGGATGATTACCGTCAAGCGCAATCGTGAGAAGGTTACTTTCATTATCAACTAAGTCGTAAGCGACACCGAGCCGGAAATTGGATGGCAACGGATATTCAATAGTGTCCAACTCTGCTTTTCGCGTTGGATTTGTCGTATCTGGATAGGGGTGATAATCCGCTGTTCGTTCATCGCCTGCTTCTTCAACACCGGTTTCAAGGTCGGGCCCGCTGAAACTCATTTCAGGTCCGAAGTTTGAGAACGACATGCCGATACGTAAACTCCGCCAACCTGTGTGATATAAAGTGCCGATGTCTATAGCAACACCCCTTGCACTTTCCCGATGGATCTGTTGGTGGATATATTTCGCATTGATGCCAAATGAGAGATTAGCACCAGATTCTTTCTGATAGAGTTCCCTTGAATACGCTAACGACACTGCAGTATCCCATGCTGAATACCAAAGACCTGTGCCATCTGGTTTCGCCAGGGTTGTGATTTCTGTGTCAGGAACGTTGAGGAAGGTAACGCTGGCACCCAATGTGCCGACCTTTTCTATTGGGGTGGCAAACGCGAGATAATTGTATCGGACATCTGCAAGCCATATCGTGTGCGTATCTGAGAAACTTGTCTTTTCAAGTTGGCTTAACCCTGCTGGATTCCAATAGATGGTGGTAACATCGTTAGCGATTGCACCGAATGCCCCGCCTAAACTATCCACTCGTGCACCTGGTCCAATTTTAAGAAATTGTGCCCCTGCAGTACCCACATTCGTGGTTGCATAACCGGGGACTGTCAATGAAAGCATAGTAGTCGCTAATAGCAAGATTAAAAGAAAGGAAATATAACGGCGCGGTGTGTCCGTCTTTCTTATCTTTGCTGTACAATAACCCTGAAAAAAAATAATATTGTGCATGTGTTTCTCCTAAAACGTGGGTGCCTTATCGAATGATGGCAAACCGACCTATCTTATTTCCGATAACATCGTTCTTTTCATCTTGTGCTTCAACATGGAAGATATAAACACCACTTGCCAATGCCTGATTGTAACGGTTGAGCAGATCAAATTCCGCTGTGCCGCCCTTGTCTCCCTGTGCTAACCGTTCATCAGGGTTGAAGGAATCAGCACTTTCGTGTTTGATTTCGCGCACCAATTCACCCACTAACGTATAGATACGTATTGTGCATCGTGGTGGTAGATGTGTGAAAAACACCTTATCCGTTCCTTCTGAGGTTACCGCTCTGTTTGTGACAAAGTATGGATTTGGCACGACGCGAATTTTACTCAGATCGTCTTTGATGTCCTCAGCATCAAGCGACTCGCCCTGTGTTTTCAACAGCAGTTCATCTCCGTCTTGTGGCGCAGCAACGCCTCCCATCTTAACAGTAAATACATCACCAGACGAAATCTCACCGTTAGGATCAAAGATATAGACGTAAGCACCGCGGATAAAAATGCGGAAGAAACCTGGTGTCCCCTCTGGGTTATATTCATCACTCCAACCGGCATCTGTGAGAATAGCATACCCATCAGCGCGTTGGTCGTTGAATTTGATTTCTTCACCCGTATCTTCGTCTACCACTTTGACGTGTGTATCATCAGTAAACGTGATAGAGTAGGTATGCGGACGGAAATACGTTGTCCACCAGACGTTTGGCCAAGTATTCTCACCAAAGCCAGGGGACTGCCTATTTACCGACCAGTCTGAGACTGTGCCTGCTGTCAGTTTAACATCCTCAATTGTGTTTTCATCTGGACTTCCGTAAGACACGTTAACCCCTGTTAGTTTCAAGATGACTCCATCAAACATCGGGGTAAGGATCTCAACTGCCTCTTGATGTTCTGGATCATACCAGCCAAACGTCTGCTTTTCCACCACCGTCTGATTTGTTGTAGTGTCAACTATCTCATAAGCTGGGGGTTGATATCCGGGACCTGTAATATATGCGCCGGGGTCAGTTTGTTTGGCACCGTACCAGACGACCTTATATTGATGTCCCGTAACTTTGTCTGGTGCAAGCACCATTGGCTCAACGGTGACAGCTAACTTTTCTTGTCCTTCCACATCAACAGTAGGTTCTTTATATCCGGCGGGATGTGCACGCGGAACAACATGAACCATTGTTTCAATCTGACTACTCTCCATCGCTGGCAATCCTTTTTTGGGATTACCTGAATCGTAAGAGGTAACAGCATAGGTATATTGCAGACCGTTTGTTAATCCCGTGTCAGAAAAGAAATTCTTGATACCGACATCTTCACCGAGTGCTTGCGATGGTGTAGAAACAACGCGGAAGATATCACCCGCTACAGGCGGACCTGAGGGACCATCAGTGATTTTCACGTAGAGTCCACCAAAATATATCTGTTCGCCAGACCGGTACGTCCCATCCGGATACGGTTCACCTGTAGCAGGGTCCTTCACAACAACATACCCGCCGCCATCTGCTGGGAATTCGGCATTATATGCCATCACTTCCCATAAGGTTGTGTTTATCACCTCAAAACTTGTGCTGGAATTGAATTTGATAGCATAGGTTGCACTCTTGAAGAAATCAGCAAAGAAAGGTTCATCACCCATGCTTTCAATTGTAGCATCAGACTGCTTGCCGACGTGCGAGACCGTGAAGAAATTACCGGTAGCACTCGGTTTGTCAAACTCCATCAACAATTCCCAGTCTTCAACAGGATTGCCAGTGTTTTCATCGTAAGCGGTATCCCGTCTATAAACTCTGTAGCCCTCAAAGATTTTCTCTGGGTCAGTTACGTCAACATACTCTTCAATACTTTTGTTAACGCCATTATCAACCCATCGTCCAGCACTTTCCCATAAGAGTGAAACTTGTCCGTCTGCGGGATAGGCCGTTACGAGTGGTGAAGGCGGTGGTGCTGGGGCGACATATTCATCATCATATAACTTCTGTGCCCAGTCAGAAGCTGCTTGCAAACCAGCCAACCCTTCGCCGATAGCCACTGCGATAATAACATTGAATGTCTCGCCAGGTGCAAGCGATTCAATTGGACCGTAGGACTGGATAAAACGTTGATCATCGTAGTTTGCTGGAAGTGGTTCAACGCCAGGGGTGCTGATGAGTGCGTACATCTCCGCATCGGTTGTTGGGTCTGTATCTATGGTAATCCGTTTGTGTGCGGTAAAAGGCAGCTTTGCAGCATCATCCTCTGAGTCGTCTCCCATATAGGCATCCAATACGCGTAAACCGATGTATCCTGGTGCAGACGCGTTTGAAAATCCATAAGAGAGGTAACGGTTTGGATGATCGTCGGGATTAAGTCCATCTGGTGTCTGATCCAGTGCGACAAAATCATCAGCCGAGTAGCTTGCGGTGCCTGTTTCGTTACTGGAAACATCCACGTCATACCGAAACGCCATAAACACATCTTCAAGTGTGTCTTCTCCAACGTTTTTGACGTTATACTCAAGGATAAAAAAGTCGTAGAGTGGTGCGTAACTCCACTGAAATCCGTTGACTTCAATTTCTAAACCGAGAATCACTCCTTTATTTACTTCGTCATTGGTATCGGAACATTTGAACCTAATCGCTTGGTTTGTCGGTGTGCCTTTTGTCGTTACACCGGGTTTTTTGGAAAGAATGTCAACTAAAGCACCAGTATCTGGATCTTCAATTGGGACTGGCCAAATTTCGCTCTGTCTACCGTCTGCCTCAGCAACGCCGACTTCGCCATTCTTTTTAGCACCGATCCAAATATCTCCCTCATAGATGTAGGAATCATTTGTTCCTGCGGGCCACCATCCTGAAGGGTTTTGTGTTGGATTGCTCGGGTAACCGACAACTGCGGTGTTGAATATAGCGGATGATAGGTTTCCGACATCAAGTGCTTTCCACTCTACACCTGCATTTACTGACAACGCAGTGAATGCTAAGACCGTCCATAAAAGACTATATCGCAGTAATTTCATATTTCTTTACCTCTATATTGCGGGTTTGATGATAAATCGTTCCCTTCTGAAAATATTATAATTTACCAAAATCCTCAAAGTGCGATGTGATATATGGTAGATTTAGAATTATTTGTACACTTTGCCCCAAAGCGAGGTTAGGAAACCTCGCCTACCGAGGGATGAAGGTGTTTATTTGTTTTTATAATTCACCATAAATCACATGCGCGCATTATACCATAACATCAGGGTTGTCCTTCAGTAAATTTAGTCACTGTGTCTCCGTGATTTCATAAATGCGGTACCTTTGTTTCTTATCGTTACCTACATCTACCTCGCCTTCCATGAGCAGTGGATAACTGTATTCAGTTTCTTTAACTGAAAAAAGATAGGGGATTGCCCCTGCTTCCCTTGCTTCTTTTGCTTGGCGTGCCACATTGCGCGGTGATTTCGCGTGAACGTTATTAATCTGATATGTTGATCTATCAGCGTAATACATCAGATCAAAGTGTGCACCGGTCCGCTCATCATCAAGGAAGAAACAAACATTTTCGGGCAACTCTCGTTGGATTCGTTCACCACTTACTACATACAGCGGAATCTGTGCATTTCGTTCAGTGACTCTGTATGCTTTGTGAACATAACGTCCCGCGTAAAGAACAGCAATTACGAGTGCTACTATGCGAACGCCAAGCCATATCCATTTTTGCCATTCTTTTTTGGTTATCAGACAAATACCAACGAAAAATGCAAGCAGTCCACCAAATGCGATGAGTTGCTCAATAATCCAAAAATGTTTATGAATGAAAGGAGCAAAACTCCTTATGCCATCAATCGGAATCATATTTCGAATTTGGATATTTCCTTTAGTTTGTGCTGCTATCGCAGTAATGCCAACAATAGACAACATTGATGCCCCCCAAATTGCTGTGTAAAGCCAATCCCTTCGTTGCCATGCCCTGCTAATGACCGCTGCTATACAAATTAGTAAAGGTGGCACAGCGATCATCGTTGCCGATGGTGTTTTCGTCTCCGCGAGTACGTGTGGAACAATAACACCGATAGCCCATGCCAACACAAATAATTCAGGTAATCGCCAATGTTTGAACATCACTACCAGCAGACATAACACAACAGCAAAGAGTGCGGCGTAAAAGAACGGATAGAACAGCGGCATATACTCAAATAGTGGTCTGTCCCATGATGCTGCCCAATTTTCAACATTCGTATTAAGATGATCAATAACCCGTTTGTGTTCCCACAAGAATTCTTGAGGATATTTGATTAGGCAATAAATTGCCCACGGTGCAACAGTTAGGATTCCTACCAGAAGTTGTAAACCGACATCACTGAGTCTAATTCGTATGTCTTCTGTATCGGACAAAATATGATTCGATTTTTGTGTCTCAACAGGTACAACATTGTCAGTATTAGGTTTGATACGACGTTTTATCCATTTGAAACACCTAACAATCAAATCAATTATTGAGACCCCTATTTTCCGTTTGTACCACGCGACAAACCAAACAACAAACGCAATCCCAAAAGTGATAAGTGCCAGATAACTTTTTGAGAGATAGGCTATCCCCATCGCCACACCCGATAAGATATAATTCCTCCTTTTTCCACTCCGAATTCCGCGAAGCAAAAACCAACATGAAACTTGAACCCAGAGCAATAGTGCGATGTCAATGTGATCCGAAAAGCGATAGCCGTGAACAGATTCAAACAGAAACGGATTAAATGCCTGAAGAAACGCTGCAATCAGACCTGCACGTTTATCAAAAAGATCGGAAGCGATTCTATATGTCAACCATGCGGACAACACAAGACTGATAGCAGATGGCAAGCGAAGCGCGAAAGCGTTGATGCCGAAGATAAAATGCGAAATACAGATTTTCCACATCGCTACAGGCGGTTTATGTAGCCATATATGGTTCTCCCCCCAACTTTTGTAATTATATTCCAGCCACGGTTGGTCATATAGTGTGAACTTTAACGGATGTTTTGTTAAATTCCGCGCGACCATCGCGTGGAATCCTTCGTCCCAATAGTGAATCTTGCTATGCCCGAGATTTCGCAATACCAAAGTAAAGGAGGTAATCAGGATACAAAATAGGATGATTTTTATGAGTATTGATTGACTTTTTACGTTTGAGTTTTCAAAAATCATCTGTTATGTCCTGAAAGGTATCATCTGTTTTAGCATCAAACGATATTTCGCTTATACCCACCCGTCCTCAATCATCAATGTTAATGGCGATTCCATCTCTTCCATGGGTAGTTGTACTCGCTGTCGTTTCCGAGATGACTCATAGATTGCCATGAGCAGTTCAAGCGTAGCGTATCCACAATGTCCACTTGAGCGATGTTCTCGGTCCTCCTCAATGACTGCGATGAGGTCTTGCACAGGGGTAATTTCGGGAGTTAGTTCAGGTGTTGCCCATTCGCCACCGGTCTCTTGGTTGCGATAACGAATACCGGGTCCACCTGGGGCAGCGAGTTCAATTTCACCTTCTGTGCCGTAGCAGTAGATGTGGTGATAACCCGGGGCGGTGTCGTTCCCCGATTCTATGATGCCTCGCACATTGTCTTCAAACTTGAAGTATCCGATAGCGAAATCCTCTGAGTGCAAATCGTATTTGGTCGGTGTGCCGATACGTTCAATCTGTCCAATCACCCAACTGACAGGACGGTCGCCGTAGACGTAAAGCATAAGATCAACGGTATGCGTGGCATTATCCTTCAAATCACCGCCGCCACAGATGCCGTGTATACGAAAGATGTCCCCAATAGCACCGTCGGCAATCATCTGTTGTGCGTGCTGATAGGGTGCACTAAACCGAACTTGATGGTCAATTGCCAACTTTACACCGTGCTGTGAACAGGACTCAAGCATCGCCTTCCCTTGTCCAAGATTTTCTGCCATCGGTTTTTCAGACAAAATACCTTTGACACCGTGTTTTGCCGTTTCAATTACCAGCGGCGCATGCAGTTTCGGGCGCGTACAGACTGAAACGAGATCAATTTCTTCTGTTTCAAGCATTTTAATGTAATCGGTGTAAGGTTTTTCGACCTCATACCGTTCGGCATAAGCTTTTAGACGTTCTTCGTCAAGATCAGCAATTGCGGTTATAGTTGTCCTCGGTTCGTTCACATACCAACCAGCGTGCATGTGAGAAATGCCACCGCATCCGATGATTGCTACCTTATAATTTTTGTCCATAAATAATTCCTCTTTTTGTCAGTTGAGAAGTTGAAGAAAATTGTCCCACACTAACCATCCGTTACTTGCCGTAAAAACTTGATTCTTCATTTTGATTCACCTTCTAATGAGAACTACAAGCCAGATTCGTTAATTTTATTGTAGATGTCGGTGCCCATATTGACTAATTTTTCTCGGATTTCATCCCAATCGTCTTGGTCGATTTTCCCTTTGTTTAGGACAGGAAATTGTACTCTTATCTGCTTCGGAGAATCGTTATAGTCATAAGAGTAATCCGATTCCGGAAATAACTCCATTACACTGTCTCTACGTTCCAAAGGATTTTCTCCTCGGAAGTACAACTGAACATAACATCGCTGGTTGGTAACAAAAAGCCAGACACCAATATTGCGAATATCTTTCGGTATCCAACCATCATTACTAAGAGGGACGGGTTTTCCCGCAAATAACTCACCAAATTTACCTTCTCGAATCGGAGACCAAAACTCGCTATATCCAACATCAGGTTTTTTCTCAGTTTGGATATCTATTGCGGGGCGAGCAACGTGGTGAAAGGAGAGCTCTTCGTGTGAATTTGCTTCAGCTTGAATCAGATACCAGTTGACGTTACTGTCTTCATTGCGTAGATTACACGTAACAATCATCAGTTCTTCAAAATCTTCAGCCACTAAAACCGCTACATCAGCTTCCTTTAGGCGAGCGTAAGCCTCAAGCCTTCCCCAGTGATCCCAATTCGCTTTATCAAACTGATTTTCGACAACAAGTGTCCCATCTTCTCCGACTGCAACAATGTCTGCTTTGCGCGTGCCAACGTTTGCTTCTGTTTCAGCGTCTTCAAATTTGCCGACATTGAGTGCGTCAAGTGTATTAGCGAGATCCGCTGAGAAATCCTCTTCTCGTGTATAGATATCTGATAATGGTATCGTTTTTTGTAGGTTCATTTGAGTTTCCTATACACAATTCTTGTTATTGCTCATGATAAATATTTAGGTGTTTAGCATCATCCATGACTTTTAATACGAATCGTAATGCTTCATTAACGGCTTCTTCATTCGGAAAAGCATCGGCGACATCTGGATCAAGACGAACAATGTTTGTACCAGCAGCGTATTGCTCCGCATATTTTCCACGGATACCATTTTTGAGTAAAGTTTCGTCATACTCAGGACGTAATTCGTCATTAAGCTCGGTTTTGCCCGTGGTTTTTGCTGGTCGTGCACCTCTTTTCCAAATGAAACTGTCAACAGCTTGAACTGAAAGTCCTACTTGTTTTGAGGCTGCTTCCAAGAGAAGAAGTGCCTCAATATCTGACACGTTTCGATTTAATATATTAGATACAAACCTAATGATGTGTACATCAGGTTTAGTTGTGTCTGCCCCAAAGAGTATTCGCAGGTATTGAAAACCAGCCATCGCAAAATATTTAATATTAAGCGTATAGCACTCCTGAGGATTAGCTTGCATTGCCCATTCTTTCAAATTTTCTTCTTCAGGAATGCTCGGTGTTTTCTGAGCGATTTGGCAAAGGTATTTTACTACTTGCTGTAGCATTTTTGCTTTACGCTCGGAATTGTAGTTAAGCTCTTGTTGAATGAATTTATAGGGCGTTGGATAACTTGCCATGAGATTTGCTAAATCAGTGACTTGTTGTGTGTCAGGATGTTTACCCCTAAAATTCTTGAGTCGAGGAATTACGACTTTGTCATAACTTGTACGAAGCGAAAGGACACAGTCAATGACCTTGATAGCAGGAGATCTCAAATCAGGGTCTACGGGTTTGCAAAAAGAGGCAATTTGTTCTAATTTATTCGCTATAGCAGCTATATCTGCCTTATCAATATTGGTTTCCATTAGTAAAAATTTACCTCTTAAAAATCCATACTCACACCCACCATAACCAAACGCGACGAACTCCACGACAACGGATGTGAATGCTTCTTATCGTCAAGTAGGATATGGGGTCCCAACTCCTTGACGTAACGTTTAACAAGACAACTACTATCCATATAGTAGATCATCGCCTATTCCGCTCCTCAATAATTGTTTCTGAGACAGGTTTCCCCTTGATATCGATGAGTTGGCGTTCAATCGTGGCAGTGCCATGAGATTTCTTCACTTCTTTAACTAAGCCTTGCGACAGCAGGACTTGATGAAATACTGCCAGTTTATCAGCTTCCTCCTGCTCTTTCGATAGTTTCCGTAAGTGATACCGATCAGTGGGACTTAATGTTTTTATGGTTTCTATGATTTCTTGAATTCGCATTGTTTGTCTCCTTATTATCTTAACCTAAGTTGCTACCTTATAGCACAATCTGTATGAAGTTTAAATAAATATTTCGGTAATCCAGTCCATAAAAATGATCGTAGGGGCGGGGTTTCCTCGCCCGCATATTACCGAATTAATAACTTAATCTTCATTTAGATTGTGCCTGTGAGTGCGCAAACTGACAGTTTGCGCTACAAAATATTGGTTAATTATCAGCATTTTTTCATTAAAGACGGTGTTTCCATGTCTAAAAACTTATAGGTAGCAACTTGGGTTATCTTATTCAACTAAAAATCCAAACTCACACCCACCATAACCAAACGCGGCGAACTCCATGAAATCGGACTGGAATGCTTCTGGGCAGTCAACGGAATACCGTACCGATCATACGTAACGGCATCAAGCAGATTATCCAAGTTCTTTGTGTTGAAGATGTTCCGAATATCCGCAAAGAAGGTATACGTTATCCCACTAATCGTACTCCGTTTACTAACCAGGGCATCAACATTGTAAGTCGCTGGATAACGTTTTGAGTTGATAGCAGGTTTTATCGGTGCCCTCGGATTTGGCGTGTATGGCAAACCGCTGGCGTATCTACCGACAAAATTAACAGCAGAAGTAAAGGGTAGCTGAATGTCTAAAAATGCGGAAATAATATGACGCTGATCCCATGCTAATGGATGGCTTTCGGTTACTTCAGGTTGCTGTCGGTAATAGGTGAGGTACCCCAAATTCCGACTGGAGCCTTTGCCCTTCGCAACAGAATAGGTATAACTGAGCATACCGGAAACCGGACCTCCCCCTGTGCGCCACTTACGGATTGAAAGTTCAACCCCTTGAACGCGTCCATAGATGTCGTTGATGAAATAACTATAATCGTTTGTGATGTCAACATGCACACTACTCACAAGGTTATCAATATCCTTTGTAAATCCGGTGATGTCAAAAGTTAAGTCATCGGTGAACTGCTGGGCTATCCCGACTTCATAAGCGATAGTTCTCTCTGGTTCCAGGTCGGGGTTGCCTCTTCTTCGGATTGCACCACGCATATCAAAACTAAGGTTTTCATAGAGGTCATCACCTCGTGGTATCTGATAGTAATGCCCGTAGGTAAAGTGTAATTTCGCCCGGTCAGTAACTGGGAAAGAGATACCGAGACGCGGTGCGATCATGTGTTTAACAGACGCTTCAACCGGATCTTTGATAACCGGTAGTCCAACGTTATAGGTATCGTAGTCCAGTTTGATTGTGCCATCATCTTCGTTCAGTTCAAGCGGCTCTAACGGATCTTTTGGTGAGATACCATCCGGGTCATATATATCATATCGTAACCCTGCGTTCACAATCATACCTTCATATTCCATCTTATCTTGGGCATATAGACTGATAGATGTAGGCGTTACGTCATAATACTCCACATAGAGATTTGAACTTCCATAATTTGTTGTACCGAGATTGTAGAGATGGTTTGTTGAAAATTCAATCCCTGTTTGGATTTGATGGTTTTCCGTAACTTGGCTCGCAAAAACGCCTTTGAAAATTGATGTCGTGGAATTGCGGTCAGTCCAGAAATTGTTATCTCCCGCGACGTCGTAGGTTGTGTCGTTATATGCCTGTTGTGCTGGATTTCTAATCCTACCTTCTTCCTGATTTTGATCAAAGGATTTTTCAGGATCATAAGCATTTTCTTCAAACGTTTTATTCAAAGGATCCCACACTTTTCCGGGTTGATGACTGGCATAAGAACGGTGGAATTGTCCAAAAGTCAAGGTATAGAAAGTGCCTGAGTTGATATTGTGTGAAAGCTGAACGGAAAGACTCCGACCATCCCTATTGTCAACTTCAATTGCACCGGGTACAAAACGTAAACTCCCACCGTAGTTGTTGAATTCCCGCACATCATAGAGTCCACTTGCAGTGAGTTTGAGTTCGGGTGTTATTTCAAACTTGAGTTTGCCTTGGAGTGTGTGTCCTCCGCTGCCACTATTGGGCAGATAACTCTCATCTCGCCGCAACTGGCTGGCGAAGGAGAACGTCAACCGATTACCCCATATCGGTCCGCTGAGTGCTAATTCTCCGATATGACTCGGAGATAACTTATACTCTTTTGTATCGTTGAACTGCCCGCTGTACTGCTCCAAATCCACAATGTAGCCATCTAACAGTGTGACCTGTTTGTTTTCATAATCAATTACGGTGCCGTCCGCGTCCTTGAATGGTTGGCGTTCCATAATGACTTCACCCGTTTCTTCATTTACCTTAGGTTCGCCTGTTTCCGTATCAATAACCGGCTGCAACGGGTTTTCTGTTCTATCTGCATACACACCGGGAGCAATTTCTGTGAATTCTACCTTATCATCACCTTCTCGTTCTGCCAATTCCCCAACTGTTACAGATTTTCCACGATAAGGTGTTTGATAATCGTAAGGTTTACCGATGAATATACCTCTGAAAGGTTCAAGTGCCACTGGTCGGAAACCTTCGTCCGGGTCTAACCAGGGTCCATATATTGGATCGCCATGGTGTTGTCCCCATTGACCAACCCGATATCTAACCCTACCAGTAAATTTATGTGTCCCAGCCTTCGTAATGAGATTAATTATACCGGATTGTGCATCCCCATGTTCCGCATTGAATCCGCCCGTGATGACTTCCATCTGTTCAAGCGCGTTTGTGCTAATTTGCAGCCCTAAACCCCTACCAATCGGATCATTAACTGGGATACCGTCAATAAGATATTTAATCTCCATTGACCTACCACCACGAATATGGAGCGAGCCAGATGAATTTAGCACAGCCACACCTGCCTGTGTTTGAAGAATGCCATTTACGGTGTCGCGTGGCATAGAGGCGATTTCGTCCGCTTCAATTATCCGTGTTGTTTGCGTAACATCCTTCTTGATGAGCGGTTTTTGAGCAGTTACCGTTATGCCTTCAATTTCAACGACTTCAGAAACCTCCAGAGCGAAGTTTATAGTTGTGGTGAGTCCAGCGAAAACCGTCGTTGCTTGAACGGTCTTGGAACGGTAGCCAGTGAGTTCAACTTGGACATCATATCCGCCTGGATCAATGTTTGTCATAACATAATAGCCAGAATCGTTTGTTGTTGCAGTAGTACTTGTCCCAACAATTGTCACTTTGGCGTTTGCTAACGGTTGTTTTGTCGCTTCTGCGGTGACGATACCGGAAATTTTACCGATTGTGGCAGCAAACGCACTATGAGTCCCGACGATTGCTATACATGTGAAAATACTTAGGAAAAACAGTAATGTTTTGAAGATATTATCTACTTTCATTTACAACTCCTTTTCTTCTGTAGACACGCTATGCAAGCGTGCTTGGCGTTTGTCAAATATTACACTTCTAACACACTTTCAATAAATTTAAGACTTTTTAGATTACGTTCCGTATGGTATTGAATGAAACTACTGAGAACAAGTTTCAGTTCACGATGATTACGCGTAGAGGCACGAATCCGACTTAACTTGTCCAATTCTGATTTCCGTAATGTCTTCAAAAGTTCACAACTTCCGGGGGCTATTGAAAATGCGGAGGTGTCTCTGTGTTGGCAATCTCCGCAAAGCAGCCCACCGTGTCGAACGCTGAAGAACATCATAGTTGTACCCTGCGTATTTTTGACAGTTGAAGCAGTCACAACCGCACCGCAGTTCGCACACTGAGAAAGTTGGGGTGCGTACCCCGCGAGGTCGAGAAACTTTATCTCAAAAACCCGAGCGAGCAACGCGACATCATCAGTATCCGTTAAAAATTGGTATGTATTTCGTAGTAAATCGAAAATATCAGGGTTTGCGTCACCTTCTGATGCGATAGCATCAACTAATTCTGCTAAATAGCATCCGTAAGTAATTCGCGCAAAATCGGTTCGGATTCCGTCAAAACCTTCAATGAGATCAAAACCTGTAAGGCTTTGCAAATCTCGGTTTTCGCGATAGTTAAAAAGAAGCATGCCGTGATTGAGCAGTTCTAAACTACCGCTCAGCTTGCTTTTAGGGCTTTTTACGCCATAAGCCATAGTTTTTATTTTGCCAAAATCGGGGGTATAGAAAGTGATGATTTTATGGGCTTCGCGTAAGGAAAAAGCACGAATTACAATTGCTTGTGTTTTTTGAGTAGGCATGTTTTTATGTGTAGGAGCAATGATTTACAATCATTCAGTATAAGGCGGGATAAGATCGGGGCGAGAGGATTTGAACCTCCGACCTCCTGCTCCCGAAGCAGGCGCGCTAGCCGGGCTGCGCTACGCCCCGTTCTCCCCTTAATTATACGGCATTTTAGGAACTTTGTCAAATCTTTTTATTATTCTGAATCTACATCACCGTTAGCGTTTTTCGGCATCTGAATTTGAATACGATGAATCCTTCGTGCGTCTGCTTCTAATACCGTGAAACTTATACCGCGGTAAGTAAAAACGACACCCTTTTCAGGGACTCGTCCAAGATGATCTACCACAAACCCACCGATGGTATCAATATTTTCCGCTTCAAATTCTGTGCCAAGTTTTTCGTTTAATTCTACAAGATTTAGTCTGGCATCAACTGAGTAGGTATCTGGACTAATTTGAATGTAGGCATCCTGCTCATCTGCTTCGTCTTCGTCTTGGATTTCACCCACAATCTCCTCAATAATGTTTTCAAGCGTTACAATCCCCGCTGTGCCACCGTACTCATCTACAACAATAGCGATATGTTGTTTGTGTTCTCGCAGTTCTCGGAACAATTCAGAAATCTTTTTACTCTCTGGGGTAAAAAAAGGTGTGCGACCAACAATAAGTTCACTGAGGGTAATCGGTTTCTCCTCTGCCCAACAATCTAACATGTCCTTAACATGCAAAATTCCGACAATGTTATCAATTGTCTCTTCATATATCGGAATACGTGTATGCCTACATGCAATTGTTGTCTGTAAGACTTCGGCAGCTGGCGTTCCGACCTCAAGACATACCATATCAGTTCGTGCCACCATGATTTCTCGGACCACTTTATCTGGCAGGTCCAAAATCCGAGCAATCATTTCTCGGTCATCTGGCTCTAAAATCTCTTGGCTATCTGCAACATTATCTAAGGTTTCTAACACTTCTGGAGATACAAGACTATCTTGTGCTGACGTAACCTTGCCGCCGCAGATACGCACAATCAGATTCACAAGAAAATTTAAGGGGATTAAAATTAGAAAACCGCCCCAATAAACGATACGTAAGGCACGTAACGCATGAATAGTTGTTCCGCTGGGACTATTTTGGACGTAGTTTTTAGGAAATAATTCTGTAAAAACGACAAGAAGCAGGGCAGCAAGTCCACCGCTCAATATGGGATTTTCCCAGAATGTCGCAAATAGGACAACGGTTGCCACCATCAGCAGCGTCTTTGCTGTAATAATAGTCAATGAATAGCGGCGCGGGTGGCGCAAAAGCGATGTTAAGACTTCGTAGCGTTTTCCACCTTCCTCTGCGAATTCCAGAATATCCGACCGCGTCAAACGAGCCAGCAAAGCTTCTGCCGCTGAAAAGAGTGCATTTAAAATTAACAGAATTCCTAAACAAACTAATCTTATAGCTATATGTTGCTCATCCAAGCGTAAAATCACACCTCCGTTATATCTTTAACACGTTATATCTTTAACAAGAATTTCTGTAATTAACTGTCAATACCTGAACATTTCCACTTAAGAAACTACTTTGAACTCGATTACGGCACGCGGAGCGTGCCTACTACTTTTAAATGTTTTAAAATGGTTTCTTGTTTATTAAACATAGCAGCGGCTTCCTCTTGTGTTTGATGGTCATATCCGAGTAGATGAAGCATACCGTGTACAGTTAGAAATGCGACCTCTTCTTCAAGCGAATGTTTTTCAGTTGTTGCATGGCGTTCTGCGGTTTCTAAAGATATGACAACATCCCCAAGAATAGTGGATAGCATCATCTCACTATCTTCACCTTCACGCATAGCGAACGCTAATACATCCGTTGGTGCATCAATTCCACGATACTCAAGATTTAGTTCTGTCATGTGGAGATCATCTGTTAACAAAATGCTTACTTCATAATCTTCTATATTATGTGCATCTAATGTCGCTAAAACGGCTTTTTGGGCAATTTGGATATCAAACGTGGTATTGCTGCTGGCATTGGTAACATCAATCAAACCCGTTAACCTTCAGATTCTTCGGCTTCTGCTAATACCTGTTTTACATTTGGGGGTGGAGTTGAATTTTCATAAGCCTCAATGATACGCTGCACCAATTCATGCCGCACAACATCAGTCTTTGAGAAGTAAATAAATTGGATTCCCTTGATTCCAGAAAGCACTTCTTGTGCATCTGCGAGTCCCGATACTTTATGCGTTGGCAGGTCTGTTTGTGTGATGTCACCCGTTACAACGGCTTTTGAGTCAAACCCGAGCCGTGTGAGGAACATTTTCATCTGTTCGATTGTTGCATTTTGTGCCTCATCAAGAACAACAAAAGAATTATTGAGAGTTCTACCTCGCATAAAAGCAATCGGTGCAACTTCAATGATATTGCGTTCAATGTAATTGTCAAGCGTATCAGGTGGTATCATATCGTACAACGCATCATATAGTGGTCGTAGATAAGGATGTACTTTCTCGGCTATATCACCGGGTAAAAATCCGAGACGTTCACCCGCTTCAACGGCAGGTCGAGTTAGGATAATACGACTCACCTGCCCATTTTTAAGCGCAGAAACAGCCATTGCCATTGCAAGGTAGGTTTTCCCTGTGCCAGCAGGTCCAATGCCAAACACAAGATCGTTGTGTTTTATCGCTTCAACATACCGTTTTTGTCCAGCAGTTTTCGGACGAATTACACCTCGTTTTGAAAACACAGGTATAGATTCTGGCGAACTTTGATCTAAAATAGTTGTTTCATCTGCTTCTGTCGCACGGATGACGTAGTTAACATCGGTTGCCTGAATTCGTTCACCTTTTCGGATACGGTGGAGTAGTGATTCCAACACCGTTACGACTCTGTTGACATTTTTTTGGTTTTCACCAAGGACAGCAATGCTATCGCTTTTCAAAACAACACGGACGTTAAAATCATCTTCAATGATTTTTAAAAAGGCATCGCTTTGTCCAAAAAGTGCTTGAACTTCAGCGTTGTTTTGAATAGGGACACCCTTCAATTCTTGTTTTTGCAATCGGGTTTTGATCCTCCAAGAATGTTATGTGCTAAACTTAACACGGTTTTGTAGAAAAAGTCAAGCAATAGGTTTATGGATGCAATATTAAGACAGATTCTGGCGAGAAATCTAAGTGATTAGTTCACATTGTAGCAAGTTTGTATATTATACAATTTCGTGAAACTAAATTCAAGCAGTTTCTTACATCCGCTCGTAAATCTTCACCTCTCGAATTTTTGCCCCTTTTAAAGGCGTAACAATTCCATAAGAAAAGCGACGGTCGTCACTCTCAACGCGCGTCTGTCCTTTCCGATCTTCAATGCCGTCTGCGGTTATCCGCAGATATAACACTTCTTGTCTAATCGGTAACCACACCTTCTGCTGGTTTTTCACATCTCTGTGTCGTCTATCCTGCACTGCGACAAACGAATTACGCCACTTCAGTGATTTTTCCTCTGCTGTAAAATCAAGAGCCAACTTTGGAATATCAGAACCCGGATAAATTTCTATGTAAGCCACATACGTTGGTTTATCCAGTTTTATCAGTGTTTCTGTTTTAAGAGTACCATCATGATTTATCTGATAACGCTTCGGATTAGCGTTAAATTCAACCGTCCCTTCCTCAAAATACATCTTCCGAATAGAACCGTGTGCTTGGAATGTTCCTACTGTTTCCAAATTTCCATCTACCATATTTGGGTTAGCGTCACACGTGAGGCGAGATGGAGGGAGTTCCGCGACAGGTGGATTTTGAAGTAAAGCACACCCCGTAATACTAAAAACTATTAACAATAAACTACTTGCAATCCATCTCCATTTTCTAACGGGCATAAAATTTTACCTCCCGAATAGAAGCACCTTTCAGCGGAATCTGAATACGTTCGTCTCTGTTTATTTTTGTGTTTTTATCTTTTTTGACATTTCTATCTCTTTTTTCACGAACGGCACTCTGTTTATCCTCTATTGCATCCGCTGACAAACGTAAGTAGAGTATCTCTCGATTAATTTCGAATCTGACTGGTAATTTTCCTTCCACGTTGACATGTTGTTTGCCTTGCGCCATCACAAACGACGACTTAAACCGCGGTGGATCTTCCATTGTTGACGTTACTGACAAATTGGGAATGCGGGATGCAGGATAAATTTCAATATAAGATATATATGTAGGCACATCTAATTTAATTACTGCTTCTGTTCGACGGTACCCTTGCCCCTGAGTCAAATATATCCGTTGTCTTTCACCGCGAGTGCGACCGGCAACAGGAATATTTTTGTAGCTTTTTTCAATATGCCCTTTTACTTCAAATGTACTGATTGTATCCACATTTCCGTCAACGAATTCGGGGTTAGTTTGACTCGTAAGGCGTGAGGAATCAATTTCAAAAGTTGGTTGATTTAGAACAGCACAACCTAAAACACTAATAAACATAACGGATAAAACGCTAAAAATTCTCATTTGTTTTCTCCTTTGACTGATAAGTTCAGAGATTTAGGTTTGAAGAACCTTGGGGGTGGCAACATCAAAACGTTCTGCAGCCTCAACGAGTCGATCCCACGTAGGTTCTTCTATCAGTATTCCCTCTTTTAGTCGTTTCTCACGGCTTCGTTGTTCAAATTCTCCTGGCACATAGATTTCGTCAATTCCTGGCAATCTCGCTGATGACTTAACCCACTCCGCAAGATATTCAATCTCCTGTTCATAGTCGGCTAAATCAATAAAATCCTCAATTTTAATTGCAAACATAACAATGCCGCTTGCGCCGCGCGTAGGTTGTTCACGGCTACACCCTGCCCAAGAAAGACCGCCTGCAATGGCATCAATCATTACACCGAGTCCAAACCCTTTGTGCCCAAACTGAAATCCTCCGAGTGGCATGACAGCGGTATCATTTGGTCGTTCACGAAACACGTTTGGGTCTGTTAAAGGGTTGCCGTCGGAGTCTATCATCCATCCTTCTGGTATTGGTTCACCCCGTGCAGACTGTACGAGAAGTTTGCCGCCTGCGACTACGCTGAGCGTCATATCTAACAGAAGCGGTTCACCATTTGCCCGAGGCACGGATATGGCAATAGGATTAGGTGGTAGCCTTCGTGAAGTGCCGCCGTGTGGATGCATAAACCTACCTCCACCATTTAGCAAAACAATACCGATCATTCCTTCCCGTGCTGCAATTGGCGGATATTCACCCATTCGTCCTGCATGCCCGCACCGATGTAAACCGACTGCACCGATGGTACAGGTTTTTGCCTTTTCGACTGCCATCTCCATTGCTTTGCGTGCAGCAACCATTCCGAGTGCCCCGTTCACGTTGATAACTGTCGCGGCACCACTCTCTCTAACAATCTCCATTTTCTCTGCTGCCGGACCGCCAGCCATTCCACCGATATAGTTCGGCGCGTTGATCACACCGTGTGAATCATGTCCCGCTAAATTAGAATCGACAACATGGTCACTGACGATGCGTGCATCTTCTTCGGTGCCACCTGCCCCCCGATAAATATCGTATACAAATTTTCTTAACACAACGTGAGATACAATCGGCATAAATGTCTCCTTGCCGGAAATTTGGATTTACAAGATAAATTAGCCCAGTTTGCAAATGAGATTGCAGGTTTTGTAAGTATAGCATGTAGTGGAGAAATTTGCAACAGATTGTAAAAAGGACGGTATGTAAAATTTTGTCAAAGCCCACACATCTCTTATTGTAGGGTCAAATCAAGCTGAATGTGTATATGGTATTTGTGTTAATTCGCTCAGACAAATAATGTGTTAGTGCGGGGGATCACATCTCCCCCGCAAGGAGGAATAACAACTCTAAATGAATAGTTATTCGAGAGATTTTTGTTAGAACGCTAAATCAAGCGGCACACCTGTCGGCATTCCGCTTGTTTAGCATTGTCGCCTCTCCCATAGCGAGGTGTATACGTCTTTTGCAACATCGTCATCAACAGGAAGTCCGAATCGGCTCTTGGACTTTGCGCTACATTTTAAAGCGATTCAAGAAAAGTGATGACCGCCTTTTGTTCTGTTTCAGATAGGTTGAAAAACGCTTCCTTCGCGTTTTGAGCCTCACCCCCATGCGCCCGGATAGCACCTTCAAGGGTGGTAGCGCGACCATCATGTAGGTAAAACGGTGTTCCACCAAGAAATTCCGCTACCAAGCGAGTGCCCCAAAGTGGTGCAGTCCGCCATTCTCTACCAGTTGCAGAACCATCAGGACGGTTGTCCGCCAACTCCTCTCCCATATCATGCAAAAGCAGGTCGGAGTAAATATGGGCATCAACTCTATCCAAAGCGGGTATAGAAGACGGTCCCGTCTGCATTGTTGGAACATGGCAAGCAGCACACTGAATCTTGCTGAAAAGTTTCTCTCCCTGCCTAACTTCTTCTGTTATCTCACCACGCGATGGTGGCGAAAGCAAACGCATGAAAACAACAATATCTATAACGGTTGCACTATCAACCTCTGGATCGGGAACTGAATCACCAGTGTCGGAAGGTTCCTTTTCTAAAAAACCGTTGGTAATCCCCATGTCTTGCTGGAAAGCCGTCGCGGTCTGTTGGACTAAAGATGTAACTGCTGCTTTTCGTCCAAACCTACCCAGTTGTTCACCTGGTCCACCACCAATTTCAGTAGTTGGAACAAAATCGGATGGGATACCCCAGTGCGGTCTACCAGAAATACCGTCGCCATCAGCATCAAACTCATCGGCGTAAGATAAGATCGTTTCAACTGGAATATTTTCTATAAGTCCCAGACCGAAAACAGGTGGCGGGAGTCGCGTTGATTTATCAACACCCGCGGGAAGAACTTCGTAAGGAACGCCGGGAATGGTTTTGTCTTGGAACTGAGGACCACCCATATCAATCATAAGATCGTGTCCTCTGCTAAATCGTATGAGTGCTAAATCTGGTGTGCCTCTGCCGTTTTCTGGATGGCAACCTACACAACTCATATTATTGAAGATTGGACCTAACCCTTCTTCCACTAAAAATGCCTTCTGGAATGCCTCCTCTCCCCGTATGAATGTTGCATTCAAATCATAGGACAGCATACCAAAAGGCGTCGTAAAATTATCTCTTTCAAATTCACCTTCGTCTATAATTATCGGTAACTTAATATTAATCCTATCACTACATCCAGTAACACTTATGAGTGCCGAAAAAACAATAAATAGTGTGCAAAAACTTTTCAATCCCAATACCTCCCCTGCATTATAGAATTTAGATTTGTAGTGCCGCGGTTGATTAAACGCGGCACGTATGATAAAATGTCTTTCAGATCCGGCGGATAAACATCAAAATCCCGCCTTCTACAGAAAACTAAACCTCAAGACTACATTAAGACAACCTTAATTAATAATATATCAAAATTATTGATATAACTCAATACGGCTAATTGTATTCCTGTTTACCCTAAAAGTCAAATTAAATCTGCCAAAAATGTTAGATTTGCTTGAAAAAACACATAATTTTAGAATTTTAAGCGTTAAGAACTTTAAGAAATTTAGTAGTTTTGTCGGACGCAAGAAAACTTGATTAAAAAAAGATCTTTTGATATAATTTAGTTAATTCTATTCTAAATGTGTCTATTTAGCCGAAATTAGTAGTGTTAGGAACCACAGCTTCCATATTGTCTTTTCTATCATGAATCCCTTAAAAGATCTTATTCAACGTTGTCATCAACGACATAAAAACCCGCTTCGCCAGCGGAAGACAGTGGTAGCACCCGCACTGTACAATAAGGGTTATCCCTATCACTTCACAGTGTATTGCGCGCACAGATACCCAATGCTACTCACTGATTTGGAAACAGCAAACATCTCATTCATGCCCATAGGACAGGCACCAGATAGCGATCATGGTCCACGGACCTTGGGCGGCGAATCTTTCTTAAGACGTCAGGGAACACAAGACTGGGGAATGAGACGATGGCATGCATCCTGGGGTATTCAGGTTTATACTGGTATTCCATCCGAACGCGAGGGCGCACGATGGCATGACTTTGATTTTACATATAAGGCTATTTGTGTTTCCCCTGATGCTATTCTCACGTGTATTGAGGCACTTGTTGACACTGTTCCAAACCCATTATTAACGATGTCAAAATCTGGAGGATTACGCTTTTCTTGCCGGGTGCCGAATTACCTGCATCCAAATACCGAGAAAGCGAAACTTTACATCTATAAACACACGCCAACTTCGGATAAATCTGACCAACGCGATCTGTATCTTGAAATCTTTGGTGAAGAAGGTTACAATCGTTGGGATGCGCGTTATGAAATTCTGCTTGGCAATCTGTTTGACCCACCTATTGTTGATAAAGAGGTTGTCTTTGCCCCTATTGATGCGCTTCGTGCTGCACTGCATGAACCCGCCCCCGAAAAAATAACAGAAAAACAAATTGCCACTGAAGTTCCATTTTCTCTGGGTTCGCATAATCTTGATCTTGCAAAAGAGACACTTGTAAAGCACGGTTTTTCTTATGTCCGACAAGATAACGGTTCCCATCTTTGGATCCCACCTAATAGTGAGGTTGACGACAAATACATATCGCTATGGGAAAATGAAGAGGCGGTATGGTTACGTGCCTCAACCACCGATATAGGACTTCCTACGCAATCAACACCAATAACGGATATATGGCACGACACAGGAATTATGCCACCGGCACCTCTTGCTGGTATACCAGTGCCTGATAAGGTGCAAATAGTTCGGGAAGGAAAACTTAGTCCATTATCGATAAAACGCCCTTCTCCTGTGTTGTACAAGTCAGAACAAACAGAAAAAGTTTATAAGACACTCGAAAAGAACGGCGTTCAGATACAGGAAATTTTTGACCGGACAGACCGCATCCTCGGACTGATTGCGGAGGCAGGCACAGAAAAACACTACGATGCAGTATCCGATGCCAGCAACGGTGGTACAACTTGCTTAAACATGCCAACCTACAAATTAGCTGAAAAGATAGAAAACCGTTATCAAAACCAAAACATTCCATTATACGAACGCTGAAAACCTCGAATGTACCTGTGGGAGCAGGTGAAAAAGATACCTATCGACGTTCGCATGGCAACACCATTTCAATTGGGTAATGTCTGTGAAGATCCGGAAAGGTGCGATGCGATTGAAGAAAAAGGGGGCGATGCGCGCGAAAGTATCTGTCCACAATGTCCTGTCTATACGCAATGCCAACAGCGCGGATTTTTATCACAAGCATCCACATTAAAACACGCCAAAACGCAGATAGTAGCACTTCCCGAACTTTTTTTCGATCCACAACACGCTGAAATGGCAGAAGAAATCCTCATACAGATGGATGAGAAGGAAAGGCTTTGCATTATCGACAGAACACAAGCGTACAAACTGTTTCCCGTATGTAAGTTATCCCAAAAATTATTGAAAGAATGGAGTGTGAACTGGCAAGGGACTGCCTTGGGAAATTTTGCTAAAGCGTTGATGCATGCCGTAGAAATCAAAAACAAACCGCATGCGAATGCTGTTAAGCGAATCCGCACAGTAATACAAGCGTTTGAATGGCAACAAGAAAGACTCATCAAACAGATGTGTCAAGTCAATGTGAGAGGGAAGGTGATTGAACAGGGTTTTGTCGATCCCGATACAGGAAAGCAATTAGCACAATTTACTATTGAGTTTGAAGGGGACGCTTTTGCGTATATTCCTATTGACAAAAACGCTGAAAAGAAACTTACAGCAATGAAACTGCCTGTTTTTGGCTTCAAGCGTTTTGCCCTTAATGAAGAAATAAAAATATTGATGTCCATGGCGCAAGCGATCCAATTGGGTATTTTTGCTGTAGAAACCGTCAAAGACATTCGGAAATTACCGACAATCTGCCCAGATTCAAACTGGACGTTTTGGCATCAACTCAAAAGTTTCTTCGCACACTACACGCGGGATGCCGATGCACCAATACGGTGGAATGGAAAAACCTTGAGGTTCTGGGTACCACCAGTGCTGCACCCAAACGTAAAACGTCTGTTGTTAATGTCGGTAAACCTCTCCGAACAACATCTTCGTAGAGCATTCCCAAATGAGAAAATTGAGGTGCATCACACCGAACCAACAGCATGGGTTGCGGAAAACAAAGTCTTTCAGATTCGCACAGGCACCTATCCACGAAAAACGATTTTAGATTACAACAGTAACTGGGACCTCATCGGTTTGTCTAAAATGGGACAGCGCTTTTTCCGTGGTATCCGGGCTGAAATTGAAAGCGATCCAAGCGTTAAACATTCAATCATCACTTATAAGTCAATTGCCACACGGTTATCAGACGTCGAAAAAAAGAAGAATGTTTGTTTCGTAACACATTTCGAAATGATGGACAGTTTGCACACCGCTTTTGAAGAGACACATGTTCTCTGGATCATCGGCACACCCGAACTACGACAAGAACTTATTTGGCAGCGAGCACAAATCTTATTCGGAAACGACAAAGATCCTCTTTCCTATGAAGAAGACATAGAATTCGGCCATTATAAAGACGAACGTATCCAGAGTGTTTATGAGCAGAATGTCGTCGCCAAACTCTCGCGTATTGTAAAGCGTGCCAAGTTAGATCAGTTACCGAATAAGAAAGTTATATTAGTCTCCAGTTTGGCACTGCCCCAAATCACCGACAAACCTGAAACACTTCTTTTTGACTGGGAAGACTTTGAAGTTGCTGGTGGACTTGACAAACTGCCGGAAGTGATAGCGACGCGCGAACGTTTTGAAACAGAACGCGATAATTTGACTGTTGAATCCAGCAGAGAAAAAGTGGAGGAAATCTTAGGATGCTCAGCGAGACAAGCAAACCGTGTGCTACAAAAACTTAGGGGAGGCACCCCACTTCGAATTCCCTTCCGAGAGCAAATCCTATCCCTCCTTGCCGATGGCGAGAAAAAAACAGCAGAATTTATTGATACTATTGAAGGACATCCAAAAGCAATAAAAAATGAACTCAGTCGTCTTGTAGATACGGGTGAAATTGTACGGGTTCAATGGGGTATTTACACCCTTCCGTAACGAAAAGACAAAGTAAACATCTTTCCTACCTCTTTTAAACCCATCCCAAAACCACATAGGCGGGTTTGTAATACCATTTCTAAATAATGGGACATTATTTCATAAATCGGTTTGTCCGAATGCAACCCCCTCTTCTGTGGGAGCGACCTCCTGGTCGCGACCAGGAGGTCGCTCCTACAAAGAAACTCAAGATCGGAATGATACTTTATCAATTAGAAATGGTATTAGAAACCCTCCAACAAGAGTTGTCGGGTGTCGTTTCGCTCTACCCGACCTACAATACTGCGAATCTTGTTTATTCAGTCTGATAGATGCGATTTTCTAATCGCATCTACCGGGGGTATTCACTAATTGGACTTTACCATAAAAACAAACGCCTATAATCAGGAACACTCGTTTGCAAATCTTGATATTTCAAGGTATACTTAATAAAAAACAAATAGATAGGTAGGATCCAAATAGTGCGTATTATTTTTTACACAGGCAAAGGAGGTGTCGGTAAAACAACCATCTCTGCTGCAACAGGCATTAAGTTAGCATCACTCGGATATAAAACGATTGTCATCTCACTTGACGTGGCACATTCACTCCGCGATTCTTTTGATAATGAGGCACTTCTCATTGCACAGCCTACTGAAAAACAGATACAAATTCAGGAGAACCTCTGGATACAAGAAATCAATGTTCAAGAAGCCATTGTTGAATACTGGGATGAAGTCTACAACTACATCCGTTCTCTACTGAATCGTTCAGGTCTGGAAACGCTCGTGGCAGAAGAGATAGCGGTGTTTCCGGGGATGGAGGAGATATGTGCACTTCTTTACATTAACCAGTATGTCCGTGAAAATACGTACGATGTTATTATCCTGGACTGCGCGCCGACTGGTGAATCGCTGCGGTTCGTTAGTATCCCAACGACGCTTGAATGGTATATGAACCGCATCTTCAAATTAGAACGTAACCTCGCCAAACTTGCAGGACCTATTATTGAAACAGTTAGCTCTGTCCCAATACCAAAGGACGCATATTTCCAAAATATACAGAACCTTTTCAATAAATTAGAAGGTATTGATACTGTGCTAACAGATCCGAAAATCACAACAGTGCGCTTGGTAACAAATCCAGAAAAAATTGTCATCAAAGAAACACAACGAGCATTTATGTACTTCTGCCTTTACGGGTTATGCATTGATGCGGTCATCATCAATCGTATTTTCCCTGAAGGCATTGATGCCAAGTTTTTTGAAATCTGGAAACAGACACAACAGCAATATATAGAGGAAGCCGAAAACTATTTTTCGGGTGTACCGATATGGAAGGTAAATCTTTTTGATGATCAAATTATTGGAGAAACAGGACTCCGTAGATTGGGAGACATCCTCTATCCGAACCTTGACCCAGCAGAAAAGTTCTCCGAACAGAGTCCGTATCAATTCCGGAAAGTTGATGATGTTTATCAACTTGTGATGCAACTCCCGTTTTTAACCAAGCAAGAGGTTCACCTCACCAAACATGGCGATGAGTTAATCGTTACGATTGGCGGTTTTAAGAGACATGTTGCGCTGCCACGAAGCCTTGCAAGTACCAAAACAACAGGAGCAAAACTCACCGAACGCCAACTGGTTATCACGTTTCAATAAACTTTCAGTAAAGTTACACGTCTCATATTGCGCCTTTAAAGGAACAAATGTTTATCAAAACAGATAAAGCGGTACTTACTGTAGTCTTTACAACATTTTTGACGTTCTTATTACTGTTTCTACTGCCGATCAGGGACTTAGGAATTGGTGCTATTTGGTGGCTTTATCCAAACTTGCTGCTGGCAATCGGATGGTTCGGTTATCTCATTCAATTTAATCGAAATACCACTGGGGATGAATCGTCTCAACTACTGCTACATAGCGTATTGTTTGGATTCTCTGCAACGGTAACATATCTACCAATGGACTGGCTATTTTCAAGAAAATTGCAGTTTATCGTCTACCGTAGTTCAGACTTTTTGGGAAATGTAACGACCCCGATTGCGTTGATAATATCTTGGGGGCTTTTTGCTACGTTAGTTGTCTACTGCTACCACCGACTTCAAATGCTTAGTCTACACCATTTTGTTGCTTCAGGCATAACCGGGTTAATAGCGGCAATCGGGAGTATCGTTATTTACGGATTAGGAAAAGAATTATGGGAATGGAACGCCTTGCGTGTTGAAAATATTCCGAACATCGCATCAGTCCCAATCTTTATACCGATTACATTTTTGCTTACTTTCACCCTCTGTCCTTATTATTTCCACCGCCAGCAGCATGCATTGATAGCTGGAATAAGGTGTGGGCTTTTCATGGGGATAGTGATGTTTTTGAGTTTTCTCATCTTTTGGAGGCTATAAAGCAAATTAGTTATAGTTAACGGATGACAAATTACAGATTAGACATGTGGATTTTAACTCAACCATCTTTAGAATTTTGGCTTGAAAGAACCAATAATGGTAGATTTTAGACTTAATTAGACATTATTCACCTATAGGGAACACCGATTCCCGACTACGAATGGCTTGGTCGCGATTCGGAGATCGCTCCTACAAGTGAGGTGTATAATTATTTCAATAATTCACCATAAAGTTAGGAAAAAACATGAACTTACTCGAAAAGAAAAGTATGCGTTCAACAACAATATTGGCGGTACGCCGAAATGGGCAGATCGCTATTGGTGGAGACGGTCAGGTCACGTTAGGTGATACAGCTATTAAACATAGTGCTCGCAAAATTCGCAAAATTTATCAGGATAGTGTGCTTATTGGGTTTGCGGGTTCTGGTTCAGATGCGCTTACTCTCTATGAAAATTTAGAGAAAAAATTGGAACAGTACCGTGGCAACCTGCAGAAAGCTTCGGTTGAACTCGCAAGGGATTGGCGTAGTGATCGGATTCTTAGGCGTGCGGACGCTTTGATGATAGCAATCAATGAAAACGATAGCTACCTGATTTCAGGTAACGGCGATCTCATCATCCCTGACGACGACATTCTCGCTATCGGTTCAGGTGGTTCTATTGCGCTCTCCGCTTCCAGAGCATTACTCAAATACTCAAAACTAACCGCCGCTGAGGTTGTCGCTGAAGCATTAAAAATTACGAGTGAAATCTGCATCTACACGAACGCACAGATTGAAATTGAATCAATTGAGACTGAAGAATAGGATACTCAAAATTTCTGTTATTTTGGTTCCAGCACAGAGGAGTGCTCACCACCTTTTAGGAGGTTACATTGGAGAAATCAGCTGTTGAAACGAAAATCTTGGCAGACGCACTAACCCCACGGCAGATTGTTGAAGAGCTTGATAAATACATTATCGGGCAGTTTGAGGCAAAGCGGAGCGTTGCGATTGCGCTGCGCAATCGCGCTCGTCGGCAGATGCTTACAGACGATATGCAAGATGAAGTTTCACCGAAAAATATCATCATGATTGGCTCAACCGGTGTCGGTAAGACAGAAATTGCACGTCGCCTTGCGCGCCTTGTTGATGCCCCGTTCATCAAAGTTGAAGCGTCAAAGTATACTGAAATTGGTTATGTTGGTCGCGACGTAGAATCGATGATTCGTGACCTTACAGAACTCTCGGTCAGCAAAGTAAAAGCAGAACAGACTACTGCTGTTGAAGAAGCTGCATTAGAATTGGCAGAAGAACGTCTGTTAGACTGTTTATTGCCGATGCCGCGGGCATTAAAAAGTCAGTCTCGTAGCAAACCGACTGATGAATTTGATGTTGACGAAGACATTGATATTGATGACATTGATATTGACGAAGATGAAGACGAAATTCAATTGCCGTTTGAATTTGAAACAACTGATGAACAAAACGAAGCTTTAGAAAAACAACGAGAACGACACCTTAAGACACGGGAAAAGTTACGGCAGCAGTTGAAGGAAGGCAAATTTGAAGATAGACCTGTTGAAATTAATATGAAAAGTAGAAGCATGCCGTTCGTTGAAATATTTTCGCCCGGTGGCATTGAGGAGATGGATATAAATTTCAAAGATATGTTCAGCAACATCCTCCCGAATCAGACAAAAAAACGACGAGTGCCTGTCTCCGAAGCGCGACAAATCTTGATGCAAGAGGAAGCGGAAAAATTGATTGATATGGATGCTGTCATCAGTGATGCAATTGAACGTGTTGAAAATTCTGGGATCGTCTTCTTAGACGAAATTGATAAAATCGCAGGACGAGAATCTCGGCAGGGACCCGATGTTTCCCGCGAAGGTGTGCAACGTGATATTTTGCCCATCATTGAGGGAAGCACAGTCGCAACAAAATATGGAGCGGTGCGTACACACCACATTTTATTTATCGCTGCGGGTGCTTTCCACGTCTCTAATCCATCAGACCTTATTCCTGAACTTCAGGGGAGGTTTCCTATCCGCGTTGAACTCAAAAGTCTAAATAAAAGCGACTTTCAGTCTATTCTGACGGAGCCGAAAAATGCGTTAGTCAAACAGTATACGGCACTCCTCCAGACCGAGGGGATAGAGGCAACTATTACTGAAGATGCAATTGATGAAATCGCTGCGCTCGCGTTTCAGGTAAACGAGTCTGTGGAAGATATCGGCGCACGTCGTCTACACACCATCATGGAAAAACTTTTTGAAAATCTGTTTTTTGATGCACCTGATCTTGAGAAGAAGAGTGTTACCGTTGATGCGGATTATGTTAGAGGGGAATTGGCAGAAATCGTTAAGGATCAGGATTTGAGTAGGTACATTCTTTAGGTTAGATATCGCAGGTCGTAGGTTGGTTAGAGCGGCAGCGAAACCCATAACTGTCAATTTTAGCGGTTCGACACCCGGTAGGCGCGTTTTGTAAACGCGCCGAGCCATAAATCAGACGCTATAAACGGCGCGTTTACAAAACGCGCCTACTTTAGGGTAATAAATCGAGGTTAGAAACCCCTCCAACAAGAAAGATTAGACACTAAATTGACACTTATAGGTAGAGCGGAAGCGAAACCTAACTTATAGGTTTACCTATTACCCGAAGTCTGACGCAACCGTTTAGCAGTAAGATATTGTTTTTCAAAGCGAGGTATACCTTCTGCCTTTTCAAGAAATGTGTCTAAATAGCGGTTCATCATAACGTGATCCGTTTTTTTCTGATAGGCAAGCGCAAGACGATAGTAAACCTCTACTTCATCAGCATCTAAAGATACACCTTTCTCATAGGCTTGGATAGCGCTGAGAACTTCGTCGGTTTCTTCGTAAGCCAGACCAAGGTTAAAATAGACTGTAGCATCTCCGTCATCAAGTTCTATTCCTGCTTTGTAATACTGAATAGCCTCCGAATAAGATTCTCGGTTTAAATAAGCATCCGCAAGGTTGTAATAGGTATCCACAAATGTTGGATCGGAATCAAGAGCATTGCGGTAAGCCTCTAATGCTTCATCAAACCTGTCTGACATATCGTAAGCATAACCAAGATTATTATAAAAGGCAGGGTTTTCTGGTGCTATTTCAAGCGCCGCTTGAAACATGTTTATTGCTAAGACAAATAAACGGAGGTCAATGTAAACTAAACCCATGTTATTATAGGCGTGCTGATGTTTGTCGTCAAGCGACAGTGCTGTTTGGAAGGATTCTATCGCCTTTTCATGTTCACCTAACTGGTGATAGATTTTTCCTAACGCGACATGCCCTTCCGGATCAATCGGATTGAGTTCTTGCCCCATTTCGAGTTTTAAAGCATCGCGCTGAAGTTCTCTTCGCTGCTGTTGTGCCTCATCGGGAGCAGGGCATCCGTATAGAAAACAGCTTAACAGTAAGACGAATAGCAGCGTTGAGACACTTGGTAACCCCCCTGCCCCCCTTATCAGGTGGGAAAAGCGGTCTGGTTTCCTTACAATTTTAGAGGAGTACTGATGATTATTGACACACATACGCATTTTTATGACCCGACACGACCAGAAGGTGTGCCGTGGCCGAACCCTAATGACGATCTGCTTTACCGAAAGGTCATGCCGGACGATTACAAAAAACTTGCTGTGCCTGAAGGTGTAACAGGGACTGTAGTCGTTGAGGCAAGCAAGTGGGTTGAAGACAACCAGTGGATTCTTGACCTTGCTGCAAATGAGCCGTTTATTGTTGGATTCGTTGGTAATTTAAACCCGAACGATGCCGATTTTGAAGAGAACCTAACTCGGTTTTCTGCTCACCCGCTTTTCCGAGGAATACGTCTCGGTGGTGGACACCTGCAGTCACTTAACGACGCAGACTTCATGAAAAATATTGAGAAATTGGCAGAGAAGGAACTCACCTTAGACCTGCTCATAAACCCTGATGCACTACGAAACGTGCCTGCCTTAGTTGAACATACACCAACGATGCGGGTTGTGATTAATCACGTCGCTGGCGTTCGTGTTGATGGTAATCCACCTGATGCCGCGTGGGTTTCAGCCATACAAGAGGTTGCGCGCTATCCGAATGTTTACTGCAAGGTATCAGGTTTAGCCGAACACACAGGACAAACTCCTGCACCTGAAGATGTCGCCTACTACACACCAACAATTGATGTTTTATGGAAAGCGTTTGGTGAAGACAGACTCATCTACGGAAGCAACTGGCCCGTATCCGAACGTTTCGCGCAGTATAAAGTCGTGCAAAAGATTGTAAACGACTACTTCAGTGCGAAAGGCGATGAAGTTATGGCAAAGTTCTTCTGGCAAAATGCAAAGGCAGCGTACCAATTATCGGTTTAAGCCACCCAGCGAATAAATTCAGCCGCAGCCTTCCGTTTCGGTTCTTTTATCTCTGCAGGATAACCGGTATAGAAAAAACCGATGATGTATTCCTGCGATGAATCTATCCCAAGCAACTGATAGGTCTTTTCTTCCATCGTGATTCTGCCGGTGCTCCATTGCATGCCGACACCTGCATCCCACGCAGCGAGTTGGACGTTCTGCATTGCACAACAGGCAGCGGCATAGTCTTCACGTTGCCTTTGTTCGTCTCCGTCTTGGACACATGACACAGCAATAATCGTTGGTTTAGACATGAATTTTTCGTAAGCCAATTCGCCTATCTTGGCAAGATTTTCTGCATCAACGTGGTCTGGTGTGTCCTCCATCTTGATTTCTCGGTAACGTTGTGCAAGGGTCAACTTTGTTTTTTCACCGATTACGGTGAACCGCCACGGCTCTGTGACATGGTGATTCGGTGCCCATATCCCATAACTGAAGATCTGTTCAATTACGTCGTTCGGTACGGGTTCCTGTTTGAATTTGAAAATGGTTCGTCTTGAAAGTATTGCGTCTTTTACGTCCATGAAATTCTCCTTTTTGATTTATAATCATTCACATCTATGGATGCTTTAACATTGCAGCGATGTCTTTCGGCACTTTAACGTCATTTCTCCGTTCAAACGCCTCAACGTCTTTATAATCGTTATGAAACGATGTAACGATATCAACTCCCATGTCTTTAGCAACTTTTAAGTCTGACCGTGCTTCATCCCATTCCTTAAGATGTAACCATGCTTCACCGCGATTATTATATGCTTCACCAAGTTCTGAATTTAATTCTATTGTCTTGCTATAGTCTTTGATGGCTTTATCAAAATTGCCTTTGCGAAGGTAAACATTACCACGATTATAATAGGGATGAAAGAGTTTTGGATTCAAATCTACCGCCTTACTATAGTCTTTGATGGCAAGATCCAATTCGCTCTTTTCATGGTAAGCAAGACCACGGTTGTAATACGCTTCAACAAAATTCGGGTTTAGTTTTATCGCTATGTCATAGTCTTCAATAGCGCGCTCAATCTCACCTTTATTGCGGTAAACAGCACCGCGATTGCAATAGGGTTCGGCATAATCGGATTTCAGTTCTATCGCTTTGTTGCAGTCTTCAATGGCTTTATCATACTTGCCTTTGCTGCGATAGACAGCACCACGATTATTATAGGCTAACTCATAGTCTGGTTCAAGCTCAATCGCTTTGGTAAAATCTTTAATGGCAAGATCATGCTCACCTTTTTCGCCGTAATCAACACCTCGATTATTATAGATTTTAGCATCATTCGGATTAAAATAAATTGCTTTAGAGTAAGCCTTTATCGCCATGTTTTTTTGCCCAAGAAGAGTCTGAACGTTCCCATATTGGAACGCCAATTCTGCTTGTAGTTTTTCACTGGATTTTCTGGAAGAATCCTCCTGAAACTGCAATTTGTTAATGGTTTGTCGGATACCTTCTACTACATTTTGCCAGCCAGCACTCTTATGTTCCCATTCGCTAATGGGTTTACCTCTGTCCGGAAGTGCCTGAAAGTCACTGAGTTTGTGATATAACCAATCACAAGACTCCAAGATAATTGGGATAACCTTTATATCAGCGTTTAATGCTTCTGCCAATTCCTTATTGCAGTTTTCAGAGGCAAGACTGTAAGCAGAAACAAGATAAAGAAGGATATCCGAATCGTCGAGATTACTGAAAATTGCATCGCGCCAAATATCACCTGCTGTGATTTCATTGTCATTCCAGATGCTTATTAAACCGTCACTTTTCATTACACCAAGGCGCGTTATTAATTCGTCCTTGGCTTTGGTATCTTTATGTGCATAGGTAATGAATATCTTTAGTGGTCTGCTCATCACTTTTCTTTTTCCTGATGCATGTTTGTCGGAATTCCCAGCGAGAATCAGTACTATGTCGGCATAAACTGACAAACAGTACGTTACGATTTATTTTTTGCGACCAAGGGCTTTTAGTGTCAAATCCACGCCATAGCGAGCGTGTGGGACAATATCATCCTTTGGGTGTTCTTTAATGGCTTTTTGATACCAACTTAAAGCATGTTTTAACGTTTCTATCGCTTGCTGTTTTTGTCCCGCGTTATTTTGTTTTGTGCCCAGTTTGTAATAGGCCTCACCTATCTGATAGGTACAGTAAGGGATGTAATCGCTAACTTCTTTATGATCATTAAGAATCCGTTTATACGCTGTGACAGCTTCACTCCAGCTTTCCATGTGGAAATGACTATCCGCTATACCGAGTTTTGCTTCGGCAATAAAATGACTATCTGGATATCTTTCGAGGAGATTCGTATACGAAACAATTGCGTTTTTATATTTCCCCTGGTCAAAGTAAATCCTTCCAATAGCAGACTGAACTTCTGCTTGAAGTCCCCAGTCAGAGGTACTTTGGAGTGCTAACTTGTAATTTGCTCTCGCTTTATCGTAGTCCTTCCGCTGAGTATAAATCGCCCCTTGATCAAAGTACGCCGCAGTGATAAGTTCATGTTCTGGAAATTGCGCGATGAACTTGGTATAACGACCAAGTGCTTCATCGTTCTTATTCAACTGATGCAAACAGTACGCGGCTTTATACATAGATTCGGCATGCAGGTCAGGGTAATTTTTAAACTCCTCAGTCGCGAATTTATCGAATTCCGGGTAAGCCTGATCATAATTGTTTTCATCAAGGAACGATTGTGCTATTAGAAGCTGCGCATCGTCCTTGAATTCAGAATTAGGAAAGTTAACAAGAATGTTATTGAAAGCAGTTCGAGAATCTTGATAGTTTCCTAACTTATAATTCAATTGTCCAATAGCGTACCATGCATTTTCTACTTGAGGACTATTTGGAAAATTTTCTATCAACTGTTTAAACTTTGTTTCCGCAAGTGTAAATTGCTCTGTTTGATAGAGAACATGTCCCCAGAGATACGTTAACCCTTCTTGATGTTTAGGAATAGTTGCGTTAGGAGCGGAATTTTCAATGAATTGAATCGCAGTTTCATAATGATTAACTTCATCTGTCTGTTCAGCAAGTCTATAATAAGAAACCGCTATTTTAAAGTTGGCGAGCGTAGTGAAATCCTTATCAATCACTTCGGTTTTCACACCATGCTTTCTTGATTCTTCAAGAGCCTTAGTATACTTGATGATCGCCCCTTCATAATCTGCTTGCCCAGATAACTCTTCAGCAGCTTGGAAGAGTTGTTCAACAAAACTTGGAGATCTACCTAAATTCAGCGCTGAAATCACCATGTCAAACTGTGAATCCCATGCATCCCGCTTAACACTCCCTTTCTCAACTCCAAGAACCAGCAACCCCACATTCTGCAATATACTATTCTCACGAATCTTTTTCAGAAAATAATCCGTTTCTAATCCTACCTCTGCTGCAGCGTGTGCTGCATCAAGCGGTCCCTCAAACTGCTTGACGAGTTGCTGTATCGGTTCACTTCCACCAAAAACACCGCCAGCCGCTGCAATCGCTTGCCGATAACGCGCAATATCCGCGCTGACAAGACGATCCATTGTTGACTTTTCGGTATAGAGACGTAACGCTTGTGCTTTGTCGTAAGACGGGTTTAGATTCTGCTCAATAACCGTGCGTATTCCATCTGCGAACGTCTTCATTCCTTCTGTGTGGCAGCCCATGCACGATAGTCCATTGCGAACAACAGGGTCTCGCGACCCCGCATCTGACACTATGTTAATCGGTGCTTCGTCAAGTCGTTCACCTGTGGCAGTGGAGAGATAGTATGCCTGCAATCCATTGGGCAGGTTGAAGATAATCTCACCGCCATCATGCGTAAAATCAAGCGGATGTGTAAAGATATTCTGTTTGCCGACATTCCCCGCAAAGTCGTAGGATTTCCAATACGCACCGTACCGCGATTTGTGGCGTTCCACAATGCGGTTGTTGACTGATACACCAGATTCGCTAAAACCTGCGCGCCAGACGCGAACACCTGGTGCATTCTTGAGGTTTTCGGCAATGTTTACCTCAAGTTGTGTTTCTAATTCTCGGTCTGTTTTCGGCAAGTCAAGAATATCGTGATAAAGCGGTGGTAGTGAAGCAGTAGCGATAAACCAATCAGCACGGATAAACGGCAATTCGCAATCTGTCTCTTCACATAACGTTGTGTATGTTGCAGACTTTAACTGAACACCATAGGGATATGCCTGCTCAATTTTATACCACTTATCAGTTTTGATGTCCCACTCATAGTTTCGGAGGTCTATGTAAAAGATGGTCTCCTCTTGGTCAATCGGTTTCGGTTTGATTACCTCGGCACCCCAAGAGAGACTATTTATGAGTTTTGATAAGGCAATCCGATAGGCACGGAGGTTAGCATCTGTTGCACCTGCATTGTAAAGATGCGTGAGTGTGAAATAGCGTGCAAAGGAACGGTCAAAGTCAGAAAGCGATGTCACATGGGTATGAATGGATTTGAGCATCGCCTCGGTAGTGATGAAGTCGCGTTTAGGTTTGGGAATTGCCTCCCAATCTGGCGCGCCTGCTTCAATCCAGCGGCGAATGGTGGCGATTGCCTCAGTGTCTAACGGGTCTTGTCCTAACGGCATTTGCGAACCGTTATCGGTATCACCAAGTAAGCGCAGATAGAATTCGGAGGCATCAGGTTGGCGCGGAAGGACTGATTTGTCTTCAATTAAATTGGAATGCTTAATCGTGAGAATATCTGCATAAGACCCGAATTCACCGTGGCAGTCAAGGCAGTGCTGTTCAAAAATAGTGAACGCTTGCTGTGCAATATTTTGTTGAGCATGTGCAATTTGATGGTTTAAAACAAACATCAGTAAGCAAAAAATCATGTAACGGTTCTTCATATCTTTTCCTCTATTCGTCTATCTGATAAGTAACACTTACCTATATTTTCAGTTAGCAGGAAGACGAAAATGCCCGGAAGGAGCCAGTTATTAGCATAAGTTTTGAATTAAGCATCAAGGATAGGAATGTTATATGCTCTCAGTCTCGAATCACGGGTAACAAGCATCAGGTTTTCAACTTTGGTCTTGGCGACTAACAGTCTATCAAACGGATCATCATGGTGAAATGGTAAGTCTTGCACCTCCCAGACATGTTTATAATTGATAGGGATTAACGTAAATCCTGCATCCCCTATCATCTGCTTAAGGTTGTCAGGAGCTTCAAGTTTACCGAGTGTCTTTTTAATTGCAATCTCCCATGCCGATACCACACTGACAATAACTTCGTTATTGGTGTCTTTTATGGATGTCAATGCCTGTTCGGATAATAGTGTTGGGTCATCAAGCCACCACAACAAAACGTGGGTATCTAATAGCAGATTCATTCGTTTTTCCCGAGAAAAGCAGCCATAAACGATTCAGGCAATTCATCAAAATCTTCGGCAATCTTCACTTTTCCCTTCCACTGTCCACCACGGCGAGGTTTCTTGTCATCTTGCTTTAAAGGTATTAATTTGGCAACGGAAGTGCCGTTGCTATCAAATATAATCTCCTCTCCAGCGACAGCTCGCTTGACTAACTGTGCCAAATAATCTTCTGTCTGTTCATGTATATCAATGTGCATTTGTCTTACCTCTTGTCCGTTTGCATAATATTGTACTACATACACCGCAGGAATACAACACGTTTAGAATTAGAATGTTTGTCAACTTATAGTAAAATGGCTACGGCACGCGGAGCGTGCCTGCTACCATGTTAATTCCACCCAGCCAACTGCAAGTATTTTGTCCAGAGTGGGTCGCCCCATAGTAGAACAACCACTGCAGCACCAGCAAGGAAGGGTCCATAAGGGATCGGACTTTGCCGACTTTTCTTGCCAGTTGCGATAAGCAGCGTCCCGATAACGGCACCACTGAAGGCAGACAACGCTATCACCATAGGCAGTTCGGGCCACGCGCCAAGAAACAATCCGATGATCGCCATCAATTTGATGTCTCCACCCCCCATCGCTTTCTTCCGCAGAATTGCACTGCCAACAAACGCAATTAACCATAATACCAAACCACCTGCTACAAACCCGATGAGTCGCATCTTTAAATAATCTATATCTTTATTCTGGTATGCTATTGCAGACACTATTCCCAACCCAAGTATGAGTCCTGTGAGGCTAATCACATTCGGAATGATATAGTGCTGCGCATCAATTACAAAAATCGGTATCAACAGAGACACAAAAATGAGTGCATGCAGAAAATCCAGTGTTCTTCCGAATTGGTAATACATCACGAGAAATAGTCCCGCTGTGGCAAGTTCAACTATCGGATAGAGAACGGTTATTTTCGCTTTACAATGCCGACACTTTCCGCGTAAAAATAGATAACTTAAAAGTGGGATATTGTCATAAAACTTTATTGATTGATTACATTCAGGACAAAAGGAGCGGCGCGGCGAATAAATCGACATATCTGAACGGGGGATACGGTAGATACAGACATTGAGGAAACTGCCAATTGCTAAACCTAAGAAAAAAATGATGATTTGTATCCAAATATCGTCCACAGATTACCACCAATATTTTTCGCCTTGTGCAGCGTTCGCGTGATAAACCCTACTAATTTCAGCAATCCCACCTATGCAATATTTTGCTGGGACACGCGAATGATTTTTTGCAATTCCTACTTTATAGTTTTCTTGCATTAACGCATAGTTTCCACCCCAAGGTGTTTTTGGAACGGATTTCAGATATGTGCCACGCCATCCTTCCACGCCCGGATCAGTTACAAGTTGATCCAAACTTGTTGGATATGTCTGCGTGTGTTTGTAGTATTTCTTTATTCCTATTGCGAGCACTTCAACGTCAATATCTGCTTGACTGACTTTTTTGTATTCTGCCCAAGGAGGATAAGAAAGCACGCCAATCACAATCACAACTACAAGCAATATAAGAAGTTGAATGCGAGTCATGCCGCTGTTTTTGTGCATATTTTCATTGTGGCTATCAGTTATCAGTTTTGGAGCGTAGGCAGGCACAGATGTCCGCCCTACGACCTAAAGCAATTTAACCTGAATCTGGGCGAGCAATATTGTATTTGTTCATCTTTTTATACAGATTGCTTCTTTCAACTTCCAATACTTCAGCGGTTTTCCGTATGTTCCAATCATTCTCTTTCAAAGCTGCCAGAATACATTCTGCTTCAGCTGAATCTACCATTGTGCTCAGTGGTGTATTCGATTGATAGGCAGCAGCGGTGCCGTATATTTCTGTTTGATCCATTTCGATCGGCAAGACTTCAGCAACATCAGTCGGCAGAATTATCTCTCTATTTACCATAATTAGTAAGCGTTCAACGATGTTTTTTAATTCACGGATGTTGCCGGGCCAGCCGTAAGATTGGAAAATGGGGTACGCTTCTGAGGCAAACGTTTTCGGTGCAGAAGCCATATTCATTTGCAACCTCTCTGCAAAGTATTTTACAAGTATTGGGATATCTTCTAATCGTTCCCGTAGCGGTGGCACCTCAATAGGCACAATCTTGAGGCGATAATACAGGTCCGTTCGAAACTCTCCCCGTTCAATTTCCTGCGGGAGGTCCTTGTTCGTTGCAGCAATAATTCGTACATCAACATTCCGAATCTGCTGGCTGCCGAGTCGTTCAACCTCTCCATATTCAAGCACGCGTAGGACTTTTGCCTGTGCCTTCAAAGTCATATCGCCTATTTCATCAAGGAAAAGTGTGCCGCCATCGGCAAGTTCAAATCGTCCTTGCCGCATAGAATCCGCACCAGTAAACGCGCCGCGTTCATGCCCAAAAAGTTCGCTTTCAACAAGTTCTTCAGGTAAGGCTGCACAGTTTAATGGGATAAAGGGATTGTCAGCCCGTTTGCTATGTCTATGGATTGCATTCGCAACGAGCTGCTTACCAGTCCCGTTTTCACCGGAGATAAGGACACCAAGATCGCTTGCAGCGACCTGACGAATTTCGGCGCGAAGTTTGAAAATGGCATCACTCTCACCTACCATTTCGTCATCAATAACAATTTGCGACTTGAGAATCTCATTTTCTTTTGCTAAGCGCGAGAGTTCTAAAAACGGCTCAATATTAGATAGAATTTTATCCATACCCACCGGCTTTGTGACATAACGTCTTGCACCAAGTTCCATCGTCTTAGCGGCGATTTCAACATCCTGCTGTGCCGACATCATTACAACATTGAGTTGCGGGTGTTGTTCAAGTAATTTTCTCAACGTTTCAACACCATCTATGCCGTTTTCCATCATAATATCTAACAGCACAAGATCAATGTCTTCAGATATACAAAGTTGTAACGCTTCTTCTCCACTTGAGGCAGTTAAGGTATTGTAACCTTTAATGCTTAGACCTTGGGAAAGCATTTTTAGAATGTTCTTTTCGTCATCTACAATAAGGATTGTATTCATATTTCTTCGCCTCTAAATTCAGGATAGTTCATAAGTTATCCACCTACTAACCCTCTTGCATGTCACTCGTTGGTTCGGTTTCATGTGGCATTATAGCAGGTGCGCTCTCGGTAAGGTATGATGATTCGTTAAAAGTTATCCGTATCGTTGTTCCAGCGTTTTCTTCTGATTCAACTGCTATCTCTCCGCCATGGACGGTAACAATGCGGCGGACAATTGCCATACCGAGACCTGTCCCGTAAGACTTAGTCGTATAGTCAGCTGCAAAAAGGTTTTGTTGGGTCTCTTCAGACATGCCGTGTCCGGTATCTTGCACTTCAAGCGAGATGTTTCTGCTTTTTTTAAATGGTGCAGAAGAAGTTCTAAGACTTAGCGTTCCTCCGTCCGGCATCGCTTCAATTGCATTCTTAACAAGATTTCCCACTGCCCGTTCCATCTGTTCTTGGTCTAACGAGAGGGGTGGCAGCGGACTCAACTGTTTTTCAACCTTAATATTTTGCGCTTGAGACAACTCCATATACAATTTTGAAACGGCATTTACAATATCGTTCAAATTAACTGGGTGTCGGTCAGGGACAGGCAATCTTGCATATTGGTGAAACTCATCTATTAGTCCACGTATACGGTCAACTTCTTCAATAATTGTTTCTGTGCATTCACCAAAGATTTTCTCAAAAATTGCCGGTTGATCTTTTGCAGCTTGCAAATTCTCAACAGAGAGTCGAATTGGAAATAGGGGATTTTTAACTTCATGTGCAAGTTGACGTGCAACATCACGCCACACGGCGATTCTTTCTGCTGCCCGATGCTCCTCCAAACTTCGCTTCAACTCAAGTGCCATTTGGTTAAATCCGTCAGCGAGTGCGCCGACTTCGCCCTTAGATTGAACTGCTATCTGATAAGTTAAGTTCCCCGCACCGATCTCATTTACCCCTTGCTGAAGTTGTGCAATAGGTCGGGTGATTCGTCGGCTTACGAGATAACTGCTGCAGTATACTAAAGCAGCCCCGCCACCAATGCTCCACAGCAAAATTACTCTCATCTGATTTTGCCACTGGATACGATACTGATGTGAATAGGCAATAATTAATTCCACAAAAGGCGATTGATGTGTATCTAAAAAAGGTTTACTGAGGATATCAGCACGGACAACTGTAAAAGTGGGCGTGCGCAAACCGTCATCTGAGGCTTCTGGGGCATCCGATTGCTGCATATTCTTCAAAGTGACTACCAAATTCTCAATAGGTTTACCTTCCTTCTGATTCACCTGCATTTGCTGCTCCCATTCAGCTTTCAGAGTCGGTGTACGGTACGCAATATTGTTTAAGGGTATCCACTCCTCCTGTTTATCCATTCTTTTCACCAGAAAAATTGGATGTTCCTCTGGTTGGCTGAGCATAGCACCTACTAACCATTTTTCGAGAGACTTGCCCCCGGTGACAAACCCCCAATCTAACCATTGCGTAACTTCAACAACCAACTGCGGTTCCTCATCGGTTTTGATTATCCGCTCACGAATTGTACCTTTTCCCTCTCTGAATGCTGCATCTTCTTTCGCATTTGCTATATCAATATCTTTACTCCCGATACGCGGTTCGTCTGTCCGCTTACTTAGCACCAATATCCCTTCAGTGTTACCACATTCAAAAACATCAAAATTCGCTGCGGGAAAGACTCTACCACCTCCTCTCTCTGCTCTTCCTACGGCACTACGCACATCTTGATCTTCACCTTTTGCTTCTACCTCTTTTCGCACTGTATCAACAAACTGCACATACATACGCGAAATGATTGAACTTAAGGTGAATACATCTTCATCAAGTTGCGCATTAAAAGCACGATCAATCAGAATACTGGCAATTCCAAAGATAACGGCAAACATCAGTAGGAATACCAGACTATAAGTAAAAAAAATTTTGTTCTGGAGACGTAGTGTGGATAATTTGTTGAGAACTTTATGAACATATCTCATAAATTTGACCCTGTTGGATTTCACACCGTTCAAAACAACTGACCAAATTCAACCAAATAATTGGCTTTAAACTCAGCTAACGCCTTTTCATTTCACGTGCGATTTGTTCGGTGCGCTGTTTATATCCCTCAACAGCCGATTGATGGTAGGTTAATTCTTCCGAAAGCATCAAAATACCGTCAGTAAGATGAAGAGCCTGTAATTTGCCTTTTACAGCGACGGTATCCATTAGCGTCCGCATCAATTGACACACATTGCTAATATCCCGACTCGGCAAAGTTAGCGTAACATTCGGAATATCTTTATCGGTAAAATCCATCTCTGTTCCACGATAGGATGCAGTCTGGCTGTCGTTCATTGAAAGCCCTTCAAACGCTTCTAATCCATCACCCTCATTTCCACTGGGGATTGCTAAATCCGGACCGAGATCCTCCCAATGAACAAAAACAACTGCCTTATCCTTCGGTCCAGCAAGGATACCGTTGAGGATAGAATGATTACTCGTAGGGCCTTTCGCAGCAATTACGTTAGACCCGATACCGCGTTCCTGAATCGATTCAGTATAGAGTTGAACAAACCATTCACCAAGACGACTATTGTCAGCGTAATTATAGAAAACAATGCTACCTGCACCGTAATATTTCTCAACAGAATCAAGCCATAGAGCAAGATGGTATGCAGTGTTATTGGGATGCGCATAAGGCAGCTGAAAGTTCTTATCTGCGCGTTGAACACCATCAATCGCAGCGTTTATCCTATCCTCCGAATTCTCCTCAATTCCTGCTGTCATCGCCAAAAAGAATAAACCGACAAGGGAAAAAGCAGAAAAACGACCACCGACACCTTCCGGAACAGGAAGTATACCGTAAAACGAATATTCTTGATGAAATTGATAAAGCAGGCTTTTTTCAGTCAAGCCAGTGGTTGCAACAATCTGGTTTCGCCACTCTCCGAATTCTTGCTGAAGCCTATCCCGAATAATCATTAACGTCGCGAGAGTTTCACCTGTTTTCCCTGATTTGCTAATCACATTAAAAAGTGTTTTGTGTAGCAAGTTGCGCGATTTCAGCATCTCAAGCAATGCTTTCAACCGAACTGGATCAAAGGTATCACCTGTAAAGTAAACCTCTGGTGCACCACCCCGCTCGGAAGTTGACAACAAATTATGGTACGGATGATTGGCGATTTCGTGGAATACGCGGGCACTCAAATCGGACCCACCAATCCCAACAGTTACAAAAGCAGAGAAATCGTTTCTTGCTTTGGTAGACAGGGCAAGGACTTGCTGGATATGTTCTGTTTGTAGATGGCTGCGAGTCCATGCACGTAGATTTTGTTCTAAGACAGAAAGCGGTGCGTCTACTTCCGCTTTGAACAATGCTTGAATATCTTCTAAACGCGGGTCAACCAGTGTATGTTCATCTTGATCCTCTGTTTCCGCACAAACGACCATTTTGAGTCTCAAGCCTGAATCGCTTCCCAATTCTATCTGTTTTATCCTTGAATCCATTTATATGCTCTTTATTACCTCCAAGAATTCGATTTCTTTACAGTAAAATCCTAAATATGTGAATCCTGCCTTGTTAGGTGCGGTTTGAAACAGTGCCATAGATGTCAATTTAAGAACATGTCTCTTGTTAGATGTCCTTGTAAACCCGATTTTAGTCCAACACCTTTCGCACCGCTGGTGCTTTGAGTTTGGGGTGATACGGGTTCTATACACATTCCGCACCGCTGGTGCTGAGATATGATTGACCATAGCCTCGGAGAGGCGAAAGGTGTATAGAAAACGTTGATCCCGCCAAGAGCAAGCCCCAGAGGGGGCGACAAGTGAATCAGATACACAAACGTTACTCACTAAATTGACGCCTATGGTGAGGTTTGAAACAGTGCCTACAAATATCTATCTTGTCTTTAGCTTTGCCCAAGTAGTGGTGAGTTTGCCGTGCGCTTCCACTTTAAGCGTGTCTGGCAACAACTTCTTAATCTCCGCCTGACTAAGAACAGCAGCATAGATCCGTGAATCTTCAATGTGAACGTCAAGATCGCCGGGACCTCCACCTAAACCACCGTGGCGTTTACCCCAAATAGCCTCAGCATCGTTTGTAGCAAAAGACACAAATTGACCAAATGTGTAGCCACCGATTTTGTCTCCGTTCCGGTATAGTTTCACGTGTGCAGTACCGTTATCATTTTCATACGAAATCGCCATCATTATCAACTCCCCTGTTTTCTTTTCCTCAAAACCGGGTTCAGGGTCTTGGGTGCGGTGAAACCATCCGCTCCCTGCCATCCAACGACGATTCTGACGTTCCCCAAAAACAATTGCGTCAAATGTAGGATCAGATAGGCGGTCAATGGTTAATATTGAGCCTTTCTGTACGTCAAGGTTATCCATGATAGCCCACGACACCAGCGTTTTTTCTTCAATATCCGGCCCATCATAGCCACTTGCAATTGCCCATTTTCCGGGGTCAACGTTCAATTGCCCATCCTTAATTTCAGCTCCCATGAGGGTAATATCAGCAAAGTTACCGGTTATATCTTCCAATTCAACACCCTTCTCAAATGTCCAATGTCCTACAAGATTTTCTGCTTGCTCGCCTTGTCCAAACCCTAACACAGTAAAGTTAAACAACAGAACAGTACAGAAACAGAAGTGAAAGTATTTCAGGTGATTCATGGTTGTCTCCTCAATTGTCAATTCGGGTTAAGATTTCCAAACCTATTGAAATTCAAGTTTAGACTCAATAATCACATCTTCCTTTTAAACTCTTCCATATTTATCGTCAAGTCGGACAATGTCTTCCTCATCAAATTGTCCGAAAGCAATTTCGAGTATCCTATAATCTTTGGCTTCGCCGATGAGTTGATGCTTCGCACCTTGCGGAATAAAAACCGGCTCCATCGGATCGGGGCGTAGCACTTCATCCTCAAGTCGAATACATGCACCTTCGTCAAGCGGTATCCACAACTCACTCCGATGGTGATGATACTGATAACTTACCTGTTCACCAGCATGTATTTCCAAAATTTTGACGGTTACCGGTTGGTTCAGGACGTATTGGATAAAACGTCCCCAAGGTTTTTCTGTTGTCAATATCTCTGCTAAAACTTTAGATGGGTCTTTTATAGATGGCATCTGTTTCCCAAGACGGTTTTGCCATAGTTTACCACAACTTCAACGGGTAAGGCAAGCACAAAAAATAGGGCGAACAAGGATTCACAGAATTACAAGATTCACTGAATTATAACATTCCCTACTTGATTTCATTCATCGTAAAAATCAACTATACAATCTATTGACACCGGACAAAAAATAAGATAAACTGATGAGTGATGACTGCTAACGCAATTTCAACACTCATTGAACAGAAAATCACCGAAAAGATATTCCCTGGTGCTGTTGTCGCTATCCTCAAAAAAGACAGAGTTATCTATCATGCAGCATTTGGACATCGCATCATAACACCGAAGCATGCACCAATGCTCCACGATACGTTGTTTGACCTCGCCTCCCTAACAAAACCTATCGTCATCGGAACACTTACCATGCAGTTAGTTACATCTGGTAAGTTGTCGTTAGATGAACCCGCACAGACATACCTACCCGCGTTCAAACAACCGAGCATTACATGTCGCCACCTTCTTGCACATACCTCCGGTTTACCTGCTTGGAAACCGCTCTATATTGAAACAGATTCACCCAAAGATGTGACAGAACATTTGGGAAACATGCCGCTTGAAGCTGCCCCTGGTGAGAAGGTTAACTATAGCTGCTTAGGATATATTCTTATGGGGAAACTTATCTCTAACGTCACAGGAGAAGCGTTAGACAGTTTAGCACATAACGCTATCTTCAAACCACTCAGCATGAACCGCACCTTATACAATCCACCGCAACAGATGCACGATAACTGCGCAGCAACAGAAGATTCAAATAGTTTTGAACGTAGAATGGTAAAATCAGGTCAGCACGGTCACTATTATCGTGGTCATAACTGGCGCGAAGGTGTTATTGTCGGGGAGGTCCACGATGAAAATGCGAATTTCCTTGGTGGTGTTTCGGGTAATGCGGGACTTTTTTCTAATGTGAGAGACCTCATCACCTTTTGCCAAATGTTACTCCAAGATGGTGGCACGTTTTTATCTCCTGATAGCGTAAAGGCATTGGCAACACCACAAACACCACGTGGTGCCTCCGAACAACGGAGTATTGGGTGGCACATCCTTGCTGACGGTTCAATGTATCACACCGGCTTCACTGGCACCTCAATACGGATTGATCTTGAAAAGGGTATAGCTGCGATCTTGCTGACAAATCGGGTTCATCCGGATGCACAACGCACAGGCATCATTGAATGTCGGAATGAATTCCATAGGATAGTCTTTGGATGATAAAACTCGGTATAACCCACCTACTAACAGAAAAGCAGGAATGGTTTGATGGAAAATCTGTCGGTCTGCTAACCAACCACACTGGCGTTGATGAAAATTTGACATACACAATTGAATTGTTAAGTAAATTCAATTTGGTCTCGCTTTTTTCACCGGAACATGGATTGTGGGGTGCAGCACAAGATGGGGTAAAGATAGTAGATTCAACATATAACCAAAATCATGAGACAACAAAAACACAAAAGCAGGCACTACAAGTCTATAGCCTATATGGAACAACGCCGCTTGCATGGACTGAAGTACTCCAAACTTTAGATGTGATCATCTACGATATACAAGATGTGGGGGCGCGGTATTACACCTATCTTGGTACGTTGTTGGAGGTGATGAAAGCACTCGAATGGACAATGGAGTCGGGTAAATGTGTTGAGTGTATTGTTGCGGATCGCCCAAATCCTATTGGCGGAACCAGCATAGAGGGACCAATGTTAGAATCCGACTACACATCTTTAGTCGGACCTTATCCGATACCTGTTCGGTACGGTATGACAATTGGTGAAGTCGCGAGGCTTTTTCATTCGGAACAAGGATTTAACTTCCCACTTAAGGTAGCTGGGCTGCAAGGGTGGCATCGGGAAATGTGGTATAGTGAAACAGGTTTACCTTGGGTGCCGCCTTCTCCAAATATGCCTACACTTGAAACAGCAACGTTATATCCCGGAACATGTCTATTTGAAGGCACGAATGTGAGCGAAGGACGAGGCACGACAAAACCTTTTGAATATATTGGCGCACCGTGGATAGATAAAGAGAAATTGGCAACTCAATTGAACGAGCGCGAGTTTCCGGGGGTGCTTTTCCGTCCAATTGTGTTCACACCACAGTTCTCCAAATATGATGGTGAAGTGTGCCACGGCGTTGCAATACATATTACCAATCCAAAGCAGGTGGTACCGATTGAAATTTTAGTATGGATGTTAAGAATACTAATTGATGAACACTCCAGTGAATTTGAATTTAGAGAAACACATTTTGATAGATTGGCTGGCAGTTCAACACTCCGAAAAACACTGTTAAGAGGAACTCCGTGCGATGAAATTATTGAAACGTGGGCAATTGACGAGAAACAATTCCGCGCAAGACGAGAACCTTATCTGTTGTATTAGTTTTCAGTCGTCTGCTAAACATAATCAACATTGCGGGCATCTTTCATTGATAATATAATTGCGTTGAATTCATAACATACATCATCTTATAGTAAAATCCACAATTACCTTTACATTGGCGAGGTTAGGAAACCTCGCCAGCGCGAGCGTAGGGATTGTTGTTCATTAAAGTGTGAACATATTTTCGGATTATACTATAACTGAAAACCGACAACTGACATCTGATAACTATAAACCATGAAACCATTTTACGATCTGCTACAGAAAGAAAAAAAGAAAATTATCGGCTTAATGAGCGGAACGTCTGCGGATGGAGTGGATGTTGCCATCGTTGAAATTACAGGATTAGGACTAACTACGAAAATAGACTTGATAGCGTTTGAAACAGTGCCATATCAATCTCAGACGCGCAAGAGAATTTTTGACCTTTTTAGTGTTGAAACCGCACGGGTTGATGAAATTTGTACAATGAATTTCGTATTGGGCAAGCTATTTGCAGAAAGCACTTTGGCAGTGCTGGAAAAAGTTAGCATAGAACCGACACAAATTGACCTCATCGGATCCCACGGACAAACAATTCATCACATGCCTACAGCATCAGTCCCTGGAACACTACAGATTGGTGAACCTGCCGTGATAGCACATGAGACAGGCATCCCGACCATTGCTGATTTCCGTGTGGCAGACGTCGCAGCAGGCGGAGAAGGCGCACCTTTAATTGCCTATCCCGATTTTTTAGTATTTCGCCACCCTATGCAGACTATTGGACTGTTGAATATCGGGGGAATTGCAAATCTGACGGTACTGCCAGCAGGTTGTGGTATAGAAACGGTGCAGGCATCAGATACAGGTCCCGGCAATATGGTCTTAGATGCGTGCGTTGAAAAGATAACAGATGGGGAAAAGCAATTTGATAAAAATGGAGAATTGGCACGTCAAGGAACGGTTTGCAAAAACCTTTTAGAAACATGGCTTACACATCCGTTTTTTGAGTTATCTCCACCCAAAACGACAGGACGTGAGATGTTTGGAACAATATTTGCTGATACTTGCATGCAACAGATTAATAAGCAGGGAATTTCAGAGTCCGATGGGTTGGCAACACTTACAGCATTAACAGTTGAGAGTATTGCCCGATATTATAAGCATTTTGTTGAGGCAAAATCGCCACTGGATATTCTATACGTCAGCGGTGGCGGCGCACAAAACCCTCTTATGATGCACGGTCTTGCCGACGCGTTTGATCCTATTCCAGTTGTAGATGTGACGGAAAAGGGAATTTCGGGCGATGCAAAAGAGGCGATTGCTTTTGCTATCCTCGCCAACGAAGCAGTGCATGGGAATTTCGGTAATGTGCCGAATGCGACTGGGGCATCGTGTGGGAAAGTATTAGGGAAGTTTGTTTGTCCATAAATGGCTATCGGCAGTCGGCTATCGGCATTTAGCCATCGGAGTTGTTCCCTTATAGCCATAATTGATTGTTCATCCAACCTATAAAATAAATACTACCTTAAAATCTGACGCGGAGGGACAGACGGTTGCTGATGCCTAAATCTGGTTGCCGTTGATAGGCATAATCAACATGGAATGCAGCGCCGGTAACGAATCGGAGTTGGAGACCAGCACCTGCGGTGAAGTACATCGCGCGGGACGTACCATTTCGTCCATCAAATCCGCAACGGAGTGCTAATAGGTCAAAGAGGATGTATTCAGCACCCGTGTGAAATTCATAGTCGTTGCGGGTGTCAACATCTGCTGCTATGGTGAGTTTACTGTTGAAAATAGCGAGTTTCTGGTGGTAAGCGACACCTATTTTAAAGCGCGGCAATAACGTCTCTGTGTGAGGCGATTCACCCTCGTTTTCTGGCGGTGTGTTCCAATAGAGCTTGGTTGTGAAAAAATCACTGGCCACGATACCCATCGAAAAAGCAGTTGATTTATCTTCGTCCGTTTTTGCAAGGATACCGAGATCGCTTCCACCACCGATAGCATTGGTATTACGATATGCAGCGATATAGATCAGCTTGAGACTGGCACCGAGATGGATAGAAATGTCTCTCGGTAAAGTTGTGAGATGCCGCGCCCCACTGAGTAGAAAGGCATTACTTGTATTGCTAAAGGTGCCAAGGACATAAGGACGGTTGTTAGGACCAATGGCTCTACTGGTAACGGGAATCCCAGTAATCGGTATATCATCCACACCAACACGTAACCAACTGATACCGAAGGTTGTCTTTGGGGAAAATGGATAAATGTAACTTGCGACATCATATGCAGCAAGGTCTGCAAGCGTGGCATGCATAAAATTAAACTCATGATGTGTCAACTGTGCAATACCAGCAGGATTGTAGTAGGTAGTGCTCGCTTCATCAGCAATAGCGGTAAAGGCATTGCCCATACCTAACGGACGCGCACCTGTCCCGAATGTCAGGAAATCTGCTGTATACGTCTGTTCAGCTGCAGCGGGTAGTATTATGTATATAAAAAGGAAACATATAACAATAAATTTTTTCATAATTCTAAAAGACTATCAGCAACCAGTTTCGTAAAAGTTTGATCAGAAACCGACTGCTGAGTGCCAACTGCCGATGGCTATTTCAATTTCATCATTTTCAAAATGTGCGTCTGGTCATCTTCATCCGCATCATCACTTTTAACAATTATTTTCCCAAAATAAACCCCATTAGCAACCTCGTTGCCATCATCATCTTTTCCATCCCACTCAAGCTTTATAAATCCAGCAGGTGCATCAGTTTTTAATTCTCTAATGAGTCTGCCGGTAACGGTATATATTTTCACAGTGAGTGACTCAGCGGGTTTTGTCAACTCACATGTCACTGTAGTATCTCGTGTAAACGGGTTCGGATAATTCAAGGGTTCTACTAATTGAAGTTTGCCATGCACCTGAAAGGTAATCTCACTCTCCCCTTCATTTCCATCAAGGTCACTCGCGGTGAGTCGGAGCTGGTATTCTCGAGGTTCAAGTTCAGGAGAATTGTATGTCAAAATAAGTTGTGTTGAACCTGGATGCTGTGTGAGTTTGTATTCAGTTTCGGCAATAGTTTCAAATTCTCCAAATCTTCCTAAGGCAAGTTGAATAGGACGTGTGATATAATCAATACCACGCGCATCAGTAAGTGTTGCTTGGATAAGCGGGGATGCGTCAACTGAAGCACCAGAAGTAAAATGTTGTTGGTCACCAATCGTTAACTGAATGTCGGGAGGCACCGCATCTTCACTCCGGAGGCAAGTAACTGTGCCTAAATATGAGGTTTTTGCTTGAATTGTTCCCACCGTAGTGGTTTCAAACAAGAATCGATCACCTGCGGTAAAGGTCCGGGGCCCCTGTGTTATTAGCAGATTCAACCCGTAATCACTGTGTTCAAAAGGTTTGCCGACTGTACCATATATCGGTTCTCCATTCTTTGTTAAAACCCCGGTATTTTTTCCTTCAATCTGAAACTCCGTTGCGGAAACAAACATGATGAGCCAAGTATCCTGTGGAATTGTTGTCTCTGGTGACAGCTCAAGATATTGGACGGCTCCGTCCCCTCTGTTCCTACTGGCAAAAGAAGACGTATAAAATTCGTTACTCTGTTCACCCGGCACTTCAATTTGCGTGACACCGAAGCGTAACACATCACCGAATTGAAAAGGGGTTTCTCCATCTTCAAAGTCAATCGTAAGTCCGGAAATAGCGTTTTGGGTTGTGCCGAAATTATTATTGAAAGATGTGATGGGAATTCCTCTCTCAATTACTTCTAATTGATGATTATCTAACGGCACTTCCTGATCAGATTCTTCAGGTATAAAAAGAAGTCTATAGGTCCGCGCAGTCTCAAAAAGGACTATCCAGTGGCCTGTTTCAGCACCTTCTGACTGAATAAAAACATCTCTAATTATTCCATCACCAGCATTATCGTTCTGGACTTGGGTGGCGCGGGTAGTCGTATAGATGTCGCCATTGGGACGCCTTTTGATTTCAGAATCAAGCCGTGTCCAGTTAGCTAAAGTGTTGAGCCAAAGATATGTGCCTATATTCCGTGCTCGCACCTCTACAGCAGCATTAAGGGTTTCATCTATAGCAGGCATCTCGTTTGACACATCCATCTCACTACCAAAAAGCTCTCTTACTACCTCTTGTTGTAGTGCTGTAAAATCAAAATCGAGCTCAACCGCAACCGGTGCTTGAAGTTTAAAAGAATGCCAAAGATCATCAGATTCAGTTTGGTTTAAGTGCAGTGTGTAACCGAGTAGGGATGAATGTGTTGGTAATGTTACTGGGAAAAGTATCCCTGTTTTTAGATTGTCTTTTCGTTCACTCCCAATAATAGGAAGCGGTAGTTCTGGTGTGGGACTCCTTGCCTCTCCTGTGCCGCCAACAAAGTATTCGGACTCAGTATTCACAACATCTGAAACTATCGGGAGAACATTGAGAAATGAAGATTTTTCTTGGATAACACCCGCAGGCGTTATGATGCGGATACCATCATCAGCACTGGCAACTCGCGCGGGTCCTTCCCCAATTATGTTGCCGGAAACAGTAATCTGCCTATACCCGATATTATCTTGCTCATAATTTTCGCGTACTTTTCCATGTTGATCCGCATCACTAAAGATAGGATCGACATAGACAAACACATCGTGTATGCCGCTACGTAGAGATACTGGAATAGCAACAGTCGCAATAGGATTGGTATTAAGCGGATCAGGTGTATAAGCGTTGGACTTTTGAATTAACGGATTTCGGACAACCCAGTCATCTGGTTTTATTTGGGTTTTACCAAGTAGGTTGGCATCAGCATCAACGATACGATTTCCGTCTATGTCAGGATTACCGCTAAAAAAGGCTACTTCTACATCAACATCGGAAAGTCCAAGTGCTGAGATCAGATTATTGTCAGAAATAATAGCATCGTTAGAATTAGTAGACCCCTCAACTTCAATATCAACAGACAAAGAATGCCCCTGTGCAGCATCTTTAGGATCGCTCAACTTATAATTGATCTGTCCAACTTTTTCCCTACGTTTAGAAACCACTGAAAGATTCGGATATTTATACGGATAGAATCGGTAATAATCGGACTGTACAACAAACCCATCCGTATCCGTAACTTCAAAATCGTATCGAAAAGCAGAACCATCAGTTGGAGCAGGTAAAGGTGCCGGAAGTTCCCACCACCTTGCATTAGATTCTGATTCAGTATCTATTTCGACTGGTTCTAAGGGAACTTTTTCCCACGTGTGCGTTTCCGGATTTCGCCACTCTAACACAACAGAATCTACAGCGTTTTCATCATCAGAGATGTTTACAGAGATATCAACCATCTCCTCTCCCGTTGAGGTTGTAACCAACTCGGTTTTTATATCAAGTATTTTCGGCACTTCAACAGTGAAACCGTCGCCTCCAACAGCAATTTCGGTGGCGTTTTCTGCATAATATTCTACGTGTGCATCACCCGGTGAAATGTTTTCTGGCACATCTATTGCAACTTCAGGATAACTACCACGCTTCACTTGTAGCGTCTTTGTAACAGGAACATCACCGGAGTAGAACTCTCTTCGGGCACCGGTTTTATCAACACCGACAGATTGTTGTCCTGGGAAAATAACTTTTACTGTTAGTTCTCCATCAAAATTGGTATTACGTGTAAAAACCTTCTTGTTCGTTTCAATATCGTAGCGTGCAGTTTGAATGAATCCGGATGCGATCTTGAGTTTATCGCCTGCTTTGACCGTCTTTGTCTCAATTACAGGAAGGATTTCGTAATCTGCCATAGCAATCTGCATCGCTGGATCACCAAAAAGCGTATATTCAAGCATGATATCAAGCTGCGATGTGCCTTGAGTCAAGAGATACTCAAGTTTAGAATCAAAGCTGAGAGGACCGATTTGTCGGATATCGCGTTGGAATAGCATATCAAAGATAATTCGGTTAAGATCCTCGTTACCGTCACCGTAAGTGAGTCGTGTAGCACTCAGCATCCCGATGATACCACCTCTCTCTTTACGGAGCAACTTTTCCGCCATGCTCGGTTCACCCGGCTTGTCAAAATATCCGTTATAACAACTCAGCACCAACATAAAAGGTAAATTCCCAGTCTCTTCAATTTTATCAATAGAGGCGTTATCAAAGATAGATTCGTGTGCCCAGACAATACGTCCACCGTGCCCCGCGTACTGTGCAATGGCAGATCCTTCACTTAAAGCATTAATAATTCTCTCTTTTGCTACGTGTCGAGGAAGCTTTCCAGGGAATTGTTCCGGATTCGCTTCAACTTCATCTATGATATCTTCGAGATAAATTTCGACAGTTTCGTAGCCGAGTCGTGTATGATCTTTGGCAATTTCATTGAGGCTCTTTTTAAAGATATGATCACCAGAATTGCTCACCTCATCATCCGCAACAGAGATAATTCGGCGTCTCCATGCCCCATTAGATGGTTGCGCTTCATAATTGATAATCTTGTCAACAATACCTTCAGCTTCCGCCTCAGTTTCAACGCTTAATCTGCCAAGATAAAAATCAACAAATTCATCGTGTCCCGAAACTGTTGCATACCAATGGTCTGCAGAAGTTCTACCGAAGGAATCAGTTGTAATATAGTGAGGCGGTATATAGCCTGAAAGTTCTGGCGGTTCACTATAGATTTTTTTATCTATACCTCGAAAATCGAAGGTGCCATCGCCGAGGAACACTACATACGAGAGTGCTGGTGGAGCCCAATTTTGGTATGCATATCTTAGAAAATCTTTTATCCAGACCGGATGAACTTTTCCATCGCCAAAAGTGTTGTAAACATCGGTTATATCAACAACTTTGGTTCGGTATCCACCCCCTCCTGCTGTTGATCGCCAATTTGCCAATCTTTCGGCTGCATCTCGAAATCTGGAATGTGTTAAGATGAGGTAGTCTGCTCCGTTCAATGGGTTTTGTAAATCGCTTGGTGGAACGGTTTCAATCTGAACAGGTTTGCGAAGTGCGGTATCTGAGACCGCTATAAACTCGGTTGATCGGGTATCCGGTATCTGAAAAGTTGCTGTGTAGGTGCTATTTGGTACAGCTCTGAGGTCCCCAGAATTCAATGCTCTGAGACGCGCGCGCATGTTATCATCGGTTGCACGTCTCGTAACATCAACGCCTTGAAGTTTTGCCGTAAGCGTATTCCCATCCGTTTCAAAAACAGAAATCTGTGGATCAAGGAATGCATCAATCCGAAATTGATGTGTAACACCTTTATTTTCATCGTCTTGGCTTGCTTTGACAGGAGTGCCAAAACGGAGTTGATCGTTCACAGCAAAAAAGAGGCGCGTATAATCAACCCAAAATCGGTTGAGATAAATATGATACGGATAACGTGTTGTGTCCTCTTCAAAAGTGTCGTCAATACGTGTTAAAGATAGAACGTTTGTTTCACCCTGTGCAGCATCTTTGAGGTTATTCCAAACACGGAGATTCTCTGAGAGGGTCACTTGTGCTTGACTTTCCCACGTTGCACGCTCAATTTGAACACTATTGATTGATGCATAAATCTCATGTGTCACAGGTGTTCCACCTTGTAGAACGACCTGTATTTGTGGCGGGTCAAAACTTTTCGCCACGTCATAAAGTGGAAACTCAAGTCGTAGTTCTCCGATATCGCTTGCATTTTTGATACCGTCCCAGTACCAAAAATCTAAAGCATCAAACCATTTGTGTTTTTCACCAGCATCGACTGTGTCCGGATGAACAAATTCAAGGTTGTTGCTAAGATGATCCTCTTCAAAAACGACGCGCGATCGGAAGGTTGGAACTTGAACTGCCGTTGCATCGCTGGGACTCGCTTCAATTTGCGGCACACGCACAGAATGTTGTCCTTCAGTAGCAATACTAAGCCAATATATGTTCCATAATGTATAGGCATTCTTTGGAAAAGGACTTTCGGGATCAGTAGAACTGTGCGCTAAGAAAAAGATTGCATCCTCCGCGTCAAAGCTGCCATCTACTGCCCCGCTGACATAAAGTGGAATTTCTTGGTCTCCATGTGTGAGGCGAATTTTTCGTGGATCAACACCTATCAGGTCAATACCCCAATCGGTACGGAGAGATGCCGCAGTAACTTTATATATACCAGTTTCATCAATATAAAGTTTGTAACGGGTCTGAAGCGATTTATCTGTAAGTCCTGGCGCAGCAGGAGCAGATGGGAGCGGTCCCATACCGGATTGCAAAGTTCGCGCTCTCTCCAAATCAACATTGAAAACCTGACGATAGTCCGCGTAGTTGAAAATGTGCTGTGTAAAAGTTCGTTTAAAAGGAGATAGAGTCTGATTTAAGCTTGCGGATGCTGAATTGAATGCCGCATCTGTCGCACGGGTTTTCAATTGAGAATTAAAAGGAATGAAAACGGTGAGGCTACTATAAGAGCGAAGTTCGCTCGTTGCGGCATTATAATGTACTGGATGTAAAGCCAAACTAATGACACGTTGGGAACGAATTTTACCATCCATCTCTATGCGGGCAAGGACTGCCGGATACAGTTTGGAACTGGAATTAGAGTTCGTCTCTTTTTTATTTTGGAGCAGTTTCACACCACTGCGGGTTTGTGTTGCACCCGTATTAACAGAAATATCAGCGTTGCTCAATTGGGCATCTGAAGGAATAGCTAACAGAACACGCGTGACGGGCAATTTGGGGTGCCCGGGTTCTTGAAGCCAATCACACTCTAAATATCTTGCCGTATGGTATACACCACTTGCCTCCACACTTTTTAAATCGGAGTCTGGTTTAACTTGTGCAACGTGAAGTTGTGGAAGTTTGAAATTTACAGTAATACCATCTGCAGTGGTCACTTGCGTCACTTCAGCAATTGCAGCAACACTAAAAACTAACAGAACCGATGCAAAAATGAGCCAGTACGCACACACAGCACGCACTGAAATTCTGGGAGACATTTTCAAAAATCTCTGTATTGTGCCCAACAAAGCGTTCACAATAAGACTTATTGATCTCCTATTCCAATGTCCATTTGAGAGCATTATTATCAAAACCTTAAAATGATATAATGTTAAGATGCAATGATTTAGTTTTTAGTTGCAAACCGATTTAGTTTTCTTCAAAAAATGTGAATTTATGGTGAATTATTGAAATAATTGGATACCTCACCTGTTGGAGCGATCTCCGAATCGCGACGAATTTCACTGATAGTGAGTTGTAGGTCGGGTTTCGCTTCGCTCTACCCATAAATCAACGGTATGAATGTCATTAGGCATTCCCCGGGTGTCAACTTAAGAAAATATTCTGTATGTATTAAGTGTTTAAAAAAGTGTTGCAAAGTGGAGACACCTCTTGCATAATGTAGAAAACAACTTTACTTATTTCTACAAAGAGGTGTTCCAATGTCTATACTAACACAGGTTTCCGATAAAATGCAAGATATACTTCAAACGACTGCTACTGCTTCATTGGAGCGAAGAAACGCCTGTCAGCACGCCTTGTTGTGCTGCGATGTTCCAAGCAAGAAGCAAACAAGCGTCGCCGACACATCAGACGCGATGCTAAACGCAGATGGCGAACCCCCTCACAACAATGGTTACAACTTGCCGGTTGGGACATCTACATTACAAATATTGATACGACTTACCCCTGAACAACTTGCCACTATCACCGGGATCGATGGCAAATTGAGTTGATGTTTAAGTGCTTCAAAGACGTCGGTAAGGTGAATACATCCCGCAGCACCAAACCTGAGCGTATCTTATGTGAGGTGTATGCTAAACTCATCGCACAACTGATAAGACACTGGATTATGTTAGCAACTGGATGGAAATGTATACTACACGATCTCATCAAAACAGCAAAACTTATTGGGAGGCACGCACGCACACTCACAATGAGTTTTCACAAATCTAAAACAGCTTTTTATAGAACACTTAGATACATAAAACAGGATTTACAATACAGCGACTATGGAAAACATAGAGCAGGAAAACATACAACTTACAGACAACTAAAAAATGTTGAAACCCTTAAGTTGACACCCGGGGAATGCCTAATGGCATTCATACCGTTAATTTATGGGTTGAACCGAAGGTGAAACCCAACATTTCTAGTCTGTAAAAGCGTTTCATGTTCAAATCAACGCCAAATGCGCTTCTTGGCATTTGGCGGGTTTCGTGCCTCAACCCAACTTACATCTATATTCAATCCAATTATCAAACTCACGTTAATAATAATAATTAGTAAATGAGAGGTGAAAAAAATAATCGTAGTAGATTGAATGGTTCTAATCTCAAGTTTTTGTTCTGTCAATTTATGGCGGCGTATCCTTCTGCAAAGATCGTTTACGTCGAAACATAGAAACGACAAGTGCTTTGATGACCTTAACAACAATCAATATTACTATAATGACTATTCCGATCAGAATCACCCAATCTATCAGACTCAGCAGATCATTCATAAATTCTGCTCTGGAAATTTCCATGCGTTGCCTCCTGCTTGGACCTGACCATCCTGGAACATCAACACGAAATAGAGATTTTTCAAATCCAAAGAAATGTAGATATAACATTCCCACTGCAGCTGTCGCTAATCCACTAAGGATTAAAAATAACTTATTTTTTCCCATCAGACAACCTCTTTTCACCTTTTAATACGAAAAGGACTGATATCAAATTCAGTTTCCCCTGTCAATGCCAATTCACTCATAATACGTCCGACAAGAGAACAAAACTTAAAGCCATGCCCAGAAAAACCAGCAGCTATCAGCAGATCAGAGCAGAGCGGATGTGCGTCAATAAGGAAATCTTCGTCCGGTGTTTCTGTGTAGAGACAAACTTCTGAGTGAACAGTATTACCAAGTTCGGGGATACGTTCGCCCAAATAGACATCCATTCGTTCAATATAATCCGAATCGGGAGAACGGTTACATGTATCTGGTGAAACGGTCTGTCCCATTCCATGCCGTGCGACCTTTACCCCATTTCTGCCAAAATATGGTATACCATACATAAATTCGTTTTTAGGTGTAATCTCTGTAAAGACTGGGAACCGTTTTGGTTCGAACATTGCTGTGTTGGAAGGTTTGTAATAGCAGACCTGCTGCTTTGTCACTGTGAGAGGTAAGTCCAGTTCTGTGAGTAGAGAGGATGTCCAAGCACCTGCCGTCACGATGACTTTTCTACCATGAAACTGGTTATCTTTAGTATGGACGGTTGGGACATCTGCTTGCCAATCTATTCGGGTGACAGGTGTTTTTTCGCGAACATCAGCTCCGCGTTTTTCCGCCAATTGCAGGTGAGTTAAAACACATTCGGAAGCGTAAAGAAAACCGGTATCTTTCTGCCAGAGAATATCCATATCATTAGACACTCGGAATTGTGAGAACCGTTCTGTCAATTGTTTCGCATCCCACCACTCTGATTCAACGCCTACAGCGTCTAAACTTTGCCGAACTGAAATCATGTATGGATTTCCACTCTCACCTAAATTGACGCTTCCGGTAATGAACAGCAATTGCTTCCCTGACACTGACTCAAGATCGCGCCATTCGGAATATGCGGTTTTCATCAATTCGGTATAAAAAGGTTTATCGTAAAAGAAGCGGATGATGCGCGTTTCCCCGTGTGAACTACCCAATGTATGTCCACGCTGGAATTGTTCTAAAAGAAGCACATCCGCGCCAAATTTGGCAAGATGATACGCGGTTGCACTCCCCATGCCACCTGCGCCAATGACGATTGCGTCGTAGATATGAGATTGCATTCTTTGTCTTTGTAGTTTAGGGTTTGGTGCTTTTACAAAACGCCCTACAGCAGATAAATTTATCCGTTTTGCGGGAATGGATTTGGTACGGTGGTAAAATTCTGATACCGATCTTCACCACGCAATAAAATCGGTTTCCACGGACGTTTCAGTGAATTATCCTCTGCCTGTTTCACTGATGGTGGGATATATCGGATTGTTAAACCGCAGCGCCTACGCGTAGAATGGTTTGGCAGACTACCGTGAATTATCTGTCCGTGATGAATAGACATCTCACCTGCCTTTAAAATTAAATCTACAGCAGTCTCTGCATCCGCTTCGGTTACTGGGACTTCCTGATTGATGCTCAGCAGATTTCCTTCCTGTTCAGATTTGCCGTGCTCTTGAACACCTTGACGGTGGCTACCCGGAATTACTCGCATACATCCGTTTTCTATATCGCTGTCATCAATAGCATACCAAGCAGTAATCGCATCAGGTGGTTCAAGTCCCCAATATGTCACATCTTGATGCCATGCAACAAACTTTTCACGCGGACCATATTTACAGAAGAAGTGCGTTGCTAACAGCATCACATCCGGACCGATAAGTGCTTCAATAACATCAACAATTTTGGGGTGTGATGCAAGTTCCCAGATAAATTTATAGTCAAAATGCCAATCAATGAGACCAATTTCACATTTCTCTGCACCGACCTCTCCTTCTAATGCATCGTATTCTTTACGAAAATGTGAGGTTTCAGCATCTTCAGCAACGTGAATACCAGTTAAAAATCCATCTTTTTGGTAATTTTCAGCGAGTTGTGTGTTTGTCGTTTCCATACGATGTCCTCTCTTATGAAAGTTCTGGAAGTTTCCATTGGCGGAACCATTGTGAATCTTCAGGAGGCGGTTCACCTGTATTTTGCATCGTCTTAAAGGTTTTCAAAGCAGGTGTCACATGTTCTGTCCAAATCTTTTCAACTTCTTCAAAGGTTACGGATTGACGTTCGGTAATATTCTGTTGTGCGTAAGCATCAAGCAATTCCTGCATCTTGTTGCCAAGCCATTCAACTTCATCGTTCACCATGCGCTCACCGATACGACGGTCTGAGTCATAGGCATTGCCACCCATTGCAAAATGTGGTCCTGGTTCATCTTTTGCTGGCATCCGAGACATATCAACGCAGTCTGGTTCTAATGCCCACAATAATGAGGTTTCAACTCTACCCGCGTGGTCTCCACCGTCGCCTTGCTTACTAAATCCAAGGTGGTTAGCCTCAAAATCAGGCAGTCCATATAAACGCATCTCAAAATGAGGTTGAATTAATTCAAGCAGTGTTTTGAGGTCTTGCCAATTCGGTCCATAATGACCGGTTAGGAAGATAGCAGCGTGGAATCCGAGTGCATCCGCAGCACGGACATGATAGCACACATTTTTGAAATGTTGCCATGCGGGCATAGCAGTAAGCCAACTTCGCACTTCACCGACATTCTGCTGTGCCCAGTTCGCATACATCCCATGCTCATGGATGTGCCAATAGTCGGGTGGTGCAACAATGCCACCGTGCATCTGTGCTGTACGACAAGCAATTGCGTGCGCCTTAAGTGCATCAAGCCCAACAGTATTTTGCGGCCCGTGCGGTTCGCAAAGCCCATAAGTAAAATAGACACCTGGGCAAGCCTCAAAAGCAGCTTCTAATTCATCAGGGAACATCCGTTCCCAACGTACTTCTTTTCGCATTAGGATTTCCTTAATATATAGACGATTCAGATTGCTATTCTACTCTTTCCAATCCTTAAAAACAACACCACATTTTGGACACTGTGTTGACCAACCCGTTTGCCGCTGCCCGCAATTCGGACATAACCATTTAACACCCTTACGGCGAGCATAAATCAATATCGCCACCTGGAAACCAATTATTAAAATAAATGCCAGTGCAATAAAGATTATTTCAGTCATTTCACCCATAGTGTCATCTTTCAACAAAATAACTTTAAATCTAAGATACCACTTGCTGATTTCCTATATTCAAAGTTTGACAGATCTTCTTAGCACCAGGAAGATTAGGTTGCAGTTCAAACGCCAAAAGCAAAACCTCTCGTGCCTCTGTGAATAGATTGATTTCAACATAGAATTCAGCAATCTTTTTATACATCCATGCCGTTTCCCGTTTCGGCAGTTCTAATGTCTGAATTTTCGTTAATGGAAGCTGATCCATCTGTTCAAATCCTTCCACACTGAAATGATAGAGATAGATTCTTTTGAGACGTTCTTTGACCTCTTTGATAAAGTGCTTGAAACAGGGCCGTTGCCCTTCCGCGGATAACAGAGACTCATAAATTTGCATCGCCAACTCTATTTTCCTGTGCCGTTCGGAAATAGAACCATTTCCGTTAGAAAAACCGAGATTCTGATATGCTTCAGCAATAAGAAACTCACAATCCCGGCTATCTTCGTAGTTGAAGAAATCGTCAATACACCATTTAGTGCCTTTCTTTTCACACCTTTGGCACAGCTGTTCGTAAATGGAGATGCCAGTCTCGTAGTTTTGATGTAATAATGCTTGGAACAATAATTCTAACTTAGCATAGTCCTGATCCAGTCTACTGTGTCTGTCAAAATACGAGTGGTATGATTTCTTCTGACGTTCAATGTTCTGAAGTATCCGATCATAGTCAGATTTGCGTTTTTCGTCTTGCAGTACATCGTAGGCGTTACAAATCTCCCGGAATTTATGTTTGCCATGTGCTACCTCATCTGGTCCAAAGTTGATGTGAAGTTTATCGGGATGGTATCGTTTGGCAAGTTTGCGGAAGGCTCGTTTTATTTCGGACGCAGTCGCATTTCGACCAATCTCTAAAATTTGATAGTAGTTTGGAATTTGCATGGGTATACTAAGTCTACTGAATAGATATAGTATTATAATTCCATGTATTGTCGGATTTGTCAAGTGGAAATTTGGAAGGTGGAAAGTATAAAAGGGAGGAAATTGACTGTTAAAAAGATTAATGTGTTCTGGCAGTATTCTTACTAATGTTGAATCTAATCAAGGTTTAGGTTCTATTAAGCCTTCTAATTTATGAGGTTACCTGCCAAAGAAGAACAAACCCAATCACAAGCATAATTGGGATATAGAAAGGCAGAAGTGTCTTTGAAAAAACGGCTTTTATCCAGTCCCCATTCTGCTTATAAGAAGCGGTATCCATAGAGAAGTCTATCTCACCTTCGTCTATTTCTCTAATGGCATCGTATAACCTACGAAATAGCCGTTCTTGGTTAAGATAAAACCCGTCCAATAGCCAAAAAGAGACGGTAGGAATCGCAGCTAACCAAACATAGATAGGTTTTGAATCTTTTGTAGCAAAGCCTAAAACGGCAGCAACAAAAATTACCGTCCATCCTTTTAAGAAAAAGGAACTATTTGCCAACCGATTGATGACATTTTGAATTAGTTCTAAATGCTTTAGTTTTTTTTCCATGGATGTATCCTACCTTTTCCCAGCAAGGACTCTTCAAGTTGCAACTTTACATTTAAGGTGAATTCTCAACTAAACCATTGTTGCAATTATATTACAAGTGATTCAAAATATCAAGAAAAATGATGGCGCGTTCCTAAGCTAACGGAACGTTGGAGACTTTTGGATTATCTTACAACACGGAGCGTAGGAACCTTGCAGTATGCGATTCCTTCACTTCAGCAACTTCTTCAGGAGTACCCATCGCAACAAGATTGCCACCACCCTCGCTGCCCTCAGGACCTAAATCAATAACCCAGTCTGCGGATTTAATGATGTCTATATTGTGTTCTATAGCAACAATCGTATTCCCCGCATCAACGAGTTTATTCAGCACGTTAAGTAGTTTTTGGACATCATCAAAGTGCAAGCCTGTTGTCGGTTCATCCATAATATAGAGGGTTGTTCCGGTTTGACGGCGAGCAAGTTCTTTCGCAAGTTTAACGCGCTGCGCTTCGCCTCCTGATAGCGTTGTCGCTGCTTGCCCCAATTGGATATAATCTAAACCAACATCCGCTAACGTTTGGAGTGGACGTTTAATCCGATTGATGTTACTAAATAACTCCAGTGCTTCCTGCACCGTCATCTGTAATACTTCTGCGATGTTTTTGCCCTTGTATCGAACTTCAAGCGTTTCAGCATTATACCCAGTGCTGTTACAGTTTTCGCACGGTATCCATACATCAGGAAGGAAGTGCATCTCTACCCGATTGAAACGTTGCCCATCACACACTTCGCACTGCCCGTAGGAGAGGTTGAAACTGAAACGTCCTCGGTTAAATCCACGGAGTTTTGCGTCAGGCAACTCTGCAAACATTTCTCGAATTTTGGTAAATAGGTCGGTATAAGTTGCTGGGTTTGAACGGGGGGTTTCACCTATCGGTTTTTGATCTATGTGGATAAGCCGTTCAATTGAACTGGTCCCTTGAATGCTATCGTACAGTGCTGTTCCATAAGAACTATCCGTCTGTTCGTTTCCCTTTCTAATTGAACGTCGGGCTTCCAAGGCTGGCCGTAACGTACCTTCAATAAGTGAACTTTTTCCGCATCCTGAAACACCTGTCACGCATGTAAGTGTACCATACGGAATTTTGATGTCAATGTTTTTTAGGTTGTTTGTTTTCGCACCTGACAACTTCAGCCATTTTCCTGACCCTTTGCGTCTAACAGCAGGAACGTGAATCTGCATTTCATCGGAGAGATACGCTTGTGTCAATCCCTTGTCCTGCGGATTAGGTGTTGTTCCATTTGAATCCCCCGCATCTTTTTTCTCTGCTGTAGATGCTAAGATAGGTTCAGCGTCAGTAAAGGCAGTAGGTGAACCCGTAGCGACAATTTCACCACCCTGCTTACCGGCTTTTGGACCGAAATCAATAATATGATCTGCAGATAAAATGGTATCTCTATCGTGTTCAACAACAAGCACACTATTGCCAATATCACGTAAATCCTTCATCGCCAATATCAATCGTTCTTGGTCGCGAGGATGCAGTCCAATACTCGGTTCATCAAGTATGTAGGTTACGCCAGTGAGTCCAGTGCCAAGTTGACTTGCGAGTCGAATCCTACGGATTTCCCCGCCAGAAAGTGTCGGTGCTGGTCTGTCTAACCCAAGATAACCGAGTCCGATGTCCTCTAAAAACTTAAGCCGAATCTGAATTTGCCGAAGCAGTTGTGCTTCAAACTCAGGTGAAGTATGGGAGTGGAGCGTTGTATGCGTTGCTCGTGAGGTAGCCACATCTCTCACCTGATCTCTCGCTGCTTTTGCTTCTCGCGCGCCAGCAGTTGTAGTCAAATGTTTTTCAATCGCGTTTACTCGCGTAGCAAAAAATATATTGATGTCAGAAATCGGCATCCCCATCAATTCAGCGATAGTTGCTTCGGAAAACTTAACGTTACGGGGAAATTCGTCTAACCTGGTTCCATCGCAGGCTTCACATATTTTTTGGTCATCCGAAAGCGACCTGCCAATCCCTTCGCATGAACTACAGGCGCCCAATTTATTGTTAAAGGAGAAGTGTCGGGGCGTTAGCTGCGGAAAATTCCGTCCACATTTTGAACACATCGCATGTTCACTGAAAAAATACCTTTCACAGTTTTCTTCACTTTTCTTTTCCTCTATAATAACAAAACCGTTACTCTCCATAAGTGCTAATTCAACGGCTTCTGTGAAGCGGCTTTTTTCATCATCAACAAGTTGAATACGGTCTATCACGAGAAAGACCTCGTGGCGACGACGTTTGTGAATTTCGGGCGCTTCATCAAGTCGGTAAATCTCACCATCAATTTGAACACGGGCAAAACCTGTTCTTTGCAACCTCCGAAACGCGTCGGCGTAGTCCTCATTCCCCTTCAAACCGGGTGTGCGATCAGCCCCAATCATCACCTCTGAATCATTCTCATGAGTACGAAAACTTGTAAGTGGTGCAAGAACATCTACACGTTTTTCTTTTTTCTGTTCAAAAACGCGGTCAACGATTTGTTGTGCAGTTTGTGGACGCACCTCTACGGCACATGCGGGACAATGTGGCTGCCCCCATCTCGCATAAAGCGTGCGTAAACCGTCGTGAATTTCAGTAATTGTCGCTACCGTAGAGCGCGGGTTTTGACTTGGACTTGAGTGCGTAATCGCAATCGCTGGCGATAAACCCTCAATTTTAGAGACTTTAGGTTTTTCCATCGTGCCTATAAATTGCCGGGCATAAGTACTGAGTGTTTCAATATAACGGCGTTGCCCCTCTGCGTAAATCGTATCAAGTGCAAGCGATGTCTTTCCAGAACCGCTAACACCTGTGAATGCGGTTAACCTCTGATGCGGGATTTCAATATCAATACTTTTGAGATTGTTCTCTTCCGCACCTCGTACCATAATAGATTTGGAAATATCGGAACCAGTCTCATCAAGATCGTATTGAGGTTCTGAACCGTTTTCTGCTATCTTCTGTTTTGTGTCCTCGGTTTTCCAGAGTTCGTATTCCCCACGCAGTGCCTTCCCTGTATATGATTCAGGCATATCCGTGACCTCTTCAGGAGTCCCGACAGCAACAATAGTCCCGCCACCAGCCCCACCTTCCGGTCCCAAATCAATCAGGTAGTCTGCTGAATTGATTACTTCAAGGTTGTGTTCAACAACTACCACAGTGTTACCTTCGTCAACTAACCTATGGAGAATAGTTAACAGTTTGTTTACATCATCAAAGTGTAAGCCGGTAGTGGGTTCATCAAGAATGTAGAGCGTTTTACCAGTGCTACGTTTGGATAGTTCTTTTGAGAGTTTTATTCGTTGTGCTTCACCACCGGAAAGCGTAGGCGCAGGTTGCCCAAGTTTGAGATAATCTAAGCCAACATCGTGCAGTAATTGTAATCCTCTCGCTATTTTAGGTAGGTCTGCAAAGTGATCCAGTGCCGTTTCAATATCCATTTCAAGTACATCAGAGATGTTTTTGTCTTTATATTTAATTGTCTGTGTTTCGTTGTTATACCGTTTGCCGTTACAAACCTCACACTCTACCCAAACATCAGCGAGCAATCCCATATCAACCTTTTTCGCACCATTCCCACTACATGCCTCACATCGCCCACCTGGAACGTTGAAACTAAATCTTCCCGGTTTATATCCACGTAGTTTTGCATCTGGTAGGTTAGTATAGAAGGCTCGGATTGCATCAAATACCTTTGTATAGGTAGCCGGATTGGAACGTGGAGTCCGTCCGATAGGCGCCATATCAATGTTGATAATTTTATCAATGACATCGGATACAGGAACAGTTTCGTCTCCGATGATACCCTGAATTCTGTCATAGTCGCCAGGGACAGTTTTCGCCTTCATGAGATCGCGGGCAAGCGCACTATAGAGAATATCGTGGATGAGAGAACTTTTACCGGAGCCGCTCACACCTGTCACACAGCAGAGCGTGCCAACCGGAATTTTCGGACTAATCTCTTTAAGATTATTTTGACGGGCATTGCAGATTTGCACCCACTTATCACCTGTTGGACGTCGCGATTCGGGATGAACAATCTCTTTTTCACCTCGCAGATATTGCGCAGTAAGTGAGTCATTCTCCTTTATCAATTGGTCCGGTGTGCCCATACCAGTAATCTCTCCACCTCTTATACCAGCACCAGGACCGAAGTCAACTATCCAATCTGCCACCAGCATAGTCGCTTCATCGTGTTCAACAACGATAACGGTATTACCTTGATTTCGGAGGTTCATCAGAGTTTTCAGTAAACCGGCATGATCACGAGGATGTAATCCGATACTGGGTTCGTCAAGGACATAAGTAACATCGCGCAGACCCGCTCCTACTTGACTGGCAAGGCGAATCCGTTGTGCCTCACCACCGGACAATGTCGGTGCAGAACGCGATAAAGTAAGATACCCTAATCCGACATCCATCAGAAATCCTAAACGAGAGCGAATTTCTTTCAGCAACTCTGAAGCAATGAAAGCCTCTCGATCCGGCAGTTCAAGGCTATTGAAAAAGGCAGTAGCGTCTTGAATTGACATATCCATTACATCAGTAATGTTCAAACCTGCTACTGTGATGGCTTTAACCAATTGATTTAGACGGGTTCCGTTACACTCTCTGCACTCCATCTTAACAAAATAATCAGGAAGATGAGAACTTCCATCGCCATCTTCGTCAACGTTTAACCCAAAAAATCGTTGTTCATGCGCCGGAATCAGTCCTTGAAATCTGCCGCGAACACGTTTCCCACGCCTCCTACTATCCTTTGAAGGTTGACGAAAAGTAAGCACAGTATCACCTGTCCCATAAAGAATAGCATGCTGCTGTTCCGGTTTCAGGTCTTTCCAAGGTGTTTTTATATTAAACTTTAAATGTGACGCGAGGGACTGAGCTACCATCCTTTCTTCAGGACCGGGTTTTTTCCACAAGGTTATCGCACCCTCTAAGATAGACACCGTTTCATCTGCAACAATTAACTTTGGAGAAATCGCCATTTGCACACCTAATCCACGACACTGTTCACACATCCCGTAAGGACTGTTGTAAGAAAAATGACGAGGTTCAGGTACATCGTAACTTATTTGGCAATTTGTGCAAGCATACTGTCTACTAAACAGCAGATCTTCACCTTCTGATGTCTTGCGTGAGGTGTCGCTTTCTGAAGACACGACATTCACAATTAGACTATCATCTCCGAGGGAAAGCGCTGTCTCAACAGCATCAGCAACTCGGCTGTGGATGTCTTCTTTAATGATAATCCTATCAACGACTATATCAATATTATGGGTTTGATTCGGATTGAGAGCGATGTTAGAACTGATTTCGTGGACTTCACCATCAATTCGGGCGCGAACGAAACCCATCTTACGTGCATTTGATAACTCTCTGCGATATTCTCCGCGCCTACCTCGGACGATAGGTGCTAAAATCATCAAGCGCGTGCGTGGTGGAAAACTTAGAATATGTGAAACAATATCAGCTATCGTTTGTGAACCGACCTGTTGTCCGCATTCGAGACAGTGGAATTCTCCTGCGCGAGCAAACAGAACACGAAGATAATCGTATATTTCGGTTACGGTAGCAACAGTTGAACGAGGGTTATGTCCCGTGGAGCCTTGATTGATCGCAATGGAGGGTGACAAACCGACAATCTTGTCAACCTCTGCTTTACCAAGTTGCCCTAAAAATTGCCGTGCGTAAGCGGAAAGCGATTCAATGTACCGCCTCTGTCCTTCTGCATACAAAGTATCAATAGCAAGTGAAGATTTACCGGAACCGCTGACACCAGTGAAGACTATCAGTTTATCTTTTGGGAGTTGAATATCAATGTTTCTTAGGTTATGTTCTCGTGCGCCGTGTATGTCAATTGACGCGTCTGTCATAGCATTATTTCCCTCTTCTTAATGCTGTCGGATTTCGGATGGGTATTGGAAACCTTTGTTGATGAGTTCCGATGCCGACTGCAATACCTAACTCGTGGTAGGAGCTTGCTTTATATCACATACTTTTCTTCTACTATAGTTCTAAAAAACCGCCTAATTCTTTGAGTTTACGCACGTCTCTCCGCCAGTCCGCTTTAACAGTTACATATAATTCCAGATAGACTGAAGCATCCAAGAACTTCTCTATATCAAGACGTGCTAATTCTCCAATTCGTTTAATCAACTTTCCGCCTTTACCAATAATTATCTGCTTTTGTGTTTGCTTTTCTGTATAAACGATTGCTCGGATATAAATAATCTCCTCTGCGTTGCGGCGTTGTCTTTTTTCAAACTCCTCAACGACAACAGCAGACGCATAGGGAACTTCCCGTTGCGTAATAAGCATAATCTTCTCTCTGACTGTTTCGGAGATAAAAAATCGTTCGGGTAAATCGCTGAGTTGATCTTCCGGGAAATAGAGAGGTCCAGGCGGCAAATATGAACTCACCTGTTCAAGGAGCACCGAAACGCCATCACCAGTTTTAGCGGAGATTGGTATCATATCATCAAATTCAAATTTCTCACTAAAATTCTCAAAAATAGGCAGAAGTGTGAGTTTATCAACTATATCTACCTTATTAAGAACGAGAATTGTCTTCGCAATTTTGGCGCGACGTAACCTTTCTAATATCTTATCCTCAGTTTCTTCAGCGCGGTGTGCTGCATCAATAACGAAAAGCACGATGTCCGCATCACGTAATGCCCCATAAGCCGTTCTAACCATCTCTGATTGCAAACGATACTTTGGGTCCATCAGTCCGGGTGTATCTACAAAAACCATCTGGTGTGTATCAGTCGTAACAATCCCGCGAATCTGATTGCGGGTTGTTTGCGGTTTTGGTGTGACTATCGCTAATTTCTGTCCTAAAATGGTGTTCAGCAGTGTGGATTTCCCAACATTAGGTGCACCAATAATACTCACATATCCAGACCTAAAGTTTTGATCTTCTGACATATCGCTTTCCTATATGAGAAGCAGACTAAATTCACCGTTTCGGACGCGCAGGTATTTTCGTTTCCGCAGACTCGTAAATCAGATCCATCAGCTCAGATTGTATAATTCCGTTCATCGGATTAGTGCGCGGTTCCGCTCTATCTAAAATAGCATCAATGAAGTTATCATCTGGATTCCCTGCGGACATCTCAGGTGTAATCGGAGGCGGATCTAATGCTTCGCCACCTTTCCAAACACGAATCCAGCCGCCACCCCAACCATCAACTTCAATTCTGCCGTCATCAAAAATGAGTGCCATGTGTGTGCCACCTGGACTCGGGCAGTTTCCGCTTATTACCATTGAGGCAAGCACACCGTTTTCAAACTTGATGTTAATTGAGGAATTGATGTCAACTTCTGTCTCTTGGTTGTCGGTATAAGCGTATACTTCTTCAACTTTTGCTTCAACTGTCCAGCAGAGACTATTAAGGAGGTGTGCCCCACTATCGTAAGCCTGTCCACCACCAGCGAGTTCCGGTTTTTGCCGCCATGCCCCGGTTGTCGCACGTTTCCAATTCTGTGTAATATAACCGACTATCAATTCCAACTTACCAAAATCGTTATTGCGGACAATCTCGCGGATATAGTGAAAGTTAGCCGAACAAGGTGTATTGTAACCAATTGTTAAGATTAGCCCTGTCTCTTCAACCTTTTCCGCCAGTGTATACGCATCTTCGGAGGAGGTGACCATCGGTTTTTCCATCAAAACGTGACATCCTGCCTCAAGTGCTTGCATCCCTTGCTCAAAGTGTAATGTATGTGGTGTAGAAATAACCACTGCATCCGGTTTTGTCTCTTTAAGCATTTTCGCTATATCATCATAAGCCTGGGGACGCGGGGTAAGGTCTGACAGGTTACGATCTATATAACCGTTGGCAATGTCCGTATTGACATCACAAGTGCCAACGATTTGCACGTCAGAGTTTCCGTTCATTCTCCGCGCATGCCCTGAAGAATTACCGCCACATCCAATCATGGCGAGCCGAATTTTTGACATAATTTCTCCTTAATCGTAAAAAACTTTAATCTGTAAATTTTCTTGTAACTGTATTTTGTAAACGCGCTATCAAGGTGTCCGACTAATTCTCAAGTACATCTACTTCTCATAGATTGATATTCTACTCAATGTTCTCTTCTGTAGGAGCGACCTCCCGGTCGCGACAGCCAAACAAAGATGTGGAAACCAACTAATAGTTTATCGTACCTAAGCAGTTTTCGCTAAATCTTCCACGCTTAACGCACCTTCACCAAAAACGCGTCTAAAAGATCCACCACGATGGGAACGCGTGTCGCCATGCATGTAACACACACTAAAAGCGCGCCGTGGAATATCTGTCTGGTTCGTGCCGGAACTGTGAAGCATCCAATTGTGCAGCAGGACCACTTCTCCTGCCTCCAATTCTAATGGTAGAGGCGTAGCGTTCTCAACGATGTCGTCAATCTGTTCCTGTGTGAGAAATCCAGATCCGTGGGAGGGATTAATAAGGTCGCTGTGTGAACCGGGAATAATGTGCACACATCCGTTTTCAATAGTTGCAGGATCCAAGGCGGTATAGATAGTAATCTGTGGGTCACGGTCAAGGTCTGTCCACCTATCTTGATGCCAAACAAGATAAGTGCCTTCGTGTGCCGGTTTGTTCATAAACATCGCACGGAAACATAGTACTGGAACACCCTCCCCGTAGATTTTTGCACAAACTTCCTTAAAGGTAGGATTTTGAAGATATGTTAAAAAGTATGGGTCAAATTCGAGATTCTGGATTTTCCGATACAACAATGTTGCGCCTTTATGTCCTGAGGATTGAGGCCCGGGTCTGTCTGTTCCAGGTTCCCTATCAAGTTGCATCATGATTTGGTTATAATCAAGCGGCGCTTTACCGAGCATGATGTCATCCATACGCTGTTGTAACTGTGCTAATTCGTCATCAGTGGCAACTTGTCCAATGCGAACATAGCCGTGTTCTGAAAAATGTTCCCACTGTTCATCTGTTATCAGTTGTTCCATTCCTTTCCTCCACCCACGTGAGTGTATAGGTTATAAAATCCTTTTCATTACAGTGTTCATATATTAAAGTATAGCATGAAAGTATAACATAATTACCAACAAATTGAAAAATTAATTAACTGATATTTCTCAACATGGTGCTTAACCTAATAACAATCAACATTATGAATGGATTGCGCTATGAAAATGCGTTTTGTTTTTAGATTTTTCTTGACATTTTGCACATGAGATACCATCCTAAATGGTAAAAACTCAACTTTTACTTTTTAGGAGATTATCTCATGCAACACCATCTTATCAAATCTGCTATGTGTTTTCAAATACTTCTCTATTCTAACGTGAGTTTGATAATTAAAAAGACAGGCACAAATTGAACAGAGAACGGACATATTTGCTTAGAAAATCGTTATTTTGGTGTTTTTAACCCCCTAAATCCCCCTTATCAGTGGGACTTTAAGAGAAAATGCGTAAGTCCTGGTGTAAATTAAAATCCATTGAATTACCCTGCCGTTAGCAGGGCTATTAAAATCCCAATTCCGATAATACCAAAGATAGTCCACCAGAAGCCTTGTGCACGTCCAAGTTTACGATTTTCTTTATCTCTTTCCTTTAGCAATCTGTTTTCTGCTTGCTCTGCTATCTGTGATCTCACACTATTTACTATTGCTGTTTTATCTATATTTTTTATTACCTCCCGTGGCGCATGTAAAGAATGAGTGCTAATAAAAAAGTTTAGCCCGCTTGAACATTGACTTCATGAAAAACAAACGCACATACTTTTACATGAGCGAGCATATCTTTCCTGATTGATAAAATTAATGTTTATTCACTATCCACTGCTCAAATTTACATAAGATTTTCCAAAAAATGTAAACCAATACAAAAAGTAATAATGTAACATGGTTTCCAGAGTGTATTTGCCAAGCCCAACTAATGCCAGCACATGATAAAATTGATCCTCCAAAAACAAATAATCCTCTCCAGAACCAAAATAGAAAAAGGTTTTTAGGAGGCTTCGTCCATTTGTGTGAGAATTTCATATTATCTTTTTGAGTATTCATGATTTTCCTTTGTAGATTAGAGAAGCAAGGATACCCTCGTAGTAGATAATTATCAGGTTTGAGATTTGCTAACTATATATAGCAATGGTGATACAGTAATAAGATATGGGATTAAATCCAATTGTGAAAATACTGCTATAAACACAATTGTGCATATTGCGAAAATTTTGGTAATTTTCATTGTAAATTCCTTTTTGAAGGTGTAGTAATTAACTCCCTCAAAGTTGTTGGATTACCATAACGATTTGAACCTTGTGTTCCTTGTAAAAATCCTAAAACAATAATCAGATAAAGTTGACCTAAGATTGGGACCAAACCCCAGAAAATTTCATTTTCATGCCTGTCAGTATCATGCAGCCTTTTTATAGCGATAGTAAGATTAGTTCCACCCACTAATACCAGAATAACAATAAGAATACCGAACCAATATGGAATCGAATATGAAGAATTGAAAAGAAGTAAGATATATCCCCATAGAACAACGTTTGAGCATATATTACATATCCAAAAAGTGCTTCGATTTACTCGTCCCTTATAATTAAAACAAAGTGTTAATATATGCATCTATACTCCTTGTCTATATTCAAAGTGAGGTGAAATCTGTCGCAACCTTCTCAAAAATGATAACATGCTGCCACGGCAAACCATCAAGCGTCTCTATCCAAGACAATGGGTGCGGTGTCGCCTCCTTAATTACCTGCAATTCACTCATCTTGTGTAAACGTTTAATCGGCACACTGTCATCTTCCAAGCGGTATTCTACAAAAGCCACTCGACCACCGACTTTGAGGGCACGGCAGATATTATGCATCATCTCATACGGATGCGAAAATTCATGGTAAACATCTACCATAATAGCGAGGTCAACTGAATTTGGTGGCAGTTTCGGATTGGTAATCGTGCCTAACACACCTTTGATATTGGTAATACCTTCTTCCGTCATCTTTTCAGCAAGGATGTCAAGCATCTCCTGCTGAATTTCAACGCCGTAGATGGTTCCTGTTTTGCCAACTATAGGTGAAATACGGCGGGCAATGTAACCTGTCCCAACCCCAATATCCGCAACAACATCGCCCTCTTTTAGCTTCAGCATTTCAATGAGTTTATTCGGCATCTCTTCGCGTTCGCGTTCAGGGCGTTCTAACCATCCGGCAGCGAGGTGTCCCATGACTTGCGATATTTCGCGTCCCATATAGATTTTGCCGATACCGTCTCGACTTGGGGTGCGTTGTTCGTAGTGTGTGCTTGCTGGACGTGTCTGGTCGGTTTTTGAGTGCGAATCGCCCTTTGGTGAAGTTGTTGGATAGATTAGCAAAAAGAGTGTACCAACAACAATGGCGCAAATCTTTATAGGTTTCGGCACACGGAGTATGCCTACTACTTTTTTGAATTTTGTAATCATGGTTTACCACCTTCCAAGATAGAGTCCTCGGTTTTCCATCGGTATCGGCACCCGAACACCTTTCTGCCGCTGCGAGTCAACGATGGCGAAGACCATTTCGGAGCTGCGATGGGCAAGTTGAATGTTGCCTTGTGTTTCAGTATCGGTGTCGATTGCTTCAACGATGTCCTCAATACATCCTACGGTACCGCTTTTCCGTTCAAATGGCGGGAATTGTGCGTCTAAAATTTCGTTAAACTGTCCCTGCCGTTTGCGGAGTTGAAAGCCGAGTCCATTGTTGAGAGAACGGACTGTGCCTTCACTACAATTCACTTCAAATTCGTAAGCGGTGCCGGGGATGCTGATGCCATTGATACCGTTCTGAAAACGGATAAACCCCATCACAATTCCAGGATCCGAATCGGTGCGGTTATCCTCAAAGTCGGCATCATCAACAGCAACGTTGCCTTGCACGTATTCTATCGGGGAATCACTTGCTAAAAAGAGGATTAGGTCGGCGGCGTGCGTGTAACCCCATAAGGCAGAACCGCCCGTATAAGAGATGATAGAACGTCGTTCACCTAATTCGCCACTTTCAAGGATTTCACGCATCTTGATGTAGCCGGGTGTAAAACGTCTCTGTGTGCCGAGATTGAATTTGATGTTGTATTTCTCACACACCTCAAGCATAGCGTCCGCTTCTTCCATAGAGGCACAGAGCGGTTTATCGCAATAAATGCCTTTGACACCGTTTTCTGCGGCAAATTGTGTGATGTCAGCGTGGTTGCCTGGACGCGTGGCAATGCTGATAATATCCGGTTTCTCTTGCACTATCATCTCTTGATAGTCAAGATAGTACTTCGGGATGTCCCATTTGTCACATACATATTTTGCTTTTTCTTCAACTACATCTGCGCCAGCGACAATTGTTGTTCGCTCAAAAGCAGTGTAACCAGCAGCATGTGAATATGGCAGCGCACCGTGTGGCGTGCTTCGCACCTCTTCATCAATGGTGCCGCCCATCCGTCCGCAGCCGACAATACAGACACGGTATTGTGTGGTTTCCATCGGAGTTCCTCCATCAAGTTTCGTCTTGAAAATTGAAGATTTCTGTTAAGCGGTTAATTGAACAACATCTTGTTTGACAACTTCTTTAATATGTCCATAAGATGCGGTTTGTGTTAGTTCCTGCACCTCTGGTGACAAGCGATTGATGATTGGCTCTGGCAATCCTGACCTACCTTCATATTGTGGACGATACCGAAAAATAAGGAACCGTCTATCCCGATCTTTTGGTCTCCACTGTAAAACGCCGTGTGTCAATAGTTCAGAGATGACAAGGAAATCGCCTGCTTTCGGCGTAAGATTGGTAAAAACGTCGTCTGGTTCAGGATCAATGCCATCTGGTCCGGGTGTCAGCAGGTCTTCAGGTCGTTCAAATTGGCTCTTATGCGAACCCGGAATGACAATAAGTCCGCCATCGCCAGGATGGACATCTGTTAAATAGAAAAACGCCACGAAATCGTTGCAGTAGATTTGGCTATTCTTAACTTCATATCGAGTGAGCCAGTGGCGCCCCTCGCGTGCACAATGTAAGCCCGCGGGATTTGTTCCCATCGGTTGTCTGTCGGGATTGTGCTGTTCCAGTGTAAGCGTCCCTGTTACAAATCTTGGCATATCAAAGGTGAATTCTTTGACAAGGGGCCAGATAGTGGGATGCACCGTCATCGCTTCAAGCGAACGGTCAAACGCGAATCCATGTTCATATCTACCACCTTTGCCGGGTTCTAACTCACGCGGGCGCGTCGTAAATCCTTCAGGACGTTCATCAAGCGGCATGTGGATATATCTGTCAACAGCCTCTTGTGCCGCTTTCAGTGCGTCCCCCGTAACAGCGTTTTTTATGTGTAGATAGCCTGTAACGTCAAATAGATAACGTTGTTCTGGTGTCATTTCTCTTCCTTTTAGGTTAACTGGACATGTTCCTGTTTTACAATATCCTTGATATGTGTATAATGCGCGTGTTGTACAAGTTCACGGGTTTCGGGAGAGAGACGTTCCATTACTTCAGGCGGAAACGGGTCTCTGTTCCCTCTACTGTCTTGGAAAAACTGTGTCTTGTAACGCAAGATGAGAAATCTCCGGTGTCGTTCTTTTGGTTTCCATATTAAAACGCCGTGTGTCAGCAGTTCGGACATGACGATTGCATCACCTGCGCGGGCGGTAACATTAACGAGGGCAGGATGGAGTTCATCTGGAGGGTTCTCTGGGTCTGGAAAGAAAATTCCTTCTGGTCGTTCAAAACCGGCTTTGTGAGATCCTGGCAACACCACTAATCCGCCATCACCTGGATAGACATCAGTGAAATAGAAAAAGATGGCAAAGTCGTTGTTGTGAATTTTTCCGTTCTTAGCGACGTAGCGTCTTGTCTGCCATCCGCAATCTTCACGGGCGCAGTGCAGCTTACCGATAACCTGATCGTGTTCAGGACCTTTTGCGACCAGCGATCCACGATTAAAACGCGGTCTGTTGCTGGTCAACTCTTTTACAATGGGCCACGTTTTTGGGTGAAGTGTGAGTGCCTCAAGCGATTTGTCGAATGAGAAACCGTTGGAAAAACCGCCACCGCCGTAACTAATACCCGGCGGAAGTTCGTCTGGAGGTGTTTGGACGCAGCGTTCAACAGCATTTTGTGCGTTTTGCAATTCTGCATCGCTGAGAACGTTTTTTAGATGGAGATAGCCTGTTAAATCAAATAGGTATCGTTGTTTAGGAGTCATAATGCCCTCCATTCTGCTTATGCCGTGAATTGTATCATGTTTTTTTATATTTTGAAACAAAAATTGATTGCATAGTAGATGTGCATTTAATAGTAGTAGGCACGCTCCGCGTATCGCAAGAAATTAAAGAGGCGCAATGAATTGCGCGACTACAAACAACGTGTTTCTAAAAGTTCTGCAAAAATTGTCCGATGCGTAGTATAATGTTTGAAAAGCGACATGGAGGTTGTGTATGAAACTCGGATTTGTAAGTGCGATTTTGCCTGACCAAACATTGGCGGAGGTTGTCCAATTTGCTGCTGATACAGGATATGATTGTGTTGAACTGATGTGTTGGCCCAAAGGAAAAGCGGAAAGACGTTATGCAGGTGTGACACACGTAGACGTAGCAGCACTTTCTGAAGCAGAGGCAGACCAAATTTTGCAATGCGTTTCAGATGCGGGTATAACGATCAGCGGCTTAGGCTACTACCCGAATCCGTTGACACCGAACGAAACAGAAGCGAAAATCTATAGTGAACATCTAAAACAACTGATATTAGCAGCGAAGCGTTTGTCAATAGACATTGTAAATACGTTCATTGGTAGAGATCAGACACGTACAATAGACGACAATTGGCCACGGTTCAAGCAGGTGTGGCAACCGCTCATCCAATTTGCTGCAGACCATGGCATCCGTATCGGCATTGAAAACTGCCCGATGTTTTTCACTGAAGACGAATGGCCCGCGGGACAAAACCTTGCGTATTCTCCAGCAATTTGGGAACGCATGTTTACGGAAATTCCCGCCGAGAATTTCGGACTCAATTTTGACCCATCCCATTTTGTATGGCTTCAGATGGATTACCTGAAACCGCTTGTGACTTTTGCTAATCGTATTTTCCATGTGCATGCGAAAGATGTACGGTTAGATAAGGAACGGCTTGATGAGGTTGGTATTCTCGGAACGCCGCTTGCGTATCACACACCGAAACTGCCGGGACTCGGTGATGTGGATTGGGGCAGTTTTTTCTCTGTTTTGAACGATACTGGCTATGATGAAGCAATCTGCGTTGAGGTTGAGGATCGTGCGTATGAAGAGACGTTGGAATCACGGCAACGTGCTTTAAGGCAGAGCCATATATTCTTAAGACAGTTCATTGGGTGAAAAGATGAACTACCACGATTGGCTACAAACAGAATACGCTGAACTTGAAGAAGCGGGATTGCTACGGCACCTCCGCACTGTGATGAGTCCTCCAGCAAATACAATCACTCTTGATGGACACTATGTTGTGAACCTCGGTTCAAACAATTATTTGGGGTTAAGCACACATCCCAGAGTAATTTCCGCAGCAGCCTCAGCGGTGATGGTATATGGTGCTGGTGCAAGCGGCTCCCGTCTGCTTTCAGGCAACATTGAAAAGTACACGACTTTGGAAACTAACCTCGCAGAAGCAAAAGGCACTGAAGCAGCGCTGGTTTTTAGCTCGGGTTATACAGCGAATACAAGCATCATTCCTGTACTTGCGGGCGAAGGCGACCTGATTTTGAGTGATGCCCTCAACCATGCAAGCATCATTGATGGATGCCGTCTCAGTCGTGCTACCAAAAAGGTTTACCGACATTGTGATGTGGAGCATCTAAAGACACTATTTGCGGAGTCTGCTAATTTTAGACGTAGACTCGTTGTGACAGATGGCGTTTTCAGTATGGATGGTGATATTGCACCACTACAAGATATATACGAGGTCGCCTTAAATTATAATGCGATGCTGTTGGTAGATGACGCACACGGATTTGGTGTTTTAGGGAAAAATGGGAGTGGCACTGTGTCACATTTTGGATTAGAAGGACAAGATATTATCCAGATGGGGACGCTCAGTAAAGCAATTGGTGGACTGGGAGGATATGTTGCCGGGAGGCGTACGTTAATTGATTTACTCATCAATCGCGCGCGTGGCTTTATTTTCACGACAGGACTTCCACCCGCGACGTTGGCGGCGGCAGATGCAGCACTCAAGGTCATGCGTTCTTCACGGGATTTGCGGCGACAACTACTGGAACATGCAGAGACCATGAAAGATGCGTTAACAAATTTAGGATATACCCTATTGCCGAGCGAAACACAGATTTTGCCTGTGATATTAGGGGAACCGCAACGCGCAACAGAGGTCGCTGAGGCATTGCTTGGAAAAGATGTGTTTGCGCCAGCAATTCGTCCACCTGCTGTGCCAGCAGGGACAAGTCGTCTACGTGTTACCGTAATGGCAACACACACAGATTTAGATATACAGCATGCGTTATTTGGGTTTGAAAATGTGCGCCACCTTGCTTGTAGTGGATAAACCAACTTTAGTTTACTATAACTCATCTCGTAAGGCACTTGTAGGAAAGAATCAACACCAATACGTGTATGATATTCATCGGGCTTATAAAGTCCTTCTACAAGAGCACTTGGCAACAATTACATGGTTCTGATTACAACTCTACAACCCATAATTACTTGTTGAAATTATTGTGTATTTGTGTGAAACTATGACAAATCTAAACTGAAAGAGACCTACCAAATGAGCATAAAAGCACATGTAATTGATTTTGATAAACAGAACCCAATTGACCGTGGCACAGGTGTCCAAACGGTGCCGTTAGCAGGTAAATGGCTTGACTCTACATCACTCACCAACGGCATAACGATGTTTGAACCCGGTGCAGCAATTGCACGCCACTACCACAACTGCGATGAATCTGTGACGATTCTTGAAGGTGAAGCCACTTGTGAGGTTGACGGTGAAGTCTTCACAATGCACGCGTTTGATACGACGTTTGTTCCTGCTGGTATCCCACATCGGTTCTGGAATGAAAGCGATGCGCCGATGAAGATTTTGTGGACTTATGCCTCTGTTGAAGTAACCCGCACCTTTACAGATACTGGTGAAACGGTTGGGCATTTGTCCGCTGGTGACCAAGCGGTTGTAAAGTAAACAGGAGATATGATTAATGTCCGTACAAACCTATATTAAGGACAATCAAGATTCGTTGTGTGAGTTGCTGCAAGAACTCGTCAGGATTCCTACCGTCAATCCACCAGGTGAAAATTATGCTGAGATTGTTGAGTTACTTGAAACGAAGTGTGAAGCGTTGGATATGAAAACAAAAATTGTGAAAGTTCCAAAACGAAGTGCAGATCAGGTGATTTCAAACGCATCAAGCCATCCTCGCTTGAATCTGATTGCACGCTGGGATGTCGGTGCAGAAAAGACGGTGCATTTCAATGCACATTACGATGTGGTGCCTGTTGCAGGGGAGTGGCGTTTTGATGATCCTTTCAGCGGAAAGATTGAAGGAGAATGGCTCTACGGGCGCGGTTCGGATGATATGAAGGATGCCATCGCTGCACTGCTATTTGCAATTCAAGCAATCCAAAAAAGTGGTGTTGAACCGCTGTTTAACATTGAATGCTCGTTCACTTGTGATGAGGAGACTGGTGGGCAGTTAGGCGCGGGATACATTGTTGAGAAGGAATTGGTCAACGCGGATTATGTCGTCAGCTGCGAGGGTGGATCAGAAATGAACATTGGCAATGGACATAACGGTGTGCTTTGGTTGGAAATTGATGTACACGGAAAAGCTGCACACGGTTCTCAACCAGATAAAGGGATAAATGCCTTTGAAAAAACAGCCGAACTTGTATTCGCGTTGCAACGAATCAAACGGGATTTGAAGTCGCCAGAACGTGCATTTAAACTACCTGATGGCGGTGAACGTTTTCCAACTATGAACATTGGTGGAACGTTTCGTGGTACTGAAGGGGATAAAGTCAATACTGTTCCTGCCCATCTCACATTCTCAATTGACAGGCGGGTTACACCGAATGAAAAACTTGAATTTGCAGAACTTGACTTGCGAGAAGCAATCTCTGGCGCATGCGAGTACTATCCAGATTTGAAGGCAGACGTGCGAGCAATCTTGCGAATTGAACCGTGCTTGACGGATACTGATTCTCCTTTGGCACAAGGTTTTGCTGATGCGGTGCGGACTGTGCGTTTCAATCAACCAAAATTTAAGAGCACTGCTGGCTTTACGGATTTACACTATTTTGTGAACATAGGTCTGCCGGGAATTGGGTATGGACCGAAAGGTGAGGGTGGACATGCTATAAATGAACGTGTGCATATTCCGGATTTGGTACGGACTTCTGCTATTTATGCAATCTTTATGACGCGTGCAGAACTGTAATCAAGAATCAATTTAATTCCAAAATCTATGAACAAAAAATTCCAACGCCACATTGAGAATTTTACATGCGGGAATTGCGGTGTGTTTGTGAAAGGAAATGGTTACACTAACCACTGCCCGGGATGTCTTTGGAGTCAGCATGTAGATGTGAATCCGGGGGATCGTGCTGAAACCTGTAAAGGGTTAATGGAACCAGTAGGGTTCACCGTGAAACAAAGGGATTATGTTTTAATTCACCGTTGCACAGTATGCGGTATAACCAAAAAGAATAAGACATCAAAGCATGATAGGTTTGATGCCATTATTAGTCTACAAGGAGGATAACATGGGTACAAAAGGGATCATTTCAATCATATCTATAGTTGCTGCTGTTGTTGCTGCCATTGTTTTGGCGTTTTTGCTCTATTCTACTTCTGGCGAACTCAAGCAGACACAAGCAGACTTATCTACCACCAAAACGGCACTACAGACAACTGAAACTGAAAAAACAGGTTTGGAAAAGAAGTTAGCTGAAACTGAAAAAACACTAAAAGAGACGCAGGCAGAGCTGAACCAAACAAAAGAGATATTGGAAAATGCAAGCGAAGCCTCCCGAAAAATTGCTGCGGAACGGAATACACTCCAGCAGGATAAAAGTAATCTTGAACGTGAAAAGGAGAGTCTTCGTGCAAAATTGACTGAAATCGAATCGGAATTACAGCGAATTCGTGAACAATCCCAACGTTCAATTGCAGCTATCCAAGAAAGATTTAAAGATACAGTTGGTGCCGTGTTGGATGAGGCAGGACGGTTGACGCTTGATGTGAAAGGGAAAATTCTTTTTGAAACAGGTAGCGCAACCCTTAGTAAAGAAGGAAAAGCACTACTGGACGCAATTGCGGAAGAGGTATTACTAAACCCAAATTATTCAGATTATGCGATCCGCATTGAAGGACATACGGATAATAACCCGATCGCGGGTTCGGCACTGCGGAACTGGGACCTCTCTACTGACCGATCAATCTCCGCAGTGAAGTATTTGCAGGAACATGCTGGTATTGATCCGATACGTTTATCGGGAACGGGATATGCTTTCTACCAACCGATAGATACTGCTGAAACAGACGAAGCGAAGGCAAAAAATCGCCGAATTGAAATTATCCTTGTGCCACCGCAAGATTTCTCTTCGGAATTGCTCAAGTCATTACAAAGCGTGATAGAATCTATTGAGGCAAAGCAATAGATTCGAAAAATGTGTCTACTGTTCTGATGTCTTCTCTTCTTTCGTTGGTTTGCTTTTTGCATGGCTTACGAGTTTCGCTGCTTGCCGGGCAAGCCGTTTTGAAGCGTCAATCTGTTCTATCATTTTTGCATTCGTCCACGAAATTGAAACAAGATAGCGTATATCTTCAGGTGTGTTCAAAGTCTCAACACCGAGTGCGAGTGTAAGTCCACTATCGGCAGTGTACCTCATACCCGCGTTTACACCTTTCCCATCAAATTCCAAGCTAATTCCAATATCGCCTCTTGCGAAAGCAGGATGAAGTTCTGTACTTACACCTGCGAACAATCCGATTGGGCTATCATCAAACGCGAAACGGTGATTGCCGATTCCGATATGTCCTGAAATAAGATGAATTCGCGGCAGATTAAAAGTCTTACTGATTACAAGATATGCTGAATTAGCCTGATAGGTATTCCACTCTCGTCCAACATTATCTCCGAGATTGTCAACACCGATTGCTATGTTCGGTATTTTTCCAGTTTCATTTAAAAATTGTGCTTTTACGTGTCCTAAGAAGGAGCGCGAGGCATCATTGTCTTGCGGGAGTATGTGCGATGCGCCAAACTCAATTCTATCAAACATCCCGAAGTTGACACGGAACGCAACAGGATCCCGTTTGAAAAATGTTGTATTTTGGAAAGGGGCATATACCCCTACTCCGAATATACCGTGTTTTAGCACCTCACCTGTTGGGATATCTACCAATCCACTGTCCGTAAAAATCTCGCCGCTAACATGACTGGAAAAGATAAGCAATATAGAAAGTAGTAAACAGAAAAAAATTAGGTGTCGGTTCATTAATGCTACTCCATGTATTTGATACCCGAAGGGGTACCAATGATAACCTTGTCCGCGCGATCCACAAAAATACCGTTCTCAACAACACCGGGGATATTATTTAGCTGTAACTCCACCTTTTTAGGTTCGGGGATTCCATCAAAGTGACAGTCTAAAATATAGTTTCCGTTATCCGTAATCAGTGGGTCTTCAATCCCGCCTCGTAAATCTGATTTTTCACAGACTTTATTAACTTCCCGTTGTGTTGCCTCCCATCCGAACCGCACAATTTCAACCGGTAGCGCAAACGAAGTGCCGAGCACATGAGAAACCTTACTTTCATCAACGACAATCAAGATCCGTTTGGAAGCATTCGCAATAATTTTTTCCCTTACCAGTGCTGCACCGCCACCCTTAATTAAGTTTAGGTGTGCATCTACCTCGTCAGCACCATCAATTGTTAATTCTATTGTAGGGTGAACTGCAAGCGTTGAAAGTGGAATATTTTGTTCGGCGGCGATCTTCTCTGTACCATCGGAGGTTGGGATTCCGACAATATTTAAACCATTTCGGACCATCGCTCCGAGTTTCAATAACGCATAGTAGACGGTGGAACCAGTCCCTAATCCGACAACCATACCGTTTCGGACTTCCTCTGTGGCTTTTTCTGCGGCGATCTTTTTCCGATATTCTGTATTCATTTTATAGTTCTATCCGTCGATTTTCGTGAATTGATTGTGCTGAGGCAAGGCTTATCCGAATTGCAGAAAGTGCCACCTCAGCGTCTGCTGAATAGGGGGCATGCTGTGTTGTGTTTTGAATTTCAGATAGCCACAGTTCCTGAAGTGTCGGTTGAGACGTTTTTGGAATTGTTAACTCTGTAACCCCGTTTGGTGTTGAATACTGCCATCCGTTTCCATCATCGCTTAATGTGCCTTCTGTGAGAACATATCGCCCATGTTGTTCAGCGGTGTTTATAGCGATGCCGCCTGCCCAAGTCCACTGTCCAATGCCACCACTTTTGAACCCAACGGTGACAGTGTTGACAAAACGGTTGTATTGTCCCGTTTCAGTTAAGCCTTCGTAGCATGCAGCACCTTCCGCCCACGCAGCTTCACCGAACAGATCGACAATTGGATAAATATGATAGATAAAAAAGTGTGCAGGTGTCCCCGACACAGGTAGGTTGAAGAGAATTTCAGGCCGTGAACCACGACCAGGGGTTAAACGCACAAATGAGGTAAGCAGCAATTCACCAAGTTCACCTATTTTCTGCTTGAGGGCAGCATGGGTATTAGAAATAACCTCTGGATGGGAAACCCGAAGGACACAATGGCGTGTTTTGGCAAGATGTAAAGCTTCTTCACCTTCATTAACATCGTTGGCAAGTGGATATTCCACAAAGACATGTTTATTCGCTTGCAACGCCGCGATCGTAATTTCACCGTGGCTGTTGTTATGGGTGCAAATGACTACGCCATCTATATCGTTTCGTTCTATTAATCGTTTCCAATCGGAAATAAATGTTGCAGCATGTTTAGCCGCAAGTTCGCTCCCTGTTTGTTCGTTTCTGGAGGCGATTGCTACGACTTCAGCGGTTTCCATTGATGCAAACCGCTCAGCGTGATGCCGGGCCATGCCTCCTGAACCGATAATACCAATTTTAATGTTTCTCATGCCCAGCCTTGACTTTCGCCACCAACGCGTGCTTTACTAATCTTCTCGTAGTAGCCGCTCTTTCGGTATGCTGTCAATGGATGCGGATCTCGCCCCATTTCTAACCGAACCTGCTCAAGTAGTGGATTCACGTCTGTTTCGGACGCGCGCTGGAGGATGCTTTCTGCCTCAACCAAATCCGCTGCATCTTGTGCTGCTGCTAACGCCTCTCGGTCAACTAACAGTGCCTTCGCATACGCTTTTTGTAGGTTGCATACCGACTGGATACTCGCTTCCACCTTCGGTTTCAAATTATGGCTTTGGTCAATCATATAGGCGATGTCGGTTTCCGTTTCAGGATCGAGTTCTGCGGCAACAAGTTCTGTGTAGATGAGGAAGAGTTCTTGTGGATTGATAGACCCTACCGTCAAATCATCGTCCGCGTATTTTCGGCAGTTGAAGTGAAATCCACCCAGTTTACCTTCGTCAATTAGGTATGCGACAATGAATTCAATATTTGTGCCTTGCGGATGGTGCCCGAGATCAACGAGGACTTGTGCTTTCGTGCCCAGTTTCATTGCCATCAGGTAAGCAGTCCCCCAATCCGCTAAATCGGTGTGATAAAATGCCGGTTCAAAGAACTTATATTCAATCAGCATGCGAGTAGCATCGGGAAGTGCATCGTAAACCTCACTTAACGCTTCTGTCATCCACTGCTTACGTTTTCTGAAATTAGCTTGGCCGGGGAAGTTAGTGCCATCAGCAAACCACAAACTCAGTAAATCTGACCCTGTTTTTTTCATGATGTCAACACATTCCAACATGTGATCAATTGCGAGGCGGCGAACCTCTGCGTTTGGATTGCAGACACTGCCGAGTTTATACACTTGGTCTTGAAAAACGTTTGGGTTAATCGCTCCGATTCCGATACCAACATCTGCGGCATATTGTTTCAATCCGTCCCAATCATCGGTTTTATCCCATGGAATGTGAAGTGCTACGGTAGGCGCGACACCAGTGAATCTGTGTACAGTCGCCGCATCTTCCAAACGTTCTGCGGCGTTCCTTGCCGCACCGAGTTGTTCAAACACGCCGAATCGGGTTCCAGAATTCCCGTAACCCCACGAAGGTGTTTCAATATGTTGTTGTTTGAGATGTGCCTTAACTGCCTCTACTTGAATTCCCTGTTTCTCTAATGTTTCGGCTAATAGATTATACGCTGGGCTGCTCATATATGTTCTCTCCTGATTGCAGTTATGTTTTGAGAATAATTATAGCATATTTCTGATTTTTTATGTAAAGATTGTTATGAAGCGGAGCATGTAAAAATCGTCTGAATCGCGGATTTGCGCGGATTACACAGATTTCGCGGATTAGGGATATGTTACGACCTACAGAATACCATGTGCATATTCTCCGTTGATTCAAGGTCTTCCTACAAAGAAGGTAACCGACTATATACGCACAATGAATTGCGCGACTACAAACGCCCAAATCTAAAGAAAATAGGCAGGTGAGGATGGCGATATGGATACTCGCTTATCTCACCTGCCTTAAAGGTTAATGCTTAACTCAGACACGTTTACCGATTGAAAAGGAAAGAACGGGATGAAATCAGTGCCCAGAGTATATCCTCTGTGTCTTCGCGCCTTGTAGAATCATCGGTAAGATGTGTCATAGCCGTTTCAAGTTCCGTTTCGGTGGGATGCCGACTCAAAGTTATTAGATACAATTCCTTAACCAATGCTTCTGGTTGCATCTTTTCCCCTGTCTTCGGTTCAAGAAGTTGGGTAATCGTGCCGTTGCGGCTTTTCAGCTTGGTATTCACATAATTGGAATTGATAATGTGGAGTGCTTGTGTGAGAGTCGGTTCAAGCAAGGGGTCTAAGTTGCCTAAGAACTCCCTATCTGAACGTCCGAAAAGGTTAAGGAAACGTGAATTGACTGGAAGTTCTACTTCAATGGAGCGCATGTCTTCCGGATACCTTCCATATTTCTCCGATGTTCCCGTAACATCGTTTAGCACATCAAGCAACACTTGTGCCATCAAAGGCCGTGGCATAAAGCGTGAAAAGAATCTATCATCTAACTCATTCGTCTCGTTGGGTGCTGCGGAAAGTTGATAGGTTCTGGAATTAAGAATCAATTTTATAATATGTTTGGTATCATATCCGCTTCGGACAAATTCTTCCGCTAATGCTTCTAAGAGTCCTTCGACACTTGCAGGAGTAGTAGCGCGCATATCGTCAACAGGGTCAACAATTCCTCTACCGAAATAGTAACTCCATAGACGGTTGACGGTCGCTTTTGCGAAATATGGATTAGAATCAGCGGTCATCCAGTCTGCAAGATGCTTAATTGCATCCGCTCTGTGCGTCTCTGGGAGCGTTTCTCCACCAAGAAATGTGGGTTGTGCTACCTGTCCTCGGTTGCCTTGAACAGATTGGTTAATGACGCGTCCTGCTGGGTTGTGATAGACGACCAGTTCCTGGTAGACTCCACCTCCACGGGTGTTAACCTTACCTGTGAATGCAGCGAAGTTCCAATAATCATCAGTCGTCCACTCATCAAAAGGATGTTTATGACAACGCGCGCAACTGAGACGGATACCCAAGAATACTTGTGCTGTGGTTTCGGCTCTGCCTGAAGGTTGCCGTTCAATTCGATAATAGTTAGTAGGTCCGTTTTGATAGGTACTACCGGTGGCTGTCAAAACTTCGCGTACAAACTCATCATAAGGTTTGTTTTCCGCAACAGAATCTTGGATAAACTGGTGGAATAGGACAGCAGCACGTTCACCAAATTGTCCGTTTCCTAATCTACGTGGATGCACACGCAACATATCTCCCAATTTCAATGTCCGCAGATCAACCCATTCTGGTGTTTCCATGAGGGCATCAATTAGGCGTGAACGTTTTTCTGGGTTTGAATCATCAAGGAATTCCCTAACCTTATCGGAGGAGGGTAATTTTCCGACAGTATCCAGATAAACTCTCCGAATGAATTCGGCATCTGTAGAGAGTTCAGAAGGACGCACATTTAATTTTTTAAGTTTTGCTGCAACGAATTCATCAATGAAATTGTTTGTTAGGATTTCAGGGTAAGATTTTCCGTCAGCCTCTCTCGGAACGGTGATGAAAGATGAGGAAACAACCCCTAAATATCTTGCTAAGATAGCAGTCCCACCCCAACGTTCACTTGTTACGAGTCCAGATTCCGTGACAGCAGCAACCGGTTCATCTTTGGATTCATAAACAGCCTGCTCTGTAACATCTTCTACTGATCCGTCAGTAAAATGTGCGAGGACCTTTAGCTGCTTCGTTTCACCGACAGCAGTAAACGTAGACTCACTTGGTTCAATTTCAAGTTTTTCTAATCGGGGTTCATCAGGTGAGAAGGGGGCACCAGCGGATATCCATCGGAGAATGGTTTCCGCTTCATCAGAGTTAGCACCAAATCTCACACCACCCTCATGCGGAATCTGCCCAGTTGGTTTCAGATAAAGGAGACTCTGCTCAGGATCAAGTAGATTAATACGTCTTCCCCGGTTATGATGCACAATCGGTTCATAATCACTTTCTGGGTTCAACGTAAGCAAAGATAGATTTAAACCGCCTTGTCCACCGAATTTTCCATGGCAAAGCCCCGCGGAACACCCTTGCTTGTCGAGAATAGGGGCAATATCCTTTAGAAAAAGAGGTGCTCTATTTTTTGCCTCGTTATCAATTTGCACATTTTCTGCATTTCCCCAACAGGTTGAGGTAGTTAACATGGTTGTATATGCAGCAATGGCACATACTATGAGAAAAGGAACTATACTGTTCCATCTAATGCTTTTCATGTCATTTCTCCTTACCTTCTACAAGGAATTCACGGTGTTGTGATCGCCAATTAACGAGGGTATATGACACCTCGGGCGTCTAATGTTGCAATTCTACACTGCTGCAAGGTCAATTGTCAACCTTTTCTGGCTTAAACTTTCTATAACGACTTGTGCCAGTTAACTAATTGTTTTTTGTTGTTTTCACAGATATTAGGTTTTGTCATATAAACATATCGTCCCTACGGGACTGAAGAGCATATCAACCAGTAAGAAACACTAACAAAAAGTTGTGTTTATGTGGAATAGTATTTTGCCAAGAGTTATTTAGCACAACTCGTCTCTATAAGTTATACAAATACCTCAGAAAAGACTTCGTCCATATCTTCAACAAAGAGGAACGCAAGCCCTTCTTGGATATCCTCTGGAATTTCAACAAAATCCTTTTGATTGCCTTGTGGAACAATGACTTTCTTAATACCTGCTTGCTTAGCGGCGAGGATTTTCTCCTTTACACCGCCAATAGGTAGTATTCTACCTCTTAAGGTCAATTCACCCGTCATAGCGACTTCAGGGTCAATGCCGCGTTTTGTAGCGATGGAAGCGAGGGCAGCGGCGATTGTGATACCCGCAGAGGGACCATCCTTCGGAATACCTCCAGCAGGCACATGAATATGAATATCATCTTGGAGTGTGAGTGTGTCAAATTCCAGTGTAGATGCCTGGGATTTGACATAAGTGAGTGCGGCTTGTGCCGATTCCTGCATAACATCACCTATTTGCCCAGTAATAAGGAGTTCTCCCTTTCCACTCTGCTTTTGGGAGGCAGTCGCCTCAACAAAGAGGATTTCACCACCCGCAGGTGTAACTGATAGACCAGTAGCAACACCGACATCAGCCGTTCTGCCAGCAATTTCGGAATCGAACTTCGGGGGACCGAGATAGTTCGGTACTTCCTTAACACCAATGGAGGTGCGGTCAGCTTCCCCTTCTGCCACGCGGCGCGCAGATTTACGACAGAGCGTACCAAGTTCGCGCTCCAAATTCCGAACGCCCGCCTCCCGGGTATATTCTTTAACGACTTTTCCAATTGCTGCGTCGGAAATCCGCAACTGTTTCTTAGTAATGCCGTTTTCCTTAAGTTGGCGCGGGATGAGATACTGTTTAGCAATCTGCTTCTTCTCGTTTGATGTGTAGCCGGGCAACTCAATTGTTTCCATTCGGTCACGAAGTGGTGGTGGAATTGTGTAAATCTGGTTTGCCGTTGTGATAAACATTATCTGTGACAGATCAAACGGAACATCTAAATAGTTATCAGTAAATGCGTGGTTTTGTTCAGGGTCAAGCACTTCAAGCAGTGCAGCCGCTGGATCACCCCGAAAATCAGAACCGAGTTTGTCTATTTCGTCAAGCATAAAAACAGGGTTATTGGATTCCGCTTGCCGTATACCTTTAATGATACGACCAGGCATTGAACCGATGTAGGTGCGCCGATGTCCGCGTATCTCCGCTTCATCGTGCATACCACCAAGGGAGATACGAGCAAATTTTCTACCGATAGCGCGAGCGATAGACTTACCGAGAGATGTTTTTCCCACCCCCGGCGGACCTACAAAGCAAAAGATAGGTCCCTTCATGTCAGATTTGAGTATCCGTACTGCAAGATGTTCAACAATACGTTCTTTGACTTTCGTCAAATTGTAGTGGTCTGCATCAAGGATTTTCATCGCTTTTGTAAGGTTAATAGAGTCTTTTGTGTGGACTGACCACGGTAAATTAAGAAGCCAATCCAGGTAATTTCGTGAAACAGCTGACTCTGGAGAAAAGGACTGCATTTTGGAAAGACGATTAAGTTCTTTTGTAGCTGCTTTATGTGCTTTTGGCGGCAATTTTGCATCTTTCAATTGTTCACGCATTTCGTCAACATCAGAAGCTAAATCATCCGCCTCGCCGAGTTCTGTTTGAATTGCTTTAAGTTGTTCACGTAGAAAGTATTCACGTTGTCCTTTATTGATAACCGCTTGTGCGTTGGACTGAATTTTGCTTTCCAATTCATGTAGGTCAACCTCTCTTGCGAGGATAACAGCAAGTTTATTAAGCCGATCAGGAATAGAAACTGCCTCAAGGACCTGCTGTTTTTCCTGGGGTTTGAGGTCTAAGACAGCAGCAATATAATCGGCTAACCGCCCAGGTTCATCAATGTTTTTGGTCATGATCCCATGTTCTTCTTGATAACGTGAGGAGAGTTGTACAATGCGCTGGAACATTTCGTCAACGCTTCGGACAAGCGCTTCAATCTCTAAATCATCTTCGGTAACCTCTTCCTCTTCCTCTTCATCCTCCAGAAGACGGACACGGGCTTTTAAAAACGGTTCATTGTGGAGTATCTCCTCAATTTGAACCCGTGCACGACCATTCGCGAGAAACAGTACATCTTCATCATCTTTTTTCGCGCGGAGAATGTGAATTAAGCTGCCGATAGGGCTTAATTCTTCCAAAGTCATATCTTTAACTGCGCGAGGATCTATATCAAGGCTACGTCCTGAATTAGTTTGGAAAATACAGAGTACCCGCTCGCCGTTTAACATCGCATCGTCAACAGCATCCATGACCATCTTTCCTGAAAGCGCAACATGATGCGGCGGAAAAGGCGGCACCGGTGGCATATAAGGGAAGATGACAAGATCATTCACCGGAAGTATTGGTAGTTCCGCTGTCTCTAAGATTTCTTCAGAATCCTCATATTCATCATGTTCTTCAGATTCTGTAATAATTTGGTGTTCGTTTTCCATTGATATCTATTCTCCTTTCCATATTTCTCTTAGGTGCATCGCAAACTCTTTGGATAATTCACTGTTCAAAACGCCCTACTGGGATTTATCTATACTGTTGATCCATCCGCGTTCTCCTTCAATAATTACTTCTGTATTGAGTTTAGCGCACCGTTTTTGATAGCTCTGCAATGTCTCTATGGCAGATTCCTCTAATTTTTTATCGGTAGCTTCTGCAGAAGTATCTTTGGCTTTGAGAAGGCTCGGTTGAGGAATTGACTGTCCCTGTTTATCTACTAAAATAGGTATTAATTCAATAGATTTGAGAGTTCCCTCTCCAAAAGTCACTTTGGGAATAATTGTACGCGCATGCTGTAATGAATAGGTATCATAGATGAAGTCTGCGAGACTATAAACAATCGGTTTCCCATTGTAGAGTTCAATCCCACCAAGTGTATGGAGTTGTTGACATAAAACCAGATCAGCACCTGCATCAATAAGTGCTTGGGCAAAAATGCGTTGGCGTCCAATACTCGCTTGTTGTGTTGCCGGTTCTGCATCCTTTTTCCCCCAATGTAGCCAGACGATGACAAGTTCTGCAGCATCATCTACCTCTTGAACAGCACGTACCATTTGGCTATAGGCAGCAGAAGCGACAGGGTCTAACGATGCCATATTGAATTCATTCCCGCGCAAATACGCAAATAGGGCGATTTTTTTAGCGTTTACGTCCAACCATGCAGGGGCATTTGCTGCTGCGGGTGAAATTCCCACACCTATTGATTTAACGTTGTACCACTCCAAATTGGTTACTGTATCTTCAAGTGCTTCGATTCCAAAATCCATAATATGCGGTGTCGCTAACGAAACCGCATCAAACCCTGCATTTGCGAGTGCGCGTGCAAGTCCGGGGGCAGCGCGGAAACGCAGTTCTTGCTTTGGGTCTGGCTCTCCTCTGTCTGAAATGCTGGTGTTAAGGGACACTGTGGCAACATCCGCTGATTGAATAACCGAGGCTGTGCCTTCAAAAAACACGCCTGCTCCCTGCCGTTCAATGAGTGGTGTTAAGTTGCTTCCGATTGTTATATCGCCAACGGCGACGATGGAAATTTCTTCAGTGTCTAAGTCCAACGCGGGAGGTGATGCTGCTAATGCAATAGCACACGGTATGAGTAGAAAAACAAAAATGAGGTAATATGTAGTGCTTTTCATGATTCTTTTTTTAGTTGCGTGCCGATCGTTATCAGAGCATTCGCGAGTGCTTGTCGATCAGACTGACCGTCATTTTGGAGCATTTGCGTTTCTGTACGAAGTCCGTCAATTTGTGCCTGAAAATCAGTTGCAAACTCATTGATGAGCATTGACAATTTTTCAAGATCGTTTTCACTACGGCTAATCAGTTCGTCAATACGATTATCAACGCGCTGCGCTATGTTGTCTGGTATGTCACCGTATTGTGCTTTAACATCTGCTATTTCCTTCAACAATCTCGTTTCAACTTCAACAAGACTCTGCTGAACGTTTTCAAGTTCTTGGGTCAACGACTCAATTTTCTCATTGTAATTACGAAAATCATCTCCAAAGATACTGTCCCTGAGATAGGATTCTAAGTTCTGCGGTTTTGTCTGTTGTGCTTCTTCTTCAATCACAGGTGGTTGTGGTGTTTCTTTCATTAAATATCTCCCTCGCAAATCTTAGTATCTAATATGATATGGAGGCGTTTCAAGGTTAAGAGTATTATGGATAGTTATATAGATTATCCGGTGTGCGGTTATCTGGTTCAACGTCTAATGGTACTGTAGGGTCATGCTGCTCTGCAGACTCATCTGTAGACTGACTTCGGTTAGCGTTAAATTCGCGGAGGATACAGTTGACAATTTCTTCGCTATATGCTTCTGCTGATACTTGCTTTTGATTTGCCTCCCATGCCATTCGGGCTACCGCTTCAAAGTATTCGGCATGCTTATACGCATCTAAAAGGTCTGCCCCCCGTGAAAAAGTACCATGCCCAATCCAATAAAGAATATGGCGCATCGGTTCAGAACCGTTTTCAAAGAGCCGCAAACTTTCATAAGATAATTCTGGTATTCCTGGCACCCGTTCCTGAACAAATCCAATCCCGCCAGATGCATCATAAATAATCGGCGTTTCCGGTTCATACCCTTTTAGAAAACTGTAAAAACGATCAGGATGACCGTATTCTGTACGCGATATCAGGTTTAGAAACTTCGGCTGCAAGTGGACTAATGCTTGAAACCCGTGTTTTTCAAGCTGCTCAAAAATTAGTAGATAATGAAACATTTCACTTGTTGGCACACAAGACTGTGAGGCATTTTCCGACTCCGTAGAATTATTCATCTCAGACTGTGTTTGCGTACCAAAACGCATCCGATAATGTGTTCCATCCGGTTCGACTTCAATTACCGTTAGATTTAGCGCGGGATGCTCTATACCTATCAAGTCCAACCGAGACCCAGATTTAGTCAAAAGTACATGTCTACCTGCTAACCCCTTCACAACAATTGCCGCAGGTAAAGCGTGACGTGGCGAGTCTTCATAGGTGATAAGGCATTTCGCATCTACCGGTTCTGATAGTATCACCCCCATGTTACCTGCTGAAGCCCATAAGTAGTCGTGGGCATGTGCATGTGCGCCTACCCATCCCATCTGACCAATACATGTCCCTAATTCGCTATCAGGTGAAATAGGATGAAGCCCCGGTTGATAACCCCTTGCTCGCCACTGTCTGTATAGGTAACTGTGCGCTGGCGGCGGTTGCTGATGCGTCAAGTAAGGATTGATTAATGTTGATACCACTTGTGCCTTTTGGGTATAAATCTCTATTCAAGATACTTTATCTTAAAATATACCATGTTTTCTGTGGCTTTGGCAAGTTAAATCGCTGAATTGAGTGTGTAAGTATTTTGTTAAAAGTTAGATTAGCACATATTAATCAGGGATCATTGCTTTTCTTCTGAATCGCGGATTTGTGTGGATTTTAGGTAACTTTTGTCAATCAACATCAATATATCGGGTTGAAAACCCTCCTACAAGAAAGGAAAATGTTAATGACAAAAACTTTACATACCACATAAAACGCACCGCTTGACACATGCTTGTTTTTGCGTTAAAATTGAATTCGCTAAACATAAAATGCAATTATTTTTAAAATAAGAGGAATTTGATGAAAACACGAATAGAAAAAGATAGTTTAGGTGATGTAGAGGTGCCTGAGGAAGCATACTGGGGTGCACAGACACAGCGCGCGCATCTCAATTTTGACATTGGAAACGAACATTTTCCACCGACCTTCATCCGCTCACTTGCGATTATTAAACATGCAGCTGCTACCGTCAATGCTGAACTTGAAGGGATTACCCCAGAAATCGCCAACCTTATTTGCCGTGCTGCAGATGAAGTTGCTGATGGCAACCTCGCTGACCAATTTCCGCTTCGGATTTGGCAAACTGGCAGTGGCACACAAACACACATGAATATCAACGAAGTTATCGCAAACCGTGCAAATGAACTGGCAGGTGGCAATCGTGGCATGAAATCCCCAGTGCATCCGAATGACCATGTGAACCGTTCGCAGTCAACGAACGATGTTTTTCCGACTGCCATTCATATAGCGGTTGTGACACAGTGCGTTGAACGTTTGTTGCCCGCTGCTGCTGCGCTACAAAGTGCGTTGGAAGATAAGGCGCAGGAATTTTCGGACATTGTAAAAACAGGGCGGACGCATCTGATGGATGCAACGCCTTTGACATTAGGACAGGTATTCAGTGGATATGCACAGCAAATAGCACATGCACAGGAGGCGATTCGGAATACGTTACCACATCTTTATGAACTTCCGATCGGTGGTACAGCAGTCGGCACAGGATTGAATACACACCCTGATTACGCGGACGCTGTAGCATCTCGTATTGCTGAACGTACCGGACACCCGTTTGTGAGTGCACCGAATAAGTTCGAAGCGTTGGGAAGTAGAGACGCACTCGTATCAGCAAGCGGTGCTATGAAACGGTTCGCTTGTGCATTGTATAAGATTGCCAATGACATTCGTTGGTTAGGTAGCGGACCCCGATGTGGTATCGGTGAATTGATTTTGCCGGAGAATGAACCGGGGAGTTCCATTATGCCCGGAAAAGTCAATCCAACGCAGTGTGAGGCGATGACAATGGTTTGTGCACAGGTGATTGGCAATGATACCACGATTTCACTCGCTGGCAGTGCTGGTAACTTTGAACTGAACGTCTTTATGCCTGTGATTGCTTTTAACAGTTTACAATCGATTCGATTGTTAGCGGATGCGTGTGATGCGTTCCGTCAGCATTGCGTTGTTGGAATTGAAGCGAATGCATCGGTAATTGCTGGTTATCTGGAAGCATCTTTGATGTTAGTGACAGCGTTGACGCCACGGATAGGTTACGATGCGGCGGCAAAACTTGCACAGAAGGCACATCGGGAAGGGGCTACACTCCGCGAGGTAGCGGTTGAAGAGGGTGCGTTAACAGCAGAAGAGTTTGATGCGCTTGTTGTGCCAGGTGAGATGGTTACACCAAATCTATAATACTAATTCTATAAATTATTTTCTCATGTGAAAAGAAATGTAAGAGGTGCCAAATGCACATTTGGCATGATGCGGGAGGGAACTCTGATTTCCGACTATCAAACATTTCGTCGCGATTCGGAGGTCGCGACAGGAGGTCGCTCCTACAGAAAAAAGGTCCGTTCAGCAGACAATAACTGTTGAATCTCTTAATGAGAGAGTATTTATTAGAATTGGTATTATTTTAATAATTCACCATAATAAAGATTTCCAAGTAATTAGCATCTTAACGAAATAAGGCGAGGCACATAGACCTCGCCCTACAAGTAATTCGGCATCCGGGAGGTTATTCCTCAACCGTCTCAACAATCAATTCAGGTTCAGCAACCGGTTCAGGTAGTTCTTCTGGTTCCGGATTATCAATTGCATCCCGGGAAACTTCAAGTTCCTGCCACTCAGAGAACCCGGTCCCTGCGGGAATAAGGCGTCCAAGGATAACGTTTTCCTTTAGACCTGTAAGCATATCCGTTTGCCCTTCAACAGCGGCATCGGTGAGGACCTTGGGTGTCTGTTGGAAACTCGCTGCAGAGATGAAACTATCTGTACTGAGCGATGCCTTACTAATGCTCTGCAAGACAGGTTCACCTGTTGCAGGTGTGCCACCGTCTTGTTCAACACGTCTATTCTCCGCGTGGAATTTGTGCCGACTGACTTCATCGTTCGCGTAGAACTTTGTATCTCCAACAGTCAGAATGCGTATTTTTTGCAGCATCTGCCGGACAATGACTTCAACGTGCTTGTCATTGATGGTATTCGCCCCATAAACTTTCTGTACTTCATCAACAAGATATGTCCAAAGTGCTTCTTCGCCTTCAAGAGAATGCCCGTTAAGGGTCGTTCTACCAATGGCAAGGATATCGTGCGGATTGAGGTATCCTTCAGTCAGTGGTTCCCCAGCCTTGACCCACTCGCCATCGTCAACCTCAGGGAGACGTTTTTCATCCGGAATAGAATATAGACGACTTTTGGTAGCACCGTCTACGATTCTATATTGAGGCACGCCAGCTTTCTGCCCAGTAAGTTGCACGTACCCATCAATTTCGGCAATTTCAGCAGCGTCTTCACGTTTTGGACGCCGTGCTTCAAAAAGTTCCGTCACACGCGGAATACCTGCAACAATATCAAGGTTGGTCGTTTTTTCGTGTAACTCTGCCAATGGATGTTGCGCTTTAACGCTCTGTCCATCCTTAACAGAAACCGAATAACCAGCGGGAATAAGGTGTGACACACTCCCACCACCTGTGATGTCAACATCAATTCGGAAAGTCTCAACTAATCCGTCTACATCAACACCTGCATATTGTTCAAGGGCAGTCGCATATTCCCAGTCTTTCAACTCTTGATCGATAGTAAGCGTACAGTTCGGGTGTATCACCTTTGTCACTCGATAGGTATTTTTTGAAGTGGAAGCCGATTCTTTTTTATAGTCGGCATCGCTGAGAATATCCCCTACAGCAATCTCGGAATCGGTTTCAGATACACCTGTTACCTTAAAAGCGCGTTCAGTATCAAAGCCTTTATAAAGCCGTTGTGCGCGTTTATATTCTTCCTCATCAATCCGTTGTCCAGCAGCAAAAGGACACTCGGCGTGATGAACGGCAAGGACGTGATACACCAGTTTTATGTTAGGTAGGGGCGCATCCGTGTCTCGATGCTGTTTAACAAGTGCCTTGTAGTCCGCTTCTGTCAAAGTCTCCTCAGTTTCAGAGCCTTCAGGGACATGAAGGTAAAGCTTCTCAAAATCAAATCCCTTATAGTTTCGTCGATATCGATTGGATTCCGATTGCGTGATGAATTCATCAACAGCAACAGGAAATTCAGGATGATGTGAGGCAGCAATGCGGTAGAGCCGTTCAACCTCAAACCCTTCTTCATTCTTAGTGACATCAACTTCAAAACCGGGAAATTCTTTCAATACTGCTTTTTTCTCATTTTCGGTGAGCAGTGTTTCAGATTCCAACTTACAATCAGGATGATGTACAGTAGTAATTCGGTATTTGAGGCGTTCTGCGGTAAACCCACTGAATTTATCTCGAAGCGTCTCTAATTTTTCGATCTCAATGAGTTCGTCAGACCTTAGCGGACATTCAGGGTGCATCACTTTTGTAACACGATATAACTGCGTTGACGGACGTTGCACGTCAAATGTCCTAAACGTTTCTTGTGCGCGTCGGAATTCTGCAGCAGTCAATTCTTGATCCACAGTTAAGTCAATACCTTCGCTGACTTCGGTCACGGTATATACCGGTTCATCAAGTTCCATGTGGTACTGACTCTCTACGTCTGGAGAAAGTAGCTTTCCTTCCTTAAACGGGCAACTCGGATGCGTTACCCTCTGAATCTGATACTTCATCTCCGCTTTAACACTGTTCTGTTTTTGTAGATATTCACTTTCAGTAAGGATAGCACCCTTTTTGGTTTCATAGACCCATTCACCGTCAAACGGTCGAATTTCGGCACGCCATGTATCCGCTTCGCTTTCTGTCAGCAATGTGCCTTCCTTCAGCGAAGTCTTCGGATGCTTCACACTTTTCACACGATAATGTGGTTCAGAGCATCGGAACGGTGAAAACTTGTGAAAATAGGCGTTGTATTCTTGTTCAGTTAGATAATGTCCTTCTTGCAACGGGAAATCTGCTCCACCGTTTGCCTCAACGACATCCGGACGGGTTACTTTGACAACCTCATAGGCAATAGGTTCTACTTCAAACCCAGGAAAGCGCTCAAGATTTTCTTGGTGCTGTTTCTCTGTGAGGAGTTCATCAGGTTGTAGTTTGCACTCAGGGTGTTGGACGGTCTTAACCTTATATTTAGGTTGATCAAGGTGTTCAGCGACCTGTTCTACAATCCAGAGTCCGTCTTTTTCATGAACGGTGCGTCCGGGAATAAAATCGCGAAACCGCACTTTTCCGGTAGCCTTCGCCATAATCTTACGTGCGAGGCGTTCACTCATATCTTCAACCACACCACCTGTATGGAAGGTACGCATTGTCAACTGCGTTCCGGGTTCACCGATAGATTGCGCTGCGATGATGCCAATAGCTTCTCCAACATTGGCGAGTTGTCCTGATGTTAAATCAGCGCCGTAGCAGGCAGCGCAGACACCTTTCTCTGCCTCGCAAGTAAGTATAGATCGGACTCGAACGCTCGGAACTTCAGCATCCTCAATAATTTCTGCCATCTGCGGTGTAATGAGTGTATCACTTTCAACCAGCGTTTCCCCGGTCGTGGGATGTATTATAGGTTCCACGGCAACACGACCACTGATTTTGAAGCCGATAGAGCCAGCGTTTGTAGTAAATTTGAGGATTCCGTGGGTTGTTCCGCAATCCTCTTCGGTAATCATCACATCTTGCGCGACATCAACCAGTTTCCGCGTGAGGTATCCAGAGGCAGCGGTTTTCATAGCGGTATCCACCAACCCTTTCCGTGAACCATAGGTTGAGGTAAAGTAGTCAAGCACATCCAAACCTTCGCGATAAGAAGATTGGATCGGCGCAGACAGAATCTCACCACTCTGTTTAGACTTCAATCCAACGATAGCACTAATTTGTATGAAAGGGTTTTTGCGTGCGCGGGCACCACTATCTGCCATCAGATGCACCGGACTAAACCCTTCTACCTCTTTATCTTGTTCAACCAGATACGTTTCTGTCGTTGGAAGTTCGGTAAACATTGTCTCTTCAATTTCTTCGATAGCGTCAAACCATATCCGAATCTTCTGGTTCTCTAACTCCTCTGCCTCAAGATTTTCTTGCTCGCTTAAACGCTGAATTTGTTTACTTGCCTCACCAAGGATATCCGTTTTATCAAGCGGTATCAAGTAATCCTTTATACCAGGAGAAATTCCGCTGCGGGTTGCGTACTCAAAACTAAGTTTCTGTAACCGATCTAACAGTGATACAGTTTCTGCGGTACCAAGTTCGTTAAAACAGCGTTTGATAAGTTCCGACAAACGTTTGCTACGTGCTTCCTCGTTGAAAAATGGCAATTCAAGCCCTGTAGTCTCATCTTTCCAGGTGAGTGAAGCAGTTCCATTTGTATGCGGAAGAACCTCATTGAAAATAACACGTCCGACGGTTGTGAGGATCGGTTCGTGATGTTCTTTGAAAAACAGTAGAACCGAATCATGTAGTTTAAGCGTGCCACAACCATGGGCGTGTGTCACCTCATCTACAGATGTAAAACGGCGCTTCGCCCATGCTTCACTTTCCAGTGATGCGAAAACATTATCTGATTTGGCATCTTCCGATTTTTCGGTGTATGCAGCATGGAGTTGTGATGCCCGTTCTTGATGTTCTGGCAGTTCCTTTGTTAGAAAACTTGCACCTAAAATCATATCAAGTTCCGGCACCGTAATTGGTTCACCGTGCGAAGGTTTGAGAATATTACTGCTACTGAGCAGTAACATTTTCGCTTCTGCTCGTGCTTCAATAGATAGCGGCACATGAACCGCCATCTGGTCACCATCAAAATCAGCATTGAACGCCTTACAAACAAGGGGTGGAATCCGAATTGACTTCCCTTCAACAAGCACAGGCATGAACGCTTGGATTCCGAGTCTGTGAAGTGTCGGCGGACGATTTAACAAAACCGGATGGTCAGCGATAACTTCCTCCAATGCTTCCCAAACAGGTGAATCGGGTGTTACGTGTTCAGTCAGATATTTCCCACGTTTGATAGTCTGCACTTTTCCAGATGTCAAAAGCTTTTCAATAATGAATGGCTTGAAAAGTTCAACAGCCATTAATTTAGGCACCCCACACTGGTGAAGTTCAAGTTCGGGGCCAACAACAATAACACTTCTACCTGAATAGTCAACTCGTTTTCCGAGAAGGTTTTGTCGGAAACGTCCAACTTTACCTTTGAGGATGTCAGATAAGGATTTGAGGGCACGTTTGCCGGGTCCGGTCACGCGACGCCCATGTCTACCGTTATCCAAAAACGCGTCAACGGATTCTTGGAGCATCCGCTTTTCGTTTCGGAGGATGACTTCGGGAGATCGAAGATCAATAAGTTTTTGCAGTCGATTATTTCGGTTAATTACGCGGCGATATAGATCGTTGAGATCACTCGTTGCGAATCTACCCCCTTCCAGTGAAACTAAAGGGCGAAGATCAGGGCTAATCACAGGAAGCACATCAAGAATCATCCAATCAGGATGCATTTCTGCTTTATCAAAACCTGCCACCATCTTGAGCTGTTTTGAGAGTTTAACTTTTTTCTGGTGACTGGAAGTTGCCTCAAGCTCTTCTGTGAACTTTTTTACATCTTCTGGCAGATCAATTTTGCTTAGGAGTTCCTGAATTGCCTCAGCACCCGTTCCTGCTCGGAACGAATCCGGGTGCTCACGCAGCTTAGCACTAACTTCCGCTTCTGTAAGTATATCTTTTTCAGCCAAACCGCAACTATCATCAATGACCTCTGTGACAATAAACGCTTCAAAATAGAGAACGCGCTCAACTTGTCGGGAAGCAAGCTCAAGGAATGTGCCAAGTCGCGATGGAATACCTTTGAAAAACCATATATGGGAAACGGGGGTGGCAAGTTTGATGTAACCGAGCCGCTCTCTTCGAACTTGTGATTTTGTCACCTCAACCCCGCACTGGTCACAAATAAGCCCTTTATGCTTAATCCGTTTATACTTACCGCAACTGCACTCAAAATCTTTTTGCGGACCAAATGTCGCTTCACAAAATAAACCTTGATGTTCAGGACGAAAACTACGGTAGTTAATCGTTTCAGCCTTTTTGATTTCGCCGCAATCACAGGTACCTTTCTCGGGACACGACCAAGTATCACTTGCTGGATTCCTGCGTCTACAAGATGTCCGTTTTGCCCAATCTTTTATCTGATCAGGCGAGGCGATACTGATAGAGATACGATTAAATCGATTTTCTTTGTCTGCCATTCTTTCTACTCCTTTTATATAGTTGTCGGTTATTAGTAGTCAGTTATCAGTTAAGAGTCGTACTCTCAATTGACTCTTTCTGATAACTGATGGCTGATAACTATTCGGTGTCATCGGTGTCCCAAGTGAGTTTTAGGGTTGGTTCTTCATCTATGGGTTCCATTGTATCTAACGTGTGTAAGAGTGGGAATTCCGCTTCATGGAGTCCCAATTGTTCTGAGTCGGCATCCGCAGGGTCGCCTTCAGACAACTCCACATTTAAGCCAAGACTCTGTAATTCTCTCACCAACACGTTGAAAGATTCAGGGGTGCCGGGTTTTAAGGGACTTTGCCCCTTTACAATAGATTCATAGATTTTAGTTCTGCCTTTTACATCGTCCGACTTGATGGTCAACATCTCTTGCAGTGTGTGGGCTGCGCCGTAAGCTTCCAATGCCCAAACTTCCATTTCACCGAGCCGTTGTCCTCCGTGTTGTGCTTTACCACCTAATGGCTGCTGTGTCACCAGAGAGTATGGTCCGGTTGAACGTGCGTGCATTTTATCTGCAACGAGGTGATTTAACTTGAGGAAATAAACATAGCCGACTGTTACTTCCTGTCCGAACGGTTCACCTGTTCGTCCATCGTAAAGCACACTTTTGCCGGTCTGTTTAACTTTTTCAGGTAAACCTGTTTTCGTCAACATGCCGAACACTTCTTCCTCCGTAGCACCGTCAAATACAGGTGAGGAAACATGCAAACCGAGTTCCTTGCATGCCAAACCTAAATGTATTTCAAGAATTTGACCAACATTCATCCGAGAAGGCACGCCAAGAGGATTTAAAACTATATCAACAGGGGTACCATCTGGTAGATATGGCATATCTTCTTCGGGCAGAATCTTGGCAACAACCCCTTTGTTTCCGTAGCGTCCTGCCATTTTATCACCGATGGAGATCGGACGACGACTTGCAACATAGACTTTGACAAGTTTCAAAACCCCCGGTTTCAACTCTTCACCTGCATCAAGTTTCTCTAACGCGTCATCTTTTTCCTGCGTATAGGCATTAATCCTACCGGTGGCGAGTTCTTGAAGGTTCTTGATGTATGAGACTGCATCTGCATCTGTAATCTGAAGTGCTTCAAGGTCATTTCGTGACAGTGCGTCAAGATATTCACGTGTCAACACGTCACCTGCTTCTAACTGCTTTGGTGACTCAACGTTGTCTTCACCTTCAGTTTCTTCATCATTCTCAAAGGTCGTAGGATACGCGAGTTCTTTGCTGACCAAAGTTTCACGTAGTTCTTCCGTCAAACGTTCAGAGACCTGTGCACACTGTTCCTGCCACGTCTGTTCAATTTGTTTGCGAAGTGCCTCTTGTCGCCATGCGGTTTGTTCGCTATTCGGAGTAGCTTGGCGAGAGAAAACTTTTACGTCAATGACAACGCCTTCTACGCCTGGGCGGGTGTAGGCAGAAGCGTCCTTGACCTCTTTGACTTTTTCACCGAAAATCGCGCGTAGTAGTTTCTCTTCGGGACCGTATTCACTTTCACCTTTCGGTGAGATCTTTCCAACAAGAATACTGCCGGTTCCTACGACACTACCTATTCGAATGATTCCTTCGTCATCCAGCTGTGCAAGGCTTCGGGCAGACATGTTTGGAATATCGCGGGTAATCTCTTCGTCACCCATCTTTGTTTGCCTCGCGGCGACTTCAAATTCTTCAATGTGGATAGAGGTAAATGTATCATTCTTGATAAGCGACTCACTGATAAGGATTGAGTCCTCAAAGTTATGTCCACCCCACGGCATATAGGCGCAAAGTACATTTCTTCCGAGTGCGAGTTCGCCACCTTCAGTTGCAGTGCCATCGGCGACAACATCACCTGCTTCGACAACATCCCCGATATCCACGCGTGGGCGCTGGTGGATACAGGTACCACTGTTACTCCGTTTGAAGTTTTTTAGTTTATAGACATCGTATCCCATTTCACTGAAAGCATGCTCACCTTCTTCAAGATGAAGTGCTTGTCCAGTTCGGATTAGGATCTCTTCGGCATCAACACTGGAAACGACACCGCCACGTTGTGCGATGACCATGGCATTCGCATCACGCGCAGCGCGATGTTCCATACCGGTACCAACCCACGGTGCCTCTGGACGAATTAGCGGCACAGCTTGTCGCTGGTGGTTAGCACCCATTAGCGCACGGTTAGCGTCTTCATGTTCTAAAAAAGGCACGAGCGCAGCGGAAACACCAACAATCTGTTGCGGGGCAATACCTATGTAGTCAATCTCTTTGAGATCACGGTCAAGCACTTCCTCACCCTTTCGACTGCGAAGTGCTTTTGTTTTGTTGCCAGAGGAGATGGCATCTGCAGGCGCAATGTGGTACTTGTCCTCTGCATCTGCAGTTAAATATTCAACATCTTTGGTAATTTTGCCCTTACGAACGGCACGGTAGGGTGTTTCTAAAAATCCGTACGGGTTAACCCGTGCAAAAGTTGCCAAAGACACAATGAGTCCGATAGAGGGGCCCTCAGGTGTTTCTAATGGACAGACACGTCCATAATGCGTGCGATGGACATCTCGCACCGCTGCGGTAGCACGGTCACGATGTAATCCACCAGGACCAATCGCCGAAATGCGCCGTTTATGGGTGAGTTCATCCAATGGATTAATCTGTTGCATGAATTGCGAAAGTTGATTAGACCCAAAAAACTCTCGGAGTGACATCATGAGTGGCTTCGGATTGACCAAATTCTTAGGATTTTTTAGCTGAGCGTCGGTAGTGGTGCTCAATTTCTCTCGCGCTGCCCTACGTATCTGTAGGAGTGCAATACGGAATTGATTCTCAAGAAGTTCTCCGATGACACGCACCCGTCGATTGCCGAGGTGGTCTAAATCATCTACCTCTCTGTATCCATTTCGGATATCCATAAGGTATTGCAAGGTAGCAGCAATATCCTCTTTGCGAAGCACCTTCATATCTTCTGATGGTATCTCTCCAGATTCATCAAGATAGATGGACATGTCACTAAATTTTGAATTGACTTTATATCTTCCAACGATGCCTAAGTCATAGCGTGCACCATCAAAGAAGAGACGTTCCAAACAGGCTGTCGCTGCTTCGCGTGTCGGCGCATCACCAGGTCTTAAGGTGCGAAATATCTCAAGCAGTGCGCCCTCTTGCAATGTTCCCCCCGCATAAGCCTTGACCGTGTCACGCGAGAGGGTATTTCGCAAATATCGGAGTTCTTGTTCATCTGATTCCACCAACACTTCTACCTCCGACACCTTAGCCTCAGTGAGTCGATCAAATTCTATTTCAGACAACTTTGTGTTTGCTTCAAGCAGAACTTCACCCGAATCGGTATCAACCACAGGTTCAGCAATAACACGTCCGATAACATCTTGTGTCATCGGAACGATCTCTGTGCTGCTGAAAAGTTTGAGGATTTCTGCATCTGTTGACCAACCGAGTGCACGTAATAGCACGGTGGCTAATAGTTTTTTCTTTCGGTCTAATCGGACATGGATGCAATCCTTTGAATCGAATTCAAACTCTATCCAGGCACCACGGTAGGGGATTATCTGTCCTGTTGGGAGTTTTTGCACACTTGATGCATGTGATTTATCAAGAAAAATAACACCAGGGGATCTATGTAACTGATTGACAATCACGCGTTCAGAACCATTGATGATAAAAGTTCCATTTTCAGTCATCAACGGAATATCGCCGAGGTAAACATCAGATTCAGTAATATCTAAAACACGCGTCTGCCCTGTGTCATCATCTTTTTCGCGTTCGACACACATCAGACGAGCTTGTAACCGCACCTGATAGTTCAGTCCGCGTGCCTGACAATCCGAAAGATCGTGTATCGGTGGGCTGAGCGTGTAACTGACAAATTCCAGACTTGTGGTCTCTTTAAAATCATAAATCGGAAAAACTTCCTTGAACAGTGCCTGAAGTCCCTTTGACTCGCGTTCATTTTCTGAGACAAAACGCTGCATAAATGCGGCATAGGATCGCTTTTGTGTCTCAATTAAGTCAGGTAATTCAAGTGCTGATGGAGTTTTGGCAAAGGAGACACGTTGTCGTAACGCTGCTGCACTTCCATTAGTTTTAGTAGTATTGGGCATAAATTTTCACCTTGCGTGGGTCGCGGATGGGTTGAAAGGTTTGTCCGATTAGGCTGCTGCACCGAACTCGTTTACAGAGAAATATTTTCTGTTATCAGAAAGAGGTCTTTACCGATAACAGATACTTGAAAACTATTCTCACTACTTGTTATTGGGTCTACTTTCACGATTTCTGTTGTTTCTGTGCTTATAGTGTGCAATGCTGCTTGGGGTAGAGAACATTCTGTTAAATTGCGAATAGTTGGCAATATACCGGTTTACACAACTAACGATTTATGTTGGATTCAGATATTCTTCAAAGAGAATACGAACTCACAAAAGACAGAATATTAATGATTTTGATGTTGAGGTTCATAAGAGTTAAGAGTTTCACCGACCAATTGGATTTGTCTTTTTTTGTTGCCTCAGTCCCTCTATTCAGCAGTTGGTCCATGAAGTGAACGCTATACATACGATTTATCGTTCGCTATCAGGTAGTAGGCGCGAAAAAACACTTGACCTCACACATCTCAAAAAGAATCCTGCAAAGTACTTGACAACCTGTGGCACAACACCCAACACTTATCAACATTCTTCATTTTAATTTCAAAAACAGTTGCCTATTTTTTGAAGAAGTTATATACTTCCCTAAAGTCACCCTTTTAAATAAAATACACACGCTCCGTTTTTTATAACTTCTTAAAGGCGTAACGTATAATTATACATTAAGGTTTACAAAAATGTCAAGAAAAAATGCAGAAAATTGTATATTTTTCAATTTGGTGGACATTTGCTCTAAATAAAATGAAATTTTTCCGTTAAAATGTCGCAAATATCTTAAAAATTGTCTTTTACGCGTGAATTATGGGAACACTAATAGAACCACTACCCGTCAAAGCGATTATCGCCGTTCTGATAGCGGAACTACCAATTTTGCCGAAGGTCTATCAGCAATTGACGGATCAATTCGGTACCATTGACTATACCAGCGAACTTTTACCGTTTACCAGCACAACTTACTACGAAACCGAGATGGGAAAAGGACTTCAACGGCAATTTATTAGTTTTGAAAAACTAATTGATGCGGGTACATTGGCAGATAGAAAGTTGTTTACAAATCAGGTAGAACAAGCATTCATAGAAAAAGACACTTCACGGCGGCGGGTCAATTTAGATGTAGGTTACGTCTGCATGGCAAAGTTAGTGCTTGCGTCAACTAAGGACCACGCCCACCGTATCTATCTCTGTGACGGCATTTATGCAGAGATAACACTCCGTTTTTATCGTAAAACGTTCCAACCGTGGGAATGGACGTATCCAGATTATCGTTCTCCTGCTTACATTGCTATTTTCAACCATATTCGCACAATCTATAGGGAGCAACTCAACGCATGAACACATATATTACATTAATCAATAAGCTTAATGTGAGAACAACTATTTTCTTCTCTGGATACACTAAAACCCTTGTTTTTTTGACTATCTGTGCATTTTTAGTACAGTTCCCAAGTTTTGCGGATGCAGAGGCTCCGAGAACGCGGGCACGAGAGCTCGGTATCCACATAGGCACGCTTCCTACTGGTGAATATAATGCTATCACCGACGTTCCCGGTGTTAAAGTTGGACACGTCACCCTAAACGAAGGCAATTCAATTCGCACTGGTGTTACAGCAATCCTTCCACACGACGATATTTGGAAGGTGCGGTTGTTCGGTGCGGCGCATACCATCCACGGCAACGGTGAAGCCACTGGTATTGCCCGAATCAATCAAGCAGGATGGATTGAATCTCCTATTTTGTTGACAAATACGCTGAGCGTCGGTGCTGTTCATGATGGCGTTGTGCGATACATTGTAAAGCGATACCCAAACGATAATATTGTGCTTCCAATTGTGGCAGAATGTTATGATGGTGGTTTGAACGACATCAGCGGACTCCACGTAAAACCGGAACATGCGATTGAGGCAATAGAGAAAGCGACATCTGGCCCAGTAGCAGAGGGTTGTGTTGGTGGTGGCACAGGCATGCGATGCTACGGGTTTAAAGCAGGTATCGGCACTGCTTCACGCGTCCTTCCAGCAAACAGAGGTGGATGGAAAGTTGGTGTATTGGTGAATTCTAACGGTGGCAGACGACACCAATTGCGGGTTGATGGCGTGCCGGTTGGCAAAGCGTTAGAAGACGATCAAATGAAACCGGGCAGGGATGGATCGTTTATTATTGTCATTGCAACGGACGCACCTTTGACGCACCGTCAATTGAAGCAATTAGCAATCCGTGCGACACATGGTCTTGCCCGCACAGGCACACCGAGCACAGATGGTAGCGGTGAGTTCGTGATTGCATTTTCAACGGCAAATGTTTTTCCGAGCAGCACTGAAAGCGGTACTTTTCAGATTCAGATGGTTGTTAACAGACGCTTGAGTTTTCTCTTTGAGGCAGCGATTGAGGCAACTGAGGAGGCAGTTATCAATTCAATGACAATGGCAACAACAACGACGGGACGTAATGGTCGGACAATGCAGGCAATTCCTTTGGCTCGGTTGAAACAGATAATGAAACAGTATGGACGTTGATTGCCACGTACAAATCTCGCCTTCTAATAGAATGGGCGTTTCTGCCTCTCCGCGTTAGAAAAATTGTAATCTTCCACCCTGCAGTATTATGTCCTTTCCTTTTTCGCGCAGTGTGACCTGTTTTGATTGAATCTTTTTCACGCGTGCATCGCCAAGGGTATCACCCAGTTTGACAATATGGAAACGGTTAGAACGTCTTTCCAATATAAACGCCTTTGAATCTGATGTGTTTTGTGAAACTGCTGTACCGATGAGGGTATAGATTGGCTGTTTTTTAGGCGGTTGCCAACCAAGTGAACGGAAGAGGTTGTTATCAATTATAAACTGGTAAAACGATTCCGGGTTATGTAGTGGTGCGTTGATTTCCCCTTTACCTCTTTTGGTATCCAATGCATCTGTTGTCATGTCTTGTTGCGGCAGTATTTGAGGCGGTGCGTTTGAATGGTGCACATTCGGGGAATATACCAACAGTGTAGCGACAATAATACACGAGGCTATACCGATACAAATAAGCAACTTTTTTATAGGCATGTGGATAATATCTGCCTCGTTTACGCGACAAAAAGAATAGGCAGGTAACGCAATAGATACCTGCCTATCTGAATAGATAACGTGAACACCCTATTGATGCGGATTTATTCAGGTGCACAGCAACACCACCGATGCCCGCACATACCAATCCCAAACTCACCTGAGCGCGTGGTGCACGTGCCAGTGTCTGTGCAATAGTCATATTCCGTATTGTAATCACAACCATAATGGCTAGGACCGGGGTTTGGACTGGTAACAGAAGTAGAGGGCGTAGAGGGCGTTTCGGCACCTTCAGGTGCGCAGCAACACCACCGATGCCCGCACACACCAATCCCAAACTCACCTGAGCGCGTGGTGCAGGTGCCAGTGTCTGTGCAATAGTCAAATTCCGCATTATAACCGCATCCATTAGGACTATTACCGGTGTTCGGACTGGGAACATACGTTGTTGTGGTTGTTGTCGTTGTTGATGGCGTTGTGGTTGTTGTTGATGGCGTTGTGGTTGTTGTTGTCGTTGTATCAGATGCGCAGCAACACCAACGATGACCACACATACCAACCGTTGTTGCATCCGTTCGTGTGGTGCAGGTTCCAGTGTCCGTACAGTAGTCATACTCGGCATTATACCCACACCCATACGTGCTACTCGTGCCGGTGTTTGTGCTGATGACAGACGATGTAGGCGTTTGCGACGTTGACGGAGGTGTTGAGGGTGGTTGAGTCGTTGTCCCAGGTGCAGGACTTTCTGGAGTAGTGCCACTGGGATCATTTATGACCTCAACCCCAACCTGACTCGTGCGGGGATTAGCAGGATTATGATAGGGGGGCACGGTTGCCCCAGCAGGTGCCGCCACATCATAAGCAGGATTGTGATGGGCAAGAAATGGATCGCTCGCGTCCCCCAGCGACACCAAAGTTTTTTGCATCAGACAATTATTCTGAGGTGAAAACGGCACAGGACAGTGGTCAAGGTTAACACAGTGTCCCACTTCGTGTCCGATCACACCACCGATCATAGTGTCCAGGTCGGACTGGGTAGGATACGCACGTCTTATTCTATTAGGATAGACAAAAACACAGGTTTGGGGACTTGGTGTATTTGGCGTATCGGGGGCGATCCCTGATTTGCCGTTGGTCCGGTTTCTCTTTTTTTGGATGCGCACAGCGTAGACGCGTTTGAACCCTGGTATTTTGTTAGACGCTAATAAGGAACCTTCAGAATTGACGTTCACCCATCCGATGTCTCTATGCGGATTATTTTGGTAGCCTATAATGCTGCCCCCGCTGTTCGTGACCATGACGTTATCAAAAGGTCTTTTTACATAGTTTGGATGCACCTTATGAAAGGTATGTCCTGGCATTGCACCGGCTCTGCCTTTGCCATAAGACCACATGTCATTCGCAGTGTTAGTGCTTTCGCTGCCATCTTCGTCTTCAGGAGCAATCAACACATCTTTTTCGGAAGGTTTCAGTCGTTTATGTCTATCAGATGCGTTCAACCAGACACCCCGATATTCATCAAAGACACTAAACGCATCACCGTGATTGGTATTGAGCACGTTTTCATCATCTGCAGCAGGGTTATATCCGTTTTTACCGTTGGGAAGAATATGGGACTGGGTGTCATCGTTTTCCCATCCATCAGCAATTCGGTTGCCGTTCTCATCAATTGGGATCGTTTGCGTCGTCGGTCCCGCAATTACCGTTCGGTATAAAACCCAACCCTTCTTCCGAACGGTTACTTCTAACTTTCCATAGGCACCGTAATCATAACTACGCACATTCACAGTTTTAGTGACAGTCGGTTCGGGGTTTTCGGTGGTTGTTTTATAGGAAATATGGGTCTCACCATGATAATCCCAGCCAGTGATCTTTTCGCCCCTCGCGTTTATATAATCACTCCTCAAAAACTTAAGGTCCCTTTGGGTATTCGCACCACTTTTAGGATAGTTCGCGCAGATGCCCTTCCATTTTGTTACATCCTTAAGTTCAACATCTATCTTACAGTATTCGTTCACCGGAATACGATTCACCTTTACGGTCAACGTAAACACTTTCGTATGATTCGGATTGTTTGGATTGGGGCCCTCTGGTTTATCATTTTTGTTGAAACTCGGCGTGATCGTTATTGTGGTAGCTAAGGCATCAACCATACTAAAAACACACAAAAACAATACTATCATCAAGGAAAAAATATTAGATCGACTCATGAATAGAAACCTCTTTTTATTTATTATGAATACGTTGTGCGTCAGGTGCCTCTCGCTTCTCCGAGAGTAACCGCTGCACTTCTTTGGCAAGCTCTGGATCATTCTTTTGAAGCCGTTTCATCCCTTCGTTTTGACCGTGCCGTTCCATAATTTCAAAAGCACGGGTGATACGTTGGGGGGCAAACGTCGTTTCTTTTCCGCGTAGGTGTGCGGATAACTCTTTGGCAAGAAAGTTATTCGTATCAAGTGGTGCATCGTTCATAAGTGTTTGTGCCCATTCTATAAAAACATCTAACTCTTGCCGTGCCAACTCGTCATCAATATGGAACTGCTCCGATCGCTGCTGCATTTCTGAAAACGCACGTTCTGCAGTGCCTCTACGGTCTAATTCCGAAGGTGGCACAAACTCTTGTGGCTGCGGCACATCAGAAGGCTTCTCAGGAAAGAAAAAATCATCAGATTTAGAAGGCTCAGGTAACACGGACTTGTCTTTTGGAACGCTGCTCTTAGACGGCAAGGGATCACCAAACGAACTAACAGGTGCTTCAAGAGAAATCGGTGTTATCTGCGGAGAACCTGCCTCTATCGCTAATATTTTTTCAGCAAACGGATCTAATGGATGCATATCTACCACGCGTTGCCCCGTTTTGTAGTAAACCCAGGCCGTTTTATAATCCCCTAATCGCTCATACGCATGTCCTAAATGCAAGTACGCGATCCCATCAGGGTTCGCGACGCTCAGTGCCTTTTGTAAGTATGGGATGGCTTCTTCTGGATTGTCATACCAAAGCTCCATACCTAAGTCGCTTAAAATAAGTGATGACTCTGGATGATATTCCAATGCATCTTGGAGGTAAGCTACGGCTCCCGCTTTATCATAATTTTCTCGATGTTCGTATAAGAGTATGGTTCGTGCCTCGGCTGCATCATCGGAATAGGGGCGTTCTGCGATGATACGCTCGGCAAGCGCAAGTTGATCAACCACCCCGCTAAACGGAGAAGCACTTTCACTCTGGTTATTATTCTCCTGCTTTGATTCCGATTCGGATGGACCTGTTTTGTGCCACACGTTGCCATCCCAGTGTCCACTTTCAACACTTTCGCCCGGCGGTGGTGGTCTAACACTTGTCTCCGAACCATCCAACACTTTTTTTGACTGCTCTTGTGCTGCCAACATCTTATTGGCAACAGCTAACTCTTTTTCGAGTTGCTCGCGTTCTGCCAGATCATGTTGAACAAATAAGAACACGCTGACAACAACAAGTAAAATAATCAGTGCAGCGCACACCCTGTAAAGTTGACGATTCATTAGTAATCTCCTTTGTTAGAAATAGATACGTGGTACTCGCGTATCAGTTATCCCTTACTTCGCTTTTTGTTGAACATACGCAGTACCTCTTGAGCAAGAGGTGGATCACTTTGCTGAAGAAGTCGCATACCTTTGCTTTGCTTGTGCCGTTCCATCAGTTCAAAAGCACGTGTGATGCGTTCCGGATGGAACGTCGTCTTTTGACCAAGCAGATGCGATTCTAACTCTTTTGCGAGAAAGTTGTTCGTTGTAATCGGCGTGTCCCTCATAATCGCACCCGCCCACTTAAGAAAACCTTCCAATTCTTCAAACGCTGCCGCTTTATCATGAGAAGAACGTGCTGTCCGTTGTCGCTGTATCAGTGGACGACCAGATTCTATCGCTGTTATATGGGCAGAATAATCATAGTGTTCGACAACTTCAACGTGCGGAGTCCCCTCGCCAGGACTTGGGCAGCAAGAGAGACATTGTTCAGTAAGTGCTTGCCCTTTTTTCAGATGAACCCACGCCGTTTTGTAGTCACCTAATCGCTGATATGCAAAGCCTAAAACAGCATGCAAACGCGCACCATCCGGATGAGAATTATTATTACGTAACCCCTTCAGTGCATAACTGATCGCTTCTTCTGGAGAATCATACCAAATTAAATTCGCTAATTCATCAGGAGGCGGTGATTTGGTAGTATCGGGTGTCTGCTCCGCAATATTAGGTGTGATTGGACCTGCTTCCGCTGTCTGTTGTTGTCCGCGTTGGACAATAATAACGCTCCCAACTATCAGACAAATAACGATACCGAGTATCCAGTACCAATTATTTTTAAAAAATCTCATGTCAGTTCTCCTTTATTTTTCTGTCCTCACATGTGCGGGATGGTAATGTTAATTTTGGGCAGCGTGATTCCTGCTTTTTCAATATACAGTCCAGCTTTGGCAGTTCTGCACAGTCCATCTCTGTCTGCGTTGCGTTGAGTATCTTGATAGAACTCACCAGAAGAAAGCTCCCGATGATAAGAATTATTAATGAATAGACCATTACTTGATACCAACGTTGCTGTTTGAGATGTTCCATTATAAACCTCCTTTCAGGAGGCAGTAATTGCCTCAATTATACACTTTCTATAAAGTTAAAATCAACCAAATAGTAAAACTACTCAGAGGCATTCAATTGTCGAGTTTTCCCATTTAATTGTATTGTAGGAGGGAACTCCGGGGAATGCCTAAATGGCATTCATACCGTTGACTTGGATTCCCGACTATCAGTGAGGTTTATCGCGATTCGGAGATCGCTCCCGCCGAATGCCAAACGCGCATTCGGCGTTGATTCACAAGAAAAACAGATGTAGCATGTGTGATTACTGGACAATTGAATGGCTCTGTAAAACTACTTCTTTTTTTTCCGATTCTCCATAAACTCGGAGAATTTCAGGTCGTAACCTTCAGCGTCCGCTTGTTCCCAAGCAGCAGCCCATTCTTTCAAAGTTTCCTTCACACGAGACAACCGATTCCGCACGGAAGATGGCTTCAATGAAGGAAAAACTTCGCGTAATTCTTCAGCAATTTCTTCGTAACTCTTGCCTGCCTGTTGTAAGTATAACATCCGTCGCTCTAATTCGGGTAATTGTTCAATTGTCTCCTGGAGTTTTTCGCGTCGGATACTTTCCATTTCTCGTTGTTGTGCCTCTTGGTGTGCCCTGATAGACGCATCTACCATGTCAAATTCAGAGACTTCAGAGGAAGATTCAAACTGTACGCGCTTCTTGTTCTTTCCGTTCTTTCTATGCCATCCTGCAGTAAGCTGATATGCTACCTTGAACATCCAATTCAAAACATTTTCTGGGTTCCTAACTGTATGCAGATATTCAAATGTTTTTTGGAAAGTGTCGTTGGTAAGTTCCTCAGCATCACACGAACTCCCAGCATTTCCTAATTTCCTGAGGATAAAATTATAGATAATCTGACGGTTTAACGTATAAAGCTCAGTCATAGCAAGATCAATAATTTGTCTGTCGTCAGATTGAAGAATTTGGTAGACCAATTTCGCGTTCCGGGCACGATATTGTTCATCATTCAACAATTTTTCGTTGTCATTCATAGACGGCCCTATCTGCCGAAGGCCCTATCTCTCGATGAGGATTTTGTCCCTCTAAACTTAATGAATGCGAATTGTGGTTAAACCTCTCATAAAAACCAAAATTTCTTCATTTTTCTAATAAGATTTTTGGAATTGTCTTTACTGTGCTATAATATTGTAAGTTGCCACCTATAATTGATTTACTTATCGCGTGTTAGCACAAGAGGTGATACATGGAACATCGTTATCTCTTTTTGGATATGCATCATATTACTCGGATTGAGGGGCTTTATCGTCGGATGCACCAACCGCAACGGCATCCAGAAAATCCTATTTTGCGGGGTGAGAATCCGTGGGAGAGTGTCGCATCGCTCTACGGCACAGTGCTTTACGATCCGCAGGATTCGCTTTTCAAAATGTGGTATCTCACGGGTCCTTATGTTGATGGCATGGTAGAGGTGCGTCAACGCAAGGCACTTGGTAATATCACGTTGCTTGCCTACGCAACTTCAATCGATGGTGTGCATTGGGAGAAACCTATCCTAAACCAAGTCGATTTTGAAGGAAGCACAGCGAACAATCTTATTGATGTCGGACGAACAAACTGCGAGGGTATGGCTGTCCTCTACGATAAAAATGAAACGGATCCTGCTCGTCGTTACAAAGGTTTTTATTGGGAGCATGGCGGAATTGATACGTTTATTCAGCATGAAGGACGCACAATCTGGGGACATGGAGAGGGGGACGGTATGTGGATGTCATTTTCACCTGATGGCGTTCATTGGACAAACTACGAGAACAATCCTGTCATTCCGCTCGGTAGCGACACGACTCAATCGTTGGTATGGGACCCGAAATTACAGAAGTACGTTGTGTTCGGACGATTTGGGGCTGGTGGACGTAAAACAGCACGTGCTGAAAGTAGTGACGGCATCCACTTTAGCGAACCAATACTGGTTCTGGAATGTGATGAAATTGATGAAGGTGGCACGCAAATTTACGGCATGCCGATTAATATCTACGAAGGCATCTATATCGGTATGATCTGGATTTATAGAGAAGGCGTTGATGGCACTATTGACACATCATTGGCAACCAGTCGAGATGGAATCAATTGGCAACGGGTTTTAGACCGACAAACTTTTCTGACGCTTGGGGAGAAAGGGAGTTGGGAAGATGGCATGGTGCGTATCAGTCAAAATTTCATCACATATAATGACCAACTCTATTTCTATTATGGTGGTGTGAATGGACCGCATACCGGCAGAAAATTCAAGCAGGTTGAACGTAAACACAAATCTATGCTGGGACTTGCGACATTGCGACGTGATGGTTTCGTCTCGCTTGATGCTGGAGAAACGGAAGGATACATGCTGACGAAACCTTTGACGCTTGATGGCAAAGACTTAAACCTCAACGTTGATGCAAGCCAAGGCTATGTTGCCGTCACAATTACGGATGATACGGGAACATCTTTGGAGGATTACACATCTGAACGAATTATTGGAGATGAATTGGAGGCTACCGTCAATTTTAGTCGTCCGCTGGAAGCGATAGAGGGGAGAGAAGTACGATTACGGTTTCAATTGAAAGATGCGAGTTTATATTCCTATTGGTTTGCTTAATAGTGAGAACTACACTATCCATAGAATTATAGTTAAATCTAAAATATGTAAATACTCTCTGTAGGCGCGATTTCAAACCGCGCCTACCATACAGTGTGTTAGTAATTATGTGTTTTACAACTTTTATAGGCAGATTTTTGTGCAAGGAGGAAAAATGAAATATATTTATCACAAAGAAGATGCCGAAGTCGTTCGGATTGAAGGCGATGCGCCACGAACACTCTATACACTCATTGAACCGAATACCAGAGACACAGAAAACTTCGCAATGGGATTAGAGGAAATTGACCCGCATAGCGAAATTCCGATGCACTCACACAGTGAAGCAGAGGAGATTATTTTTGTGTTCGGAGGGAAAGGGAAGGCATTTGTTGACGATGAGGTGGCAGAGTTGAAACCCGGTACGGTTATCTATCTTCCACCGAATGTTGAACACCGCTTTGTCAACACAGGCGATGAACCGCTTTGGATTACATGGACGCTTTCACCACCCGGTTTTGAGAAACAGATTCGCAAAATTGCAGATGGGTCTGCGGGGATGGAAGTTTTCAGCGAATCTGATTAGGTTGTTCCTGATGCGTTGACAGATGATGGTGCCACATCGTAATGTGAAAACTCCAATGTAAACGTACCGCGTCCTTGTGTCATGGAACGAAGACGAGTTGTATATTGAAATGTCTCTGCTAACGGGATAATGGCATTTATAACGTTAGATGCGTCTTGAGATGTTGTTTCGTTGATTTGTGCACGGCGTGAATTGAGGTCACCAATCACCTTCCCAACGTGTTCATCCGACACAGTGATATGTATTTGCATAATCGGTTCAAGGAGTAACGGATTCGCTTGTCTCACAGCCTTTTCAAAGGCAAGCACAGCTGCCGCCTCAAAAGCCACTTCCGATGAATCGGTGGAATGGGTAGAACCACCAGTAAGTGTCACCTTAATGTCTTGCAGTGCGTATCCCATAAGCGCGCCAGACCCCATTGCGCCTTCCAACGCGTTCTGAATAGATGGAATGTACTGCCTCGGAATTTGTGTTTCATCGGTTCTGTCCTCAAACTGAAATCCTTGATCTCGTTCCAACGGTGCCACAGTAAGCACCACATCCCCGTAAATGCCTTCTTCATCCGTTTTATGGATATGTGTGCCACGTGCCTCTGCAGTCGTTTTAATCGTCTCACGATACGCCACCTGCAGCTTGCTAACCCGTGCGTTCACACCAAATTCGCGGATCATGCGGTCAGTAAGTATTTCTAAATGGAGTTCCCCCATGCCAGAGATAATCCGTTGTCCCGTCTCCTTATCAATACCGACGGTAAAGGTTGGGTCTTCGTCCATGAGTTTTTCAAGCGTTTCCTCTAATGCGTCCGTATCACTGGCGCGTTCAGGTTCAATCGCAACAGAGATAACCGGTGGCGGAAACTCAATTGATTCCAGCAATAGTGGATGGTCAACTTCACTCAAAGTGTGTCCTGTTTTTGTACTGCGCATTCCGACAAGTGCTACAATATCACCCGCATAAGCGGCATCACACGTAGCCTCTTTATTAGCGTGCATCTGCAGAATACGATTGACTCGTTCCCGCTTTTCTGTTGCCACGTTATAGACAACTGCTCCCCGCTTGAGCGTGCCAGAATAGACGCGGCAGTACACCAGTTTATCCACAGTATCATGGCTTGCCACCTTAAACGCTAATGCAGAAAAGGGTTCAGTATCGTCTGCTTGACGAATTACTTTATCTACAGTGTCAGAAGAATCACGTTTAGGGGATTTCCTTTTAGAAGTTTTTGGAATCTCACCTTCAATTGGCGGCACATCAATTGGGGAGGGTAAGAAATCAATAACCGCATCAAGAAGCGGCTGAACTCCCTGATTTTTTAGGGAACTTCCGCACAGTATCGGTACTAAACTTCCTTTCAACGTAGCACTTCGAATGCCTGTAACTAATTCAGTTGCAGTAATTTCGCTTCCTTCAAGATATTTTTCAAGGAGGGTATCATCTTCAGACGCTACATTTTCAACAAGGGATTCGCGTGCAGCGTTCGCTGCTTCCTGAAATTCTGGAGGGATATCTACTTCCTGGTATGTCTTCCCTTGGTCAGCCTCATCCCAATGAATCGCTTTCATTGAAATTAGATCAACCACACCAGTGAAATCACGTCCTTCGCCAAGCGGTATTTGTAGCGGCACAGGATTCGTGCCAAATCGTTCGTCCATCATCTCAAGCACACGAGAGAAATTTGCGCCAACCCTATCCATCTTATTGACAAATGCGATACGCGGTATTTGATAACGTTCCGCTTGATTCCAAACCGTTTCGGATTGCGGTTCTACACCACCGACTGCACAGAACAAGGCAATAGCACCGTCCAAAACTCGTAATGAACGTTCTACTTCTACGGTGAAATCAACGTGTCCTGGGGTATCAATCAGATGGATTGCGTGATCTCGCCAGAAACAGGTTGTAGCGGCAGCAGTAATTGTCACACCGCGTTCGCGTTCCTGCACCATCCAATCCATCTCAGCGGTGCCATCGTCTACTGTGCCGATTTTATGTTTTTTGCCTGTATAAAAGAGAATTCGTTCGGTAGTGGTTGTTTTGCCTGCATCAATGTGCGCTGCAATACCGATGTTGCGGACGTTTTCTATTGGATATTCGCGTGCCATCTATTTCCTTTGAAGTAACTGAGAGTATTCCTACATATCACTGTTCCACTGAAGAACAACACCAAGTAATCCGGGATTCCATTCCATAAGCAGTTGATACGCCTTTGGAGCATCGTGTCCTGGCACCCGATGACTAATCATAGGTGCAACAATAAAACGTCTCTGTGCGATAAGCGATAACATCAGTCGACTATCATCTTCACTCGTCCAGAAATTTGGGGATGACTCTTGACGCGGACGAATTGAATTATGTGCGCCATAAAGAATAAGACCCTTTTTGTGAACATCCCGATAGAAATTAACACTTGGCGTTTCACCGCGTGTGCTTGCTAACAGCACAATCCGCGCGCCCCAGCCTGCCACAGCTAACGCAGTGCTAATCGCATCTGGATGTCCTGTTGCTTCAATAACGACTGCCGGTCCTTTGCCCATCGTAGCACCCGCTAACCGTTCGGAAAAACCTGTATCTTCGGGATTTAGTGTGTCGTCTGCACCAATGCTTTTAGAAAGTTCAAGTCGACTATCGGTTAAATCCGCTGCAATTACAGGGATTGCCCCACTCATTTTTGAGAGTTGCAACGCAAGCAACCCGATAAGTCCTTGCCCTAAAACCAAAGTCGGTTCTCCCAATTCTATTCTTGCTTTCCGGACCCCTTGTAGTGCAATCGCGCTGAGATTAAAAAAGACCATTTCCTCGGCTCGCGCGTCAGACAATTCTACTTTCAGTAAACGATTCGGTGATGCGACAAAGTGGCTGGTGTGTCCCTGTGTTGTAGCGACGCGATCGCCTACCACATATCCGCTAACATTTTTGCCGACCTCTACCACTTTACCGATATTACTATAGCCGGGACGAGAAGGATAGTTGCCTCGTGCATTCGGGAGTCCTAACAAAAAAGCACGCTCTGTGCCAGGACTGATAAGCGTACATTCGGTTGCAACCAGAACTTCATCATCTTTGATAGCAGGTAGTTCAAACGCCTCAATATCAACTTTGGCGCGATCTGGCCAAATAACCCGTTGTCCTTTCATGAAACTCAAACCTCTTAAAAAACTTGAAGGATAGCCGTTTTTTCAGAAGTGTATCACAAAAACGACTATCCTTCAAGTTTTAATTTAGGGTCTACTGCTTAGCCAAGTGTTAATTGATGAGTCTTAAAAGTAGTCGGGAATCCAAATCAACGGTATGAATGCCTTTTGGCATTCCCCGGAGTTCCCTCCTACCATAAGTAATCCATCGGTAGAGAGCGATCTCCGATCGAAACCGACAATAATATGTTGACGAAGCACTACTGATAAACCTAACGGTCATCGGGATTATTCTTTTTTTCAGAGTCAATTTTCAATGTAAAATAATTCCCGCGGTGGTTCGGGTCTTTGACATAAACGAGTGCCAATTTTTCCTTGACTTTTTTCAATTCTTCGACGATTCTTTCGTAATCTTTCAGGTTTTCAACGGGTTTATAGTCAATCTCCTTGATGAGATACCCTTTTTGAATGCCATTTTCCGCAGCTTGGCTATCAGCATCAACCTGCATTACGATAACACCCGTTTCGTTTTGATATCCGTATCGTTTTGCAAGTTCGGGTGTCAATTTTTGAACTTGCATCCCAGCAAATTCCTCCGTTTCCGGTAGTTTTTCAGGAGGCATCGGGAGGGGTTCGGGAGTAGAACCAGAGCGAAGACTTGCTATAACTTCTTCAGTCCGTTTCTCTAATTTTACAGTCAACTCTTTCTCTTTTCCTTTCCGATGAACTTTTATTCGAACAGATGTACCGACCGGTGTTGCTCCGACAGCATGTATCAAATGCGTTGAATCTTGAATAACCTCATCATTAAATTCAAGGATAATGTCCCCATGCTGAATCCCGCTTTTTTCTGCAGGACTACCCGGACCGACTTCAATGACGAGTGCCCCGCGCGGTTTATCAAAATCAAGTTTTTCAGCTAAATCGTGACTCACTGACCTCATCGTTATCCCGAGCCAACCGCGCACGATTTCTCCATGTTCAATCAGTTGAGGCATCAACTTTGCTGCGGTGTTACTCGGAATAGCAAAGCCGATACCGACGTTTCCGACAGTGAATCCATTAGTAGCAATCAAAGTATTAATGCCAACCAATTCACCTCGGATATTAATCAGTGCGCCGCCGCTATTTCCTTGATTAATTGGGGCATCCGTTTGTATAAAATTACTATACTGAATCCTTGTGCTGGCACGGTTTTTCGCACTCACAATGCCGCGTGTCACAGTTTGTGAAAGGTTAAACGGCGTTCCAATTGCAACAACCCATTCACCTACTTCAAGCGCGTCTGAATCACCAAACGGAAGAGCGGAAAGTTTTTCGGCATCAATCTTGAGAACTGCTAAATCAGTCCCATTGACTTCAGTGCCACCGGGGTCTTGTCCAATTAATTCCGCATCGTATTCTTTACCGTTTGGGAGAGTAACAGCAATTTTAACTGCATTATCAACAACATGGTTATTCGTAAGAATATAACCCTCTTCGCTGACAATTACACCTGAACCTATTTGTTTAGTCTGAATGGTTCGCGGCGGATCATCGGTTGGTGTTTCCTCTTCAAAATTACGATCATACCATTCCTCGCCAAACCAACGCCTCAAGTCTTCCCTGTTAAATTCATCATTTGGAAAGATTCGTATGGAATTTCTTCGTTCAACAGGTCGTTTTGATGTAGTTGTAATTTGTACGATAGACGGGCGCGTCTTAGCTACCAAATTAATAAACGCGCGATTGGCACGTTCTAAAGCCTGAAAATCTGCTAATTCCTCAGGGTTTACATTTGTGTCCCCAATTGCTGTCGGCACAACAAACTTATCTGCGCCTTGGTTAATCATAAGTCCTGCTACAACGGCAAGTCCAGCTAATATTAAAAGTATTGCTGCGCGTCTGCCGAGTATGTGTCTGAAATTTAACATGGTATAAAACCTCCAGTTATTTTTTTTTTTGCAAGCCAAGTGGGCTTTTTAAATTTATGGTGTCTATGCCTAAAAACACACCTATTAGAAAATAAAGTTGCAAAAAAGTTCATAAAAATTACGGTTTTATTCACCACGCGAAATTTTGTTCACATGTTCACGCACAATATGCTCAGGACATGACTTGATAAATAACCACGCGCCCGGCAATAAAATAATCAATGCCCCTATGGCAATATCGTCAAAACGTCCCACAAGCGGTAGAAAATCAAATATGAGGTCAATCGGGTAGACCAAGTAAGCAATCGCAAAGGCACCCGCGAGAATTTGGAAAATAACGAGAATCGCCTTCCGATAGATAGGCACACGCTCGTCCCGGAAAAGCCGCATCGTCAACCGGATGAAGTTCGGAAAATGGAGAAAGATACGTAGAAAACGAAATATACCTCGTCCTCTACTGCCAAAGAAAAAAGGATTCATGATGTGTTAATTTTATCAAATTTTGTGTTTTATGTGCAAATTATTTTATTTGTTGACAGAGGCGGTCAATTTCGGTTTTTTGTCCGTTAGAGCCGCAGAGTTGCGATTTGGAGGTCGTTTCTACAAAAAGTATACCGTACGGTATACTTTTTTATACCGTGGTATATTTTTGAAATTACCTATACATCCAGTCTATGTAAGGGTTTATAGGCATTTTTATCATTTTCAATAAATTTTATTTTTTGTATTCTCATCTGTATTGATGAACACGGTTTTCCTCTTGTAGCAGATATATTATTTTGATAAGTTTTGCGTTTAGGGATTGGTTTTGTTTTTTCATACTGATATTATACCTTGTTCTATGTAGTGATAAGAAGTTTTTGTGGTTTGCCGAACAATAGATATCCAATATATTTCCAATAAGTTTGCGAAAAAAAATTAGATTGATAGTTTTTGCATTTCGATGCGCGCGGATCTTTGGAATTTTGGTAAAGGAAAATTATTGGAGAATTGGATGCCTCTGATTTCATTGAATTTATCTTGACATCCGTTCCCCTTGGGAGTATACTACGACAAGTAACATATTACATACAGAAGGAGAAATTATGGCAACACAACTTGCAGCACAACTTTATACAGTAAGGGAATTCACTAAAACTGAATCCGACATTGCAGAAACTATGAAAAAGGTTAAACAACTTGGATATGATGCCGTTCAATGCTCGGCACTCGGTCCGATTGAACCTGAAGCACTCAAAAAGATTATTGACAATGAGGGTATCACGATCTGTGCGACACACACCAGTTATGCGCGGATGCAGAATGAACCGCAAGCGGTTATTGATGAACATAATTTGTGGAGATGTAAACACGCAGCAATAGGTGGACTTCCCGGCGAATATCGTAGCACAGAAGGGTATGCTAAATTTGCGAGAGAAGCTTCCGAAGTTGCAGCACGGCTCGCTGAGGGTGGTTTAACCTTTTCTTATCATAATCACAGTTTTGAGTTAGAACGTTATAATGGACGTACCGGTCTGCAAATCTTATATGAGGAAAGCGATCCAAAATATTTTAATAGTGAAATAGATACCTATTGGATTCAGCACGGAGGGGGTGATCCTGCCGAATGGATCCGCAAGTTAAAGGGACGGGCGCATATCGTGCATCTTAAAGATATGGCAGTTGTAGGAAATTCACAACGGTATGCTGAAGTCGGTGAAGGCAACCTTAATTGGCCAGCTATCATGGATGCATGTGAATACGCTGAGGTTGAATGGTATATTGTTGAACAGGATTCCTGCTACGAGCGCGACCCGTTTGAAAGTTTGGGTATTAGTCTTAAGAACTTGCAAGCGATGGGGCTTTCTTAGTGCTAAACCCTAAAATTATACAAGCTTGGCAGAACATTTAACGAGTTTAGTGTTCTGTCAAGTTTTTTGCAATCACTTTCAAATACTTGATCGTGATATATTCACCTTGACAACTTCTCTGTTTCATGGCAAAATCCCACCTAAAAATCAAACAGAGGAAACAAGGGATTGAAGTGTCTGAGTAATTATTAAAAAAAATAAATTTTAATTTCGCAAACTGAATTTCTCATGTTATACTATCCAATAATATATAAAATTCAAGGTAATCAGTGTTGCAAATCAATGATGCAACCGTTTACTTTGAAATAGAGTTTTAGTGTATTCGTTGCAAAATGATTTTATACGCTATTGTATAAGAATAGGAAGAAAAATGCGAAAGACAAAGAAAAAAGTTGTTGAATGGTTAGAAACGAACCCTGAAAAGTGGATGACGCAATCTTTCAAATCAATTAGCGATGAAGCAGGTGTATCAGTATCTTCCATAGATAGATATTTGCCTGAATTGATTGCTGAACGAGACGGAATTTTGCCATCTCAAGCTATACAAAAGCGACGAGAAGCAGGAATGGGTCATCCGAGAGGGTCTAGTGGGCTGTCTACCCTAAACTTGCGGGTATAATCGTTTTAATCGGATGCGCG
>JAPPIG010000071.1:0-30407 GCA_028820635.1 Candidatus Poribacteria bacterium
ACACCCGACATGAACAAAACGTGTCGGGTGTCGCTGCGCTCTACCCGACCTACAAGACTAATTTGACGCGCCGATTCATAAAATTCAGCAGAAAATAAAAAAATATAACAATTTTTCTTGACAAATTTATTTCAAATAATATATGATAGAATTAACCTAAAATTAATTGAACACATAGACAAGTTTTCTACTTCATGACATCAAACACAAAAAGCATCCGTTTATGGCCCCTATACATCGTCGTTAGTCTCACCGTTTTAGCGTTCGGGTTAGTGTGGTCGATGGATGCAGGTCATCGCGCGGACAAAGTTGCCCTTACGGTTTTAATACTCATCATAACGGTTTTTCTCGGTATCGTATGGTTGTTATGCCTTTCCCGCTTGGCATGGCGAGTAAAATTCTTATCCTTTGGTGTCATCCTTCTGAGCATTGTTGCATTTGCAACCCTATTCCGTTTTAATGGATTCAGTGGTGACCTCGTCCCGATATTTGAATGGCGGTGGCGCGGGCAACCAGAGAGTTATGTCGCATTAGCCGAGGCGCAAACTCCACAAGCTGCAGAACTTCAGACAGATTTTCCGCAGTTCCTCGGACCGGACAGAAACGCTATAACCACCAGTATCAAGCTCAACACGGATTGGGAAAACAATCCGCCAGAATTAGTCTGGAAACAACCTATCGGTGCTGGATGGTCGAGTTTTGCTGTTGTAGGTAACTCTGCGATTACACAGGAACAGGAAGGCGAATGGGAAAAAGTCGTCTGTTATGATTTTCTCACCGGCAAGGAAAAGTGGACACATAGAGATAAGGCAAGGTATTATACATCACTTGGTCAACTCGGTCCACGTGCAACACCAACTATTGATGGCGACCGTGTCTATACTGTTGGTGGCACAGGTATTCTCAACTGTTTGGATTTTGAAACAGGTAAACAGATTTGGTCTACGAATATCTTTGAAGAAAACGGTGCAAAAGCCCCGCCTTGGGGTGTAAGTATTTCGCCACTTGTTTATGATGAACTCGTTATCGTGAGTGCTGGCGGTGCAGTGGCGTATTACAAAGAGACAGGCGATATTGCATGGACAGGACATAGACATCGTAGTGGATACAGTTCCCCCGTTCTGCTAACCTTGGCAGGAACTGAGCAGGTTGTGTTATTTAACAACGGTCTTGTCACATCTCATGAACCTACTACTGGCGAACTTCTATGGAAACAGCCGTGGCCAGCCGTAGAATGCGCTGCACAACCGACACCCCTTCCTGGAGATAAGCTTCTCGTCTCCACCGCTTACGGTGTCGGTGCTAAATTATTTCAAATCTCAACAGGTAACCCGTCACAAGATTTCAACGTTAAACTGTTATGGGAAAGTATCCGATTCAAAGCCAAATTCACAACGATAATTTATTACGAAGGCTATTTATACGGGCTTGATGACGGAATCTTCGCATGTATAGATCCGTCTGATGGGACCCGCCAATGGAAGCGAGGGCGTTATGGGCACGGACAAACACTCTTAATCTCAGATGTCTTGTTGGTGCTTACCGAATATGGTGAGATTGTTCTTTTAGAACCGAATCCAGAAGCGCATAAAGAACTTGCGCGACTTCCCGCATTAGATGGGCAGACATGGAACAACCCAGCACTCGTTGGTAATTACCTACTTGTTCGTAACAGTCGAGAAGCAGCTTGTTACCGGTTGCCAACTCAATAAACGGCTCCCGCGTTACAGCATCACCACAATTTTCATAAGCTATTATACCCCACATTTATCGGGGACATTTTACATAAAAAGAGGAAGACAAGACACTGATGAAAACTTATGTTTACAATCTTATTGGATTATTGGTTTGCTGCGGACTCATCGTCTTACTCTGTGGGACTACAGTAATCCATGCTGCTTACGATCCAACAATTGATTCACCACTTGAACAAACTATAGATTCCCTTGTAAAACAGTTCCGTCCCAGAAAAGGATTGACATATTCTGACCGGACCAGTTTTGTCGTTTACGATATTTCAAGAAATAAAAAATTAGTCTCTATCAACGAGGACAGGCAGATGATGGCAGCCTCGTTAATCAAAAACTTTGTGATGCTCGCATATTTTCACGAAGTAAAGCACGGACGCTTAAAATATACCGATAGAAGTCGTTACCATCTGCGGAAGATGATTCAGGTCAGTTCAAATGTCTCAACTAACTATTTTATTAATTTGATTGGTGGTCCTTCCAAAGTTAGTAGAATTCTGAAATATAACTATTCTTATTTCAAACAGACGAAAATTGTTGAAAGAATTCCTACAAACGGCCGAACATATAGAAATAAGACCTCGGCACATGATCTAAATAAATTCTACGTACAGTTGTGGCATGATAAACTCCCCTACTCCCACAAAATGAAGGTGTATCTTGGGCTTCCGAACGGAGATTACATCTACAAAAAGACTCGTATACCTGCGTCGGCCAAGGTTTACAATAAAACAGGAACTGTTTATGGACTGGTAGGAGATAGTGGGATTATCGTGATGCGTGACCCGAAGGGAAAACTTCGTCCTTATGTTTTTACCGGATTAATTGAAGATCGAAGCAAACCTTATGGAAGACGGCGTATCTCCTTTGGTGCTTGGGTTAATCAACGTGCAAATGTGCTACGCAGGGTTTCAGAAAAGGCTTACGGTTACATTTACAAAAGTTACGGTGGACGGTGGTAATTTATGGTGAATTATAAAAATAAATGGACACCTTCCCCCCTCTGCTGGCGAGGTTTCCTAACCTCGCTGGAATAGAGTGTACAAGTAATTCTAAAATCTACCATTTAAGGCAATCCCATGGCATCTGTTGTTAACATCGGTAGACGAATCGAACTCGTGCCGATTGATACGCATTTCAAGGATATTACCATAGCACTTTACCGGCAACAACAAGGTGAGCGTGCTGTTTTCCGAGTGCATACCTACAGTCGGATTGAAGGTGCTGCAACACGGATTGAAAATGTAGTACAGTCAATGAAGATATTAGGTGGCATGCAGGAAACTTCAGACGGGCTGCTCCATTTCCCTTGCGGTGACAGACATGAAGCAGCATGTCGACGGGTGTTTTTAGAAGCATGCAAACTCCGCCAAAACACATCAGCCGAACCACGTCCCTTGAACACGCTGGATAAAAAATCTAAACTAACTATCACCGTTGACTCTGTGGGAAACGGCATCTATCGCGTTAAATCAAATGGTGAAGGCCGTAGCGCTGCACGTCGAGTTTCTGCGATTGCTGCCGGCTTAATAAAATTGGGTGAAATGGAAGCCGTGGGCGATGAAGGCGATTCTGTCGCTTTTACATGCGGACATTCGCACGATGCGCTTGTTGGTCTGTTGTTAGTGCGTGCGCCAAACGTTCGAGTAATCATGCGTGAAGAGGAAGCAACTGCTTCGCGGGGTGTGTTATCTGCACCAAGTCAACAAACATGAGGTAATCTACTGTGCATAATGAAAATAGCCAAGCCGTCAAACCGATGTCCGGGCGTGAACGTGTCCTCGCTGCCCTCCGCAATGAACCGACTGACCGCACCCCTATTTGTAATCCTACCTCTGTCGCCACCGTCGAACTGATGGATTTGGTTGACGCACCCTTCCCACAGGCAAATCGTGAGCCGGAACTGATGGCGAGACTCGCTGCGACTGGCTATACTGAACTCGGTTTTGACACAATAATGCCGGTATTCACGATTATCCAAGAATCAAGTGCACTCGGATGCAAAATTCAGTGGGAGCAGAAGGATAACTGGCCAACCGTCAAGATGCGTGAACCGATCTGGGAAGATGTTGACGACATCACTATCCCCAAAGATTTCCTAACACATCCCGATACGCAATGCGTGCTTGAAGCGATTAAGATTCTGAAGAAAGAATATGGCGATGAAGTCGCAGTCATCGGAAAGACAATGGGACCTTGGTCGCTTGGGTATCACTGCTTCGGCGTTGAACCTTTTCTATTGCTGTCGCTTGATGACCCGGGAAAAACGAAACTCGCGTTGGACAGAATGAAGGAAGCGACTGTGCAGTTCGGTATTGCACAAATTGAAGCAGGTGCGGATGCCCTCACACTTCCCGACCATGCAACGGGGGACCTCGTTAGCGGTGAGTACTACCAACGTTATCTCCGCGATTTGCACATTGAATTTGTGGAACGAATTCCGATCCCGCTCATCCTACATATCTGTGGACGCACTGTAGATCGGATGGAGTACATCGCGCAAACTGGCATGGCTGCCTTCCACTACGACTCCAAAAATGAACCCAAAGAATCGATGGACATCGTTCAGGAACGAATCGCGCTGGTTGGCAATATCAATAATCCTGAAACGCTCTTTGCCAAAGAACCGGAAGCCGTTAATGCAGAAGTAGTCAAAAACCTTGAGGCAGGTGTACCGTTAATCGGTCCAGAATGTGCTATCCCACTCCAAACGACAATCGAAAACCTCCAGGAAATTCCGAAAGCGGTGCAGGAATGGCATAAGGGACATTCTCACAGTTAAGTTCATATCGTAGGTTGGGTTGAGGAACGAAATTCAACATGGTACGCTTTCATATACTTGAATTGTTGGGTTTCACCTGCGGTTCAACCCAACCTACAAGACTGAGGAAAAGGGCTTGATAATCAAACATATCTTAAAGCCAGAGCACCACACATGCCGCGAGGTGATAGTGAAATCCAACAACAGACTTACAAAGTCGGGTTTCGCTTCGCTCTACCCGACCTACGAACTGCTACTACGAACAGCATTTCTATAGATTATATTGCAAGTTCAGACAACTTGACAGTCCGTCCCCCATCTTCTGCAGATTGATCAGCAGCAAATACAACGCGATGTGTTTCAAATGCAGTATCAAAATCGGTCAACGGCATCGGTTCGTTCCGTCCAATACTATCAATGAACGCTTGAAACTGCGGTTCATACGGATGATCACTCACATCACCAGAGTCAATGAGCGATGTTTCAAGGTTGCTCCATTTGCTTTTGTCCATGCCTTTAATCTTCGCTGAGTAAATGCGGTTGTCAAGTAGACTTCCTTCGCTTCCAACAAGATGGATATGGAAATAGTATGGCTGCAGACAATCAACACAAGAGGTGACCTTACCGATTTTCTGCCCACCTTCAAACTTGAGAAGACTCACACTGGTTGTTTTGTATTCATAAGGTTGGAATGCTTCACCGATGGACTGCGTGTGATAACTGGTTACCTCTTCAACATTTCCATCCATAAAAAAGAGAAGTGCGTCAAGTGCATGACACCCCGCTGTAAGTAAGGTGCTGCCACCAAAGTCCTTTTTGATGTTCCATTCATATTGCCCGTACCAAGGTCCGATGCCGTGGTAGTAATCTACCTCTGCGTAGTGCAGTTCACCAAGCAAACCGTTGTCAATTATAGAACGGATCATGGTGAAGTGTGCACTGTAGCGGCACTCAAAACAGACGCATACATTGACACCTGTTGTTTTCACGGCATCGCGGATTGCTAAAGCATCTTCGTAAGTGATGCAGATCGGTTTTTCAATGATGAGATGTTTTCCTGCTTTTGCGGCAGCGATTGCTTGTTCCGCATGAAAGGGATGCGGTGTGCAAATATCTATGATGTGGATATCTGGATCGGCGAGCATCTTTTCATAGTCAGTATATGCTTTTAGCGGCGTGCCGTAAGTATCCGCTAAAACAGATTCGTCGTGTTCGCGGCGTGAACAGATAGCGGTGACATCCGCTCCTGTAACGGCTTTGAATGCCTCAATATGTGCGCCAGCGACCCAACCGAGACCCACAATTCCAACGTTTAGGTTATCCATTTAATAACTCCTTATTTTTTAGTAGTTTCAGATATTTTAGCACAAGTGCGGAATTTATTAAGACAAAATTTTGTTGATATAAATTTGGTGTTTTTTTACAATGTTGATGGACAGCTGGGAATGTCATACGGTTTCGCGAAATGTCAAAAATATATTGACATAAAAGGGAGAATATGCTATAATATTTTATAATTGGCAAGACGTGTTTTTAAATAAAATTGACAAGTCTTTTCACCCACCTCAATTTGCATCATAAGGAGATGATTCCGATGGACACCAAAATTTCCGATGATTTCCCCCCGAAGTTTGAAAAAGAAGGGTTAACTTTTGACGATGTTTTGCTCATTCCTGCGGAATCGAGTGTGCTACCTGATGACGTTGATACAAGCACGCAGTTGACGCGGAATCTCCGTCTTAATATTCCTATCAGTAGTGCCCCGATGGATACCGTCACTGAATCTACCCTTGCGATTGCGATTGCGCGGGAGGGTGGTATCGGCATAATTCACTACAACTGTTCTATTGAGGAACAGGTATCTGAAGTTGACAGGGTAAAACGTTCTGAAAGTGGGATGATAAATGATCCGATTACACTAACAGAAGATAAAACGATTCGTGATGCGCTTGAAATAACCGCTCGTTACCGCATTGGTGGTGTGCCTATTGTAACTGAAGATGGTTACCTTGTCGGTTTAATTACGAACCGAGACCTGAAGTATGAGGAAAACCTGGATCTTCCGATTACTGCCCGTATGACACCCGCCGACAAATTGATTACTGCCTCCCCAGGCGTTACACTTGAAAACGCGAAACAGGTACTCCACAAGCATAGAAAAGAAAAATTACCTATTATTGACAACGAATCCCGTTTATGTGGATTAATCACAATTAAAGATATAGATAAAGTCCAGATGTTTCCACAATCGTGTAAGGATGAGAGGGGGCGGTTGCGTGTGGGTGCAGCGATTGTGCCATCAACCGCTTTGGAAGACGTTGAGATGTTGGTAGAAGCGGAAGTAGATGTGCTTGTGTTAGACACGGCACATGGTCATTCCAAAAATGTAGTTCGGTCAACAGAGTATATTAAATCAGAGTTTCCAGATGTTGAACTTGTTGCGGGGAATGTTGTTACCCCTGAAGCGACGCGAAGTTTGATTGACGCTGGTGCGGATGCTGTGAAGGTTGGTGTCGGTCCTGGGTCTATTTGTACGACACGTGTGGTGGCTGGTGTCAGTATTCCACAAATTACTGCGATTTACGATTGTGCACAAGAGGCGGACAAAGCAGGCGTGCCGATTATCGCTGATGGTGGTATCCGCTATTCTGGTGATATAGCGAAAGCAATCGGTGCAGGTGCAAGTTCTGTGATGATTGGTAGTCTACTTGCTGGGACAGATGAAAGCCCTGGCTCTACAGTTATCTATCAAGGAAGAACTTATAAGATTCATCGTGGGATGGGTTCGCTGGGTGCTTTACGAAAACGGGGGGATGCTCTTGGAGAACAGGTGAGTGATGAAGAGATGTCAAAACTTGTACCACGTGGTATTGAAGGCAGAGTTCCTCATAAAGGCAAACTGAGTAACTATGTCTATCAGTTAGTGGGTGGGATTCGATCCGCTATGGGATATTGCGGTACGCCTGATATTGAGTCGTTACGCAGAGATGTCCAATTTGTTCGCATGTCAAGCAGCGGTTACCGAGAAAGTCATCCGCACGATATTGATATTACAGAGGAAGCACCGAACTATACAGTTGCTAATCTGAATACGTAATTGTTTTTAAACAAGAGTTATAAGCTGCGTGATAAACCTTCATAGTTGAAGGTTTCAATTGATTTTTTCATAGATTGTAGGTTGGGTAGCGCGCAAGCGAAACTCAACGCTATAGAATGTTGTCCAGATTACCACCAAATGCAAATGTAACGTTTGTCGGGTTTCACGTTGTTCTACCCGACCTACATAAAATTTACACTTAAATGAGAACACATTTGTGTGGGTTATAATTAGAAAGGAAGATGCTTATGAAAGTTAACGAAGAGATGTCATTTTGGGATAGACTTTATATCCCTGCATTAATTAAGGGGATGTTTACAACGTTGAAACACATTCCCAAGAAGAAACTCACAGTTCAGTACCCAGAAGATCCGAGAAGCGTAAACGAACGTAATGACCGGTACCGAGGGGTTCACAAACTAACGACAACTGACAAGGATGAAATTAAGTGTGTAGCATGTTTCTTATGTGCAACCGCTTGTCCCGCAGATTGCATCACGATACAAGCAGCACCAGCACCGGAAGGTTGGACGACGAAAGAGGGATACCAACGCGAAAAATATCCGGATGTTTTTGAGATAAACATGCTGCGTTGTATATTCTGCGGTTATTGTGTTGAAGCGTGTCCTGAAGATGCTATTCGTATGACAGGGTTAACGCTTCCACAATATTTTCGTGAACGTCAGGAAGAAGGTGAAAAACTCGGCGGTGCTCGTAGTGATTTCATCTTTAACCGTGATATGTTAGTTGCAAACAATGACATTGCTCAGGAAGGACTTAGCGTTGATGCGCGGTAATTATAGGTCGCGATTCGGAGATCGCTCCTACAGGGTTGAGATTCGGAGATCGCTCCTACAGGATCAAAGTATTTAGCGCGCTTGTAATACAGTTGGTGCCGCTGTTTTTAGAAAGGAAGGAAGGCACTGTCTGTAAACGGACTATGATTTCACACCCCCCGTTTCCGAATAAACAATATCAAATACTCTACGCGGACCCGCCCTGGGATTACAAAGGTCAACTCCAGCATACAGGTTCTGGAGGCAAAGATAGTGGTGGAGCAATTAGACATTATCCGACCATTTCTATATCAGAAATGGCACAATGGAATATTGCGGCTATCTCTTCTAAAAATTGCCTGTTGTTTATGTGGAGTTCATCGCCACATCTTGACCAAGCGATCTTATTAGGAAAAGCTTGGGGATTTAACTGGGCGACAGTGGCATTTGTATGGGATAAATGCCGCGTGAACCCAGGATTTTATACAATGAGTCAATGCGAATTGTGTCTTGTTTTTAAACGCGGTACAATTCCACAACCGAGAGGTATGCGAAATATAAGGCAGTTTGTGCAATCGAAGCGGACGAAACATTCAGAAAAACCGGATGAAGTTCGCCGCCGTATTGAGGAGATGTTTCCTGAACAAAGCAAACTGGAGCTTTTCGCACGCAAGGAAGTTCAAGGTTGGGACGTATGGGGACTTGAGATTAAGCAAGAATTAAACACTGACATTGGTTCTTGGGAGTCCTAACTAAAAAATAAAAGGAGAACAGATACTAATTGACACATGCATGATATATCTCTTAATTTTCACTCTGATTTACTTTTTATACTAACTGAAAAAATCAAAGCCAGTGTTGAGGGACGGATGAGTTGGGGAGACACTTTTGGAATCGGTCTCGGTAGCAAGAACAATAAACATTTGATTGTTTGGACACCAAAGGTTACATCTGAGAACCAGATTCTTCCCGGTTTTGACTCCGAAGATGGAGAACTCACTTTAAAGATGAAGCAGCGTCCGGGAGCTTGGGTATCCTGGGTTGATGAAGCAAAGGTGCAAGCTTCAGCACTTGACGATTATGATCGCGTTCACAAAAGTGTGCAAGAGTTAGAACGCAACGCACGGCAAATCACCGATTTTGCTGACGGTGTTCTTGCTAACATTACAGTCCAACACTTAGGAAAATCTCTTACACTTTCTGAACTGACGGAAGAAGTTTTACAGTCGCGTTTGGCAATACCGAGTACTATTAAAACAGGCGGTTTTGTTCTTGCGAAGACAGGAGATACCGAACGCTCTTCCGCTAAAGTTGTTATCCCTGAACAGACCCATATCCACAGAGTACATCTCAACGAAGATGTTGTGCTTACAGAGGTGGAGAAAGAAGGTTTTGACACGGTTTTGGTAGTGCTACGTACTCATATTAAAAAGTATCCTGATTTCGTTGACTTGGGATATAGTTTAACACTTCATGAACGCTTTTTAGAGGACGATGCTTCAGAAACCGAATCATCTGTCCGGATATTATCCACAGCAGCTGTTTACGATCCGCTTGAACCTAAAACGTTAAGACTTGTTCCAATTACATTTGACGCGCCACCTAAAAAAATTGAGGAAACTATAACTGAAAGCACTTCAAAGATTGAAGACTATATGGTCAAAGCCAGTCAGCATGCGTATCAATTGATGACGCAATTTCACCAAGGTGTTGAGAGCCGGCTTAGGGCTTTGATGCTCAATCGTGGGCAACGGATTCATGATAAAGTATGGGATGACCTCGTTATTCGTGAACTGCGTAATACGATTGGTGCGTTTTCTAATTTCTATGCAGACTACCTTGGTGAACATTTTGAGGAGGAAGCAACAAAGACAACGACAGAGATATTTAGCGAAAGTATTGATCCAATGATTGAATTTTGGCAACTACAAGAGAATCAACAGTTTACGCTCAACCACATGATTCAATCAAGTTACACATTGACGAGTCAAATATGTGATAGAGCAGCGGCACTTTTCCACGACCTCGTTTTTGAAACAGATTTCATTGCAACCGGACTTGTCGCCCCGGTTGAAGCAAAAATTTTTGAGGGTGACGTTCCGTTAGACGAAATCTATCTGCCTGAATGGACATCTGGTACTGTACGTGAAAAAATGACACGCATCGGTCTTCGTTCTACTTTGGATCCAATGCAAATTGAGAGAATGCGGAACGTCTGGCTCACGCTACTTGAAATCGCTAATTTTGCAAGTCAACATAATCAGGATTTTGAAAAGGTTATCCAACCGTTTCAAAATATTCTGTTAGTGACGAAGCCTGCAACTACTCAGCGGAACAACCGGACGAACCGACAAACGCAATCAAAATTCCCAGGATTTGAGGTTACAGACACGGAGTTTGAAGAACTCCTAACGCATGTGAAAAATCATTTTCCAACCATAAAGCGATGGATTGAGAAGGCACCGCGAGAGACTGAGAAACTCCAAACGTATTATAATACATTGTGGATTTTGGTACTTAATGGAAAATATCGTGAGAAACTTTTGGGAGATTTCAAACCTACCTGTGACATCAACCTTAGTGTGCCAGACCAGACGAAAAGGTTGATGAACCTTACGTTGGGAAGCCAACTTGTTGTAGAAAACGAGAAAGATCGGAAGGTTTTGGAACGCAATCTCAATCGCGCACTTGTTGCGAAAACGGGACATAATCTGCGTGACATTACAACATCTGAAAATCTTGCTATTCACGGAGATGTTACACTTTCTCTGCTTCGCCAAGAATTGGTCCGGTACGATGAAACGTTAGCCAAACGGGCTACGCGTCTCACAACCCCGACACGGAAAGGCAAAAAACGGAACGCTGCTCAAGCCCGTAACAACGGCAACGCTACTTCCGAGGCAATTCAAGCAGAACAGGCGAAAGTCACCGATATGATTGCCTTTTTGAAACCTTATGGAGAATCAGAGGTTATAAGTACGCTCGCGAATGCCGGACTTAATAGAAGTGCCGCTGAACTTGAACAAATTCGGAAACAACAGGTATTGAGTTTTGATTTAAGTGAGCTTCCTTCAATAGGTGAAACGTGGCTCACCGAAATCAAGACGTTGGAGGATTATCCGAATCTCCGAATGTTCCTGCTTCAAAATAAGTTGCCGATTTCAACGACGGGCCGTATTTTGATGGAATTACGCAATATTTTGTCGGACTCCCTTTTTAATCAGGTATTAGGACTAATTCAAGAGGTCAAAGAACTCGAAAACAATAGTTATGAAGGGGAAGTTTTAGATCAATTCGTTGCGTATATTTCTGAAAAAGTGTGGCGTTGGGAATTAACACAAATTACATCTAAGGAGCTTCCGGTTGTCGTAAAGGAAAAGGTATTAACTTCGGCTATCTGTTATGAAAAAGAGGTGGAAACCTTGATGGAATACGTTGAACGCTACGATGAATTGCTGCAGACTAAACTGAAAGCCGACTCTGAGATGAACGTTGAGCGTGAAAACCTTGAATCAAGATTTCAAGAAATCGTTGAAACTCTTTTATAGGAATTAACTGTATGAAAATTGCATTATTAGGATCTGGTCAGTTGGCACTTTCAGTTGCGTGGGGTATCTGTCATTTGGAATTAGCGCAGAAAGTTTTCTTTTTTACAAATACACAATCCAGCGGCAAACATGGGAATCGTAGTTCAAGAAATTCGCGTCCAGTAGCCGATGGTGTGGAAGATCTTACACTTGCAACTGCTATGAGTGCCAGTGATACTGCTGTTTCATTTACAGATTCCGGTGAAGAATTATCCGATTCTGACGTAGTTGTTTTGCTACCTGCATCCGTCCCCTTTGGTTTTCACTCGGCACAAGCATTGAAAACAACGAATCTTTCCATAGCGCGTCAGGTTGTGCCGAAGGTGCTGGAACGGACGCAAAATGCCAAAATTTTGGTCGCTATGCCTTTTGCTAACTATATATCGGCATGGATACATCAGATCCACGGTGCAAACAACGTAATCGGCATTGCAAATGGTGTTTCCACGGCACATCTAAAATCAGAAATAGCAACTCGGCTTGGATTGTCAGTCAAGGATGTGTCTGCATTGGCAATCGGAAACGATGAAGTGACGTATCCGTTGCCGCAGTATTGCAGGGTGAATGGTATCCCGCTGACGCAATTGATGGATGAATCTGACATTGAAAGTTTATCGGAAGCCGTTGCTGAACGTTGCCCATATACTTCAGCGAGTGAATGGACTTTGGCAAGTCATATTCTTCAGGTGCTGTCAGCAATCAGTCTTGACAAGAAGCGGGTTATGAGTGTTGGTACACGAATTTCAACAGATACAACGTCAGTTTTCCTTAACGTTCCATCAAAAATTGGTAGTGATGGCATAGAGCAGATTATTCCATTTGAATTGACAAATCCACAACGCGAACAGTTTACGCAACTGGTTGCACAGAGTGCAGCGTCGCAGAACTTTAGTTGAACTCAAGTTTTTATGGTAGGTTTTAGAATTAATTAGACATTATTCATTGTAGGAGGGAACTCCGATTCCCGACTAAGAATGGCTTTGGTCGCGATTCGGAGATCGCTCCTACAAATGAGGTGTATAATTATTTCAATAATTCACCATAAATATGTGTTGAATGTGTAAAGTTTGTCAAAGTCTTGCACCTCTTGTTGTAAACCGGGTCTCTGTCCCGTGGCTTATGAGATAAGTTGGAATTAAAATGATCATATCTAACATCGGTGAGAAACGTTTTGGCTCAATTATGAGTGCAATTAATATCGAATTTGTACGGGATATACTTGTCGTACCAATTGCAAACACAGAGCATCATAGTCTTGCTGTTGTAATGCCAACAGTGGATACAAAAGATAAAATTGTACATATCAAAACTTATATCAATAAAGACGCAGCTATTAAGGCATATTATGCCTTAATGGAGGCGATTGAAGATGGAGAACACGTTTGGGAAGCATCTGACGATTTAGCTGTTGATAAAAGTTGATTATGCGTATAGAAAGTAGTCGGGAATCCAAATCAAGAAATCAACGCTACAAATGCCATTTAGGCATTTGTCCAAATCAACGCCACATGCGCTTTTTGGCATTTGTCAGGGGCGGTATGTTGTCGCCTCAGTTTAGCCATCAGGATATGTCGTTCCTACGGAACTCAGAGGTTGGTAACATTTTTTCTATAAACATAGCGTCCCTACGGGACTAAACATAGATCGGTCTCAATTATAGCGCGTGTTGATCCATATTTTTAAATAATTTGAAATTTCCTTAAGTTTACACTTATGGGTTTTGCTTCGCTCTACCCGACACACGAATTTGATTTACATTTAGGTTTGAGTTAAAATATAGCAGATGAGAGAAATATATCAAAAAATCCCAGAATTGATTGAATTGGATCAAGTCGGTGCTTATTGCACTGTTGTTGAGACCAAAGGTTCAACACCGCAAAAGCCGGGGGCAAAGTTGTTGATCCTACCGGATTTGCGTAATATCGGCACGCTCGGTGGGGGTTGTGTAGAGGCAGAAGCACGCCGACAAGCGATTGGGTTAATGCAAGGTGGTATGCCTCGGTTGCTCCAATTTCAATTGGATAGTGATTATGGTTGGGACGATGGTCTTATCTGTGGTGGGAATATGAAGATTTTCATAGATTTGCCACAAACTCCTGCTGAGGCTGAGATGTTTACTCGCCTACAGGAACTGAACGCGGAGAAAGTACCACTCATTTGTGCAACCGTTGTGGAAAGTGAACAGCAAAATGTAAATGTCGGCATGAAGATGATCTTTGCGACTAACGGTGAACGGATCGGCACATTAGGCAATTCGGATTTAGAAGCGGATGTAGAGAACCAAATTTCCACTATTCTTGAAGAAAACCGTGTAGGCATGTTCCAACAGAATGAAACTACGTCAGTATTTCTTGAACCGCTTCAGCCGAGACCGACTCTGCTTATTGCAGGGGCAGGACATGTCGGTCAAGCACTTTGCCATCTCGGTAGTTGGTTAGATTTTGATATTGCTATTATTGATGACCGTGCAGATTTTGCTTCAACTGAGCGGTTACCTGAGGCAGACGAAATTATCATCGGCGATATTGCAGAAGAACTGCGAAAATATCCGATTAACCATTTAACGTATGTAGTTATTGTAACACGCGGACATCAGCACGATGAGTCTGCTCTTCATAGTGTCGTTGAATCGGATGCCCGGTACATTGGGTTGATCGGTAGCCGCAGGAAAATAAAACTGATATTTGACGATCTGCTGGAGGTGGGTATACCGATAGAAAAACTGCAACGTGTTTATGCACCGATTGGGTTGGATATTAATTCCAAAACTGTGCCAGAGATAGCGGTAAGTATCGTTTCACAGTTAATTCAGGTGCGCAACGGTGGAGAAAAAGGGCAATCTTTTGAAGCACAGCCTGCTCGGATGCCTACCATTAAATTGTGAGGGTTGAGATGAATCATATAAATTTGGATAAGGATAAATCCTATACGCTTGCTGAGGTCGTTGAGTTTGTTCAGACAACGCTTGAGGCGGTTAAAGAAAAATCTGAACATTGTGAATTCCAATTTACACCTACTGATGTTTATTGGTTGTTACATGATATGCTTGGGTATGTGAACCATAATGTTACAGGTGAGTTTGCTTTACGGCGGGTGGACAAAGGAACTTACCGTGTGCAATATAGGACAGAAGAAGTACAGAAACAGAGAGCGGCAAGAAAACTTGAAGCGGAAGTCCGTCAAACGGCTGAGTATTTAGAAAAGTTAACGGGACGCCGCCCTCCGTGGGGTTAATTTGTCCGTTGCTTATATAAAGACTTTAAGGGAGTATATTTCGTGAATCAGGAACAAAAGGTAACAGTTGAAGATATTGAAATGTCCGTAGATGATTTAGATGCTGAAAAGGCTGCCAGCATTTTTGAGGCGCATGGGTGTCTTGTCGTACGGGGTCTTATGAATCCCTATATTAAGGCGATCCATGAGGATATTGAGTCTGCCGCTGCTGAATCGTTATCGCTACTTGACGAGGCACAGCAGATTGTTGAAGGATGGCGCACACCGAATGGTACGCTTTTCATTCCTGCACCACAAGGATATGATCGCGATAAGCAGATTATGGTGTTGGCAGTGAACTATCAGTCAAGCGCGGCGTTTTTTCATTCTGCTTTTGATGAAAATGCTATAAGTATCGTAGAAGCGATATTAGGACCGAACGTTGAAATATTCGGTAATGGACAGTGTCTTTATAAAGAGCCTGTCGGTGGACATCCGAAACACTTACATCAAGATTCTGCTTACTTTGAGCATCGCTATCAGGGACCTGTCGGTATTTTGAACTATGTCGTGGACACTGACCTTGTAAATGGTGCTTTATATGTTGTGCCTGGATCACACCGACTCGGGCAATTGAAGCACGTAGATACTTTCTCGCATCTCGGATTAGAAGAGGATGAGTGGCCCTGGGAAAGCGCACTTCCTGTTGTTGGTAAAGCAGGGGATTCAATCTTCTTTAATGTCAAGACGGTGCACGGTTCTAAACAGAATATGTCGGACAAACCGCGTCCGGTTTTCATCAATCGTTACCGTCGGACAGATGACTTTGTGATAATTGGTGGGACAACAACTACAAATCGGGCAGAAGCGGAGAAGCGGGCTGCAGCAGCAGAAGAGGCGAAGAAATCTAATAGTGATCGCGGTTTGATGGTGCGAGGTTTTCGTCCATATTCTGCATAAGATGAACAATTCAATTTGTAAAACCGTTCCATAACAGGAGCGGCTTTTTATGTTTTTTTCCAATTAACCCATCTGATACAGCATCAGATAGATAAGGACACCTGTAACAGAAACATATAGCCAAATCGGAAGTGTGATTTTTGCGATGCGACGGTGTTTCTCAAACCTCTCACGCCATGCCAAGTAAAGCGTGCGTAACGCTAACGGCACGATTGCGAATGCCAAAATGATATGCGAAATCAGAATCGTAAAGTAGACAGGACGCATCCATCCCTGCTGTGTAAACTTGGTTGACCCTGCATTTGCGTGATATATACAATAACTAATCAGAAAAAGCACGGACACAGCAAATGCAGCAAGCATGCACTTTTTATGCGCTGCAATTTTCCGCTGCCGAATTAGGACATACCCTACTGTCAACAGGATAGCACTGATTGAATTTAAAGTTGCATTGACAGTTGGTAAATCTGAAATCTCAAGCACGTTTACTCCTTTTCTATCGGGGCCAGCGATATGCCTGCACACCTCTGGAATTTTCCAGAGCGAACTCCCACCGTTGACACCACGTTTCGTAATCGGTTTGACACGCTTCTGGACGCAAGCGGCTCCGCATCAAAAACGCAGGATAGTAGGGTCTGCCCGTTGGCTGATAAACATCATGATAACGGAGATCAAAACTCCATCGGACAGTCTCAGATTCATTCGGTTTTGCACTGTGGAGTGTGTAATTGTGGAATAGAATAACACCACCTGCCCGTATCGGCAATACCTTCGGTGTAAGGTTTGGTGGTTGATGTTCAGGTAGAACCACTAATCCGGCATCGTTCCAAGTGTGCGTGAACAACCCCATTTTATGACTGCCCGGTAGCACTTGTAGACACCCGTTTTCCAACGTTGCATCCACAATCGGTATCCAGATAGTTAACATAAAATATGGGTCGATATCGGGCCAACAGACGCCTGCGTCCTGATGCCAAGGTGTCGGATGACGTTGCCAAGGTGTCGGATGACGTTGCGCATCTCGTTTCGGCAAGACAGCGCGGATATGTTGAATAGGATTGCACACAATCTCAGAACCGACAAAAGATTCAGCAAGGTCAAGGATTTTCGGGTTTTTGAGAAAGTTGAATGTCGCTTCCCCACGCGCACGCATGATATCTAAATCTCCAGTTACTTCTGATGCCTCAGCAGCGAGATGTAGCAGCCGCTCGGTAAAAGGTTTATCGGCATAAGTAGAGGTAACTTTTCCTTCCTTGTGCAATGTTTCAGCGCGTTCAGCGATAATTTCTGAGTATTCTGTTACCACAGGACCTAAATCATTCTCGTCTAACACATCTTCAAGTAGTAAATATCCGTTGTCATGAAAAAATGAAACTTCAGATTCGGTTAAGCGCATTATTGTGTTCTCCTTGTGTTATAGTTTATCCCCATCTTTGTTCAGGTGGATCGAAGACAAAACCGTGAAAGAACTTTCGTTGCTCTGGCGAGAGTTGTGAGTTATAGAATGCTTTCGGATACCCCCAATGCTCCTGTGAAGCAATCATCCACGGATGTTCGTAGGCATAATAGAGCATTTCACGACATCCTTGCGGTTTGGTAAAGATACCAGCAGAATGCCAGAGCGCGTTGTGGAACAGAATCGCACTCCCCGCTGGCGCACAAACTTCTAATGCCCCCGGATATTCATAAGGGTATCTCAAGTCTTCATGGTTCGGGTCATGCATGGCTTTATGACTGCCCGGTATGAGCCATAGATTGCCTTGTCCGCCTTCTGTCATATCTGTTAGATAGTAGCCGAGTTTAAGTTGTAGTAATGGAATTGGACGTAAATTGCGATAGCCATCATCGTGTCCATCAATGTGCCATCCCATTGGACGATCCATAAGTTCTGTACCGTGCTCAATAATTGCATCGGATGCGTGGTGGTGCGGCATCGCGTTGAGTAGTCCCGTGACGTAAGGCATCATCGGTTGCCAATCCAGCAGTTCCAAAAACAACGAATGATCGCCAAGAATATAGAAAATACGAGTGCTTTTCTCTCCATTGATATGTGTCATTCCTGTGTGCGATATGCCTTTCGCTTCACATTCCCGACGTTTCCTGATGGATTCAGCGAGCGCGTTTCTGAGGGCAGCGATGTGTGGACGCTCAAGGAAATGCTCTAACACCAAATAACCGTTATTTTCAAAAAAGAACCGTTGGGCATCGGTTAAATCATGCGCCATGTGCGTTACCTCTGTTGAGTATAGTTTTGATGATGTTGTTCTGGACACGTAATCATTTAATGTGGATATACATGTCGGGTTTCGCAAACTCTACCCGACCTACGAAAAAGACTAATGTGGATATACATGTCGGGTTTCGCAAACTCTACCCGACCTACGAAAGATGCCTGGGGCTAAAAAGATATGGTACGCACAATTTTCTATACACCTGTCGCCTCTCCGAGGCTTTAGCAAACCCCATCTTCAGCACTGGCGGTGCGGAAGGTTTATAAAAAAATGTTGTCCTTCTCCACTTGAGTTCCGTAGGAACGGCATAAAAAGATAAACATATCGTCCCTACGGGACTAAAAAGCCTGTATACAACCGTGGTCTATAAACATATCGTTCCTACGGAACTCAAGATGCAAAATCGGGCTTACAAAGCCCTCCAACAAGAGAGAATCCAGCATTTTTTCTTAACTTGACACCTATAGGTTTCGCTGCGCTCTACCCGACCTACGAAAAAGACCACCCCAAGACGGTAGGTGCAGATATTCTTAATTTTACTATAAATCAAACAATTTTACGGCGTTTTCTCCGAAGATGCGTGCGCGGGCGGTATCGGAAATGTCCATTTCCTTTATCAAATCCACAAACCGCGGCATATCAACCCACGGATGGTCTGTCCCAAATAGTAGGTGATTTTCACCTGCAAACTGATATGCGTAGTGCAGTGCCTGCAGCGATGGCGACACAGTATCCAAATAGATACGACTTAGATACGCGCTTGGTGGTTGTGTAATATGTTCCCTTGCTCTACCTAACACCTCAGTCTGATGGTCTATACGTCCGCTCATATAGGGCAAAATGCCGCCCACGTGTGGCATTACAAGTTGTAGGTTTGGATGAAGTTCAAGAATGCCGCTCAAAATCAATCTTAACAAGGCAAAACTGTTGTCTACCTGTAATCCCATCATTCCAATCATCCAGTGATCTTTGATTGCCTCTCCCCACGTTGGTACTGTGGGATGCATCACAATCGGCATCTGAAGTGTTTCGGCATGTGTATAAACAGGTTCAAAACGTGGTGCATCAACAGGTTCACCTCCGATATGTGAATAGAGCATGATGCCGCGAAATCCCAATCCCTTAGCCCTATCCATCTCCGTGATTGCCTCATCGGGATTTTGCCATGGAAGGCACGCTAACCCCGCAAAACGATTTGGATATGTGTCTACAAGTTCTGCGATAGCGTTGTTAATCGCTTGCGCGCCTTTGTTGCCGAATTCTGGTGAAAGCATGCATGGCGGTGGTATGTTGGTGCTGAGCAGTGCTATGTCTACACCTGCTGTGTCCATGTCCTTGAGTTTGCGTTTCGGGTCGTAAACCTCGTCTTGTAGCCGAAATGTTTGCACATCACCATAAGTAACGACAGCCTCATTGCCGCGTCGAGTAACTTGTGGTGGATGTGGATTTTGTGCAAGAATTTCAATGTACTCGCTTGGAAAAATGTGGCTTTGGCAATCAATTCGCATTTTTTTGTCAAAGATTGTCATTTATATGTCTTTTAGTATGCCATGTCTCACCCTTTTTTATCAAGGAATCTTTTTCAGGAAAGCAGATCACTTCCTAAGCGATAGGTGCGGATTCCACCGAACCGACAATATCTTGCCACTACTCTCGGGATATTCTTGCGCTTTACGGCTTGTGATGTTATCATTTGGCAGATAAGGAGGACAAGCGAACGATGATTAACAAAATGAGAAACTGGACAGCCGCCGCATCGTTGTTTTTATTCTTGTTACCGCTGGCGTCAGCCCAACTCACGCCGAACATCTGGAAGAAATTCATTGGCGAGCCTGTCTTCGTAAGCACACCCGATCTAAAGGAGATATAAAATGAATTTTAAACAAAAATTAACCTATATGCTCATCGGAAGTCTATTCACACTTGCAGGATACTTCCTTGCCAACTTCGGTGACGTATCCATCGCACAACAACAAAACAATGATATTGTCGCAGATACCATCACGTGTAAAGCATTAAAAGTTGTCAACAAAGACGGGAAAAACCTTGTTTATTTAAAGGAATCTGCTTCGGGAAGTGGTGCTATTGTTGTCTTTAACAAAGAGGGAATGGGAGTAGCTGGAATGGATGGTGTTGACGGAGTAGGGACTATAGTTCTCGCTAACAAAGAGGGAAAAATAACAGTAGAAATGTCTGCAACAAGTTTATTCGGAGGTGGGAAAATTATCGTCAAAAACCGTGAGGGCATCAATGGTGTCATAATGGAGGCATTTGAAGGCGGGATGATAAATGTCTATGACTGCATCAAAGAGGTAAGACGGGTAGGTATTTGGGGGAAAGCAGATGTTGGAGATGCTGGAATGGTAGCAGTCTACGGTAATAATCAGAGAAATCCAGTTGTTGTAATGCGGAAATCCAAAGTGGCTGGTGGCGGTGTAATAACGGTCGCAAACGAAGGAAATAAAGTCGCTGCCACAATGGGGGCAGATGTAGATGGCACAGGATATATGTTTATACATGCCAAAGACGGAAAAACGCTTGTAGGCATGACATCAAAAGACGAAGGACTCCGCTCAAACGATGGTCTCATCAAGGTCTACAACCATAAAGGAGAATGGCGTTCAATCAGTAAGGACTGATTGTTTCAAATAAAATAAATGCCACGAGGACAAATTAGTTTTACCTAATAGCAAGCACTTGTAAGTGGGAATGAAAGCGGTACAATTTTAATTTGGGACTCAGATAAAATATTTATAGTAGATTCTGTAATTACTTGGACACTCAACATCGGTGCGGTTAGAAAACCGCACCATAGGCCTTAATTTAGTGTGTGCTATAAGCAGAAAAGGTGTTGATTTGTAAGACAGCAGCACCAGCGGTGCGGAATGTGTATAGAAAACGGTGTAAACAGTTTGTTGAACCCCAGCGGGGTGACAGGTATATATCTGTGTGTTGTGATACACCTTTCGCACCGCTGGTGCTTTCGTGGGTGGTTTTATGCGTTCTATACACCTTTCGCACCGCTGGTGCTGAAATATCCAAAATTTATGTTATTTCCCTTAAATTGACGCCTATGGCGAGGTTAGGAAACTGCACCTACCGTCGGAAAAAAGATAAATTCCGTTAATTTGGTATAACAATCAAATTTACATATCGCTATGCGGACTCCACTTTACCATATAATCAGGTGGCATTTCATGGATAAACATAGACATAGAGCGTTCACGGTCACCATAACGGTAGATAGTGGAAGATAGATAAAGTTGATCCTGTGCGCGAGTCATTCCCACGTAGAACAGGCGCCGTTCCTCTTCAATTTCTTCTTGTGTCATACCCTGTTTCCACATGGGGAAACTTCCCTCCTCCATGCCGATGATAATGACGACAGGGAATTCAGTGCCTTTCGCAGCGTGCAGTGTCATTAATGTGATCTGTTCAGTTTTATCATCCATTTCATCAAAATTGGTAAGCAATTTCTGGTAATCCAAGAAGTCGGAAAGAGTGTTTCCAAAACCGACCTTACCAAATTTCAACAAGAGGTTGCGAAACTTCGCTTTTGCTTCTATCCATTCTGTATCTTCACGGAAAATTGGTAAATCGGATTGTGCCAACTGATTGATGAATTCTGTTGCTTGTTCTTTTTCTGTGGAGTCAAAGGGGAGGTCGTCGGGAAAAGTGGCATGATGTGCTTTGACAAATCGTTTTGCAGCATTTAGAAATGCGCTCACTTCGTTCAAGTCATTGCGTTCGTCAGGGACACCTACTTTGGAAAGGATACCAACTCCAACGAGCGGCAGAAATTCTGTGAGTGATTTCACCTCACGTTTTTGTAAATCAATCCTTATTAATTCTTTGAAGATTAGTCTATTGGTTTCAACGTCTTCCATTGCTCTATGCAAACGTCCATGTTCAATCCCAAATTTTTCAGCGAGTGCATCAATTCCACGACGTTGGCGAGGTAAAAGCTTGCGCGCCGTAACAAGTGTATCGTAAGATGGATTTGGTAAATTTCTTTTTAGATATGTCTGTAAGTCACGTTCAAGAATCGGGTTATCATACCGAGCGACATTGTGTCCAATTAGAATACGATCCTGAATGAAACTACAAAATTCTGGGAGGACTATTTCAATACTCGGTTCATCTTTGACATCCTCGGTGCTAATTCCGTGAATCCGTGTGACTGCCTTGGGGATGTATCCTCCGGGTGGTCTTACCAATCGTTGAAAACTTTCAATTTCATTACCAATAACATTGAGGCGTTTCGCGGCAATTTCAACGATGTCTGCCCTTTTGGGATTGACACCTGTCGTTTCCAAGTCGTAGATAACCATATCTGCCATGTTTGGTGTTTCAAAACGACTCAATAGGCGTTGACATAGTTTAAGCGCAGCAATACTCCGCACTCCCTCTGATTGTAGTTGAATCCCACCTATCTCCTCAGAGGTAGTGCCGATGAGTATTGTTCGCGCTGCTGTTCCTTTTTCGCCAAGTTGAGCAAAGTCTCCGATAAGAAGATTAACTGCGTTTGGGTTTAGTATTAGTTCACTTCTGCTGACACCTGAAGTCGTAGGTTGAGCGTCTTGTTCCTCAACATTTGATTCTTTAGGTAAAAATTGGATTTGCACATTCTTATTTAGATAGGTCTTTAACGTTTGATGGATAATTTCCGCTGCACAGTATTCATCAATTCCATAGTTTGCTATAATCTGAATTGATTCACCTCGATCAATTGCACTATAAAGCACATCCTGTGCAAGTGCCAGATTCTGCATCTGTGGTTGTACTTCAATGACCGACAATTCTTTGGCACGGTAGGGGGAACGGAATAGTTCTAATCTTGCAAAGAGTTTTTGCACGATTTTATCAATAGTTTCTCCGTCAATATTTTCGTTCAATGCATCAAGTTGTTCCCAAAATCGGTGGATATTTCGGCGTGTTAAGGGTCCGACATCCTCTGGGTATTCTTCAATATTCTTCAAGAGTTCCGCCAACGTTAGTTCTTTACGTTGTGCTAACCACTTCAGACGAACCCAAGTCAAATCGTCAATCCGTTTTTGAGGGAAATTGATGGCGTATTCAAGGTCGCGCGGGAGTTGCCATTGGACAAAACAGAGATATGAGAGGATACCTTTAAGATTTTCATCATCAAAGGAGTTTGTTGCTCTAATCCGCTGAAATTCAATGCCGGTTCTTAGTAGCTCTTCTTCTAAAACATCTGCGAGTCTATGCGTCCGGTAAAAAACTGCAATATCACGATAAGAAAAATTACGTTGCTTTACCAAGTTCCGGATGATCTTGATGATATTCCGTGCCTCTTCAGAGGGAGTGCCGAATGTATAATGATAGATATTTCGCCCTTCATCTTTGTGGGTTATGAGGGTATGCTGTTGCTGCCGTAACGGGTTTCTCGCGATTACCTCCTGCGCAGCGTGTAAGATCGTTTCACTACACCGATAGTGGTCATCTAATGTAACAACTTGTGGATCAAAATCAGTTTTGAAATTGTCAATATACTCTGGATTTGATCCGCGCCAACTGTAGATAGATTGATCCGCATCTGCAACAACCATCAAATTATGTTCTGGAGCAGCACAAAGCAGTTGTAGGAGACGATATTGGACGTTGTTCACATCATGATATTCGTCTACAAGGATATGTGAGATGGTTTGATGGTATTCCTGCTGCACCTCTGGTGCTTGTTCAAACAGTGTCACCGTTTTTAGGAGGAGGTCGTCAAAATCGAGGGCGTTGTACTCAACGAGTTTGTTCTGATAGAGTTTGACTGCATTTTCAACATTGGTTTCCACATCAGGATCGTCTATTTCAATGAGAACATCTGGATCAATAAATAGGTCATCTGTTTCGTTATCAAGTTTGCATTTGGCATCGCTGATGATATTCCGTAGTCGCCATGGCGGGTAGTTGTGCGGATTTAGATTGAGTTCGTTGACGACTTCCAATAATATTTCGTCTTGGATTTCTTGATCAAAGATAGCAAAGTTTTCGCTCAATCCAATATGGTGGGCATGCTCTCGAAGAACCTTGACACAAAAGGCGTGGAAGGTGCTGACTTTGATGTTAGAACCGTGTGGTTCGCCAATTTCGTTGTTGACACGATCGCGCATTTCTTGTGCGGCTTTATTGGTGAAGGTGATCGCAAGGATGCTTTCTGGTTTGATTCCATGTTGGCGAATGAGGTAGGCGATACGGTGGGTGATGACTTTTGTCTTGCCAGTGCCGGGTCCTGCAATAACAAGCATAGGACCGTCTTTGTGGATTACTGCCTCTACCTGTTTTTGATTCAAATCATGGAGCATGTTCATCTCTATCGTCCAGTGTTTTTTAAAAGAAATTATGTTGTTTTTAAAGTTGAATGTGACACAGTACTATGCTACGTAGAGTTATACGAAAAGCCAATTTTACGAATGTTAGTATATCTTATTTAACAGGAAAATACAAGTATATTGTCAACAAAGATAGTACTATATAATAGGGTTATTCAGTTTTAAGAATAATCGGTTAATAGGTTTTACTGAGAGTTTATATTGTAGGTCGGGTAGAGCGAAGCGAAACCCATAAATCAACGGTATGAATGCCATTAGGCATTCCCCGGGTGTCAACTTAAGAAAATATTTCTTACTCTAAAAACCCTTCTCAATAGGCATGAAGATTGAAACTGTCCGACATTTCAGTCCCGTAGGGACGATATGTTTATAGAAAAAACGAAATGAACGCACTCTTTAGTCCCGTAGGGACGCTATGTGGATACCAATGACAAGTCCATAAACATTGCGTCCCTACGGGACTAAAGAGGTGGGTTGAACATAATACTATAAACATTGCGTCCCTACGGGACTAAAAAGCATTTCTGATATTCAGAAATCCTTAAGTTGACACTTATGGGTAGAGCGAAGCGACACCCGACATGATCGCACTGTCACACTAAGATTGTCGGGTTTCGCTTGGCTCTACCCGACCTACGATAAAATCAAATCATTAACGTATGTGATAAAATGCCTCAGAAATATGGAAAACTGAATAATCCTGTACTATTAACCTTCAGTTTACTCGTTTTGGTTAAGTAGTCGTGACTTAAAAATATCAATCAACAAGATAGTCCTTAAGTTCTTCTAATACGACCGTTGCATATCCACCCGCGGGCAACGTAAAACAGAGGCGTAACCCCACATCAACATGTGTAACCTGATGTAATTCCATTTGCATGCGTAGCGGACGACGCGTTCCCGGTAACCGAATTCCTGCTACTTTGCGAAATGCCTCAAATTTTACCCCTTCTGTATCAAGTAGTTCCGCCTCTAATGCGTGTGCTTCACGAGTAGGTTGCCGCATCTTGTAGCCAAAGATAGGACCGGAGGGACTAATCTCAAACGAATCCGCACGTGGTTGTTCAGATGCAGCGTTTTCAACGAGAAAAGGTGCTCCGTTGCTATGCTTTATCGCAATATCACCATTCCAAAGTTGCCTCAGATTTGGCATTCGCTTCTCCAAAACACAATTAAACAGATATGCCTGATATGCGGATAAATATAGTTTTCGCAGCCGATGTGGAATACAAGCGACAGCCTTTTCCAATGATCCTTGTACTTTCGCCCGTTCTATGCGTTTTGCCAGTTCACTGAATTGTGTAGTCTCGTCCGAAAGCACGTAATGTAGTGCTTCTTCCCACTCACCTTTCATCAATGCTTTGCCTATCAGATGTGAGTCATGCTTATTGCCAAACCGTTGCGCGCCGAACCGATTCGGCACTCCATCAGTTGCTAACTGCGCCATATTTTTTTTAATATCTGGTAACGCTGTCTGTGAAACATCACGCAATGTGATCTCAAACCTATTGCCGCGAAGATGTCCTACACGCAATTTATGTGCATGACGTTCTGCCCACAAAACTTTAATCCCCGGCAGTTCCAACTCCAAAACTTGTTCAGGTGGAACACCTTCCACAGATAACACCTGTGTTGTGACGGCTTGTTTATCTTTCAGTCCAGCATACCCAAAATCTTTGGAGTTCATCTGCAATGCGCGTGCAATTTGATTAATTGCTTCTAACGTGCTGAGATTTCGTTTTCGTATTGCGAAATATGTATGATTGCCTACCTGAGAAGGTTCATAAAGCGGTAGTTCTTCAACAATGAAATCATCTGGTGCAAATCTCATCTATTTTCCTCTGTCTTAATTGTAAAAGGGGGACTCCTATCTGTCAAGTTTTACAATTTAAGGTCATTATACTATTTCTATATGATAATATTACATTATTTCGTAGGGCGGGTAGAAGCGGTAGCGAAACCCGACAATATCAAGGTCTCAAGGCAAACCTTGTGAGTTCACAAGAAAATCGCAGGAACGGTTCAAGCAAGTTTTAAAAATTGTGTTTTAGTCCAAACATGTCGGGTTTCGCAAGCTCTACCCGACCTACAACTAAACATGGAAACCTTCTTCAGTCCCGTGAATCAACGCCAAATCAAGAAATCAAGAAATCAACGCTACAAATGCCATTTAGGCATTCCCCGGAACTCAAGAGGTGTTGATAAATTTTTTTTCTATAAACATAGCGTTCCTATGGAACTCAAGAGGTCCGAGACGCTCGGTAAACCTTAATTCAAATTAAATCATTATAATGTCTAATATGTTATGACAATTCTGAATCTCGGATTTGCGCGGATTACACAGATTTCGCGGATTTAGGTGATGTCGCGAGCTGGAGCTCGCTCCTACAGAAGAAATCAGATGAATGGTTCTAAACAGTGATTTTATTGCCCTTGACATTCCCCTCTGAATATGCTAAATTAAACGCATCAATTCAATATAATAGATATAGTTCACGTGAAAAAATAAGGTAAACACACATGCCAAAAATTAAAATACTCTCAGCAGATGTGGCAAATAAAATTGCCGCGGGCGAAGTCGTTGAACGGCCCGCGTCTGTTGTTAAAGAACTTATAGAAAACGCGATAGATGCTGAAAGCCCAAGTATCCGAGTTGAAATTCGAGCGGGTGGAAAACGACTCATCCGCGTTTCTGATAATGGCAGCGGCATGGAACGCGAGGATGCACTCCTTGCTTTAGAACGCCACGCTACAAGTAAAGTGAGCCGCATTGAAGACCTTGAAAAAATCCATACTTTCGGATTTCGTGGGGAGGCGTTGGCAAGTATTGCCTCTGTATCGCAATTTGAACTCCTCACCCGCACTGCTGATGCCATTCAGGGAACAAAAATTAACGTTGAGGGCGGCGTTTTCCGTTCGGTTGAAGAGAGCGGGTGTTCACCCGGTACACATATCTCCATTAACAATCTCTTTCATAATGTGCCTGCCCGTCTCAAGTTTCTCAAAACTGACACGACAGAGATCAACCATATCATAAAGCAGGTAACGTGGGCTGCGTTAGCACATCCGAAAATACATTTTTCACTATCACATAATGGCAAATCAATTTTGGATGTGCGTGCTTGTGATTCGAACTTGGAGCGTGCGCGTCTTCTATATGGCAAAGAATTTGCTGATAATCTGATAGAATTTGATGAGGAACTACCAGATTTTAAACTCTCTGGTCTGCTTGGAAAACCTGATTTCACGAAGCCGAACCGTGAATATCAACTCTTTTTTATGAATCAGCGACCCATCCGCAGTCAAATGCTCGGTGCAGCACTAAAAGAGGCACTCGGTGCAACTATTCAGAAGGATCGGCAGGCGGTCGCCTTACTCTTCCTTACGCTTGAACCTGATACTGTTGATGTGAACGTACATCCCGCAAAAATAGAGGTGCGGTTTCGCAATGAACGGACGATTTTCAGCGGCATTGTCCGAATGATCCGTAACGTCATTCACAAAGAGAAGTTTATTCCGAAGATTGAAACTCAGCCTACATCTACTGAAGAAGTAGAAAATAAAGCGACCAGCACACGGCAACAAATCCCAACGCCACAACCCCGCCCACAACGGACTTTTTCCACAGGTAAAACAGTAGAACCCATTGAGACACCACAGCAAGAAGATGTCCCAATGGAAAAAGTTGAGTCTAAATCGCTTGAGGCACAACCCACAGTGGACGAAGACGTCAAACCTACTCCTGAAGTTCCCAGAACTGTTGTGCAACCCCCACAACAAGCGATCCCTGAAGGGGCAATGCTTAAGTTGCTTGATTTTGAGAATGTTGAACTGAAGACGAACCTGTTTAAGACCTATATTGTTGCTGAAGGAGAAGATAAAATCTTCTTCATTGATCAACACGTCGCTGCTGAGCGGGTGCTTTATGAACGTTTCGTCAACCAGATGAAAACTGACGGTATCCCGGTGCAAATATTACTGCTGCCAGTTACGCTTGAAGCTACACCGCAACAAGTTGCTATTCTCAAAGTCCACGAGGAAATCTTCAAGAAAATCGGGTTTGAGTTAGAAGAATTTGGTGCAAACACGATACTCATCCGAGCGATCCCAGCACCATTGCCAACCCGGACTGCTGCGCAGACTGTTACCGACCTACTTGACAAACTCCCCGAACAACCGCATACTGAGGTTGAGTTGCCCGAAGCACTTGATAATGCTTTGGTAACGCTCGCTTGCCGCTCTGCTGTGAAAGCTGGTGACACATTGGACACCAAAGAGATGATTAACCTCATTCGCGAGTTGTCTGAGGCGAAATTACCTTTCAATTGTCCACATTCAAGACCTATCATCATTGAAATGGGACGGGATGAATTGGAACGCCGGTTCCATCGGTAATATCTACCCCAAAATAGTTTTCATCTTTCGTTAAAAATCGTTTGAGAAGCAATTTTCTCAAATTTATGCGACCGTTTTACTGACAACCCGCGTCATTATATATAGAAGGATGACTAAATTTGGTTATATCTTCTTGGAGGTGTTTGATGAAAAACAGTGATGTTGAACTGATACATAGTATTCTTGCAGGAGATGATTCTGCCTTTGCAAGTTTGGTGGAAAAACACCAAAAGCAGGTCCACGCGCTTGCTTGGAAAAAAGTTGGTGATTTTCACATCGCTGAAGAGATTACACAGGACACCTTCCTCAAAGTCTATCAGAAACTTTCTACTTTGAAAAATCCGAATCAGTTTTCTGGGTGGCTTTATGTAATTGCAACGCGTCGCTGTCTTGCATGGCTTCGTAAGAAACGCATGGATACGGAATCGCTTGAAGACATAGACAGTGAAATGATTGAGGAACCGACATATTCCCAATATGTTGCTGAGGAGCAAGCAAAAGTTACGGTAGATGAACAACGTGAAGTCGTTAAAAAGCTGCTTGCAAAACTCAAAGAGAGTGAGCGTACGGTAATGGTACTTCATTACTTCGGAGATATGACGTGTGAAGAGATCAGTCGTTTTTTAGGTGTATCTCCAAGTGCGATTAAGAGTAGGCTCAGTCGTGCCAGACAACGTTTGAAGAAGGAGGAACCGATGATTCGAGAGGCACTAAGTAATTTTCAAATTTCTGCAAACTTAACTGAGAACATAATGAGAGAAGTTACAAACCTTCAACCTGTTGTGCCTTCTGGGAGCAACCCTTTTTGCCTTGGGTGTTGGCTGCTTCTGGTGCTATTCTGATTGTTCTAATACTTGGGATGGGCAGCAAGGAATTAGCGCGTTTCCAGCAACCTTTTAGTTTGGACATGCAGTCTGAGATGGCGGTGGAACTTCTTGATGCATCTATAGTCCAGAATACTGAAGCAAAACCGGATGTTAGAAATCTTCAAGGAAGTAATTCCGATACTCGCGGTAAAGGTAATAGCACGGGACAGGAATCAAATCAGGTTTTAACTGACCAAGTTGATTATACGCAATGGGCACTACCCGACGGTGCCGCAGCACGCCTCGGTAAAGGTGATATTACTGGGAATATCGCCTACTCGCCAGATGGTACTCGTCTTGCTGTTGCAAGTTCCATCGGAATTTGGATTTATGACGCGCGTCCCGGTAAAGAAAAAGAACTTGACTTGTTCACTGGACATACGGGCACTGTCACTGCCATTGCATTTTCTCCTGATGGTACTACTATCG
>JAPPIG010000071.1:30507-186533 GCA_028820635.1 Candidatus Poribacteria bacterium
CGAGCGGCAGTCTGGATGGAAAGGTGAAATTGTGGAATGTAGCCACAGGAGAGCATAAAGCTACACTCTTATCAGGACATACGGACGAAATCTATTCCGTAGTGTATTCTCCTGATGGTACTACTATCGCGAGCGGCAGTCTGGATGGAAAGGTGAAATTGTGGAATGTAGCCACAGGAGAGCACAAAGCTACACTCTTATCAGGACATACGGAGCGAGGCCATTTCAGATTCTATTGCGTGGCCTATTCTCCGGATGGAAACACTATTGCTACTGCCAGCCGGGATAATACGGTGCGATTGTGGAACGCACATACTGGAGAATACAAAAATACACTAAAAGGACATTCAGATCATGTCACTTCTTTAACATTTTCTCCAGATGGAAATATTATTGTTACTGGAAGCAAAGATAACACGGTGCGCTTGTGGAGCACAGATACTGGAGAATACAAAAATACACTAAAAGGACACATAGGTAATGTCGTTTCTGTGGTGTATTCACCGGACGGAAAAACTTTCGCTACCGGGCATACAGGTAAAGTCCGGTTGTGGGACGCACATACTGGACAGCATAAAACTACACTCACAGTACATAGCGATTGGGGTGATGTCGTTTCCGTAGTGTATTCACCGGACGGAAAAACTATCGCTACTGGGGGTTGGGGCAATACAGTACATTTGTGGGACGCACATACTGGACAGCACAAAACTACACTCACAGTACATACGTGGTCGATTAACTCCATAGCGTTTTCTCCAGATGGAAAAACTATCGTCAGTGGTAATCATAATAGCACAATACAATTGTGGAACGCATTAACAGGAAAATCCAAAACTATACTCTCACCAGGTATTGGCACCGATTCCGTGGTGTATTCACCAGATGGCAAAACTATCGCCGTTGGTAGTCGATTTGACGGGACAGTACAACTGTGGGACGTAAACACTGGAGAACACAAAAATACACTAATAGGACACACAGATGGTGTCTACTCGGTGGTGTATTCACCAGATGGAAAAACAATCGCTACTGGAGGCGAGGATAATACTGCGCGAGTGTGGCATGCTCAAACAGGAAAAAACATTACAACTTTCGAAGGACATACGGGAGGGATCTATTCCGTAGCATATTCTCCGGACGGAGAAACTATCGCCAGTGCAAGTGTAGACATGACGGTGCGATTGTGGAACGTACAAACAGGAAAACACAAAGCCACATTACGACATAATTCATCTGTCAGGTTTGTAACGTTTTCACCAGATGGAAAAACAATCGCTACTTCAAGTTACGGCAACAATCACCCAGTACAGTTATGGAATGCAAGCACGGGAAAACGTATAGTCACACTCAGTGGGCATGCAGATGTGGTTAACTCCATAGTATATTTTCCAGATGGAAACATAATTGCTACTGGTAGTGATGATAAGACAATGCGATTGTGGAACGCACATACCGGAGAACACAAAAATACACTCACAGGGCATACGAGAGGTGTTAACACTGTAGTGTTTGCCCCGGACGGTAGCACACTTGCCAGTGGGAGTTATGATGGAACAATTCTGCTATGGAAGCTGCGTTAGTTGCTCCACAGATTCGCAGCATGTATTGCCGCTGCCACTATGCTCCACCAACGGCACTCAGCTCAGGCGTGGCTAACCGTGGTTCAAATGTGTGATGCTTTACAAAACCCAAACTGCCATCTGTCCTGCTTCACGGTTACACCACGCGTAATACGGAATTGCGGTAACATCCATCCGTTTCAAACTCGGTTTCGGCAGGTAGAGATTATTTTCCCAATCTGACGCGTCAAAGACTGTGCCAGTGCCACGGAGCAACGTAATGCCGCCAAGGAGTTCATTGTTAAACAGTGTTTCAACTGATGCGTCATCAACAAGCGATAGCGTTTCAAAAGCACCGTTAGGATTGTCAATATCCTCAAAACAGTAGACAAGTGGTCCACGACGCAGTGCTGACCGTCCAAGATTATCTCTCACATACGGATGTGCATAGATTCTTTCTACAGGCATATCTAAATTTAATTCCACCGTGTCGTTGGCCTGCCACTCTCTGTCAATTGAAAGGTATCCGTTAGATACCGCATTAGCATTGTGCGATTCTTCATTGATGCCTACCTTAAAATTGTTACACCAATCCGGTATCCGCAAATTCAATGCAAACTTTGCAGGTTTCTCCGGATTAACTTTTATCTTGATGTCTCCTGACCACGGATAATCGGTTTCTTGTGTTAATTTCAGGGAGACATCCTCTGCTACTGTCGCGGAGGCAGTGCCACCAACATAGAGATTAACCCATAAGTCTTTTTCGGATTGCGCATAGATATATTGTCCAAGAGAACCGAGCAGGCGTGCGATATTCGGTGGGCAACACGCACACCCGAACCATGCATGCCGCTCCCTTCCACCACGACTCGCCAACGGATTCTGATAGAAGAAACCTGTGCCATCAAGTGAAACACCTGAGAGTGCACCGTTGTAAAGGGCGGTTTCCAGCACATCAATAAAACGTGACTCCCCTTTCAATAGGAACATACGATGTGCCCAAAATATCAATCCGATTGAAGCGCACGTTTCGGCATAAGCGGAGAAATTCGGCAATTCATAATCTTGTGTGAATCCCTCATTGTGTCCAGATGGACCTACACCACCGGTAACGTACAAACGTTTTTCTACATTTTCCCAAAGTGCGCCAAGTGCGTTTGAAATGTCAGTATCACCCGTTTCAAGCGCAATATCTGCCGCGCCAGCGTAGAGATACATCGCCCGGACTGCATGTCCAACACATTCAGTCTGCTCTTTTAATGGTTTATGTGCTTGTGAATATGTGCCTTCATATTTTCCATCTCGTGTGTAGTGATGCTGATACGCGCCGAGACCACCGGGTAGGTCAGGATTTTCTAATTCCTTTTCAAAAACATGCGGAGATTCCCCGCGTGTCGTGACAAAGTATTCTGCAAGGGACATGTAACGCGCTTCGCCTGTTACGCGCGCCAATTTCACTAACGCGAGTTCAATCCCCTGATGTCCCGGCAAACCACCACGTTTCCCATGTCCGAAAGTGTTGTCAATCAGATCGGCAAATTGACATGCGACGTTGAGCAGTTTTTCTTTTCCAGTTGCTTGATAGTGTGCAACACCTGCTTCAAACAGATGTCCGGCACAATACAACTCGTGCATCATACCAAGGTTTTGCCATCTTTTTTCTGGCTCAACGAGTGTAAAATAGGAATTCAGATAGCCGTCTGCTTGTTGGCTTTTGGCAATTTTGTCAATAACTTCGTCCAGTTCTGCTTCCCATTCAGGATTAGGATGTGTCTGTAGGGTATAAGCTGCTGCTTCCACTAATTTGTGGACATCCGAGTCGTTAAAGAAGATGCCTTCAAAGTTGCCTTCCATCAAACCGGCAGCTTTGGCAAAGTTATTAATCCTGCCGGTTGTTCGGCACTGTTCCAATTCATGTGGTATTGTTTTCTCTGAATTCGTTGTTTGTCGGGGGCCCCAGAAACGATCTTTTATAGTGACATCTGTGAACGGTATTGCTTTCAAAATATCATCCTTCTTGTTTATGGTGAAATAAAAAAATGTTAGTTTGGCATAAGCGCATAATTAGAAACCCGACACATCTTCAGGCAGCCGGTTCTGTATTGTTGGGTTTCGCTATATGTATTCTGATGAATGTGTCATTGAAAAGCAGACTTTTCTTGGTAGACTGAAGGGTTCTTGTTCATTCACCGCTCTACCCAACCTACGGACTCTGATGAAAAAAATAAATTAGGTAATTCCATATCCATACTTGGTACGTTTAGGAAACCGCACCATAAGCGTTAATTTTAGTGGGTAACGTTTGTGTATCTGATACACCTTTCGCCCCTCTGGGGCTTGCTATTGGCGGGATCAACGTTTCCTATACACCTTTCGCCTCTCCGAGGCTAAGGTCAATCATATCTTAGGACCAGTGGTGCGAAAGGTGTATGACTAAATCGGGTTTACAAAGTCATCTAACAAGATACATGTTTTTAAATTGACGCATAAGGTACGTTTAGAAACCACACCTACCGTCGTTATGAAAACAGGAATTACCAAACAAATCGGGTTTATGTGGGATTAGCGGCTTCTCATGCTAATTTCTTGGAACGCTTCCGTAGGCAAAAATTCACTTAACACTTTCTGAACGTCTGTTTCTGTGAGTTTTTGCGGTGTGATTAGCACACATTTGTTCCGCGAATTCTTCTTCCAAGATTCCTCAAAATCCTTGTAGGCTAATCTGCGTTTGGTGAGGTTGGTAGGGTCTTGAAGAGATACCATGCTTGATTGATCGTTGTATTCGGATAATGGCAAAATTTCCGGGGATCCTCCTTGAAACTCGATCATTACGATAGGAGTCCATTCATTTGCGATAAATGCTTTCAACACATCAAACGAGCAGTTGGCGATTACAGCACTATGCCGCACTGTCCTACGCGTTGTGGTTTGAAAATCATCAAGCGCATTTCTGCTTGTGACGCGCGGGCGTTGTTTGAAAGCGTTTCTAATATAAGCATGCTTCTTCAAATCGACAGTAGCGGATTCCGGTAAATTTGCTTCGCTTTGTGTGGATTGCGTTGTCGTTGTTTCTTCTGCAGTGGTGTTTTCCGTTTCAGGGATATATAGTTCCCCTTGTGGTACTGGACCGCAATTAATTGCTAAAAACGCGAAAATAAGCAGGACGACAAAAAAACACAATGTTGAATATAAAGAACTATTTAGGGATACATGACGAGTTTTTTTTAAAAAGGACGGACAGCGTTTCATGATTCATTCCTCCTTGCATATAAAACAGTCCACGTGTCGTTAATTAATCGATTTTAACTGCAACTTCTCGTTTTTCTTTCCACGATTCCACGATTGCTTCTGTGATTCGCATTGCTTGTAAGCCATCTCGTCCTGTCGGTTCAGGTAGACGATCATTGAGTAAATCATCCACCAGCGCGGCCATGCGCAGGGCAAAAGTGCCATCAAATGCAAGCTGCTCCATCCGAAAAATAGAGGGGCGATATTCCTCAACGACCTGATTATCTCGTTTCATCAGTGTTGCTTTGCTCAGAACGTTATCAACAGTGATTTCTCCAGCGGCGCCGCAAATTTCCAGTCGTTCAATCGGATGAATAAAATCGCTATCCCAACTCGCTAACAAGGTAGCGACTATTTCTGTCTCATATCGCACTGAGATAGCCATGCTTGTATAGCAGGCATCCTCGCCTTCACGTGCCTCATGTTTTCGCGGTTTTGCCATCTCAGCACATACAGCAACAATCTCACCACCGAACCAGCGCAGGAGATCAAGCGCATGCGTTTGTAACTCGTAGAGCAGGTAATACTCACCTTTCCATGTGGAGGCGGGTCCCCCTTGTGACAATTTCATATCCAGATAATAAGTCTGTCCGATAACTCCAGCGTCAAACCATTTCCGTGCCTGCACATAACCGGGGGCGAACCTTCGGTTATAGTCTATCGCCAGGTGTACCCCTTTCTCATCTGCTTTAGCAACCATCTGTTCCGCTTCGTCAATTTCAAGCGCCAGCGGTTTTTCAGAAATAACATGTTTTCCAGCATCAAGACATTCCATCACAGGTTCAAAGTGTAAATGGTCAGCGGTCACTACGTCGACCAAATCACATTCTTCGTTCGCGAGCATTTCTTTAATGGACGGATACCACTTGGCAATACCGAGTTCTTCAGCCCGTGCTTGTGCTTTGGCAGTATCAATATCGCACACTGCTACCAATTCTGCCCCTTGATGTTGGAGGTATCCTCGTTGGTGTAGTAATCCGATTCCCCCGCAACCGACTGCTGCAACTTTCAGTTTCCCTGCCATGATCGTGTTCTCCTTGTAATATTCTGATACCGGTTTGGATCTCTGCCATATCTATTAATAATATATGATACAACAAAAAATAGCAAGAGAGAATTGTTATACATTACTGCAAAAAATTTGACATACGACACAGTCTGTGGTAAGTTATTAAGAATAAGTTTGTGTAGAGACTAATTCACAGAATTATAGAGGAACATCAACATGCAACAAACAAAAAAATCTGAGCTTTCCATGATGGAGCTTTATAAACAGGTGAAAAAACAGCATGAAGATGCGATTCTCCTCTGTCGGGTCGGTGATTTCTATGAAGCCTTCTATGAAGACGCTGAGTTAATTTCACGTCTGCTTGAGATTGCCTTGACATCCCGAAGCCATAAAAATCAAAAAACACCCCCGCCACCAATGGCTGGAATCCCGCACCACGCACTTGACTCCTATCTCTACAAATTAGTTACGGCTGGACACAAAGTTGCAATTTTGGATCAGACTGAGGATGCGAAAGTTGCCCGCGATGAAAATCGGCTTGTTAAACGAGATGTTGTCCGAATTGTTACGCCTGGGACTGTCACTGATCCAAAGGCACTTGAGCATAAAACGAACAATTATTTGATCTCAATTTATCATCAAAAAGATGTTTATGGAATTGCTGTTGCAGATCTCTCTACAGGTGAATTTCAAGTAACTGAACTTACAGATTTCTCGCGACTCTGGGCAGAAATACACCGCTTTTCACCCAAAGAATGTCTTTTTTCGGAGTCTTTTGAAGATGAAAAGATGTTTGAGCAGATCAAGGTTGAACTGAAAGCAGTGGTCAATTTACTTCCTGATTGGCGTTTTGATTTTGATACTGCTCGGACAGAACTGCTTCAACATTTCAAGACGATTTCGCTTGATGGATTTGGATGCGAACATCTTCCTACCGCTATCTGTGCTGCGGGTGCACTCATCTATTATCTCCATGAAACACAGAAACAGGAAGTTGAACATATCCTTTCTCTGCATACCTACACGCTTTCGGATTTTATGGTGCTGGATGCAGATACGCAACGTAATCTTGAGTTAACAGCATCTATTCGCGATGGTTCTACTAAAGGCACGTTACTTGAAGTGCTTGACCAAACAGTGACATCTATGGGGGGTAGGAAACTGCGGCAGTGCTTGTTGCAGCCGTTGTTAGATGAAGGTGGAATTATAGAACGGCTTGACGCGGTTGACGAGCTTAAAACAGAGATAAATCAACAAGAGGAGTTGCGGGAAGCACTTGAGCAGATGTCCGATATAGAACGTCTCATCACTCGCATCAGTCTCGGTTCAGTGAACGGGCGCGACTTACATTCACTCAAGGATTCACTTCGTCTTATACCTGCTGTTAAGGAGCAACTGCAAAATTGTCAGACACCACTTTTAACTTCTCTGAATGCGGAATTGAATCCGATGGCTGCGTTGGCGGAATTGATTGAACGTGGGATTCATCCGAACCCGCCTGCGACGATTCGTGAGGGCGGTGTGATTAGCGATGGGTATAACGCTGAACTTGATGAGCTTCGGCAAATTGTGGGGCAAGGTAGAGAATGGATGGCTCAGCTGCAAGAAGAGGAACGAAAGCGCAGTGGGATAGCGTCTCTTAAGATTGGATTCAACCAAGTTTTTGGCTACTACATTGAAGTGACGAAACCGAATCTCAATATGGTGCCTGAGCATTATATCAGGAAACAGACCTTGCGAAACTCCGAACGTTTTATTACACCTGAGCTGAAAGAACAGGAAGCAAAAGTTTTAAACGCGGAAGATCGAATACAAACGCTTGAATACGAACTGTTTTGTGAGATTAGGGACGAGGTGGCAAAATCTACAGAGGAAATACAGAAAATCTCAGCAGTGATTGCAATGGTTGATGTCATCGCAAACTTTGCATATTGTGCATCAAGATACAACTATGTAAAACCGACTGTGGAGAACAGTGAGGAGATTATTATCCGAGATGGTCGGCATCCGGTAGTAGAACAGATATTTATCCAAGAAGGTTTTGTGCCGAACGATACGATGCTCAACTGTGGTGATGAACAACTTCATATCATCACGGGACCGAATATGAGTGGAAAAAGCACCTATTTACGGCAGACTGCCCTTATTGTCTTGATGTCACAAATAGGGTGTTTTGTGCCAGCATCTGCCGCGAAAATTGGATTGGTAGACAGGATTTTCACCCGTGTTGGCGCATCGGACAATCTTGTGATGGGACAGAGTACTTTCCTTGTGGAGATGAACGAGACAGCGAATATCCTCAATAATGCCACTCGTAAAAGCCTCGTTATTTTGGATGAAGTCGGGCGCGGGACAAGTACGTTTGATGGGCTTAGTATCGCGTGGGCAGTTTCAGAATATCTACTTGATGAGAAAAAAATGGGGGCGAAAACGCTTTTTGCAACGCATTACCATGAACTTGTTGAACTGGCGAGTAAGTACAAACGCGCGAAAAATTATAACGTCGCCGTCCATGAAGATGGAGAAAAGGTGACGTTCCTGCGAAAAGTTGTACCCGGTGGTGCTGACCAGAGTTATGGGATTCATGTTGCTCGACTTGCGGGGTTGCCACATACTGTGATTTCACGTGCGCAGCAGATTCTTGAGGTGCTTGAGCAACATAATCTGAGTGTTGAGGCAGATAGTGCATCAGAAAAACCTCAGAAAACAACGCAGACTATGCCGCGTCCAAAACGCCGCGTTACTCGGAAAACGTTACAGAGCGATTCGCTTCAGATGGCACTGTTCACCCCTAAAACACATCCGCTTGTAGAAGAAATTCGGCAGTTGGAACTTTCGCAGATAACACCTTTAGATGCTGTGAACATACTTTACGATTTAAAGGCGAAGGCGGAAGAATCTTGATTTATTTGAGTATCGTAAGTATAAAATCTGTTCTGTAGGTTGGATGGAGTCCGAACTTATAAGTAGAGCGGTATTGAAACCAACTTTCAGATTATTATACCATTTCTATATGATAATATAACATTATTTCGTAGGTCGGGTAGAGGAACGAAACCCGACATGACACTATAAAAAGTCGGGTTTCGTTCCTCTACCCGACCTACAATATATTATCACAACTTGCCAATTTGAAATGGTATTAGAAGTTTTCAAACAAAAGGGATTTGAAACAACTGGAACTTAACACCTCAACAGCCAGTGGTGTGTAAACAAAATGATTGGTATTGTCGTTCAAAATCAAACTTCTTATAAAGTTCAGACGTTTCGCGGGAGACACCAAACCTGATAAATGCCAAACGCGCATTTGATATTGATTCCCGCACTATCCAAAAAGGAGAGGTTACTATGATTATGAAGTGGACAGGAAATATTATCCTGATAATTGTCTGTTGTTTGTCTATTGCGTGTGAGCGGACCGTTGAGGTGCTCAGGCCAGGCACAGACGAGAAAAGTATTGAGGCACGCCAAAAAGCGGTGGATGGTATAAAAAGGTATATTCAACGAGAGTTTGAGTTATTCCAATCATTTGAACAACTTGCACAGGAAGAAGACGCTTTAGAGGCACTTTTAACCTTACCCATGAAGGCGGCAGAAATTTTCAAGGAAGAAACAGGCGTTGAATATCCAAGCCCTGAATTACAATTTCAGCTTTTAAGCATACAAATCCAAGAAAATCCTGCTGATGTAGATGCACACCTTGAATTTACAGACGTGGCGGAAGAAATTGATATTCATGGTGAGATAAGTGTAGATATTCTGCACGTGATTGACCCGCTTCAAATGCTTGACCTTTTTGAAGAATGGATATACTTGTCAATGCTACACCCAGATGCAACGGAAACAGAGTTGTTAGCACTATTCCGAGAATCCGCAAAGAGTGGTCAAACAACCTTCAATTTTGTAGTAATCTTAGGGACCTATGCAGATGCATTCCCTGCAGAAGAACCCCCATCTACAGCAAACTGATCGTAGGTCGGGTAGAGCATGCAAAGCCTATAAATCAACGCTATGAATGCCTTTAGTAGAATGCGCTTGGTAGAATGCGCTTTTGGCATTCTACATGATTCTCCATGATTCAGCGGGTATCAATTTAAGGATTTTAATTCTATTTTTTGGATACGTATAGCCTCGTAGAGGTGGTATGTTATAGCAAACGGTGTTAGTCCTCTTGAGTTCTGTAGGAGCGGTATGTGTATCCAATTGCGTCTCTATAACATATCGTTCCTACGGAACTCAAGAGAAGGTTAACGTTTTTTCTATAAACATATCGTTCCTACGGAACTCAAGAATCGCAATCGGGCTTACAAAGCCCTCCAACAAGAGACAATCCAGCAACTTTTTCTTAAATTGACAGTTATGGGTAGAGTGTTGCGAACCCAACCTACAATGACTACAGAAACCTTAAAACTATAATGTTACGGACTCACCGCTCCGCGAGCATTCATAGATAGCCATGTTGAGCGCGACAGAACGTCTACCTTCATACCCGTCAACTGCTGGTTCTGCGTCGTCGTGGATCACTTGGAGCGCGTCTTGAATTACATTGCTGGGGTAAGGCGGAAGTTCAATGTCCGGTTCTTTGCCTTCGGGGAACTGCCACATTTCAGGTCCAAGACCAATGATTCCATCTTGACCGTGGATATGAATCATGGAGACACTACTGCCGGGAAAAGTTGTAGTTGTTAGTACGTGTCCAAGCGCACCGTTTTCAAATTCTAAAATTGCGGAGGTCATATCTTCGGTTTCACAATTTTCGTGGTCGTAGACATCAAAATGTGCACCGATGACTCGTTTGACGGGTCCCATGAACCACAGCATCAGGTCAATGTAGTGTACACCTTGATTCATGATGGAACCGCCGCCGTCAAGTTCCCAAGTACCGTGCCAACCGACGTAATAACTATCTGGACGTTTCCATTTCATCCGCAATTCACACAGAAGGGGTCTACCGATTGCGCCTTGTTCCAGTGCAGCCTTGATTCGCCGATTGTGGCCACCGTATCGTTCTCCGAAGTCAACGAGCAATTTGACGTTGTTGTCTTCACAGGTTTTGATGAGCGAATTACAATTTTCAACGCTGACATCCATCGGTTTTGTGGTGATGACGTGTTTTCCACGACGTGCTGCTTCTTCTCCGAATTTTCCGTGGAGACCGCTGGGAGTCATGATCATCGCCACATCAATATCGTCACGGTCGAACATTTCCAGTGCGTCGTCGTGGCTTTCACATCCGAACTTTTCTTCTGCTGCTTTGCGCCGATCTTCAACGAGGTCCGCAACTGCTACAAGTTCAGCACCATCTGTGCTATGAATTATACCTGAACGATTCATGCCCATACCTAAGCCGACAACGCCAAAACGTAGATTGTTAGCCATTAAATTTCTCCTAATAACGTGCCTTTCTCGGATTCTACTGATGAAAGTACTCAAATAATTCTGATCGCCAGACTGAACTATGGTAGATTATACAATTAATTGGACATTTTGAGTTGTCCGAGGGAACTCCGATTTCCAATTATTATTGAGTTTTATCGCGACCAGGAGGTCGCTCCTACAGAAGATGTGTCTATAATTCACCATAAATGAATATCTGGCAAAAGTTCAACTAATTTTTAACATTATAGCACATAAGCGTCCAATGCGATACAAAAATCTGATATTACTTGCAATTTTATCTACCGTGCTATTGGGAGTAACAGTAAAAGACAGCAAGGTACAGGAAATTAATTCTGATAATAGAAATGTGCGTTTTACGGATGTGACAGCAGCACTTGGCATCCAATTTCGTGATGTGAATGGTGAAAATGGGAAGAAATACTTTATTGAACCGCTTGGAAGAGGCGTTGCACTTTTTGACTATGACAATGATGGTGATTTAGACATCTACTTTGTCAATGGTTGTGATTTACCCGGTACAACCTCTCCAATTCCACCGAAAAATATGCTTTACCGAAACGATGATGGTAAATATGTTGATGTGACAGCAGATGCTTTTGTCGGTGATACCGGCTACGGATTAGGGTGCTGCGTAGGGGATTACAACAATGATGGCTTTGTTGATCTTTATGTGACAAACTACGGCAAAAATGTGCTTTATCAAAACAACGGTGATGGCAGCTTCACAGATGTGACAGAGAAAGCAGGGGTAGGTGGTGACAGACTCAGCAGCGGATGTGCTTTTTTAGACTACGATGCCGATGGACACTTAGATCTCTATGTTGTTAACTATGTGCAATTTGATACGGAGACGAACCCGGAATGTACGCGTCAAGGTGTTCCTGTGTATTGCACGCCTGAAGCACTTGAAGGTGAAGCAGATAGGCTTTACCACAACAATGGCAACGGTACATTCACTGATGTAACGCAAAAAGCAGGGATTACCGCCCCTCCTGGAAAGGGATTAGGCGTTGTTTGCGGTGATGTGGATAACGATGGTGATATAGATATCTTTGTTGCGAATGACACTACGCCGAATCTGCTTTACCTTAACAACGGAGATGGCACTTTCACTGAAGATGCGCTTTTTGCGGGTGTGGCGTTGAGTGAAGAGGGGCGTGCTTATAGCGGGATGGGTGCTAATCTTGGGGATTTTAACAACGACGGTTTTCTGGATATTGTGATAACGAATTTTCAGGACCAGGTTAATAGCATCTATCAGAATGCAAAAAACGGGTTTTTCAACGATGTTAGTTTTGCCACAGGAATTGGTGAAAAAAGCCTCCCCTACTTGGCGTGGGGTGTGGATTTTGTGGATTTTGACAATGATGGTTGGCTTGATCTGTTTGTTGCTAATGGACATTTAGATGACAATATAGTGGAGATTGATCCTGTCGGGACATATAAGCAAGTCAATCAGATTTTCTGGAACAATCGAGGTGTCACGTTTAAGGTAGAAAAAGTTGCGTTGCCCCCGAAAGTGAGTCGTGGTGCTGCATTCGGAGATATTGATAACGATGGTGATGTAGATATAGTTGTTGCTAACCTAAAAGACACACCAACTGTTTTGCGAAATGAGGGTGGAAACAACGGGAATTGGCTCAGTATAAAGTTGGTCGGGACTCATTGCGCTCGTGATGCGATTGGCGCGCGTGTGACGGTTGTGGCAGGAAAATTAACACAGATACGAGAGGTGAAAAGCGGTTCAGGTTATCTTAGTCAGAACGATATGCGGTTGCACTTTGGGCTTGGAGATGTGAAGCAGGTTGACTCGGTGACAGTCCGATGGCTGTGTGGACATGTTGAAACTATCAAAGATGTTAATGTGAATCAAGTGTTTGTTATAGAGGAAAAGCGGTGATTACACTTGATTTGCAAAATAATCGCAAGATGCTTGCAAACCGCATGCTTGACATTCAGGCGTTTTCTGACAGACTCTCGCACCATGTCGAACAATTAAGGCGTGGTATTCGTTGAATAGCTCTACTTCGTGCGGTAGGTTATCCATGAATAGCGCGCGAAGTCTTTCATAGTGAAAGTTCCCCTCAACCCATCCTAACCGACTGAGAAGTCTATAGGTATAGGTGTCAACGACAAAACTCGGTTTTTCTGCGGCGTAGAGAATGATTGAATCGGCAGTTTCGGGACCGACACCGTAGATTGAAAGCAGTTCTTCCCGTAATTCTGGCGCATCTTGCTTAAACATTTCTTGCATCGGGCGTTGGACGATGTGTTCCACGAAGGCGCGCACCTTCTTCGCTTTCATTCGAAAATATCCAGAAGGGTGCAGAAGTTCCTCTAACTTGTCTTGGCTAACAGCATGTATTTGTTCAGGTGTAAACGCGTCTGCCGCTTTGAGATTGTCAATCGCTTTCTCAACATTTCGCCATGCGGTTGCTTGTGTTAAGATAGCACCGAGTGCGACTTCAAAGGGTGTATCTGCCGGCCACCACCTAAGCGTGCCGTGTTCCGTTTGAAGTTGATCGTATAGGTCAAGCAGTTTTTTATTCAGATTTTCTTCATAAATAATGCGCATATCTGTATAATTGTATAATTCCTAATTTGGACAGTGAGGATAAAATATGAATATCAGTTTTAGTACCGGTGTTGGCGGTGGAGCATGGGGTCTTACTGAATGTGCCGCGTGGGCAATAGCCAACGATTTTGATGCAATCCGTCCCTACAATAACGGTCTTTTTGAACCGAACCAGATTATACAATCAGGTGGCGAGGAAGTCAAGGATATTTTGGCTAACACAGACATTTACCTCGCGGCTTTCACGGCACATTGCAATCTTCTGGATGATGATTTAGAAAAACGCGAAAATGCTCGCGATGCGTTGATGCAAGCAATTGAAGCAGCGTATATTCTTGAAATTCCGGCGATAGTCACTTATGCGGGAAGTCCTATCAGTTGGCATTTTTATGGGCAATTTTCTTCGGAACCGGGTAATCCGGGTGATCGTTCTGTAGAACTTGTTCAACGATTCAAGGAGATGTGGACACCTGTTGTACGATTCGCCGAAGAAAAGGGCGTAAAGCTTGCGTTGGATTGCGCAGTTCGTATGGGTAATATTGCTTGTAATCCTGAAATGTGGGAACGTATTCTTGACGCTGTGCCTTCTGATGCGTTGGGACTATCGTGCGATCCATCGCACTGGCTATGGATGGGGATTCTTCCCGCTGAAGACGCTATCCGCATGTTCAGCGGGAAGTGGTATTATGCGGATGTTAAGGATTGTGAGATAAGTCCCCGTATGCTGTTCCGACAAGGCATCATCGGGAATTGGTGGTGGCAGTATCGGGTGCCGGGACGCGGACAATTGAACTGGGGCACGATTATTGGTGCGTTGCTGGAATCTGGCTACGATTATGTTCTGTGTGTCGAAAACGAAGACCGTGGGGCACCAGGGTTAGAAGGTTTTGCTATTGGTTGTAGACATCTTCGGCAATTCCTGCCGAATTCTTGAGTGCAATAATCTGAATCGCTGATTATGCGGATTACACAGATTGCGCGGATTTTAATATGCATAAGATAAGGGTAATCTTGTAAATCTAAAAATCCTGAAAATCTTGGTTCAGACAAAAGGAGAATCTTGCATTATCGGACTTACAAAGTCCTCCCACATGAGATATGGTTGATGTTCAAATTTTACACATGCTAACCCGACAGAGGCTAAACGTGTCGGGTTTCGCTGCGCTCTACCCGACCTACAATACCACTTGAAATTGACTCCAATTTGTGATAATTTATTGGTAAATGAATAAACAATTACACCCTAAATCACATAAAATTGCTATTCTTGCCGAAGGGTCATTCGGTGTCTTAGAATCGAAGACCGCCACAGTTTTGGTGCGCTATTTGCCTAACAACGTTGTTGCTGTCATTGATAGTACCAAAGCGGGAAAAGATGTAAGTGATGTAATAGAGATTGGTGAAGGAATACCAGTTGTCCGCAATCTGGCAGAGGCGATGCGGTTTGAACCAACGATGTTGGCTATCGGTATCGCTCCCCCTGGTGGTGAATTACCAGAGGCGTGGCGTGGGATTCTACATGAAGCAATCAGAAGCGGATTACATATCATGAGCGGTCTACACCATTTTTTGAGTGAGAATGCTGAACTGGCGGAATTAGCAGAGGCACATAACGTGGTGTTGTGGGATGCCCGTAAACCACCAGAGGACTTACCTGTGGCAACTTGTAAAGCTGCAGATGTAGATGCGACTGTAATCCTCACTGTCGGTTCAGATTGCCGTGTTGGGAAGATGTTATCTGGCATAGAGGTTACAAACGCTGCAAGGGAAAAGGGACTTAATGCTGAGTTTTGTCCGACGGGACAGAACGGCATTATGGTTTGGGGTTGGGGTATTGCGATTGACGCTGTTGTTTCTGACTTCACCGCTGGCGCGGCTGAGCAGATTGTGCTTGAAGGAGCGAAAAATCACGACCTTCTAATCGTTGAGGGGCAGGGATCATTGGTGCATCCAGGATATTCGGGGGTAACGTTGAGTCTACTCCACGGTAGCATGCCCGATGCGATGATTTTCTGTCATCAACCTTCGCGGAAAGAAGTTGCACGATATACGGTGCCTTTACCCTCTTTAACCGAGATGATAGCACATTATGAGATGCTAACTGCGCCTATAAAACCTGCAAAGGTAATTGGATTAGCACTCAATTGTTTTGATCTATCTGAAAAGGAGGCGTATGCGGCGATTGCTGCTGCGGAGTCGGAGACAGGATTGCCTGCAACAGATGTGGTGCGGTTTGGTGCTAAGAAGTTGGTTGATGCTGTTCAGAAGGTGTATCAAGACAATAAACGATAGTATTCAGCAAATTGAATCAGTTGGAGATATATTATGGTTACGCGTGAATGGTTAGTAGAAACCGAAAATTCTCATACTGTTCGTGTTGATCATTGGAGGATGTGGTCGGGCAGGGTACATATTTATGTTGACGATGAATTAATCTTTGAAAGACATCGCAAATTATATGACACAGGGTTAGAACATCGTTTCAAAGTTGACGGACTGCCCTATATTATCCGAATTCTGTACAGAACGTGGCATTATGAATATGAACTGTGGATTGATGGAAAACTACAGTAATTTAATCAAAATGAATTATGGATATTTTAGTTAAATCTAAAATATGGACCAGTCTTTGGTAGATTCGGTTTCCTAACTGAACCATAGGCGTCAATTTAAGGATTTTAGGTCTACTTCTTGGATATGTATAGCCTCGGAGAGGCGGAATGTTTATAGAGAATACGGCGTCAGACCCTCTTGAGCTCCATAGGAGCGGTATGTGTATCCAATAGCACCTCTTAAACATATCGTTCCTACGGAACTCAAAAAAAGGGTGTCGTTTTTCTATAAACATACCGTTCCTACGGAACTCAAGAATCCCAATCAGGTTTAGAAAACCCTGCTACAAGAAAGATCAAACACTAAATTCACGCCTATGGTTCGGTTTCCTAACTGAACCTATATATAGTGAACTTTAGAATTTACAGGACATTTTGAGTTGTAGGAGGGAACTCCAATTCCCGGCTATCAGTGAGTTTTGTCGCGATTCGGAGATCGCTCCTACAAAAAATGTGTCTCTTTAATTTCAAAGTTCACCATAATTTGGAGGAAAAATGCGTATTTCAAAACGTTCTCGATCCGTTATATTTGTAGCAGTAATATTTTCTTTTGTTGTTGGATTTTCAATGATTCTGCACCCTGAAACTTACTCAATGGAACCGTTCATGTTGGCGGCAATAGCTACCTTTTTGGCGGGAATTTACGTTGAATTGAACGAAATGAATAAACAGAAGCGCGAATCGGATAAACGCCTATCGGATACTGACGAAAAATTGAATTCCGAATGATGTGTTACACAGATAAATTAGCATCATTTTTTAACTTCTGTTTTTCCTATTCATTAAACACTCCGATTGCGCGCGGTAACCTCCCACGTCCCTTGACAATACCCATCAGAATCAATCACATAGTAAAACGGATGTAACGCAACACATGGACAAATGTGTGTTGGACAAACATAAATCTCTTGTCCGATTTGTATTGGCGTATCTTCAGGGATATTTATTGCCCAATGTTCTTCGTGTTGTTTATCTGCCTCAGCGTTGTCAATGTTTAGGATAATTCCGCGCACACCATCAGGGTCAGCTGCAATTGCTTTGTGTCCCAAATCAAGCGTAATACGGTTCGGGGTAGGTATGCTAATGACGCGACTCAGCAGTAGTGCTGCGGGTGTAAAGCCGAGGTCGGGATAACGGTTAGTGTAACCGTAGTCATGAAAAACAAACGTTCCGGGCGACGTTTCTACCCCTGGTGTATCAGCATAGATAGGAAATGTCGGTGTGCCTCCCATCACAACCAATGGCACGGCGAGTCCTTTTGCAGAAAGCATGTTCTGCATCACTTCAACTTGTGCAAGACTTTGATTGCATGCGACTTTGCGGGCTGTTAGATCCTCATCGTGGATATGTCCATCGTATACATGTAATCCCCATGGCTGTAAACTTTCTGACTGGTCAATAGCCTCGTAAATCTCCACAGCAGTATCGCCGACAGGCACACCGGTGCGATGCATGCCTACATCAAGGTCAAGCATGACTTTAACGTTCAAACCGAGTTTCTCCGATGATGCAGAGAGAGCAGTTACTGCTTCTTGATGGTCAACGATTACCTTGAAATCAGCATTTGGGTGCCGTTGCTGGAGTGAAAGAAAGCGATTGATATTAGGACCTACCATTTGGTACGCGATTAAAATATCCTCTATTCCGTTTTGTGCGAGCATTTCTGCTTCTCGCAGCGTGGCGCATTTATGCTTGAGGATACCCGCTTCCCGTTCCATTTCAATAATTTCAGATGTTTTGTGCGTCTTCGCATGCGGTCTAAGTTTTGAGACATCACCTTCCACAGTTGCTATAGCGTGTTCTATATTTCGCTGAACCAGTGGGAGATAGACAACAAGTGCAGGAGTGGGAATGTTTTCAACGTTCTGTATGCGATATTTCTGATCCATTTCAATACCTCTTTCTCCTATTTAGCGACCGTTAAACTTATTCATTGCTGTTAGAATACCATCTTGGACGTAAGTTTCAACTGCTTCAACTGCACGTTTAACAGTTTCTTTAATCTCAATCTCATCTTCTTCTGAAAATTTTGAGAGGACATGATCAGTTAAGTCGCCGACAGGTTCACCGATACCGATGCGTAAACGTGGGAATTCAGTTGTGCCGAGGTGATAGATAATAGATTGCATGCCTTTCTGGCCACCGTCACTTCCTTTCTGTCTTATCCGAATCGTCCCGATATCCAAGTGGATGTCGTCGTAGATGATACAGATATCCTTAAGAGGAATCTCAAACCGATTGATAAGTGCCGAGACAGCTGAACCGCTATTGTTCATATATGTCATCGGCTTAGCAAGAATGATAGGGGAATCGTGCAATATGGTTTGCATAACGAGCGATTGACAGATAGAAGTTACGCGCTTCGAAAATATATTTTCGGTATTCTGCGCTGATTGTATTTTGTCGTAGATTGCATCAATCACTCGGAAACCGATATTGTGTTTCGTCTGCTCGTACCGTTGCCCGGGATTACCGAGTCCAACGATGAGTTTCACAAGCTTCTCTCCGTTTACGTCTTAATAGTTGGGTTAAAATAGGTTTACCATCAAAATCGCAGCGGTTGTGAGAGATTTAAATGTCCAGCGAGTGTTTTCTTTTCTTTACCGTCAATAAGAATCTGGACATGTATAATCTCGTTCGGAAACGCGTCAAAGATCGTTTTAAGAATGGCGCTTACCGTTAGTAATTCAGCTGTTGTTCCACCAATATGTCCGTCTGCAAGATGGTGAGAAAAATCCAAATATGCAGTTTTTTGACTATCTATGTAAGCTTCGTTAAGTAACGTTCCTCGTGGAATTGGGTTTCTGTAATTGGGAAGTGTTTCTTGAACAAGTGCTGAAACTATCTGTTTCAACCGTTCAGTTGGTTCTGAATAGAGCCGAAGTTCTACTTGAACAGGTGTAATTTCAAGTGATGTTGGATTTAATAGAAATATGTTTACTTGTTCTGGCGGTGGCAAGATATCTGTTGTGTTGGGGGTATCTGGTAGTTTTGGTGGAGCATCTAAAATTCTTGTTCGTTTAGAATGTGCGATTAGCACAAGCGTAATGGCAAGACCGATTATAATGACAACCAAAGTAATGCCCCATACCATAAAGAGTCTTGAGTGGAGAATTTTTCGGAGAAGATTCACGTTTTTGCTCCAATAGACACCTGTTCTTGTCTTCTTCTGCTACAAGATGAAGTATACCGGTTAAAAGCGAGTCTCAAGTCTTAGTTAGTGTCCGAGGGTTTCCTTTCTGAAAATCCGTTAGATTTAGATGGTTGATTAACCGATGCGGAGTATATCTGGATGGCACGTATGATAGCAACTGCAAGTTCGGAGATGTGGTCAGGATTGGAAAGTTGTTTAGCATCATCTATATTTGATAGGTAGCCAAGTTCTAATAGGACAGCTGGCATGCTGACATCCGACAAGGTAATTATAGGGAATTCAGTGATAACAATTGGATTTTCAGCCAAGAAGTTCAATTCTTTTTGGAGGACATTGGCAAAATTTTTGCTCTGTTTCAAATAATTGGCTTGGTTAAGAATATTTAATCGTTTTTTGCCAAATCTTGGCATCTCACTTGTTCTAAATCGGGGTTGTCCGTTTGGGTTATTGATATAGAGACGCATTCCTTTGTGATTCGGTGAGAACGAAGCATTGCAATGCAGGCTAAGAAATAATCGTCCTTGCTCGCGGTTCGCAGTTTGGACACGTTGAATCAGCGTTTTTTCTGTATCTTGGTCGCGGGTTAGATGGATTGAAAGTTGATGTTGTTCGCTGAGTTTTTTAATTTCTTTTGCAGCAGCCAGAACGATATCTTTCTCATGAAGTCCATTCTGACTTTTACAACCGAGATCACCTTCCCCACCATGGCCGGGATCAATAATGATTGTCCATTCGCGAGTGTCATCTGATACATCAAGTGCCCATGCGGTTTTTGGCATTATCCTAATCCGCTGAAGGTTAGGATTGTAGAGTACTTCAACATCATCAAGATGTGCCAATATCTTCCGAAAAAAATGAATGGGCAACATAGGTTGCCCTTCAATCGCTAAAGGTGGTGCAGGGAGAGTAAAAGTTTGTTTTCCAGAATCAATGTTGACTGTGGTATTTCCCATTCGCAGTCGGAGTTCCTTACCTTTAGTTTTTAAGATAAGTTGTTTCCTTGGGCGGTGGTATTCGTGTGTCATCTCCGGATCGAAGGCGGTTTTGAGTGTTTCAACAGGTAGGTAAACTATTTCTTGATGAAGTTTGAATTCTACTTCTGCAAGAGTTTCGCCCTCACCATCAACAAAACGCACGGTAGGTGCTTGTGCAATACCGTGCGTTACAGAGATTAATATGAGAATGAATAGAAAGATGGATAAAGACTTAAATGGGGGGAACCACATGTTAAAGTTATTCCGCGTCTTCGTCATCACTACGACGCCTACGCGAAATTAGCTCTGGTTCGGTGCGTTCTTCAGCGTCGCCATCTTCAGCGTCGCCATCTTCAGCGGCACCTTCTTCGCCTTCTTCACCTTCCTCGCCTTCTTCACCTTCTTCAGGTTCTTCGACTTCTTCAACGTGGACGCGCGGCTGGGTGACGGAGACTATCATTCGCTGGAGTTCGTCTAACACTTCAACTTCATCATCAAGTTCTACGTCTTGGACGTAGATAATGTCGCCTATATCTAAGTTGGTCACGTCTACAGTAATTTCATTTGGCATTAATGCGGGTAGACAATTAAGTGTTAGAGCGCGAAGTGGAAATTCAATAACACCGCCTTCCTGTGCCCCGGCAGGTGTGCCAACTAAAACTATAGGCACAGCTGATGTCACAGGTTCGTCTAAAGAGATTCGAATAAAATCTGCATGGAGCAAAACCCGCTTTTCAACTGTGTCACGTTGAATTTCTTTGATAATGGCGGGTTCTATGTTACCTTCGGTGATTTCCATATTTATGATTACGTTTTCACCATAAGTTCTGAGGAATTGTTTGAATGCCCGTTCATTGATTTGGAGAGCAACGGAATCCTGTTTGCGTCCATATAGAACGGCAGGCACATCACCTGCGCGGCGAATTGCCCGTGCGCTTTTTTTCCCAAAACTACTTCGTTGTTGAACGTCTAATTTTGCTTGCTGCATTTTGATCTTCTAAACCTTTTTGTAAAAATGAAAGAGCAGGGCGGGTAGGATTCGAACCTACGCATGCAGGTTCCAAAGACCTGTGCCTTACCGCTTGGCCACCGCCCTTTAATTATTGAATACGCACACCGACAGGATTGGTTACTGTGGTTGTGCAAAAACTGACATTGTTTTTAAAGCGTGATTCGCATCGGTGTGCTGTAGCGATGTTCTCCATCAAAGCGAACATCGTCGCACCACTCCCCGACATCAACGCGCCATAACATCCTATTTGTGTAGACAGCTGCGTTTTTAGCGTGGTTAATTCGGGATATTTGGAAAAAACCGGTACTTCAAGAAGATTATACAGGTTCTTGCCAACGCCGACTACATCACCCTTCTTAACACAAGTCTGTATAATTATACTTTCTTTTTTCTGTTTTGTCAAGGTAATGTCTAAATTTTTGAATATGTCGGCGGTTGAAATTGCGATGCCAGGGTTGATCAGGACAAGTGGGACATCAGATAACGCTGGGAGTGGGGTTAAAATATCACCTATACCGGTGCCGAAAGCAGCGCCGCCATGCAAGCAGAATGGTACATCCGCCCCTAATTGCGCGCCGATTTTCATTAACACATTTTCTGATAACCCTAACGCGAAGAGTTCATTTAGACCGTAAAGGACAGCCGCTGCGTTAGCACTACCGCCTGCTAATCCTGCTGCAACAGGAATCTGCTTGTGAATCTGTATCTCAAGCCCACCAAATCCGCCAACTACATCGCTGAGAGATTGCGCGGCACGGTAGGCGAGATTTCGGGAATCGGATGGCACATCGGGATGTTCACATTTTATCGTAATTTCTGTCTTTGTTCGTTCGCGAAGAATAACCTCATCATGCAGATCGATTGAATGAAAAACCGTTTCAAGGTTATGATAACCATCCTCTCGTTTGCCGACAACATTCAGATAGAGATTGATCTTGGCATGGGCGCGAACCCGTAATGTTTTGGGTTTGTTCATTCAGAAACATCTGGCTCCTCAAGTTCCGAGAACGGCATAACTTTCATACCTTCAGTCAAATGCGGTTCAAAATCAAATCTACTATCAGGGATTTTAACATTCAGTTGAACTTGTGCCATTTTTACAACAACTCGTGTCTGTTCAAGTGGACGTTCAATTTCAACCTTGTGAGGTCTCAGGATGCCGTCGACTTCGCGATAGTCTGAAAAAACGACACTTTGTTGCAACACCTCGTCCTTGTCATTGATACGCCACTCAGTGACACGTGGTTCACCGTCTTGAACAAGAACGGTGATAGTCTCTGTGTGTCCCGCTTCAACACCGGGGCGGGAAATGAAGAATATTGGTGCAAAACCCGTGATTTTTAACTTCTCGGTGCGCCCGTCAAGGAATGGATTGGCAAAGATTGCACTTAACACATCTGAAATACGTAGATCAATACCGAAGATTATTTTCAAGATGCCATCAGATAACTCACCTAAATATGCTTCTTGTTCATCAACGAGTACGAGCAGAAATTTGTTTTGTTTTGCAATTGCAACACCTTTTGTATCGTTGAAACCGCCTAAAGCTTGTATATGTAGGAGTTCACCGTCCTCAGATTTCTTATACCATAGTAATTCGCGTAGTTCTTCCGGAGCACGACCATTTTCCTGAATCGTCACCATCATCTTAGTAGTCTTTAGGGATTCAGTTAAATCATATCTCGCTTTGAGTGTTTCTAAGTGTGGAGAAAATTCCGACATTTCCACAAGAGGGAGGTCAATGTTAGAGGTTTTAGGTGCACAGCCTATAATCATTATCAACACTGATAGAAACAGAGGAAAACTGGTAATCAGCCGATTTCTCATTTAGAAAACCTCTGACATCGACTTTTCAACAATATTTACTGCTTCTTCAACGTGACCCGCGTTGATATTAAGCGGCGGCAAGAATCGAAGCACATAGTCGTTAGTGCAAATCGTGACTAACCCGTTTTCAATACATTTGGCTGCGAGCGGTTTGGCATCCTCTTCCATGACAAGTCCACGTAGTAAACCTTTGCCGCGTACCTCTTTAATCGGGTACTTGCCTTTGAGTTCCATCAATCCACCTGCGAGATAGTTCCCCATTTTTACGGCATTTACAGCGAGATTTTCTTCAAAGATAGTTTCTATTGTTGCAACGGCTGCAGCAGAGGATAAGAAATTACCCCCGAATGTTGCTGCGTGGGTGCCGGGGACAAAACTTTCTGCTACTTGTTGTTTTGCTAACATTGCTCCAATTGGGACACCGCTACCGAGTGCTTTTGCCATTGTGATTACATCTGGCACAACACCATAACTCTGGTATCCGAAGAATGTGCCTAATCTGCCCATCGCTGTTTGCACTTCGTCAAAGATTAGGAGCAGATTATGTTTGTCGCAAAGTTCTCGTAATCCTTGTAAGTACCCATCGCTTGGGATATTCACACCGCCTTCGGACTGAATTGGTTCAACTAAAATAGCACAGGTTTTTTCACTGATAGCGGCTTCTGTCGCATCCAAATCGTCAAACGGGACATATTTGAAACCCTCAAGCATCGGTTCAAATCCAACGTGATATTTCGTCTGTGCTGTAGCAGTAATCGTTGCCATTGTTCTGCCATGAAACGAATTGTCCATGGTTATGATTTCATAAGCGTCTGTTCTACCACTGTCTTTGGTATATTTCCGTGCTAATTTAATCGCTGCTTCGTTTGCCTCCGCACCACTATTACAGAAGAAACACTGGTCCATATCCGAATTTTCAATCAGAAGTTTCGCTAATTCTGCTTGTGGTTTTATGTAATATAGATTAGAGGTATGTAGCACTTCTCCTGCTTGTTCTTGGATTGCAGAGACTACCTTCGGGTGGGCATGTCCTAATCCGTTGACAGCTAAACCTCCTAAAAAATCGAGATATTTTTTGCCGTCTGCGTCCCATAGGTAGGGTCCTTCGCCCTTGACGAATGCAAGACTTCTGTCTCCGTAAGTGTTAATAATATATTTTGTTGCTATTGCTTTAATTTCTGCTATTGTCATAAATTATTCTCCTTGTTTTCTTTTGGTAGGTACGGTTTGAAAGCGCGCATTTAGCGGATATTCAAAATCAAACTTCAAATTTATTACCAATTTGTATAGGAACCATCTTCGCGTTGATAACCGTGGGGTGGTCCGTATTCTTGCGTTGAGACGTTAGTGAATGCTTCCTCGTTGAATTCAATCCCGAGCCCTGGGGATTCAGGAGGCAAGAGATAACCCGATTCAAATGGTACTTGCACCGGAAATTCATCGGTTAGTGAAGACATTGGAGCACGTGGAAGTTCCTGCACACCAACAAGCGATGATGCTAAACAGAGATGTAAACATGCTGCGGTGGAAACAGGACCAAGCGGGTTGTGCGGTGCAAGATGGATGTAATGTGTTTCGCACCAGCCAGCAATTTTTCGTGCTTCTGTTAATCCCCCAGCAATGCACAGGTCAACGCGGCAGTAATCTATCAGGTCTTCTTCAATGACTTCTCTGAAGGTCCATTTGCTATGAAATTGTTCACCGACAGCGATTGGGACGGAGGTTTGTTGGCGTAATCGCCTGAGACTCGCTGGGTTTTCGCTTCGCAGTGGGTCTTCAATGAAGAATGGATTGTAAGGTTCGACCTTTTTACAGAATTCGAGACTATCCGCAGGGTCAAGACGGGTATGCACATCAAAAAGTATATTAAGGTCATCACCCAATGCTTCGCGGACTGCTCGCACCTCTTCTATTCCGAACTGCACAGCACGTCTTGGTTCAAACGCACCTGTACCAGTCCTATCAGCCAAACTCAATCGCACAAATTTCCATCCCGCTTCGTATGTTTGTCGACAACTTTCAACGAGTGCGTCAAGAGTGCCACCACCGTTATGTGGATAGCAGACAACCTTGTCTCTCGTGCGTCCTCCCAGAAGTTCATAAACAGGAACGTTCAACGCTTTTCCTTTGATGTCCCACAAGGCAATGTCTACAGCACTGACAGCAGCGGATTGAACGACTCCGCCTGGGAAAAATCCACCGCGAAACATGACTTGCCACAGATGTTCAATCTGAAACGGATTAGCACCGATGAGAAAAGGTTCAAATGAACGAACAACTTCTGCTAAGGCAAGGGAGCGGCGTCTTATACCGCCTTCGCCGACACCGTATATACCAGCATCGGTTTCTACTTTGACAAAGAAGTGTCCTGATGATGAAACGAACGATTTGACATTGGTAATTTTCATAAAAAACCTCAGTAGGTAGAGCGGACAAGCGATTGTAAGGAATGAAATCAAGTGTGATTACACCGCATCTAAAGTTGGCGTATTGTCTTGACAATAAACTGGTCGGAAGAGTGTCTTGCGTTTGAACGGCATCTCTTCAAGGTGTTTCGGGTGCGGTTCCCATCTGTGCCATTTGTTGCCGACGGTATTGTAGCAACTGAAAATAGCGACACGGTCATGTATATCATCTGTCCATTTCGCTCCGGTATGTGTAATTGCCTCTGTGAAAACCAGCATTGAACCAGCGGGACAACTATAATCCTCCCACAGTGGCGAATTTCGGTCTGCAGTTGATTGTGGGGCAGGAAATGCGCCTTTGTGGCTACCTGTTAGGAACATTGTTCCGCCGCCGCGTTCTTTGACGGGGTTGAGTTCCCACACAACGCGTGTCAAACCGCTGTGTGCTTTATCGTGGTGCAAGTGATATGTGTGTGAATTGCCGGGGAAGTTGAGCATGCCACGTCCGCCGTGTGGTCGGAAGTTATCGTGTCCGTTTCCGCGAATTGTAAGGAATGAATTTTCTAATCGGAACCCGTAGCAGTTCTCGTTTGCATACCCGGATGTTAAAAATTCGTTCATGTAGCCGAACACAACTGGATGGTCGGTTAACGCCTCTAAGGGACCACCGATTGATGAACGATGATGTTCTGGAATTGACTCTTTATCCTGTTGCAGTTGGTAACAGAACTCGCGCATCTCTTTGACTTCTGTTTCACTTAACACACCGGGAAACAGTAGCCATCCACGTGTATCAAAGAGAAAACGTTGTTCCTCTGTAAGTGGTATTGGCGGTAAATTGTCAGCATTCATTGTAGGATTTGGCATAAGATTTTCTCACTATAACATTACACCTCATAAGGTGAATTTCTTTTATTTTTCGTATCAATCGGCGCGTTTACAAAACGCGCCTACCAGCAGATTTCAATTTATCTCATCCCTTTTGTTTTCTTATCCGTATAGCCGTTCAGTTTCTTGTGATAACCATGTGCCGTAATCGCGTGGCATCTCTTTAGGTGCGCCGAGTCCGTTTTCATTGAGCCATCGCAATAGAGGATGTTCCCGATTTTTCTGCGGTAATTCTACCCGTGTACCGTAAATAGCAGACTCAAATATACCCATTAATATTTCCATCACATGACGTCCTTCTTCGCCGCTGCATTCATGTTCACGATTTTCGTCGAGAGCGTTCACATACTCGTCAACAATACCGTAATCATCGGCATCTGCGCCTTTATCTTTGTCAAAATGTTCAGGGAAAATAGGTGTTAGTTTTTCCCAATGGTCGTGTGTGCCATCAGGTACAAAATGTGGTGTTGGTAGCCACCACGCCCCTTTCAATTCAGACCAGAATAACCTACCTTCACTGCCGTAGAGTTCTAAAACATACGCGTCACTATCCACCTTTGGAAAGCGTTGTTGAATTAGTGTCCCTGTAACATTTCCATCAAATTGAAGTGTCGAAGTTGTATACTCGGCTACGACTGTGCCCATGCCTGCTGGGGATGGAAGGACATCTTCTGGTTTTAGTTCGCGTCCGCCTGCTGTTGCCTGGGTCACGACGCTGCGGCAATGTCCACCGAAACGGAGCATATTGTTGACAACATGCGTTCCGATATTCATCAATCCATAGCCAGCGTAATACCCTTTTCCACACGCGTAGATATAGCGCAAGTTGCCTATTTTTCCTTCATCAAGAGCTTCTGCGACTGACTGCATAGTGGGACTGACTCGCCTTTGATGATGGACAACCACGCGAGCGTTTTTCTCTTTTGCTTTGGCAATTACTGCATCTGCTTGAACTAAGTCAACACAGAGTGGTTTTTCAACTTCAATGTTTACACCGTGTTCCAGCACACGCATACAGAGCGGATAGTGCATTTCTGTTGCTGTCGGGATTGCGACAATATCGGGCGTAGTCTGCCGAATCATTTCATCTAAATCGGTGAAATGTGTTGAGACGTTGACGATCTTACCGAGTGCGTCTAATCGTTCCTGAACAAGATCGCAGAGTGCAACGATTTCGGTGCGCGGGTGTGCATGATATGCTTTTGCTGCGGAGGTGCCGCGACTTCGGCATCCTAATATGGCAACGCGATAGGTTTTCATAGGTGTTTTCGCCAAATTCCGTTTGTCCAACGAAATTGCCTTCCTTAACATTCTCCGTAAAATGCTAATTTGCGAACGCTATTTTGTTTAATGTTAACCTATTTTGAAGATGTAGTCAAGTTTTAATCTCAGGAACGAAAAGGTCGTCAATATCAAAAAAAGTTGTATAATATCCATGCAGGACTCTTCCGCTCCGCAGCAGATTTTGATTCTAAAGTAAATTTCCTGAATAACACCGATTTCAAACACACTAACATGTATGTAAGAGGGCAATTTATTGCGCCTCTTTCTTGTGAGACTGAATGCCGAATGTGCATTTAGTCTTAATTTTACACATACTATAGTAAACTTTAGAATTTACAGGACGTTTTAAGATGTAAGAGGGTACTCCGATTCCTGACTAACATTGGTTTCGTCGTGATTCGGAGATCACCCTATAGAATATATGTGAACTTATTTACATAATTTAACCTAAGTTGCTACCTATAAGATTTCAAGCAGATAGACCTTGTTTTTTGCTAAAAAAACAAGCATTTTGCACTGATTCTGATGTTTTCTGTTATAAATCGGGGTTAAAAACCCCTCCTACAAGAGCGTTCGTAAATAAGTGGCAACTTGGGTTAATTTACTATAACATAATTTACTATAAGAGGTGTAATTCATTGCGTCTCTTTCTTGTGAGAGGGAATGCCGAATGTGCATTTAGTCTTAATTTTACACATACTAAAAAGGAGTTAATCATGAAAACCTATTTGATGTTTACATGTATCGCAATAACAGTTCTATTTTATTTGGGGTGTGCTTCGGATGAAGATAATACTTCATTAGAAAATCCAGCATCCCTTCAATTTCCAGCGGGGTTAAATGCAGCACCTCTGGGTGATGATGTTGTGCTTGAAAATATGTATGAAGCAGAAGCTACTAGACTTGCGGATAAAACACCTGTCCAAATTGTAACTGTAATTGAAGGCACTGGACGAGTGACTCTTGAAGCGCGTTTTCGCGGCGTTCGCGACTTGGGACTCGGATATCCTGTTTACGAATGCGAGTTGATGGATGATGTCGCTGAGGCGATGGGTGGAATTGCCCAAGGCATGTCTGGTAGTCCGGTCGGCCCACCAGGGCGTGTCATGGGTGCATTGGCATACGGAGACTATTTTTCAAAGGCACCTACGCGCTTTTTGGTTACATCCATTGATGCAATGGAAGCCTCAAGATCGCATCAAACATTTGGGGACTTACGCAATGTTGAACGTGCCCCAGCAGCTCCATCGGGTATTGTTTCCATGTATACACCTGTGAAAACACCGCTAATGATTACTGGTTTACAGCCACATAGACTTGAACAACTCAATTCATATCTGCAGGGTTCTCGTTATGAATTCCTTCAATTCGTGGCTGCCATTGGTGGTGCACCTGCTGCGCCCAAAATCACAACCACAAGTTTGAAAGCTGGAGATATGATCGGTGCTGCTATTGCAACAGGTGATGTTATCAATGCGATAGGGTTCGGAACAGTGACACAAGTATATGACGATGGGACATTTGTTGCTTTTGGACATCCATTCAATGGTGATGGTAAATCAGCGATGCCGGTGTATAGAGCTGTCGTCAATGGAATTGTGCCAAATCTGCAGGCATCCTATAAATCTGTCGCTGCCTACGGAAATCCAATCGGCACGATTACTAAAGACCTTCTACCGGGCATTGTAGGGGAATTAGGTAAAATGCCCGATATGATACCTGTCAAGATTACCTACGACGCAGGTAATGGTGAACTAATTGAGAAACATCACAAGGTTGCCTATGGACAGGAAACGTTTATTCCTACCGTTGTATGGGTAACGATGGACGCACTCCGCCAAGAAATCAGTCCGCGTACAGTGGACTCAACAATTCAACTTCATTTCAAAGAGACAGATAAGATTTTTAGCAGATCCTTCCGAACAACAGCAACGGATAGTAGTTTTGAAGGTTTATTCCAAACACAATCCGTTATCGGGGCATTCACGGATATCCTCACGAACAATGCAGGCAAAGCAACATTGGACCGTGTTGATATCACTGTCAAAGACACGCCTCAGATTTGGCGTGCTGATATAGATAAAGTGATTGTACCGGAGGAAGTTATCGCTGGTGAAAGCGCAACATTTACGATTGTGCTACTCCCACACTGGAGTGCAACTGAAAACGGTCGCACAATTGAAAAAGAGGTAACTATTCACATTCCTGAGAATTTCCCGGAAGGGAAAGCTCGCCTCCATGTTGAAGCCCAATATCAAGAGGGTGATTTTTTCTTTGGATCTGACGATTTCATTATTTTTGATGATTTTGGTGATTCTGATGAGGGTCCATCTTTACCGCAAAATCTTGATCAATTCATTGATGAGCAGGTGGCAGCACAAGTTGATCCTGGTTCTATTCTCATAATACTTCTGCCGCCAGATGATTTTGGTTATGATTTTGAATTACCGGAATTTGATTTTGAATTACCGGAACTGGACGATATAGAGATACCTGAACTCCCTGAGATACCTGAACTCCCACCCATTGACGATGTTCCACCTTTAGATGACTTGCCGTCTTTTGAAGAGATTGAACCAGCGGAGCCTGTTGAAATTGCAATTGTTATTGACGATTTCATTGTAATCGGGTCTAAACGTATCACCGTGGATATAAAAGTACCCGTTACAGAAGATGATTTTCCACCGGATATCCTTGAAATCCCAATTCCTAACTTACCTGATGGTGAATAAATAGGAACTTTTATAGTAAATTTTAGAATTAATTAGACATTACGGGTTTGTAAAAGTGAACTCCGATTCCCGACTGCAAACGTGTCGCGATTCGGAGATCGCTCCTACAAATCAGGTGTATAATTATTTCAATAATTCACGATAGATTTTCACACCTCGCCTCGCGGAGGCGTTTGTAAGTATCCGCACTATGAAAAACTTCATAGAAACTCTTACGTCCTGCCCGGAGACGTTAAATCCGCGTATCTATTCAGATGAGAAATCAATGAAGATGGTACTACGCTTTTGCAAATTAGAAATCCTCAATTGGGTTGATAAGTATATACAGAACCAATCCGAAAATGGAGATATTCGTTTGCGCATGAAAAAAAGATTATAAGATGTTTGGAGGTACAGATAGATGTTATATTCCAGTGTCCATCAATTTTCTCGGAATTTTTTGAAAGTCTTTACCCTTGTTTTAATTTCCTTAATGATTGTGCTGATATACGGCTGCATTCAAAACCGAAGTAAAGACTTCATTAAATTGGATGCTCCACTGAGAGATGTGCTGCCCAAAATCACCCTTGTTGTTCCTGAAGAGGAAAGCAAAGATGGAAAACCTTTAGAAATCACTGTAGGTAGTACATTCAGTGGTGAAGGTGAGTATACTGTTGGTGCTGGTGAAACTCATAAATTCACGTATACATTTTACAAAAAGCATGTTGTTGAAGCAAATAAGTATATCTTTGTGGTAGTTTCCTACAATTGGGGTGGTACAGGTACTTTTTATTACCTTACGGCAGTTGAGAAAACAACATTTAAAGGTGCTCAGGCATTCCTACTTGGAGATCGTGTGGAGATAAAAAAAGTTTATATGTTCAAGCCATACCGTGGTGATTACGTAACTGTCAACTATAAGGGAAGGGAATCTGGAACAAGCATGAGTGAAAAGCCTGATAAAGCGATTGAACAGCACTTTACAATCCATCAAGGAAAACTAATGGATGTGAAATTTGTTGATGAAAAGTGAATAAATACCAGAGATATTTATTAGACATTATAATGTGATTTAATCGGAAATGTCTGATAACGCCAAGCCCCAAATATAGGCAAAAAGCGAATGAGTTGTAGGTCGGGTAGAGCTTGCGAAACCCGACATGTTGGGACTAAAACACTATTTTCAAAACTTGCTTGAGCCGCTCCTGCGATTTCCTTGTGAACTCACAAGGTTTGCTTTGAAACCTTGATATTGTCCAAATCAACGCAGCATGCGCTTTTGGCATGCTGCGGGTTTCGCTCCGCTCTACCCGACCTACAAACTCAGTTGGGCGGAACAACTCCGCCCTTCCATTAAAATACTTATCCCAGGGTTATTCAGTTTTCTATATTTTTGATGATTTTTTGCTATGACGTTAATTTAATGTGTTGCCATTTTGTCCATGCTTTCAGTCCCGTAGGGACGATATGTTTATAGAAAATGTTGTTCAACCCCCCTTGAGTTCCGTAGGAACGGCATAGAAGGATAGACATATCGTCCCTACGGGACTAAGAACTGGGGTGGGGTACTCGTTTTCTATAAACATATCGTCCCTACGGGACTAAAGAGTATTTCTGATATTCAGAAATCCTTAAGTTTACACCCGGGGAATGCCTAATGGCATTCATACCGTTGATTTATGGGTTTCACCTTCGGTTCAACCCAACCTACGGGATTTATCAAACTCACGTTAATAGATATATGTAAGCAGTATTGTGCAGAGGAAAATAATTCTATAGCAGAAATTTTTTCAGATGTTTTATATTCCTAAATTTTCCTTGACATTCATATTATGGGGTGTTAAAATATATGTGTTGATGACTCGTTGCGAGTCATCCCGTAAATAGAAAAACTCACAACGAGTGCTTGTTGTAGGGTAAGTATTAGAGTACTCGCCCTACCTGACAAAGGAAATCAACGAACTTGAGAAGCAGTTTGCCATTCCTCGCCATTTTAATTATACCGTACTGTATTAGCTTAGTCAAGGACCTTTTTAGTACCTTATGTGTACTATGAAGTTGTACTTGGCTTTTTTAATTTAGACATGGTAGGTTAGACCTGATAGGTGGTTATATGTTCGGGGAATGGCAGCTGTTCCTCATTAAAATAGAAGTAACAACTTTATCGCTATTTTAGAGGAGTTTAAGATGTCAAAAAGATTGTTTCTAATTCTAGCTATCCTAGCAACAACCGTTTCTATATTAGGTTGTGGAACTGATGTAAAACCAAATTATTTCATAGGTATGTTCAGAGATGAAGGTGATATAGATCGTCTTTCTGAATGCCTTGTAGAAACCCCATCTGTAGAAGGTGATATTATCACAATTAAGGCGGATAGTCCGTGTCTGGTAGATTTATCTAAACGCGATACCAGTGATCCAAATATGGATGTATCCTTTTCAGAGATACTTAATGATCCTGAACAATATCTTGATAAGATTCTAACTTTTGAGGCTATTGTAAAAAAGATGCATAATGTGCATCATGTAGAATTATATACCAATAGAAAAGGCATGACATTTCACATAATATCTCATGGTGCTGACATCCATACATTAGATGAAGATGGCGAAGAAGAAGATATTGTTCCGAATAGGAAATACAAATTCAAAATCAGAATCTATCAACTGACAACCCATGCTGATTGGAATGGGCGATGGCAAATTCACTCAGAATTTATCATTACTCAAAATAAAAAGATTGTGCATCTGCCTGTGCCTGTAGAAGGTAAATAGGGATTTGAACAAAGTAGATGGTAGGATTTACCCAAGCGAGGTATATAACAATGCGCTATAGAGGTGCTACACATAGCAAGCGATGCAATGCAAAGACTGTACCCATGAATTGCAGGTATTGTGGACAGGAAGTTTTTTACTTTACATGTGATTGTGGCTCTAAAGTTTTCTTTGAGGAACTCGGGGACCCGTGGCCTATACATGATTGTAGCAAAGATTGTCAGGTTATCGGGTTTCAAATGATTTTGCCGAAAGGATATCTGTTAGATGGTCAACCTAAAGATGCAATCACTTTAGGGTTTATGGATATTCAAGGCGACACGTTATTGCATGGATACGCTATCAAAGTTAAGAAAATCTAAAACTGATAACCTGTAAAAGTGTATCAAAACAGAACTCGTGCTAAGATTGAAAAATCTTGGCACAGGTTCTGTTTTTACACTATAATGCAGATGTGGGCTCGATATGGTTCCAAAGATTCCCTACCAAAGTTATTCACTGTATTAGTGAATTGAATAGCAGAATTATTCTGAAGAAAAACGTGATATGTTAATAACTACCAATTGCGAAATTTTTTCAACCTTTTCACTTATACATCGCCTTTAAACTACAGCATCTTTGGCAATGTAGGAGGTGAAATCTAAAATGAAGATAGCCGTATTCACAAACGTATTAATAATTTTTTTGAGTATTTTAGGTTTTGTTTTAGATAACAGAAATCCCAACCAATATGTTGAAAACAACTATTATTCTATATCTATTAGCAGTCATATAAGTAAAGCCAACTCGATTATCCAAAAGTTAGGTACAGATACAAAATAGAAATAAGCATACATCGTTTCGGTCATGAACTTTAAGTAATGATCTATGATGATCGTGCCGATCAAATAATTAACGGAACAACTCCGCCCTTTCATTGAAATACTTATCCCTATCTATCATACCTCGATTATGGGTAAAACTGATACATCGTTGTGTTTAGTAGCACATTTAGGATACTCCACGTAGTTCCCATCAGATAATCACCGAGTACTAAGCCAAGAAAGAACGGAACAGCGCGCCGATAACTCTTTATTCCACCGTGGCGTAAGATAAGCCATTTCAATGTTAACGCTATTAACAATGGAATCCATAGGTCAGACATCTCTTGGTTACTTGCCATCACGTATCCGAGTGGATGTAATGGTAACCAAAAGAATTTGACTCGCAGGAAAGTTAACCCCATCATCACAGAAAAGCCGATGCCGATGAATATGACACCGATCCAGTCTGTGTCAAGTGGATAGGTGATCCAATTTGTTAATCTGCTGAAGTATTGCCTTCCGTATCCGAGTGCCCACGGACCGTAATAGCCTGAATCAGCACCGAATTGATAGTAGAGGTGAAGTTGCACCCAGAATGCCACAAGTCCACCGAGAACAGTCGCGATGATAATGGTGTAGAGCATGCGACGTGGGTTAATTTTGGCAACCTCAGCGATTTTAAATGCTTCCAATTGATGCGGCATCTGTTGTGGACGGTAGTCACGATTGAAAAAGCAGACTGAGAGGGCAGTCAAGTTTTGCGCACCGAGGCGGTGTGTGCCGATGATAGTATTCAAAATGTATCGCGGGGCTTGCCAGTGGTATGCGTGGACGAAAATACCGGATTCGGCACGGATACGTGTTGTTACCAATGGCGTAATGAGAAATAAGACGGCGAAAGCTAAAGCAATCCATATTGTCATGCCTGCTTTGTAAAGTAAAAATGCAAATAGCAAGACACCTACCACAAATCCCCAGACTGCCACCCGATACGGCATCGGTTCATTAGAAGATAATCCGGGCGGTTCTCGTCCACGTTTTAGTGCACTTCGCAAAACCGCTTTGAAATGGCGTTTGCCCGTCCACCAAAAGAAAAAACATAACCCGATAAAAGCACCGATAGTTTGTTCATTGAGATACGGAAATCGTGGAATACTCTTCCAACCGACAGCGTCTGCTAAAGCCACCTCGTTACGATAGATAAAATAGAAGAAGGTTGTAGAGAACAGGACATCTAACGGCATGAGAAACATAATGCCGATGGCAAACGGATAAAAAGCGGTAATGATAGTGCCGTAGAGACTTAACGGTGGTTCGGAGAATCTAAAGAAACGACGTGTTACGGGAATATGTGGAATAACAGGATAGAGATGGCTTAATCCATTGAATAGACTGATACCTGCAGCAATTGCGAATCCTATCCACATGCGCTTATTCCGAAAGAAACCGGATTTTAAATCTGTCATGGCAAGCGGTAGTTGAATGACAGGAAACGTCAATCGTTCACGTTGCGACCATTGTTGACGTAAAATGGTGTTAAGACATAGAAAAATAAAAGCGATCACCGTAAACAGCAAAAGCCATGCACCAACCACTGGCACCCATACTCTAAGATGATGCGGCAGATATAGGCTTGAATCACCGAGATAGTAGCCGCGTAGTGCGTCTTTATCTGACACAGTTAGCCATTGTGGTAGATGATGCCAAAACAGTGTTTGCCACTCGTTTTCTTCTGTAGCAAACCAGAAACCGTGTCCAAGCACGGATAGAACAGCTTGCAAGATATCGCATCCTGCTAACGTTGTGGCGAAGCTGAGCGTCACATATAGGAATAACAACTCACCTTGCCCGAACGCGAAATTGACTTTTAGAAGGCGGATGACGATGTTAATAAGTAGAATCGCTGTGAGAATAAAAATTACATTGGAGAATGGCACTACCCAGGTCGGGAAGGTATAACGTACCAGTTCCATCTGGATGAGAAAATAGCAGTTAATTGGGGCGGTAATTACGAAGATGAGGAGCACACGCCAAGTTAAGAAGCGCTGTTGTGAGGGAGAAGTCAATTTGTCTTGCCTCTGTCACATCTATGTGGTTTGTCTGGCTAATTTTAGCAGAGATGCAGAGAGGACTCAAGAAAATTGTAGGTGGGTATTGAACAATTTGTCTTCGGTTTTCTGAAAGTAATGCCATGCTCGGCAGCATTGCAACGGACAGGCACAGAGACCCGCCAAATGCCAAAGAGTGCATTTGGCGTTGATTTGGCCTCTACGGTAAGGATGGAACAATCTGTAAGAAATCGGGCTTGCAAAGCCCTCCAACAAGAGTAATTTGTACAGTTACCAACGTGCATGCACAGGTTTTTCTTGTGCCTTTTCATACAGTTCTGACCATTCTTTTGTGCCATCGTCAAAGGTGAGTTCAAGACGTGCGCCTTCAACGTACGCATCTCCGTTTCCAGCGTTGAAATAACTTAAGCCATCGCCTGCCATGTGGATACAACTTCCATCTGGATAGACTGCTGTTTTGATTATCCGCGGGTGTGGGTGAATAGTATATCCGTCAGCATCTAATTCTTCAGCAGGAACACGGAATTTCTCGACCGCAGCTTCGTCAACCTCAACGCCTAATCCGGGGGCATCGGGAACTGTGTGACATCCGTTCGAAACCTCTATCGGTTTTGTGAGCAGATGTTCACTATAAAGATTGAGACAGGTGATCGCGGGCCAGGTGGCATGCGTAAGCACACTTCCAAGATGTGCAGCCCATGTCGTTGTCAATCCGTTACCGACGATTTGTAGCCAGAACGGCATATCGGCTGCTGCGCTGAGGTATCCATCGTACATCGTCCGAGATTTGCCACCACCGATGACAAAACCGTCGCATACTTCTTCACGAATACACGTGATATAAGGTGGTGATCCGAAGTGCATCGCAATTGGACAATCAACGTTTTCACGAATTTGTTTGTTTCCCTCTACATCTCCTTGCGGAATTGGCGATTCAAAGATTGCTACGTTTGGATGTGCGGCAAGTTTTCGCAAAATAGGGATAGCGGTTTCAGCATCACGCAGGCAACCGTTCGGATCTAAATCAAGTTTGAAATCATCAGGAACGACTTCTGCAATAGCCTCCACCTGCTTGACAATATCCCACCATGGACGCGGTTTGTTTTTAAAACTGGTATAGCCTTTTTCTACAGCATCTGCTGCTTCTGCTGCCCAATTTTCAGGTGATGAGTCGATGCTCCACCATGAGATAGGTACAGCCTCGCGACACTGCGTGCCGAGCAGACGATAAACAGGCACTTCCAAGATTTTTCCGACAACATCAAAGAGTGCCATCTGCAGCCCGGCACCGAGAGAGTCATCGTTCATGTGCTCAGCGGGGCTTTGCCCAAGCACGCGTTCAACGCTTGAGTCGCTGACACGTGAATAGGTATAGTGAATGACCGTCTCGCCCCATCCGATGTGTCCTGTATCAGTTGTTACTTTACAGAGTTCAAGGAGTGACCAGTTGTAAACGGTTGAGACGCTTTGGGTGGTGATTTCTTGTTGGCGCGGCGTAAAGGGGACATCAACTAAGGTCCGTTCTATGTTTGTGACTTTCATGAGCAAGTTCCTTTTGGTGAGGGTGATTTGTGCGATTGCCGATTCTCCTTACTTCCATAAAAGATTTGGCAAGAGTGTAGGTCAAATTTCCACTATGGTAACCTAAGTTGCTACCTATAAGATTTCAAGCAGAAAGACCTTGTTTTTTGCTAAAAAACAAGGATTTTCACTGATTCTGATGTTTTCTGTTATATAAATCGGGGTTAGAAACCCCTCCTACAAGAGTATTCGTAAATAAGTGGCAACTTGGGTTATGGTAGATTTCTAAGAAAATTGATGTTTAACACTTTAGCAGAAATACAAATATCTGTCAAAAAAAGGTAAGCTAAATAAATTCATGGCATGTTTTGCTGAGCAAAAGGAACAGGCGAGGTAAAAACCTCACCTGCAAAAGAGAAGTTGGAAGGATGTATCGGAAAAGTGGGTAAAGCTATTGATTCGCGCGCTGGAAGCGGTACACTCCGTTTTGCCTTGTGCCGATGTAAAATGTATTGCCATCAACGGCTAAGGAGGTTGCCATGTGTGGCAGTTCTGAGACAATCTGCTTCAATGTGTTTGTCTGCTTATCTGCTTGATAGATACCGCTATCACACACACCGTAAGCAGTTTCGCCATCGACTGCAATATAGTCTATCAAAATTACATTCCCATTATCATCGGTGAGGTCGTGCCATGTTTCGCCATCGTGCGAACTCATAACCCCGACTTCCGTCAAGATGTAAACTGTTGAACCTGCGAACTGTATCTCTCTGAAATATCCAGGAAATGCAAGATTGGCAGTAATGTCGCGCCAAGTGTCTCCGTTGTCTTGTGACAAGAAGAGTTCTCCGTGCCGTTTACCAGCATAGACGGTGTTCCCAGAAGCAGCAAGCGCGAATCCTTTTTCACCACTGGCTAAGATACCGTCGTGATCTTCCAAATCCAAGCCAGTGTCGTGCCACGCCGTTTCGCCGAACCGCCATCTGAACAGTTTATGCCTGTATACCATGAAGACGGTATCGTCAGCGACTGTAAACGTGCCATTTGTCCTCTGTTCACCAGCGATCTTGTCTTGTGTGGCAGTAGCAAACCTCTGCTCCATTGCTTTCACCAGATCAGGATTGTTCCCTACCGTCACAATATTCCCCGATGCTGTCTTACGCATTTTCATCCGTTCCGCCCAAAACTGTTTCATCTCTTTGTCAATGTCAACGTTAGGATTGTTTTTTATTAGCTCCTCACGCTTTTTCTCCCATTCCGCCTTAGACTGCTCCGCTGCTTTAACAGATTCGATCCTTAACTTTTTTTCCAATTCCGTTTGTAAGGTATCTATTGCAAAATCCGGTATACCTTCAACGGGTAGGAACACATCACCGTCATCAGAAAGACGAAAGAGCGTGACACCATCAGGTTGACTATTGCTTGCATAAAGCACACCATTGGCTGCTGCAACTTTCATTTGCATTCTTCTAACAAAAGGCAAAGCTTTTTCGTCAGTACTTATTAGGTCAACATATTCCCACGACTCCCCACCATCTGCGGATTTGAGCATTTCTGTAGGTGTTTGCGCGAATAGTACGTTTTTACCCATAATCAGATTTCGAACATGGGAATTCACTATTCCGGTCGTAAATGGATGCCACGTGACGCCGCCATCTGTGGATCGACTTATTCCGCTAAGGCCGGGGCGGTATAAATTGTTTTCGTCTAACGCGATAGTAGGAGACACGCTAACCATCCTAAGGTCCTCTTCTGGAGCCGTCCATGTTTTGCCACCATCTTTAGAGCGTAGACCGTGACCAGACAATATCAGTGTGTCTTCAGCTGTGACAACTTCAACAGTGCCGATTGAATGTCTGCGGGTCTTCGGCGTAATATCGGTCCAGGTATCGCCAAGGTCAGTGGAAGAGAATACTCCTCCGCGAGGGGGTCCTATCTCCATAGGTCCCCGCCCGGCCATAGGGATCGGATGTCCAACGATTGTGCCTGCATAAAGTCTATCTTCTGCGGCTGCCAACGATTTGATACCTTGTGATGTCGGCACTTGCAGTTTTTCCCAGTCATCGGTAAAACGGAAAATCCCTTTACTTGTTCCAATAAACAATGTGTTGTCAATGGCAAGTGCGTCCCAAATGCGGAAAGCCATGTTACTAAGGGCGAGTACATCTAAAGGGAGGGAACTGGGAGGAAAATTGGGATTGTCTGCAGCATCACGATTGGGACGGGACTTGAGATTGACCGCCTCCGGGATATCGTCACCTTGTAAGGCACGCAAGGAATCTCCTATAAGTTCCCACGCATGACCGACATCCTCAAAACGAAGACGAAAGACATCTGTTCTGAGGACGAGGTACATCGCCGTATCCGTGGCAACCAATGCAACGGCAGTGCCGTCGGGGCGCCTGCCGAGGTTATCCCATGTCTTACCCTCATCAATTGAGGCTAAGATTTCATTAGAAGTAAGGAGGTAAAGGGTGTCATCGCGTTCCGCCATCACTCCATCAAATATCTGATTCGGACTGCTGGAACTAACAAGTGTCCACATATCTGCTTTCTCTGTGAGTTTATAAAACTCAGTTCTTGTAATAGCGTAGAGGGTTTGGTCAGACGTAAGAAAGAGTTTTACGCCTGAACCACCAATACCTGCCGGTCCTTTTGTCTGAATCCATTCAGATTTTGCTGCAGGAAGGTCGGTCTTTTCTTTTTGCGCAGCTGCGAAAAGCAGTGATTCCGCTTGGAATCCAGTTTCTCTGTTTTTACCAAGTGCGTCGGTTTTTCCGAATCGTGTCAGCGCGTCGGATTTGCGTTCTAATTCACGGACAATAGGCGTGTCAACCAATTCTATTTTTACCTCGGATGCCGCTGCCAAACTGTAGGGTTTCTGGAAACGCGATAACGTCCGAGGTCCCATACCCACCATCAACATAACCAAAAATACTGATGCGAATGAGAGTCCCCACGGCATCCACGGCTTGCTTACAGAAGTAGGTGCCGGTTTGATGCGTGCGATTTCACGCATGATGTTGTCAGTAAGGGTTGGCGATAATTGGAAGGCGCCCGAGGCATCGTGGAGTAGGTGTTCTTGTTTCTCCAATCGCTTGCGAGCGCGGTGGAGTCGACTTTTAATTGTGTTTGGTGATACGCCCAAGAATTGACTGATTTCTTCGCAAGACATTTCTGCCAAATAGTGCATCGTTACGACGGTGCGTTCGCTCTCAGGAAGTTTCTGGAGAAGACGTTTGACAACTTCGCGCTGGTATCGAATTGATACTGTTTTTTCGCGTTCTACCTCATAACGTGTATAGCACAATTCCTCAAGCTCCGCTGTGGGCATAGCGTCCAGAGATTCAGTTGGTTGTTGCTTTTTTCGTCGCCATGCGATACAGTGCCGCGAGGCAATTACATACAACCACCCAGGAAAATGTTGAGGCGGTTTCAAGGTAGATAACTTTTTGTATACTTTTAGGAAGATGTCTTGTGTAATCTCTTCCGCAATGTGAAAATCACCAATCTTTCGCCATACAAGGGAATGTACCCGTTTCTGATATTTGTTTACGAGTTCGGTAAACGCTTTCTGGTCACCATCTAAAGTGCGCTGGATCAGTACAAAGTCGTTGGTCTGCATGTGCCACCTCAAAATAAGAAATGTCTTTATAAGTTAATAACGCGTACCGTAGATTAAAAGGTTGCATAAAATGGCTTTTCTATAAAAGCAAGGATATGTAGGGTTTTGATATTACAGTCAAATCTCAATCCCGATACATTTTCTTTGACAGAAACACAAGACGATGGTATGATAAATGGATAAATAGAATAGATGTGAGGGTTAGTCGTTTCGGATAAAAACCTGCAGGGCGTAGGTGTGGTGACCTGCCCTGCAAATGGGTTTTATAGAAAGGTTTTAGTTGTTTTCAGCACCTTCGTTAATCCAATCAATAAAGAGTTGGATCTGTTCTCCGTTGAGAGGCGCAGCACCGAGCGGCATTTGCGGTGCTTTAGAACCATCAATACGTTTTACAACAAGGCTACCCTTTCCGTCACCAGCGACAAAAGCAACACCGCCGTTTCCGCCTTTTTTGAAAGCATCGTAGTTGGATAGGTCAAGACCTCCAGCACGTGCCGCAGCCGCATGGCAATTTGCTGTAGCACAGCTCTCAGCGAGTATTGGAGAAATATCATCCTTATAGGAAACCTTTGGTTCTTCAACAACCGGAGGTTCACCAACATCTGGAGGGTCAACAACGGGTTCTGTAGGATCAGGTTCTGTCGTTTTATCACCTTCTCCGCTGACCATCTCTGTAACGGGATCACCCTCATCACCACAGCCAGTTATGAAGCCCATGGTAAGTAAAAGGCTAATGGAAAATATGATAAGTAAAACGGAGTAGAAACGATTTAAATTCAAGTGTATCAAGTTTTTCCTCCTTTTTGAGAAAAACACTCTTATGATAAAGTAGTCTATTTTATGTATAGCATATCACGATAGGGAGAAGATGTCAACATGAAAATTTTGATTAACTCGGATATTACATCGGAACAACAGCAGCAGATAGAAGCGGTATCAGATGCGATACAGATTGTAAAACCACAAAGTTCGGCAGAAACAACGCGCGAAATTGTGGATACCGACATCGTGTTCGGTGGGTTCAACCGTTCACTTTTTGAAAACGCGGAGCAACTAAAGTGGGTGCAGGTGTGGGCAGCAGGTGTTGACGGCATCTTGTTTTCAGAATTTGTGGATAGTGATGTCATTTTGACAAGTGCGAAAGGATTTGTCGGCACGCATCTGGCAGATCAGGCGTGGGCATTGATTTTGGGATTGCTTCGTGGCGTTGGACGTTCGGTACGGGAACGGACGTGGGACAATAAGATGTCAATCCGTTTGGCGACGTGGGAACTGGGTGAGCGGACACTTGGGATTGTCGGTCTTGGCGGAACGGGGCTTGAGGTGGCACGTCGTGCACAGGGATTTGAAATGCATGTGATCGCTGTTGATCCTGAAGCCGTAGAAGCACCAACATTTGTGCATGAAATCTGGAAGATGGACCGATTTGATGATCTACTCGCACAATCTGACATTGTATGTATCTGTGCGCCGTTAACCCCAGAAACAGAGGGTATGTTTAACGATGCAGTGTTTCAAAAAATGCAATCACACGCACTGCTTATCAACGTCACACGCGGCAAGATTGTTGATGGGGAGGCACTCATCCGTGCTCTAAATGATGAACGCATCGGTGGAGCAGGGTTGGATGTCACACCTGTAGAACCGCTGCCTGCTGATAGTCCGTTGTGGGATATGCCGAATGTGATTATTACACCGCACGTTGCTGGCGGTTCACCGATTCGGATGGATCGGACGGTTGCGTTATTCTGTGATAATCTGGAACGATTTCTCGTTGGTAAACCGCTTCTTAGTGTGATTGATAAGCGGAAAGGGTATTAGGTTTGTAAATTTCCTACTGCATAAAATTAGCGTTCTGTTATATTTTTGATAGCACCCCATGTCATAGCCATTTTATTTGATGGATGCACCGCCCATGAATCTCTAACCCAACGAGGTCGTCTTGGGAGATTATCTTGAGAAGTAATTAAAGGGCGAACTTTTTTAGACGCAAACGAGAAGATGTAAAGTCCATAGTCCTCACGAATCTTCTTTGAAGCGGAGAAGACGAGATGTTGTCCATTCGGCGACCAATCCACCTGATAAAGAAGCTTAAACCCTTCGGTATCAACAACTCTTCGATGGTTGGCAACATCTATATCGGCAACAAATAAGCCTTCGTGGGATATATACGCAATCTGTTCGCCGTTCGGCGAGAACTCATAGGTCGGATAAGTGCTCAATAATCGAGCACCTTCATAAAAAGGTTTATGTTTTTTGGGATTTTGTTTGCCATTGATATTCAGTTCCCAGATTTCAACTCGCCTGCCGGAAGTTAATGAATTATAGAAGATAGATCGTGAGTCAGCTGCCCAAACAAATCCTATCGGCTCTTTGCCAACTTGTTCGTGTAAATGTTTATGTTGCTCTCCATCTGGTGAGATTAAGTGTGTATCACTTACCACAGCTTGGTCTCTAATAAAGACAGGCGTGCTTGCATAGACTATCCAGCGTCCATCTGGGGACCAGCAAATGTCAAATCTGTTATTGGCTTTCAATTTAAGTGAACGGATTTTCTTGCCAGTATGCAAATGCCTGATGTAGAGATTATTTTTTTCTTTGATATCTCTGCCTGTATCTGCCAAAAAACGTCCATTTGGAGAAGGCGTAAAGCTGCCCAATTCATTACTGATTAAGGTCGGTTCAGCGTCCTCAGGATGCATCATATAGGTATCACCACGGAGTGAAAAAACAATAATGCCTTGTCCCCAACAAACCATATTTGTGCAAAAAACTGACAGAATTATGACTGTCAACAGAAGCGTTTTGTTTCTGGTATACATAAGCAAATCCTCGATTTTATTTGACTATATGAACCTAAGTTGCTACTTATAGAATTTCGAGCAGATAGATACTGGTTTTTTACTGATAAAACAAGGATTTTCCGCTAAATTGATATTTTGTGTTCTAAATCGGGGTTACAAACCCCTCCTACAAGAGTGTTTCCAAATAGGTGGCAACTTGGGTTATATGAGGTCAATCGTTAAGAATCATTTGTATAAGCTATTATGAGCAATTCTCGTGCCAATAATACCATTTCTAAATGATTATCTTGTATTCGTTCGTAGGTCGGGTCGGCTTGTAAAACCTGCACGTAGGATTAGATAAACTGTCCATGTCGGGTGTCGCTGCGCTCTATCCGACCTACAATCCACTCGCGTTTCGATAATATTTCGGTCTTAGTGTTCTCAGACACCTACGATTAAATCGAAATAATGTATATTATCAAACTATTCAAATTCTGAACACCTGCCATGCAATTTTTGGACAGTTCCACAGAAAGCAAAGATTGAGCTGCTTAATCTAACTCAGCGATTTTGACCAGTTGTTTCCCGATGTTGCCACCTTTGAGCATACTAATAAATGCCGTAGGTGCGTTTTCAATGCCGCCTTCAGCAATTGTCTCTCGGTATTTTAGCTTGCCCTGTTTGAGCCATTCTGCCATTTGAACGAGTGCCTCCGCATGTCTGTCAGAGAAATCAGATACGAGGAAACCTTCAATTCTCGCGCGCTGTGTAATCAGATGCCAGAGAAATCGTGGACCGGTCTCAGGGTTTTCCAAGTTGTATTGTGAAATCTGTCCGCAGATAACAACGCGCCCCTTAACTCTTAAATTGGGAAACACAGCATCTGTAATACGTCCGCCAACGTTGTCAAAATATACGTCAATACCATCGGGGTAAAGTTCTGCCAACTTTGCAGGATAATCTGTGACATTCTTGTAGTTAAATGCATCGTCAAAACCGAGTTCGTCAACGATATACGCTATCTTTTCATCTGAACCTGCTGAACCGACAACCCGACATCCTTTGATTTTTGCAATCTGCCCGACAACTGAACCGACTGCGCCTGCAGCACCCGATACAAACACTGTCTCGCCATCTTGAAGTTTGCCAACCTGAAGTAGACCGAAGTATGCTGTCAATCCGGGCATACCGAGTATACCTGCACCCGTTGATATTGGGGCGATTGACGGATCAATCTTGCGTAATCCTTCACCTGGAGCAATACCGTATTCCTGCCATCCGATACTCGCGTTCACTATATCCCTGACCTGAAAATCGGGATGTTTAGACTCAACAATTTGTGCGATCACACCGCCTACCATAACTTCGTCTATTTGGACGTTGGGTGCGTAAGAACGCCTTTGATTCATTCTGCCTCGCATATACGGATCAACTGAGAGATAGATGGTTTTTACAAGCACTTGTCCATCTTCTGGTGTCGGAATAGAGGTTTCAACCAATTTAAAATCCGATTCTTTGGGATACCCGACAGGTCTCGCGACTAATGTAATTTGACGATTCATATTAACTCCTTTTATTGAACTGGACAGGGTCTTCGCCATGAATAACAATCAATTCGTGCTGAGGTGAATCCCAATCAAAGACTTTGACAATGGGGACGATGACGCGGACAGCCAATCCGATGCGTCTTTTATCGGAACGGTTTGCTTCTGAATGATGGAGTGTGCGTTCATTAAATAGCACAAATTCACCGGGTTGCATCTCCAGATTGACAAAATTGGTCGTATCAATGAAATCAAGGTCTCCCATCTGATTGAACGCCATGTCGGACGTGGCTTTTATGTGTGGGATAACTCTGCGGTGTGACCCTGGCACAATTTGGAGACAACTATTTTCAAGCGTTGCCGAATCAATTGCTATCCATGCTGAGATGATAATTGGCGGTTCAAGGGGCCAATAGTTGAAATCCTGATGCCACGGAATCTCTTTTGCCCCTGGTTCTTTGACGAAAAAGTTGGTGCGCCAGAGTAATAGATCCGGTCCGTATAGTGAAGCCATCCTTTCTACGATGGTTGGATGTGTGGCAAGGTCGTTAATCAACGGAAAATCGAGATGGCGGTTATGCACTCTGTTTTTGTGGTCAGGTGCATCGGTTTCAAGTATATGTTCAATTTCGGGTTGCATGTTGAGCATCTCTTCTGGACTACAGAGTGTGTAGGGGCCGAGGTATCCCTGCTTCCGAAATTGGTCCGTTTCTTCTAAGCTTAATTTATTATTTGTGTTTGACATTGTAATTCCTTCCAAAGTAGTGCTATGTCACTTAAATTTTTGGATAAGGGTCGCGATTCGGAGATCGCTCCTACAGAAATAGTGTGTAAGGTAGGAGGGAACTCCGATTCCCGACTTACAATCGAAAGTAGACAAAGCAGTAGTAGGCGGTGGAGTATTCCTTAACCGTTTTCAATATTACCCCTGACAGACATGTACTTTGATTGCACCAGAGGTCTTATCGGCAGAAACACGGAATGCTTCCTGAATTTCATCCAGCGGATAGTAGTGAGTCACCAACTTTGTTGCATCAACCTTTCTGCTGTCTATCAACTCAATAGCGGCTTCAAAGTCGGTTTCCATACCGCTATATCCGTAGCAGTTAGAACCCGTGATAGATGCTTCTGACCAGACGATAGTTGATAGGTTTACCTCAAGCGGTTTGTAGTAGCCAGCAACGAGGACGACAGTGCCCTGTTTTCGAACAATAGTTGTGGCAGTGTTGAAGTTTTCAGCACCGCCTACTGTTTCAATAACAGCATCAAAACCGATGCCATTTGTGATGTCGTTGACGTATTCTCTGACATCGGTGTCGCCAATGTTGACGATATGATCGGCACCGAGGGATTTTGCGAGTTCTGCCTGTTGTTGATACTTGACAGTTATCAGCGTCTCTTTCACACCTGCAGCAACAGCATCTGCCAAGCAGAATTGACCGATGGTGCCGCCGCCGATAATTGCAACCGTGTCACGGGAGTTTGCCCCAGAACGAGCCACAGCACGGTGTGAAACAGCGAGCGGTTCTACAAGCGCACCCTGTTCAAATGTCATATCTCGTGGCAGCTTGAACAGCCCTGAGTGATGTGTTGCAGTATATTCAGCAAACCCTCCGTGCATATTCGGTGAGATCCAAGCTCTGCTGAAACATAGATTGTATTGACCCGTTTCGCAATATTTGCATGTGCCGCAGTGTGAAAAACATTCTACTGCAACTTTGTCTCCAATCTCAAATTGGGTCACGCCATCACCGAGCGCTGCAATTGTGCCGCATGTTTCATGACCCGCGGCGTGTTCATGGGATTGCCCCCAATGTCCGAAGTAGCTGTGGAGATCACTGCCGCAGATACCTGTCTGTTTCGTATCAACGAGGACAAATCCCGGTGGCGGTTCGTTACGTTCAACTTCTTGGATTGCAATTTGTTCAATACCTGAATAGATAGCAGCTTTCATTTTCATAGCAATTCTCCTTTTTGGCTCGCTGTGATTAGTTCAATAATAGCCTGCTTATCGGTTTTTCCAACACCTGTTTTCGGTATTTCATCGACGATAATAAACCTGTCCGGTATCCAAAATTTAGGAAATTCGCTGGCGAGGTGGCATTTGAGTATTTCTGAGATATTTTCATTAGTTTTTGAAGAAAGGACAACGACAGCAATTGGACGTTCACCCCATTTTTCGTTGGGAATACCGATGACTGCTGCGTCTTTTACATGTGGATATTTTAGCAGAACATTCTCTAATGCAACGGTAGAGATAGACTCACCACCACTGCGGATAAGTGCCTTCGCGCGGCCAACAATCTGCATATAGCCTTCCGAATTTATAGTTGCAAGATCACCTGTCCGCAACCACCTGTCTACCGTGAAATGCTCTGGTGTTGGCTCATTCTTGTAGTAGCTGCTCACTGTCCAAGGACTCTTTACTTGCACTTCTCCGATTGCATTTCCATCCCAAGGGAGTTCCGTGCCGTTTTCATTGACAAGACGCATCTGAACACCGGGGATTGGTCTGCCCTGCATCGCTTTTATTTTCCATTTTTCATCATCAGGTAGGTTTTGATGTGCTTTTCGCAGCGTGCAGAACGTTCCCGTGGGTGACATCTCTGTCATGCCCCATGCATGGCGCACCTCAACCCCAAGTTCCTTCTCATAAGCCTCAATGAGTGAAGATGGTATCGGTTCACCACCAACAATTAGTCGCTGTAATGAAGATATATCTTGTTTTCTTTTTCGGAATTCAGGAAGAAGTTTCGTCCAGACCGTTGGCACACCTGCAGCAACGGTGACTCCTATTTCAGCGATGAGGTCAACGATGCGTTCATTGTTTGTGTCAGCTAACACAATATCTGCACCGACAAACATGGCGGCGTAGGGTAATCCCCATCCCATCGCGTGGAACATCGGAACGAGCGGCATAACTACATCCGACTCAGTTAGCCCAAACACATCTGCTTGATTGACTGCCAGCGTATGTAGAAACATAGATCGATGTGTGTAGAGTACCCCTTTCGGTTCACCACCTGTTCCGCTTGTATAACATAGTGCCATTGCCCAATTTTCGTCCGGAATATCCGATATATAATTATCTTCTGCTTCGGCAATAATATTTTCATAATCAATAGAGAGGTCGGTGAGGTTTTTATCATGGACATGATTCGCATTAAAGAGAACAACACGCCTACAGTCAATCTTATATTGTAGTTGAGAAAACTGCGCGGCACACGTTCCGTCAACGAAAATGAATTTGTCGTCTGCTTCTTCCACTATTTTTGCGAGTTGAGTAGGGGCAAGCCGCACATTGAGTGGGTGAATAATTGCACCAGCATAAGGAACTGCACAATAGATCTCTAAGTGTTGATATGTGTTGGAAGCGAAAGTTGCAACTCTATCACCTGGGCGTATACCCAATTCGGTAATCGCGTTTGCCAATTGTTTGACACGGCGGTATAACATAGCGTAGTTATAGGTATCCATCTTTCCGTTTGGTAATAGTGTGTGGACATGCTTATCACCATGGATGCGGTTTGCATGGTCTAAAATCTGCGCCAGTGTCAAAGGATAGTTCATCATAGCGCCAAGCATAATTTGCCTCTAATTCATAATATAACACTATTATAGTTTAGCACAAAACTGAGTTTGTTGTTAAAAAATCGGTATGTTTGGATTACAATAGACATTATAATGATTTAATCAGAAGTGTCTGATAACGCCAAGACCGAAATATAAACTAAAAGTAGATAGGTTGTAGGTCGGGTAGAGCTTGCGAAACCCGACATGTTGACACTGAAACGCTATTATCAAAAGCGTAGGTTGTTCCTGCGATTTCCCTGTGAAAACCACCCAGTTTGCCTTGAGACCTTTATATTGTCGGGTTTCGCTTCGCTCTACCCGACCTACGAACTAACAAGTGGGAAATCAAGTATAAATAGCAGGTTTCAGCAATTAGATTTGCATTTTACAACAGAAATAAGTCATAATTATAGTGTTTATGCGGGACACTGATGAACATCAGGGGTTCATCGTGATCCGTTTATTTCTGTAAATGATTGATATTTAAAAGCTAAAACCTAAGGAGCAATTAAATGCAGATTTCAGAGAATAATAGGTGTTTTTGGTATGTTGTCGCAATCTTATTCGGCATTGTATCAGTAGTACCGTTGACAGCAAATGCAGACGCTCTTAAAGTGGTCGTTCAAGACCAGGATGGGAGCGCAATTCCATCAGCAAAGGTGCTGATTGGTAGTGAAGAACAGACAACAGATGATAACGGCGCAGCCATGTTTAGTGATGTGGCAGGTGTGCAGGCGGTGCAAATAACAGCACTCGGTTTTGCTGATAGGCGAGTGAATATTACCGCTGGACAGGAAGAATTGACGGTGATGCTTGCCCCACTCCAAACCATCGAATCGGTAGTTGTGGTAGGTACGCGGAGTATTGGACGGCGTGCATTACAAGCACCTGTGCCAATTGAGGTGGTTGAAAGAAAACAACTTAGCCTCACAGGACAATCTGAAACTGGACGTGTGCTTCAGATGTTAGTCCCTTCCTTTAACTTTTCAAGTTCGTCAATTAGTGATGGGACAGATGCATTACGTCCTGCGACACTGCGAGGTTTGGGACCAGACCAGACATTAGTGCTTGTGAACGGCAAGCGTCGTCACAAAAGTGCGCTGCTGCATATCAATACTTCGGTGGGTCGTGGTACTGCTGGCACAGATTTCAACGCGATACCGTCTTCCGCTATCAAACGAATTGAGGTGCTACGTGATGGTGCCGCGGCACAATACGGTTCTGATGCTATTGCCGGTGTGATTAACATTGTGCTGAAGGATGACGTTGATACGGGCGACGCGAACTTGTATTGGGGACAAACCTACGAAGGCGATGGCGATACATGGATCGGAAACGCCAATTACGGTATGAAAGTAGGTGATTCTGGTTTCCTCAATCTGACAGCAGAATGGCGCGACAGATACCGAACGAACCGAGCGGGTCTCACTGGCACGCGGCAATATGATTGGATAGAAGAAGATCAGGGCAGACCTGCTGACCACATGCTTGAAATTGAAAATGATGATGGCACGGTGACAGAAAAACCTGTATGGTTTGATTCACGCGAATACACATTCGACCGTCAAAACTTCCGTATTGGGGATGCCGATTCTACACAAAAAGTCGGATTTTACAACTTTGGATTACCAATAGTTGGTGGCATGGAGTTATATTCATTTGGTGGATATTCCACACGTCAAAACAATAGTGCTGGTTTTTATCGTAGGGCAAACCAAGCAGAACGAACAGTGACTGATATTTATCCGGATGGTTTCCTTCCTGAAATTAATACAGATATTGAAGATGTCTCTCTTGCATTTGGAGCGGCATGGACACATGAAACGACTGATCTGAACGTTGATGTCAGTGTCAATCACGGATTGAATACGTTTGACTTTTTCATTTCCAATTCTATGAATGCATCTTACGGTGCAGCGAGTCCGACCTCTGCCGATGCAGGTGGGTTTGAACTCTCGCAGACAGCGTTTAATTTAGACGTTACTTTTCCATTGGAATACCAATCCTCGCTCATTAATTTAGCAGGTGGTGTGGAATTTCGGCGTGAAGGATACGGTATCCATGCTGGCGAACCTGTTTCATGGATTAACGCTGGACTCGGAGCGGAAGGTGCCGCTTCTGGTATCCAGGTTTTCCCCGGTTTCCGTCCAAACCAAGAGACAGACGAAAACCGCACTAACATTGCTGGTTATGCTGATTTTGAATCTTATCTGAGTGGAGAACCTGGAAGTGGGCTGCTCGTGGGTGCAGCTGTGCGTGGTGAGCAGTATAGCGACTTCGGGACAACCGTTACAGGAAAAGCCACAGCACGTTATGACCTTACCAAACAGGTTGCGGTACGCGCTGCAGGTAGTACTGGTTTCCGTGCACCTTCCCTGCAACAACTCTACTTCAATAACATCAGTACGCAATTCAAGATAGATGCTGATGATATTGATGGCGACGGTAACACAGAGGAACTAATTCCGCTTGAGGTTGGCACATTCCGCAATGATAGTGATGCCGCACGTGCACTCGGTATTCCTGAATTGAAAGAGGAGATAGCGTTTAATGTGTCTGGTGGTGTTGTGTTAAAACCGATTGAAAAATTGTGGTTGTCAGTTGACGGTTTCCTCATTCAGATTGACGACCGTATCGTGTTGAGTGGTAGTTTTAGTGCTGATAAAGTTCCTGACTTAGTTGAGGCGGGAGCTAACAGCGCACAAGTTTTCACGAATGTTGCACAAACACGCACACAAGGTGTTGATGTCGCAGCGGGTTATCTGCACGCTTTTGACAACGAATCACTTCTCAATTTGAAGGTTGCGTTGACTTATGCAGACACCGAAGTTATCGGTGATGTGGAAGCACCCGAAATTCTGGTAGGGTTAGAGGATACACTTTTCCCATCGCAGGAACGTTCTATGATTGAAGAGTGGCAACCGAATACTCGTATCAACGTAAATGCAGATTACATTATTGGTGATCTCACTATCGGTGGTGCGTTGCGCTACTTCGGCGAATATACAGTTCAAGAAGGTAGTGGTGCAGATCCTGCTCGGCAAACCTACGGTGGCAAATGGGTCACGGATGTCCAAAGTAATTACCAATTGAATGAAGGACTTTCACTCACCATCGGTGCAAACAATCTGTTTGATCAGCTTCCAGATGAAAACGAGATTGGACAGTCACGCGATGGAATATTAGAAGATGGCGCGGGACGGGTTATTGTTGACTCTCCTGGTGTGTTCACTTATTCGAGACGGTCTGCACCGTTCGGTTTCAACGGTGGACTTTACTACGCGAAGTTAACCTATAGTTTTTAGGATGGTTTTGTAGTTAGTGGTCTATCTACTCTAAAATTATAGGTCGCGATTCGGAGATCGCTCCTACCGAGAACATTGTAGGAGGGAACTCCGATTCCCGACTATTGATGATACATATAAGTTTTAGGATGGACTATCCATTAGTCTGAATAACAAGGCGCGGTTTTCGCCGCGCCTTTTTCTATTGCATCTATTTGCAGAAAGTGATAAATTAACGTGTGCTCGCACAAGATTAGAATTTATAGGAGAACAAAAATGCGTCGAAAACTTCTAATATCTGGTTTAATAATTCTTTTCATCGGTGTTATAATAGCGATTAGTATTCAGTCAGTCGAAAGTCAGAACGATATGGTAGAACGCGGAAAATATCTGGTAGATGCGGTCGCTGCGTGTGGGTTTTGCCATACGCCGCGTGTTCGTGCTGAATACAATATGAATATGTATCTTGCCGGACATCCTGCAGGTGAATCTATACCGCGTTATAATTTCCGCATGATTCAACAAGGCATTTTTATGCTAACTGCTCCGCAGTTAACTGCATTTTCTGCTCCATTTGGTACATCCTTTGCTCCAAACTTAACACCTGACAATGAGACAGGTTTAGGAGAGTGGACAGAAAAGATGTTCATTGATGCGATGCGGACAGGACGTCATCAAGGTAATCCGGACAATCGGGAAATCTTACCACCGATGCCGATTAAGCACTATGCGCAAATGAGTGATGCTGATCTCAAGGCAATTTGGGCATATCTACGCACGATAAAACCTGTCAAAAACGAAGTCAATCCTGCTTTAGATCATCAAGGACGTCCTCAGTAAAATAATGTGTGTTTTATTGGGAGTTAGAAGATTCAATTATATGTCGTAACCGAACAATAATAGGATTTATATTAAATTTGGAGAACTTTTAATGGCATCAAAGAAAGAACAGGTCCGCGTATGTGTTGTGGGGATGGGGATTGGTAGACCTAATGGAGCAGCACTCTCTCGAAATTCGAGAGGAAAAGTCGTAGCGCTCTGCGATCTTGACGAAGAACGCATGAAAGGTTTTGCAAAGGATTTACCGGGGAAAGTTAAACTCTACACTGATTACAAGGAGATGTGCCAAGCATCTAATATTGACGCAGTGTTTGTCGGCACGCCGAATCAATGGCATGTGCCGATAGCATTAGAGGCAGTTCAGAACGGCAAGCATGTCATGGTAACTAAGCCGCTGGCGGATTGCGAGGAAGCAGCAGAAAAATTAGTAAAAGAAGCAGAGGCAGCGGGAGTCGTCAATATGATGTCGCTTTCAACCCGTTTTGGTCATAGCTGCCAACACCTCGGCACACTGGCGCGTGAAAATTATTTTGGTGAAATATATTATGCCCGCGCTCGTAGCGTTCGTAGAAGTGGTATCCCTGCTTGGAATCTCGGTTTCATTCAAAAAGGTGGTGGGGTATTCCGGGATATGGGAGTGCATGTGCTTGATTCGGTTTGGTGGATTATGGGTATGCCGAAACCTATCTCTGTTCTTGGTGCTGCGGGGGCAAAGTTTGGACCACGCGGACTCGGCTATTGGAATCGAACAAAACCTCCTAAAGAAACGTACGAGAAGTATGATTCCGATGATTATGCAGGCGGTTTTATTACCTTTGAAAATGGGATTGGCTTACAGGTAGAAAGTTTCTGGGCATCACATCAACCTGGCGAATTTCAGATAGAACTGTTCGGAACGGAAGCTGGAGCCACACTGAGTCCGTTGAAAGCATATCGGACGGATAAAGAAGGCGAATTTGAAGATATAGATATAACCTTGCCCAAGAGTAAGTACAATGAAGCGTGGGATGCGATTGCAGATCATTTTATTGAATGTATTTTGGATGATGTGGAGTGTAAAGCACCGCTCCGCCACGGGTTGATTGTTCAACAGATGATGGAAGGTTTGCTTAAAAGTGGTGAGACAGGACGCGAAGTACATCTTGAGGTTGAATGAAGATGAAAGTTGATTTGTCAGCGTTACGTGATGATTTTTCTCAGACTGGTTTTGCTATCGTTCCCAATTTGTTTACACGAGACGAGATGCAACGGCTAAAATTAGAGTGTATCAACATTCTGGAAACGGTTAAGAAAGACACGGGGTCAGTTGCGGAACATGGTGTTTGTGTTGGTTTAGCGGCACGGAGTTCTGTCTTTCAGGAAGCAGTTGGTGATGAACGGCTACTTGATATATTAGCAGAGATTCTTGCACCGGATATTGAATTCCTGAGCGATAAGGTTGTTTTTAAGAGCGAGTCAATGACCTTTGCGAGTCCGTGGCATCAAGATTGGCACTATTGGCATGGTGCGCACAAACATTCAATTTGGGTTGCACTTGACGATGTTACTGTTGAAAATGGGTGTCTCAAGTTGTTTCCGGGTTCACACAAATCTGCGATTGTGCATGATGGTGATGCAGATGATGGGCATGGGTTTGGAAACCGTTTGCGTCCCGATGCAGTCGATGAAAGTCTTGCTGTTACCGCAGAATTGGAAGCAGGAGGTGCCGTCTTTTTCCACGATCTGACGCTACATTCGAGTCATCCTAACGTCTCTGGAGAGGAACGTTGGGTTTGGATTCCTACATATCGTGATGCAAAAGCTGAAGACAACGACTATCCGTGGGCAGTTGCTGCGAAAGTTTTGCGTGGGGAGAAGTAACAAATCATTTTGCAGGTATATCCCGACAAAATTGAAATAAAAAGAAAAGGAGAATTATGTTTAAAAATCTAAGTACTGGTGCAATTGGTATCCAAGCGGACATGAAAGAGGGTTTAGCATTAGCAAAAAACGCTGGATTTGAAGGGCTTGACCTGAACATCGGTGAAGCGAGCCAACTTGCTGAGGAACATTCTGTCCAATATGTGAAAGATTTATGGGCAGATGCTGGTATTGCGATGGGGGGTTGGGGATTCGGTGTTAATTGGCGTGGTTCTGATGCAGATTATTATGCTGGCTTGGCGCTATTACCTGCCCGCGCGGAACTCGCTGCTGAACTTGGGTGTTTCCGTACGACTACCGTTGTCGGACCTGCTTCAAACGATATGACATATCAGGAGAATTGGGATTTTTCAGTTAAACGCCTCCGTGCTGTTGCTGAAATTCTCAAAGTTCACGGTCATTCAATGGGTCTTGAATTTATCGGACCAGCAACAAGTCGAAAATCTGCAAAACACCTTTTTGCATATTCCATGGACGCAATGTTAGGTTTGGCTGCCGCAGTTGGAACAGGTAACGTTGGATTGCTTTTTGATACGTGGCACTGGTACACTTGCCGTTCCACCGTTGATGATGTGCGGAAACTTTCTGCATCGGATGTCGTTTATGTTCACATCAATGATGCCCCCGCAGGAATTGATCCAGATGAACAGATTGATAGCATCCGTTGTTTGCCTGCTGAAACAGGCGTTATTCCGCTTACCGAATTGATGCAAATCCTTGACGGTATTGGTTATGATGGACCAGTAACACCTGAACCTTTCAGTAAAGAAGTGAATAACATGGAACCTCCCGATGCTGCGAAAGCAACTGCAGAGTCGCTCAATAAAGTGTGGAAAAACGCAGGACTGTAAGGCTAAAACTCATCCACGGAAGGAATAAACGTGCAACTTATCAATAAAGAAAGTATCCTTGCCATGACGCATAAGTGGGAGGGTGATCGATTCCCTGATGGACGTCCTCGTGTTCCCGACGATATCCTGCAGCGGATGAAGGCAATCTCTATAGAACAGGCGTGGGGTGTTCTCAATGGAAATGGATATAAATTTCAGTTTGCTGGCGATTGGATGAATTTGCATCCGAATAGGATTCTGGTCGGTAGAGCGGTAACATGTGCTTTTGTGCCGATTCGTCCGGACTTCAACGATGCAATCTCTGCACAAGGTGAAAAAGAGGGACGCGTCGGCGGGCAAAACTCGTGGGTGATTGATACGCTTGTCCAAGATGATGTCATTGTCGTTGACTTGTTTGGCAAAGTTAAGGAAGGCACTTTCGCTGGTGATAACTTGGGTAATTCCATCTATGCTAAGACAAAGACAGGCATGGTAATTGATGGTGGTATCAGAGATTTAGATGGGATTTACGAATTGCCCGATTTTGCTACGTTTGTGCGCGGTGTAGACCCAACCGGCATCGCAAATGTCACTCTGACTGGCATTAATATTCCTATCCGTATTGCTGAAGCGACCGTTTTACCTGGGGATGTGGTTTTAGGTAGACGCGGCGGCATCATCTTTATTCCACCGCACTTTGCACAGCAGGTGGTTGAACAGGGTGAGGAGGTTCAACTTCGTGATCGGTTTGGACATCAACGTTTGCGAGAAGGTGTCTACACTCCCGGCGAAATTGATCGGAAGTGGTCGGAAGAGATTGAAAAGGATTTTGCCGAATGGCGCGCCACACAAGAATAAGTTACTTTAAACGGAAATATTTTCCAACATAAAAGGTTAGTTTACATTGCGGGATTATGCTGATATTGTCAATAGATTGAACGATTTGGACTTGCCGTTGGATTTAATCGGAACGATTCACGATTATCCTATTTATCAAATCTGCCTTGAATCTTCAGCAAGTGCGCCAAAGAATATTTTGATCACGGGAGGGGTGCACGGCGATGAACCGGCAGGCGTAGAAGCGGTATTACAGTTTTTAGCCCGTGACAACACAGAACTCCTAAAACAGTTTACGTTTGTCGTAATTCCGTGTGTTAATCCCTACGGTTATGTTCACGATATACGAGAAAACAGCGATGGTGTAGATATTAACCGCTCTTTTGAAACTGAGGAAGTTTCTGAAGTGGCAATCGTCAAAGAAGCACTTGGTCAGACACAATTCTCGTTAGCAATAGATTTTCACGAAGACTATGAGGCAACAGGCTTTTACCTCTATGAAGGCAAACGGGATGAACAGTATGTCGGTGCTGAAATCGCTAACGTAGTCAAATCTATCGGTCCGATAGATGCCGAAGATTCAGGGGAAGATGCCCCGGATATTGCTCAAGGTGTTTACAAGGTTGCCACAGAATGGGGCACACAAGGTTTAGCACCCTATCTATTACACTTCCATAGTGAACATGTTATTATCACTGAAACACCGACCGTATGGTCCCTTGAACAACGCGCAGCACTTCATTTAGGGGTTTTAGATACCGCTTTAAAATATCACTGAAAGGAATATAGATGGAAGAACAATCAATGCTATCAAATGTAAATACCGCATCACGGCCTTCGGAATTAAAAATTACTGACATGCGTATTGTCCGAACACAAGTGGGTGGACCTATCTTGAAGCTGGACACGAATCAAGGTATACATGGGCTTGGAGAGGTTCGTGATGGTGCGAGTCCGACTTATGCGTTGATGCTCAAAAGTCGAATTTTGGGGGAGAACCCTTGTAACGTGGATAAAATCTTTCGGCAAATTAAGCAGTTTGGTCATCATGCACGTCAAGGTGGCGGTGTTTGCGGTATTGAGATGGCATTGATGGATCTTGCAGGAAAAGCCTACGGTGTGCCGTGTTATCAACTCGCAGGTGGGAAATTCCGAGATAAAATAAGATGTTATAGCGATACACCTTCGCTCAAAGACCCTGAAGCGATGGGTGACAAACTTCAAGAACGGATTGACAGAGGATTTACCTTTTTGAAAATGGACATCGGTGTTGGATTACTTCGTGGCACGCCCGGCACTCTCTCTGCCCCTGATGGGAATTTAGATACACACAATCTGATGCATCCGTTCACTGGTATTCGCCTGACGGAAAAAGGTATCGGTATATTGTGTGAGTATGTAGAAACGGTAAGGGACATTATTGGTTATGAGGTGCCGCTCGCTGTGGATCACTTCGGACATATCGGGATTGAAGATTGTATTCGTCTTGCAAGAGCGTTGGAGAAATATAACCTCGCATGGTTAGAGGATATGGTGCCGTGGCAATATACTGACCAATATGTTCGTCTTTCCAATTCGTGCGCGACTCCTATTTGCACAGGTGAGGATATTTACTGCAAGGAGGATTTCATGCCGTTGTTTGAAAATCGGGCGATTGCCATCTGTCATCCCGATATTGCGACATCGGGTGGGATTTTGGAAACGAAAAAGATTGGTGACCTTGCTGAGGAACACGGTATTGCAATGGCACTCCACATGGCAGGCACGCCAGTTTGCGCGATGGCGAGCGTTCACTGTGCAGCGGCTACATCAAACTTTATGGTGTTGGAAAATCATTCTGTAGATAATCCGTGGTGGGATGAGATGGTAACTGGATTGCCGAATCCGATTATTCAAGATGGCTATATTACTGTGCCTGAAACGCCAGGCTTGGGTATTGAACTCAACGAAGAAGTCATCCGAGAACATCTGCATGCGGAGGAAACAGGATATTTCGTTCCCACAAATGAATGGGATGCGGAACGTTCGCATGATAGGTTATGGAGTTAGGATAATATACCTGCTCGACTTAACACATTTGCTAAATTCTTAGATGCCCCACACCTATCCTTGCTGATAGGGATTTTACTACCCTTAAAGTTAATTTGTTGTCGTCTAAGTTTAATAAATTGTGATTGGTGACTCCCACTACCGTGGAATAGAATAGGAACGCAAGTAGTATTGATGTCGTCTGGGATTAAGTCTCTTGCAAAGTTTGCCCCACCTTGCAATTGTTCTGCTATTTCTGTCGCGCTGTCAAAAGTACCACCTTTGTGTTCAATTAAAACTACAACAAGGTAGTTTTCAGTTGGACAAATGTAAAAGAGAATCTTATCACAATGTTTACCAACTCCTCCGTGCGCTTCGAATGCAAGGTCAACATTTACCACAACTCGTTCTCTTGGCACATTATCTGTGTCAACCCGACAGTTGCTACTGCCACACGAATTAGTAAGATTTTCTTCACCCACCCGTCGGCGAATTTTGTTGAGAGTTTCACTCATCTTCACTAACTGCTTCCTCTTTGAGGAACTGTCGCTCAAGTTCAACGAAATTATTGTAGAGACCATCCGCAACATCTTCGTAGTCTTTTGGCTCTATACCTTCAATACGATCGTACGGAATTTCTTGGACAGGTTTATCAGTGTGAAACCACCATGCGCCAACCTCTTCTTTTGACAACCAGTGGGGCAATTCCGAAGTATCTTGCTCCTGTTTATTCAGTTCACCTTCACGAATCAGGTTGCCGATTTGTTGCAGAAGCCAATCACTATGGGTAGTTATAATCACACGTACGCCTGCGCGGACTAATCTGGCAAGGGTAATAGCTATTTGGGTTTGAGCACCTGGATGTAGATGGGATTCTGGCTCTTCAATAATGAGTGTATCTCCTCGTTTCACGATCCCGCGCAAGAACAGCACCAAAGGTGTAAGTTCTGATACCATTGATGAGGATTGGTTCATACGGAGATCCCGATTTGACTTTTGTGGGTGATAGAGGAATTCTGGATATGCTGATGGTGAAGGTCGACTAATTTTTATCTCTCCACCTAGTACATCTTTTTCAAGTTTCTCAGCAATTTTGATTATTTGATTAGAAGTTCTTTTTCTATCTTTGTAATTGATTATAAACTTGAGGAAATCTGCTATCATTCCTGAAAACGTGGTAATTTCAGGAAAACGTTCTAATCCAATGCGAGTGGCTCGCTCTACAAGCGAACTCGCAATTACCCCATGGCTTTGCATGATCCCGCTCCGCGCAGCTGGAAGGTAATATGAATTTCCTGCTCTTCCTCTAAATGTAGTAGAATCCAAATATACCATGAGTTCCTCAACCCCTAGAGTTTCCTGTAATTTCTTCTTACTTCCTGATAGGATGACTAAATCCTGATTTGCGGATCCGTCTACAGTGATCTTGGACCCGGAACAATACATGTCAAAGTTCCAAATGTTCTGTTTCCCATCACAAACCTTTAACGAAATAGAAAGTCGACTAGACTTGTTACGAGTAAACTTAGCTAGATTAGAAATTGACTCAAGATCGAAACATCTCTTAAGCTCTTCTTTCAAAACTGTTGAATCCTTAAGACCTAACTCTAACTGAGAACACATATATTGTGGTAAATCTGAAAACTTGAAAGGTTGTTTGACATTATTGAGTTTTTCAAGTGTGTTTAGAAATTCTTCGTTTTTTTCTGGTTTCAATTTGATTCCGATTGGTGAAGAAAGGTGGCTTCCAAAGTAATAATGACGTAAACCATAGAAAATAGAAGAAATTGACCAAGGAAATCGTGGAAATCCTTCAAAAGTATGATGTAATGCATAAATGAGTGCGGAGAGATAGGTTTTACCAGAGTTACTCTCTCCAACGAACACAGTTAATGGTCGGAGATCTATCTCTGCCTTCTCTACTGGACCGAAATTTTTTACTCCAATATGAACATTTGTAGTTTTTGAGTTTCTGATTCTGCGCATCATTTTTCCTAATTGGGTAATTTTTAATGTCAATTATACAAATATTTGCTGCTAATTGCAAGGAAATGACAACTTGAAGGATACAGAAATGGGTGGGCATAGACACCCACCCTCCAAGAATATGGAAATATTTGGACTTATCTTTTCAGATTTGCCCATGTGGTCGCTAATTTGCCGCGAGCAGAAACATCAAGTGTTTCGTTGATAATTTTCTGGATGTCTCCTTCAGAAAGCGCGTAGTTGGCTAACATCAGTTCGTCCATGCGCCCTTGAAAGAAACGAGGGCAACACGCGTTACTCTCACCACCAAAACGCAACGTCTTATTCGGTGAACTTCTGCCAGTCCCTTTTTGTGGAATGACTTTGCCATCATGCTCACCATTAATATAAAAACGCGCCTCTGTTCCGTTCCACACAAGCGCAACATGTGACCACTCTTTTGCTTTCACTTTGCCATCAGAAATATGGTAGCCAGGGTTATCGGTATCGTAGAAATAGTAGGCGAATTGACCTGCACCAGGTTCAATTTGCAGATAATAGGTGTTTTTGTAAAAGATAGTGGCTTTGTTCTCCTGCCCACCTGCGGGAAGCGGATCAGGAAAAATCCACGCCATCATCGTAATGGCTTGGTCTATGTCGACCTCATTGGAGTGCGGGACTTCTATGTAATCTGGTTTGCCGACTTCTCCAGACATCTGAACAGCTTTGCCAGCGATTCCTTCTACCCACTTGACATCGCCTGTGAATTTACCAACTAATCCAGCAGTTGCATCTTTTGTTTCTTTTCCGCTGCCTTCGTCAAGATGCCAGATATATAACTTCTTGCCGAGTTGTGCTACGTTGCCTTTTCCGCCAGCAGCAAATCCAACTTGGCAGAGGAATAGGCTTAGGAAAATGCTTAGGAAGATAACTTTCTGGGTTTTCATATTGATTCCTCCTTAAAGAGGTATTCCAAAATTTGGAAGGTAGGAAACTACTTTGTTAGCACTAATTGGAATGAAACAGAGGCGGGTCCTGCGACCCACCACACAACAGAATTGGAAAAATTATAGTAAAATCCATAATTATTTATACACTACGAATCAACGCCTCATGCGCGTATGGCATTCAGCGGGTTCGGTTTCCTAACCGAACCGTGTTTATTCAGTCCCATAGATGCGGTTAGGAAACCGCATCTACCAGGGAGTGTGCACATATTTTGGATTTAACTATAAACAACAGTGATGTGTTCAGGTTTACTTCTTTAGATTTGCCCAGGTTGTGGCGAGTTTGCCACTTGGATCAACTGCAAAGAATACACCATTGTTCATATCCTGATTGATTTCGTCTTCGGAGAGGGCGCGACTGTAGATTGCAACTTCGTCAACATAACCCACCATGCCTTCAAGGCCTGTTTGGCCTTTACCGATGCGAAATACGACTTCAACGCTGTTTATCTTACCAGCAGGCGGTTTGTATGCGATATCTAATTTGCCGTCAATGTATTGGCGAATCATATCGCCATCGTAGGTAGAAGCAACGTGATGCCATTCTTTTAAGGCGGGCTTAATTGTCTGTTTATTTCGCGATCCTTGCCACCCACCAATGTTAATCCATGTCTCAATTTGCGGTGCACCTGTAAACCGCGAACTCCATTGGAGACAATATCCGCCAGTGTTGCCCGCAGTTCTACGTCCCATCAGGTTAGAATCACCTTGGTCTTGTTCTGGAAAAAACCAAGCTTGAATCGTGAGTTCATCGGTAATATCAAGTTCAGGGACAGCATCAACTTCAACATATTTTCCGTTATCTGGGAGGTGTACACAACCACCTAATTTGCCATCTTTCGACCAAGTTGCGCCATGCAGGACAGCCTCAATGTTGTTCCCGCTTGCATCTTTGGCTTTTTCGCCCGCACCTTCGTCAAAAGGAAGATACATCATGAGTGCCTTGTCATCGTTTAATGCCCAAGCATTGACACTGAGGCTTAGGGCAATGAGGAGAACAGCAGTAATAAGTTTCATCTCAAACTCCTTTGTCACGATCACGAGGTTTCTCTGATCGGACGGGTTAGAACTTAGAAATCTGAATTTCTTTCGCTGTGATAAATTCAAGCAGCGCAGGAACGCCTTCCTGTGTTTTTTGGATGCCGCGTTGGATAGCGGGAATAATTTGGTCCGGTGTTTCGACTCGCTCGCCGTAGCCACCGAACGCCTTTGCCATGTCTGCGTAGTTGCCCGAAATGTCTGTTGCCCGATATTTCTCGGTAGATACGGGCATGATTGGAATTTCAATTGCCATAGAGAAATTGTTAAATAGGACAGATAAAATCGGAATTCGTTCACGCACTGCAGTTTCAAAGTCCATGCCGGTAAACCCGATTGCTGCATCTCCCCAAACGTTGATACAGAGAGCGTCCGGTTTTGCGAGTTTTGCCCCCATCGCGAGACCGAGACCGTAGCCAAGTTGGGTTGTCTTTCCCCAACCGATATAGGAGAGTGGACTTTCGCATTGCCAAAACGGAGATAGTTGATCGCGAGGGCTGCCTGCATCATGCGTGATTATTGTGTTTTTGATGTCAACGGTGTGCATCAAATCCCAGATAACGCGATAAGGTGTCATCGGCACTTCGTCAGATGTGAGTTTCGGTGTCCACTCTTCCAACCACTCGGCTTTGACGTTACTAATTTCTTCTGTAATGGCAGCCGTGCGACTATCAGGTGCGTCACCCGAACGTTCACGTACAACTTCTACCAATCCCTCTAAAATTAGGCGTGCATCGCCGACAAGCGCTGCCTCAACTGGTACATCTTTATTGATGTCTGCTGGATCCAACGTTGCATGGATAACGCGTTTACCTTCTGGTATTGTTACACCGAAGTTTGTTCTGCTGAAACTGCATCCGATACCGAAAAGGAGATCAGTTTTTTGGAGGAAATGATGCACTGGTTTTGGGATGGAGCGTCCACCGGAACCTAAAGCCAATGGATGGTTTTCTGGAAAAGCACTTTTCCCCCCCAAACTCGTTGTGACAGGTGCAGCGAGGAGTTCTGCGAGTTCCTTCAACGCATCCCATGCTTGTGCGTAGTGAACCCCTTGTCCCGCATAAATGACGGGGCATTCTGCTTCAATGAGAGCATCTGCAACTGCTTCAATCTCGACGCTGTCAGGACCGTAACGCACAGTGGGAACAGGTGTCGGCTCAAACGGTTCTGGCACTTCCTGCGACATTAAATCACCTGGAATTTCAACAAGCGCGGGTCTTGGTCTGCCGTTTCGCGCTTGTGTGAAGGCACGCCGCATCACTTCTGGTAACGCTTCTGGCACCGTGAGTTGTTCACAGGACTTTGTCACGTGCCGATAGTTCAACGCTGAATTGAAATTTGGTTGAATTTGGGACAATGGTCGTGAATATCCCATCGGTAAAACGACAATTGGGGCAGAATCACCATAAGCCTGCGCAACTCCGCCGAATGCGTTTTCGGAACCTGGGCCGCTCTGCATGCAGAAGACGCCAATTTGTTGTCCAGAGGTCATGCGGCTCATTGCGTCTGCCATGTGAAGTCCGATGCGTTCTTGGCGAACAATAATGGTGCGGATATCCAATTTCGCGGCTGCTTCAATAATTGGGTTAACAGGATATGCAAATAGGTATTCCACACCCTCTGCCTTCAGGACTTTTGCAACCGCATCAACAACTTTCATAAAAATCTCCTATAACGTTAAACTATGGGGCGATTGGACTACCACCTTCCATTACAAGTGGAAAATGGTCGCCAGCCAATTTTTCGCCATTATTGACTGTGACAAAGGGTTTCATTACATGGCTTCCGCTTTCATCATAGAGAGTTTCGCTCGTCATATAATGCACTGCGATTGCGCGTCGTGGTTGTTTACTTGTGTTGTCATGTGACCCGTGCCATGTCAGTGAATGATGATAATGCACATGTCCTTTCGGCACAGGACAGAGTTCTACATCCAATTCATACTCTTCAAAGCGGTCTGGCATTGAATGGATGTCTTTGACGGAATGCAGGAAGGAAATCTGGTTCCCCCAATGGTATGATCCGGGAACCATACGCATACACCCGTTATTTTCATCAACATCGTCTAAAGCGACCCAACCTGTTACCTGACTGGTCTTCGGTGTAAGTATTGGCCAATAGGGGGAATCCTGATGCCACATATTAACACCACCGACTTGTGCTGGTTTGTACTGGATTTGGTCATGCCAGACGCGCACCTCTGTCGCAGATGTCAGTTGTCCAATTTCTTCAACGATAATGGGGTTATGAACAAGTTTATGATAGGCAGAACTTGCCTCCCAGATGTTAACAATCTGCCAGACAGGTGTTTCTTCCCTGCCGCCGAGGTTTGCGATATGAACAGGTTGTGGAATATCGTCTTTTTTGTAGTCATCAATAACGCGAGCCAATTCTGACCGCAATTCCTCAACTTGTTCGTCGTTTAAAACACGACTTCCAAGCAGAAAGCCCTTCTTACGAAATGCGTCGATTTGGGCTTTGTTAAGCATATTTTTCTCCTAAAACATGTATTTGTAGAGAAAGGTATTCAATTTTATCTCAAGAATGTTTATGGTAAAGAATTATTGCAAACTGACTTTGAATCAAAATCGGGCTTACAAAGCCCTCCTACAAGAGATTTAACGAGAATCGAATGACTCCGATTTGTACGGATTGAAATATTAATCCATGGGGTTTGTAGGTGTTCCACTTTCCATTACAAGCGGAAAATGAGCACCCGCTAATTTTTCACCGCCATTCACAGTAACAAAAGATTTCATGAGGTGATTACCTTCTTCATGGTAAATCGTTTCGCTTGTCATATAATGCACTGCAATAGCGCGTCGTGCAGCATCGCTGGCATTATCGTGTGACCCGTGCCATGTCAATGAATGATGAAAATGCACATGCCCTTTCGGTACCGGACAAAGTTCTACGGATAGTTTATTTTCTTCAAAGTTGTCATGCATTGTGTGGATGTCTCCGACACTGCCCAAAAACTTCATCTGAGGACCCCAGTGATAGGAACCGGGGACCATACGCATACATCCGTTGCTTTCATTCGCATCGTCTAATGCGACCCAAGCAGTTACCTGACTCGTTTTCGGCATAAGTATTCCCCACAATGGCGAATCCTGATGCCATCTGTTGACACCACCAATCTGAGGGGGTTTGTATTGAATCTGGTCGTGCCAGACGCGCAATTCTGTGGCTGATGTGAGTTGTCCAATTTCCTCTACGATCACCGGATTGTAGAGGAGTCGGTGGTAGGCAGAACTCGCCTCCCATATATTCACGATTTGCCAGACAGGACTTTCTTCTCGTCCACCAAGGTTCGCAATTCGTACTGGCTGCGGGACATCAGCCTTTTCATAATCATCAATAACGCGAGCCAATTCTGACCGTAATTCTTCGACCTGTTCGTCAGTTAGGACACGATTTCCGAGCAGAAACCCTTTCTTATGAAATGTGTCAACCTGGGTTTGGGTGAGCATATTTGTCTCCTATGGAATTTTGTCTGAGGCATTATAGCATCTTCATATCTTTCTGTCAAATTAGTTAACCTGCATTATTCCCAACTACACGATTCTTTAGTTCTACCCATTCATCGTCAGAAAGTTTTGGAGGCCAGGCTATTCGTTCACCGATTAGTGCAGAGCGGTATGCCGCCATAACCAGATCAAAACCGAGCAAAGCGAACTCTAACCTATTGCGATGCGGTTGATTTTCGTCATCAAGCCATGTAGCGATAGCCTGTGTAAAGGCACGTTGCCCGTCTCTGTCATCTATTCCAAAATCGGTCTTCTCAACGAAAGTCTCTGCCGTACCATCAAGTTGGTATCCCCATGAACCGTTTTCACGCCACCACATACGCCCCTTCGTTCCCCAAAAATCAAGATTACAGCGCGGATTGCTACCGGGAAAGTCAATTGTGCCATAAGCATTTCGCGCAGATTCAAAAAATACGCGTGCCCCGTTTTCAAATGTATAAATTGCCATTAAATCTTCTGGACACTGAAGGATTGGAACGTCGTAGGTTTCTCCACCTTCAACAGCACCCCACACGTGCGTAATAGGAATATCCTTAAGGGCAAAAAGCACGACATCCATCAAATGTGTGTCCATATCAGTTATCTCACCTTGTGTGGAGGCTCGAATGAAGTGTATGTCGCCAAGACTATCTTCAGCAAAAAACTCTAATAGTTTTTCAGCAAACGGAAGATATCTGCGTTGATGATTGACAATAATCTTTAATCCCGTTTTTTCGTGTGCGGCGGCAAGTGCCTCGGCTTCGCTGGGTCTGAGGGCGATCGGTTTTTCTATTACCAACGCTTTTACACCCGCTTCGGCGGCAGGTTCTACCCATATATGTCGTGGCACTGTCGGTTGGGTAACTGCATGTACTATATCAGGTTTCTCTGCTTCTAACATCTCTGTGTAGTCTGAATAACCATTAACGTTCAATTCTGCGACAGCTTCTTTTAGTCTATCGGCGTCAATTTCGCAGATTGCTATAACCTGCATGTTTTCAATGCCAGCATAGCATTGTGCGTGGTGAACACCGCGTCTGCCTCCTGCGATTGCAGTCCTATACGTTGCCATAATATCCTCCATTTCGTTCTTAATGCGTAAGTTACAATTGCATTATATCAAAATTTAACCGAAAATGTTATAAATGTCTATAGATTTGCTTAAAGGGTGTGTAAAGTTTTTGTCACTAATTATTCTTTGAAAATTAACTTGACAAACCAATATATTTATGTTAATATTATTATCACGTAATTAAATAATGTTCTCAATACACTCAAAATTTCTAATGAATAAAGAGAAGAAAAACAAAAAAGCTGAAAAATCACGTCACATTCCTTGTCCTGACTGGGTTTTCGCACGTCACTGTGACGTGCAAAACGTCCTAAATGTGACGTGCAAACGTCCTAATTGAAGGTGTCCATCGGGAAGGAGAAGCGAAACTCAACCAACAATATACTTTGTACCAAAACTTTACACACCCTGCTTAAAGTAGGATTTGACAATTGTATGATAATAGTGTATAATATGCAATAAAATATATCTTGGCGATACGTTGTCCGTTTGGATAGATAGTTGTTATGCATACCCCGCAGGTGACGGAGCATTTTGAAAATCCTCGCAATATCGGCACAATACCTGATGCCGATGGCACAGCAACTATCGGTTCCGCCGCAAGCGGAGAGATGTTAAAACTGACATTGAAAATAGAAGATGGAACAGTCGTTTCAGCAAAGTTTAGGGCTTTTGGATGCCCTACAGCAATCGCAAGCGGTTCTGTCCTAACCGAATTGGTCACTGGAAGAATAATAACTGATGCATTGGAGATCACAGCATCGCATATCTCAAATGCTTTAGGTGAACTGCCAGCGGATAAGCAACGTTATGCCACTTATGCCGAAGCGGCACTAAAAACAGCGATTGAGAATTCGCTTTCAAAATAGGAGACGCACCAATGATTACTATAACAGAATCTGCAGCAGAAAAAGCGATGACGCTCATAAACAGCAACGAAAGTAACGCAGAAGCGGAACTCGGTTTGCGCATGCAGGTTATCGGCGGCGGTTGTTCAGGTTTCCAATATAACCTTGAGTTTGGTGAAGCGAAAGGCACAGATAGGGTCTTTGAATTTCACGGTTTAAAGGTGTTCATTGATCCACGCAGTTCGCTATATCTCGCGGGTTCGGTGCTGGATTACAACGACGGTTTAATGGATTCGGGTTTTAAGATTACCAATCCAAACGCCAAAAACACTTGCGGATGCGGCGAATCGTTTAGCGTTTGAAAGAAAATCCGGTAGACCTATTCTTAAGCCTACCGGAACCTCCCAATTTTAATCTCTAATAGGTTACCAATCCTTGAAGATTTTTGGTTTAGAGTGTTTTGTATAGTTCGGCGTGCCTTTGCAGCACCGCATCCGAATCCTTTGGATTGATAACCTCTATAGAGATAAACCCTGTATATCCATCTTGCGCGAGAAGTGTGAGAGAATCTCTTTCTGTATCGGGCATTGGACCTTCATCGCCAAAGTTGACATGTGCATGTCGCACCTTATCCCGTAGATGCACATAAGCGACATCTACAGGTTGCCCGTGTCGGACATGATGTGCTGCATGCCAATTCACAAACGTATTCTGCGCTTCTGATCGATAAAGGACTTCAGCCAAGTAACTCGCTAATAGATTGCCGTGTGTTTCCAAACAGAGTGCAACCCCCGCCTCACCCGCTAACGCATCACATTGTCGTATACCATCCGCTTCCCAATCCAATGTTTGATCCACTTCAGTAGGTGTTTTCGGCACAGGATCGCCGAAGATACGAATGTTTTTTGCCTCCATCTTTTCAGAAAGTTCAATATATCGCTTGAGTAGATCAACTTGTTCTGCTCGTACTTGGGCATCCGGATTAACGAATCTCACCCCAGTTGCGATACAAGATAGCGTTATTCCGCTGTCTGCTAAGCGATTCTTCGCATCGTTGAGTTGTTGTGGTGTTGAATCCAATTCAACACCGTGACCGTGGTCCCATTCTACACGAAGTTCTAAGTGTTCGTAGTTATAGTGTTTTGCTTTGTCAATAAGTTCTGCCAGCGTTAGTGGTGGACAGACTGACGACATGAAACCAAATTGCATATATAGCCTCCAGTTTTATTTAAAGTAATTTTCTGCGTGCTTACATGAAGATTAAGTAATTAAATCGGTAATTTCGGCGAGGTTAGGAAACCTCGCCAGCAGGTGAAGTACACCCGTCTCGTGCAGACAGAAAATTACCCAATTAATAAATTAATCTTCATCAAAGCACGTCTACCTGTACTTGCTAATATTTCACGATGATATGCGTTAATCTCGGATTTCGATATATGAACTTCCATTTCCCTGTTTCTTAACATTGATTTTAACAGGCAATCGTCTCGTTAATTCCTGTATATGACTGATAAGGTAGATGCTTCGTCCCTGCATGCGGAGTCCTTCCAACGCTGCGATGGCGATGTCAAGCGTTTCTGTGTCAAGTGTTCCAAACCCCTCATCAAGGAATAGCGAATTGAGTTGTGCGCGGCCTTGGCTAAGTTCCGAGAGTGCCAGTGCCAGTGCCAGACTTGTCAAGAACGATTCTCCTCCTGAGAGTGTTTCAACAGGGCGTTTTTCATTTGCATTCCACCGATCAATGACGGTTAGCTTACCGATAGTTTCTACATCAAGTTGGTAACGTTCTGAGGTTAGATATGCTAACTGAACATTTGCGATGCGGCTGACCTGTTGAAACATAATATCTAATGCGAAATCTCGGAGTTCGTTTCTGGGGATTATCTCCTGCAGATTTTTCCAACGTTCCATTTCTTGGTTCGCCGCCTGCACTTCGCTATCAAGTTCCTCACGTTTTTCAAGGTTATCTTTCAGGTTGTCAATTTTCTCATTTTGCCTGCCAATTTCTTTCTGTGCACTTTGTATCTCTGCTGCAATTCCTTCTGCTTGGGATATAATTAGTTTTAATACCTCAAGGTCAAATGGTGCTTTTTTAAACTGCGTTCGTAATGCGACAATTTCCACATCAAGTTTCTGTTTTTCGCTTACATGAGTGTCTATTTTTTCGGTTAGTGTTTGTATGTGTGTTTCTTCTCGAAATGCGTCATTGTGTGCGTCTGGTGAATCAAATCCTGCTTTGTTTAACTTACCAAAGTAAACCTCGCGCGCTACTTCAAAATCCTCACTTTTTTCCTTCAACTGTTCTTCTCGAAATTCCTGAGTCGTTTCTTTTTCAGTTAATTGTGTACGACTTTCTTCTAACTGTAGTTTAGCCTCATCACGAGCGTTTTCCTTAGTCTGCAATTCAGCGTCCAACTTGTTAGTTGCTGCGTTGATATCGTCTACCGTTTCTAAGCCATCAGTTTTTTCACGGACAGCCTCTAAAAACATTTCACCTTCGTTTTGATAACGTTCGATTTCAGCTTCAAGTTCTTTGCTGTTTTCTTTCAAACCTTTGAGTTTGTCTTGATCCCCCTGAATTTCGGTGTTAAGCACATTAAGTTGGTTGCTTTTCATGGTGAGTTCCTGATCACGTAGATCGACTGCCTTGATCTTATCGTCAAATTGTTTGACAGCTTCATCTGGTGTAAAGTCGTGAAAAACTTCGGGCATTAAAGTCCAAAAATCTTTCTCAGTATCAGAAATATCCAATTTCAAGACTTCAATTTCATCTGTTACAGTCTCTAATTCCTGTTTTGTATCGTTCAACAGTTCGCTTTCTCGCTTACAATCACGTGCACAAGTAGTGAGTTCTTGAGAAACTTGATTTAACTCATTAGAGATTTGATTGTAAGTCTCTTGAGTGGTATTGAGATTATCAATCGCGGTGTCTGCTTCATTATATCTTTCATCAACCCATTCGGATGAGATGTCAACAGATTCATAGAGCTTTTGCCACTTTGCACAGAGGTCTTCGGTTTCAGTATTTAGGTTTTCTATTTCTTCAATACATTCATCAACTTGTTCAGTAGTGTTGGATTTATCTTGTTGGAGACGCACTTGATTCTGTTCTAATTTTTGCTTCTGTTTCTGTGCCTTTTTCGCCTCTGTTTCGGCATCGTCTAATGCTTTTTCAATACCTTCAAGTAACGCCTCGCTTTCATGCTCAACTTTATCAGCATAAGGATGATCTGTAGCACCACATACGCGGCATGGTTTCCCTTCCTCTAACTGCTGTCGAAGCGCATTAACGGGTTCTGCTAAAAGCACTAATTCTTTTTCAGATTCTAATTTCTCAACTTCTGCATCTGCTCGCTTGCAGAGTAGAGATTGGACCTCAAGGTTTCCCTTAAGGTCATCAAGGGATTCATCAAGTCCGATGATATTTTCCTTTAATTCCGAGAGATCGTCCCCTTTTTCACCGAGTTGCTCGACCAAATTTTCATACTGTTGCGCTATCGGTTGCGCTTTCCTGGCATTATCTCTTCGGCTTTGCCAATCCTCAAGTGTGCCGGTATCTTGAAGTTCTTTGAATTCGGCTTTTGCTTGTTTAAGTGAGTTCTTTACAGTTTTTTCTTTCAAAAGCAGTTCTTTGCTATTCTCAGTTAATTCTTTTAACTTTTCTTCTAACTTTCCTATTTGTGACTCGTACTCCGACTGGTCATTTTCTTTTTCCTTTTGCAGTTGGCATTTTGAGTTGAGTTCTGACAGAAGAACACTTGTTCGGTTAAAACGTAACTGCCGATCCGATGGGAGAAGGTTTTCATCTAAAAAAGTTTGCGCCTCCGCAATTTGTTCTTGCAATTCAGCTTGATAAGTTTCCCTCTCAGTTAACTTGTTTAACGTTGTCTCGATTTGGTCGTCTATTTTTTTCTTATCGGTTATTCGGTTATTTGCTTGTTCAAATTGGTTTTTTGCCTGACTTATCTCTAACTTTGCCGTATTAAAGGTGTCAATTTTCTGATCGCGTTCAGATAGTGCTAATTGATAAATCTCATCTTTTTTATCAAAATCGGCTTGGTTAATCTCTACTTGCCTTTGTGAACCCACAAGTTCGGTTTCAGCCTTTTGTAGATCATCTGCTGCTTTTTCATGATCAGATTTTGCGGAGTCAAATACCTGTTTTTCTGGGCGAAGCTGGTTTGCACGTTCAGCACGTTTACGCTCCGATTTCAGTTTGTTAATTATTGGTTGCTGATTGATAAGTTCTTTTTCATTTTCTTTAGAAGTCTGCAGTTTTTCATAGTCCTCTTTACGTTTTGTCTCATGCTCTCTTTCCGCTTGAATTTGCTGATTTTTTCCACCTAATTTCTCTGCTTCTGCTTGCAATCTGCCAAGCTCTGCTTCTGCTTCTGATAGTTGTTCAAGTGAGGCTTCAGGAACAGCCTCCAGTTTTTGCAAAACATTCTGATATTCAGTTTCAACAATTGCAACCTTATCGTTTAATGTCCTTTTTAGTTCATCGTAGATATCAACACTCGCAGCTGCTTCCAAAATTGTTCGCCGCTCTTCGTCCTTTGCTTTTAAAAACGCAGCAAATTCACCTTGTGCTAACATGATAGAACGTTTGAATGCTTCAAAATCAAGCCCTAAAATAGATTTTATTTCTTGATTAACATCAGTAGTGATTAACTCACCGGAACTATCAAATAATTGTGTTCTGGGAGGATAGTTGCGTTTAATTGTCCAAGTAGCATGGTATCGTTTTTTGTTTGCCTCAAAATAGACTTCAGCAAAACCCTCATTTTCACCATGGCTGATGAGATGTTTAGGATTGCGTGTGTCGCGTCCTGTTAAACGAGGTGTTTTACCGTAAAGTGCAACGCAAATCGCATCTAACAACGTTGTTTTTCCTGCCCCTGTAGGACCGGTAATTGCTACAAGTGATGCATCGTCTAACGGAGGTGCATCAAAATCAAGTTCAATCTCACCACGAAAACTATTTAGATTTTTTATTTTTAGTTTACATAATTTCATTAGGATTTCTCAACCATCTGGAGTAATTCGTTAAACGTTTGCGCTAAGGTTTCATCGGGTGGTTTACCGTCATGGTTTGCCTTATGGAATTGTTCAAAGATTTCCTCGGGACGTTTCATATCTTCAACCTGAATAACTGGAATGTCATTTGCTTCTGGCAGCTCAACTTGAACAATTAAAACATCGCCCCCACGATCACTGAACGCTTTTCGAATTTCGTCGCTGATGCCGGTTCGCACAGAGTCCAATTTCAAATTTACCTGAATATACTTACCATCCCACTTTTCTATCATCGCCTCCGAAAGGACAGAGGTTTCATCTCCTTCAACAGTACATAACTCTTTGAAAATAGGAATTTCAATGTCTTTATCTTGTATCAATGTTCCATCGTCAGAAAGTTCCAGCAGATAAAGTTTTTTACGATAATTTGCCTCGTTGAACCGCATCGGAATTGGCGAGCCTGCGTATCGGATTGGATAAGCACTGTCTTCTATCGTTTGTGGTCTGTGGAGGTGACCAAGCGCAACATAACCTACACCATCAGGAAAATCGCTTGTACGTATAGCAGAAGCCCCACCAATTTGGATATTTCGTTCAGAATCGGTTTCTTTTGCGCCATCAACAAAGAGGTGCCCCATCAAGATTTTTGGAAGGGTCGTAGGCATGTAAGACACACAATCCGCATAGAACGTTTTGAGTCGTTCTCGATACCGTTCGTTCTTCTCTATCTCAGATTCATAGGAAACGTGTGGGAGTTCGTTTTCTGAGAGATATGGCACGGCAGCAACAGCAACGCGAGGGTTTTCGTCTGGAATGCGAATCACACAGTCACCTGATTCTTTTGCAAGACCAACAACGTGGATCCGACCCATTTTGAGGAATTCTCGTGGTGCTTCCAAGTGTCGTGGTGAGTCGTGGTTGCCTGCTATAATTACCGTGTCCGTCTCGGTCTCATTATAGAGGCGAAAAAGAAACTCATAATAGAGATTTGTTGCTTCTGCTGACGGAAGGGAGGTGTCAAAAATATCACCTGAAACGAGAAGAAGTTCAACCTCATGTTCTTGGATTGTGTGTAGAAGCCAATTTAGAAATTCTTTATGTTCGTCATGCCGTTGGCGTTCGTGAAGGCGTTGCCCGATATGCCAATCGGCAGTGTGCAAAATGCGCATGCATGCCTCTTTTGTTAGTCTATTTGATGTTTTTATGATATAATTGTTATCGTAAATTTTCAAGTGAAATATGATCAAGTCTAAGGAGGAAAAAATGCGTTTCACAATGTTATTTATTTTGTGCACCGTGGTAGTGTTAACTCTGTTTGCTTCAATGAGTGCTTCAGCAGAGTTGTTGTTCCATGACGATTTTGAGAAAGATACCATTGACCAAGAACCCAAGAAATGGGAAATCGGATTTGCAGGCAAAACGAAGGCTATAGTTGTTGCCGATCCGAAAGATGCAGGTAATAAGGTGCTTAAGACTTCTAATAATCCATCTAATGATTCACGACATGATGGACCCGGCGGTTCCATCTATGTCTGTGGGGATGCCGATTGGGACGATTATATCGCTGAATGGGATATGATGTTTCCTGATGATTTCTATATGGGTGTCGTTTTCCGTTTTCAAGATGGTGAGAAGTTCTATCTGAGTGATCGACGTCAAGGTGGAAAGATATATCGATTCTATAAACGTAAAAACGGCTGGCCGCTTATAGGGGATGGGTCGGTAGATAACAAACCGCAGGTTTGGTATCGCGCACAACTTACGTTAGACGGCGATTCATTCACTTTTAAGCTCAAGGAACGCGATGATAAGACACCTTTTAAAAATGTCGATCCAGCCACCGAAGCGAAAGATGGTGACTATAAAACCGGTAAGTTCGGCAATTACGGTCTTGTTTATATTGATAACCTTTTTATTGGCGATTCCGTTGAAGATTTGGTTTTGCCTGTGGAACCGCAGGATAAGTTAAGCACGAGTTGGGGCAGTATTAAAGCTGCATATTAATTTGAAATGTTAGAGGGCGAGACATCTGTTTTTCGCCCTCTCTATCCAATAGACAACTGTGAGATTTACACTATGTCAACTTACATTGCCCACGGTGGAAAAGACACTGTTATTACAACCGAAGAAAAGCGCGCATTAATTCAAGAAGTGCTGCTCAAATTAGGAGGTATCCCGAAAAAGATTCTGGTAATTCCGCCAGATATAACGCGCCTCCATTCAAATGCAGGAGAACTCACGCGTATACTCTATGAACTTTGGGATACTGCAAATGGAACAATTTTTGATATTCTGCCTGCTATCGGCACGCATGCGCCTATGACTGAAGCACAGATTGCGGAAATGTACGGCGATCTGCCAAAAGCAACATATCACGTGCATCATTGGCGGACGGGACTTTACCACTTTGGCGAAGTGCCATCTGATTTTATTCGTGAGGTGTCTGGCGGCAAGCTTAATTATAGTATTCCTGTGGCAGTCAATCAAAAACTTATAGAAGGGGATTATGAACTCATTATCTCTGTTGGGCAGGTGATTCCGCATGAAGTTATTGGCATCGCAAATGGATTTAAAAATGTTCTTGTCGGAGCAGGTGGCGTTGAGATGATCAACAAATCTCATTTCCTCGGTGCAGTAGACGGTATGGAGCGACTAATGGGACACACGGATACCTCTGTCAGAAGGGTGCTGAATTATGCGCATACGCATTTTCTGAAACAACTCGGTATTGTTTATGTGATGAGCGTTATGGATGTTGAGGAAAATGGGGATCGTGTGATGCGGGGACTTTACGTCGGTGATGATGCGCGCACTTTTGAGACTGCGGCGGAATTAAGCAGAAACGTTAATATGACATTTTTAGATGAACCGTTAAAAAAGGTAGTTGTCTACTTGGATCCGAAGGAGTTTAGAAGCACATGGCTTGGGAATAAGGCTATCTATCGCACACGGATGGCAATGGCCGACGATGGCGAGTTAATCATCATCGCACCAGGGTTGCGTGAATTCGGTGAGGATGCTGAAATCGACAGACTTATTCGGAAGTATGGCTATCGCGGCACACCTGCAACACTCAACGCAGTTGAAGAGAATTCGGAATTGCAAAATAACCTCTCCGCAGCAGCACATTTAATTCACGGCAGTACCGAGGGGCGTTTCAAGGTTGTCTACGCAACTGAACACCTTACTCAAAAAGAGATTGAATCAGTTGGCTACGAATGGGCGTCTTTAGACGAAGTTATTGCTAAATACAACCCAGAAACAATTGTTGATGGTTTCAATAATGGTGACTTTTTCTATATTAGTGAACCGGGGCAAGGTCTGTGGGCACTGCACTCACAATTTAGTGAATAAATGAATTTCCATGCACAACCTAACAGGTTATGCTACATTAAAAGGAGGATAGAATGCAGCCGTTTAAAGTGATTGTTGAAAAACATATTGATGGTTATGTCGCCTATCCTCTTGGACTCAAAGGTGTTGTCATAGGGCAGGGCGATACATACCAAGAAAGTATTGCAGACGTAACTTCTGCAATTCGGTTTTATATTGAGACTTTTGAAAAAGAAGAGCTGGAAGTAGAGGAACCTGCCTTAGACGTTTTTGTAACTGAAGTGAATATCTGATGCAGCGTTTTACTTGATTTCTGCGGAAAACTAATATAGAATTTGTTGACATTCAAGGAATAAAGAACTTTCTACTCTCAAACTAAGGAGATGCGATCATGGCAGATAAAAAAAGAAAACCTTCAATAGATAATTCCGCCTATCAAACGCGCTATGCTCCAACAGTAGATACGGATATCTATTATCCAGAATCGGATGGAAAACCCATGGCTGAAACTGAACTTCATCGTGATGGAATTACTACGTCAATTCAAACACTTTCTCTACATTACATAGATGATATGGATGTTTGTGTTTCAGGCAACCTCATGATGTATTATGAAGAAGGAAATCCTCGAAAATCTATATCACCAGATGTGTTTGTTGCGTTTGGTGTGGGTAAGAAACAGAGACGTATTTACCAAATATGGAACGAAGGGAAACCCCCTGATTTTGTTTTAGAGTTTTCAAGCGAAAAAACATACCGGAAAGATTTACGAGAAAAGAAAGAACTCTATGCGGAAATAGGGATATTGGACTACTTTCTTTATGATGCGGAAAGACGATTACTCCCCGAACCGATTATGGGTTTTCGTCTTGTGGATGGTAAATATGTACCTATTCCTCAGGATGCTGATGGGAGCGTGTATTCCGAGACTTTGGCTTTAGAGTTGCGTTTGCATGGTAATGAATTGGGTTTTTACGATCTTACCAATGAGAAGCGGTTAGTGACACCAGCTGAAGCAAATTTAAAACGTGCTGAGGAAGCGGAAAATAAAGTTGAAGAAGAAACTGCGGCACGTCTACATGCCGAAGCAGAATTGGTACAACTGCGGGAGGAAATTGAACGGTTGAAAACGCAAACGACATCATCTTAGGCAAATCATCAAAAGTAACAATACTTCTAAAAACAGAACCTGTCATAACTATTAGGACATTTAAATCAGTTCCGGCAACTCCGCAAGACTCCGAATCGTTTCATTCCACCTGCCGACTTGCGAACCTTCCCTATCAATCAGTATTGGACGAATACCTACTCCTTGTGCGCCTATGATGTCAGCTTCAAAAGTATCGCCTACATGCACTGTTTCTTTTGCCGAAACTCCAACTGCTTTTAGCGTGTACTTAAATATATGTGGGTCTGGTTTTGCTGACCGAACGCGCACGTCATGTGAGGCAACAATTATGTCAAAAAAGTGTGCAATACCGAGTCGTTCTGCCAGTGGATCCAAGGGTGTATCCCAATTGGAGACAATCGCTAACTTGTATCCATCATCCTTTAGTCGTTGGAGTGTTGGAACAGTATCGTCGTAGAGCGAGGCAACATTGGCAGCAAAGAGCGAATGTCCAGCTTGAAGCAATTCCCAAGCCATCTGATCTGCATGTTCCCTAACACCGAGATTTTTCATAAAATCGCAGTAACTTTCAACAATTTTATCCATCGTTGCTAACAGTGAATGATTGGAAGGATCGGTGTCAGACGCTTCAGCAAACAGATTCAGGACGACCTCATCATAGAGAGCCCAATCAATATCAAATTTATATCTTTCAGCTATTTTTTGCAGACTTTCCTCAAGTGGTAGTCCCCAAACACATAAAGTATAATAAAAATCAAAAAATACTGCTTTTGTCATATTTGTAGATGCCTATTCTATTTATAACGGGTGGGATCAGAGATACCTGCGTCTTCAAAACCTTTTTTGCGGAGGATACAACTATCGCATTCGCCACACGCTCTCCCATCCATATCTGGATCGTAGCAGCTAAGTGTGAGACTATAATCAACACCAAGGGCAGTTCCAATTTGGATTATTTCTGCTTTTGTTTTTTCAATAAGTGGGGCACGGATTGTCAGTTTCGTTTTACCTTCCACACCGACTTGTGTTGCGAGGTTTGCCATTTTTTGATAGGCACTAATATACTCCGGACGACAATCTGGATATCCGCTATAGTCAATAACATTCGCGCCAATAAAAATGGTTTCCGCAGTAAGCACCTCTGCCCAAGCGAGCGCGTAAGAAAGAAATATAGTGTTCCGGGCAGGAACATAAGTAATTGGTATGCTCCCACCCATTTCAGTTTCTAATCCACCTTTGGGCACTTCAATATCTGTTGTCAAGGCTGAAGCACCAAAGAATCTCAGGTCAATATCAATAATGGTGTGTTGTTTTGCGCCAAGTGACTTAGTGATGTTTTGTGCACATCGGAGTTCTACCTTGTTTCGTTGACCATACCGAAAACTCATCACATAGCAATCATAACCCTCGTCAAGAGCGATAGCGAAGGTGGTAGTGGAATCTAAACCGCCACTTAGTAGGACAACTGCTTTTGGTGTATCTTGAGAGTTGTTGAGATGTGTTGTTTTTGTAGACAATTTATTATGTATTATGGGGACAGCAAAAAGCCGTCCCCACAAAGATTAGACAGGTTATTCGTTTTCAAATTCAAGCTTCGCGAAACGGAGAAAAATACCGCCTCCCGGTCTTGCAAGAGGACCGTTGATAGCCAAACATGCGATGACATGTTTAGTCCCTGGTTCAGCACTTTCGGATACAACAACGCGTTGTGGCGTATTGAAACCTGAAGCAGCGCCGCGTCCAGACTCTCCAAAAGCTAAGTCAATTTCACCATTAACCCAAACTTCACCGTAGTCGTCAATACAGGTATGAAACCAAACCTTTGAACCAGCAACGGATTTTCCATCAACTTCTTCAGGAATGGTGACAGTAATCCGATACCAACCGAAACAGAGACCTGTTAAAACGATTTCTTGAATATTTTCACAAATTGCCCAACCAGAATCATCATAATCTGCCAAGCGTGCTGGTGTTTCAGGCATCTGGTCAACTAAACCACCATTCGGTTCACCGGGGACAAGTCCTTCGGCAAAACGCCATTGTGCATTTGTGAGTTCAAGATGTTCAGCATTTTCTAAATCGAGTTCAGCAATAATCATAGGTGTTCCTTCCTTACATTATATAAGTGTGCCAAAGTTTATAGGCTATACTTGTTGAACAAATCAGGAAAAATCCTGCGACAATAAATGGTACATAAACAGAAATGTTAATTAAAAATCCACTTGCGACGTAACCGAGAAGAAATCCGGTGCTCCATGCTAAATGTGTTATCCCAACCCCGTGTCCCTTCTCGTCGGGATTAGTAAATTCGTTGATAAACCGCGGGATTGTGGTTGAAAGTGCCCATGCAGCCCCCGCACCGAGTATCCCAAAGATTTCCAAGCCAACTAACGAGTTATGAAAGAATGCCAATCCAAAAGCGAGAATTGTAACGACTACATTTGCTACTAAAGCAGGGATACGATGACCGACTGCATCACATATTTTTCCGGTAGCCAATTGACAGGCAAAAGCAAATAGTAAGCTGACAGCACCGTAATATCCAGTTGCTTTATCCCCCGCGATACGAAATATTAGGATCGGCATCAATAGGTTGACTGATCCCCAATAGTAGGTTGGGAAAACGCGCAGACCGATCAACATTTTAATTTCCGATCTACGCCATAAGTTGGTATACTTTCCGATGTTTAAGGTTGATTTCCAAATTCCGCCTCGTTTCTGTTGACTGTTGCCAACATTTTGTTTGAGACGAGGTAAAAAGAGACACGCGCCAATAAACAGCAAACCCGACAGAAGGACTGCTCCTGTTCCGAAGGTTCTAAAGTTGATTCGATCAATTATCTCGCCAGCGATAGCGTTTCCAACAGCACTTCCGACAGTACTACTTATAAAGTATAGTCCTGTTGCCATTCCTAATTGCTTTGGTGACACCGAACTGATGAGATACGATTGTCCTCCTGCTGTTTTGAATCCAGAAGCAATGCCTTCGTAGCATAGGATTCCCCAAATAAACAAAGGTATATGTGTAGTAAAAAGTCCTCCTATTACAACAGCACCGGTCACCCCAATTAACAGTGTCGGTTTTCGTCCAAATCGGTCACTTAGTGTCCCACCAATAAGTGCCGTGATCCCACCGAGGCCGATAGGTATGGCACGCAATAACCCTGCGAAAAAAGGGTTTTCTCCTAAAACCGATTCGGCATATACCGGAAAGAACAGATGTACTGGTCCAGTAATCAAGCCGATCACAAACACGATGAGACAGAGCGAAATAAATCCTCGTGTCCACATTAGAACATGCCAGAAAATGTGATCATAGTAGAAATCCTGTCCAACCTGTCAAATCAGTTTCAATTTACGGATTTATTCGCATCAAAGTCTCTGTAATATTGGGTGCAGCGGTGCCAAGTCCACAAGCACTTGTTGCCTTCATCACTGCTCCAATTTCCGTAATCAGATCTTTTGATTTCTCGTTCAACGGTTCAGACAATAATTCTGTAAGCCGATGTGTGCCGATGCGGCATGGAAAACACTTTCCACAAGATTCTTCAGCGAAAAATTCCATTGCGTTGTGTGCTACATCAAGCATATCTCGTGTGTCATCAAACACCATAATACCTGCTGCACCCAGCATCGCGCCGACCTTTTGAAAACTCGGTTCGTCAATAGTGATGTCAAGGTCTTTTTCACCGATAAACCCACCTGATAACCCCGCAGATGTAATCGCTTGAATTGAGTGTCCTTCTAACGGACCACCCGCCCATTCGTAAAGCAGTGTCTTTAGTGGAAGTCCAAATGGCACCTCGTAATTCCCAGGTCTTTGTATGTCACCTGAGAGACTGATGATTTTTGTGCCTGCCAGATTTTTGTCGTAACTCAGGTTTTTATACCATTCTGCACCGTGTCGTAAAATCTGTGTAGCGGCGGCGAGTGTTTCCACATTGTTTACCACGGTAGGTAGATTTTCAAAGCCGTGTGTCACAGGGTAAGGTGGTCGGTTTCTCGGAAAAGGATGTTTTCCTTCCAAACTGTTCAACAACGAACCTTCTTCACCACAGACGTAAGCACCCGCACCACGACGAATATAGATATGAAAACTAAACTGTTTTCCTAAAATCTCATCACCTATTAACCCTTCGGCTTCAGCTTCTGCAAGTGCCTGTTCAAGTATTTTTAAAGTTTCTGGATATTCATATCGAAGGTAGATAAAGCCTCGCGTCGCCCCTGTTGCGTAAGCGGCAAGTGTCATCCCTTCAATTACCGTGTGAGGCGCATAATCGAGAATTACCCGATCCTTGAAACAACCTGGTTCACCTTCGTCTGCATTGCAGACAATCGTTTTCGGATCACCGGGGGCATTCAGCACCGATTCCCACTTCATGCCTGTGGGGAATCCAGCACCACCTCTACCAGCAAGTTGACTCTCTTTTAGTATATCAATAACCTCTTCGGAGGTTAGGGATGTCACCGTGTGTTTTAGTCCTTCATAGCCACCTGTGCGTTGGTAGCCCTCAAGCGTCCTGCGGTTTGGTTCGCGAATCTCTGCAAAGATACATTCTTCGCTATCACCTGGGTATGGCGGCGGTAAAGGAGTGGGTTGGACAGAAAGCGCATCTGCTTGTTTTCCAGTGAGGACTTGATGCCCTTTTAGAACGGGGACACAATCATCGCATCTTCCTGCACACGGCATTGGGGTAGCCCCTTCGGTTTTGAGTGCCTCAAGGATTTCTAATCCACCCTGCAACCGACAAACAGGTCCGGTACAAACGCGCGGCGCGCTCTGTCCTGGTGCTTCACGTGCAAAGTGATGGTAAAAGGTTAAGGTGCCGAAAAGTTCTGCAAGTGGAATTCGAAATCCGATTGCAATATCACGGAGAGATGTTTCCGATATAAATCCATCCCTGTCATGGAACGCGTGTAATATGCTGAGCAATGGCGCGGGCGCGTCACGCCAGTCTGCAATCAGTTTTGCATTCGTTGGCATCTATCTCTCCAATTGCATTGGTAAATATCTGGTTGGACTCCGATATATGGTGAATTATTGAAATAATTATACATGCCACATGTAGGAGCGATCTCCGAATCGCGACAAAACACTTTGATAGTCGGGAATCGGAGTTCCCTCCTACAGATCAATACTGGTCTAATAAATTCAAAAATCTACCATAATATGTTCTAAATGCAAACATCATTCATAGAAATTGGGTCTGTAATTAGAGTATCAGATTTTCAAGTTATGGTCAACTTTTTTCAGGGTTATTTAGTTTTCCATATTTCTGGCGCATTTTATCACATCCGTTAATGATTTGATATTATCGTAGGTTGGGTTGAGGGTCGAAACCCCATAAATCAACGGTATGAATGCCATCAGGCATTCCCCGGGTGTCAACTTAAGCAATTTTCAAACAGGGAAAACCCTCTTGAGCCCCGTCGGGGCGGTATGTTTATAGAAAACGGATAATCCATCTCTTGAGCCCCGTAGGGGCGGTATGTTGTCGCCTCAGTCCACCAGTCAGATATGTCGTTCCTACGGAACTCAAGAGGCGGTGGGTAACATATTTCTATAAACATAGCGTCCCTACGGGACTAAATATGGGACAGTTTCAATCACTATAAGGGTTGAGAAGCACTCGCCAAAACGTAGATGTCTTCTTAAGTTGACACCTATGGGTTGAGGGCCGAAACCCATAGGTGTCAACTTAAGAAAAAATGCTGTATTTTCTCTTGTTGGAGGGCTTTGTAAGCCCGATATTGTGAGACCTAACCAATAAAATCGGGGTTGAAAACCCCTCCAACAATGGGAAATATCCTTAAGTTGACACTTATGGGGTTGAGGACCGAAACCCAACATGTAACGCTTTACATACAGGAAATGTTGGGTTTCACCTGCGGTTCAACCCAACCTACGATATAAACTTTCAGTAACACCCATCAATTGATAATTCTTAAAACTAAATAACCCTAACTTTTTTGTGTACTAAGCAGGGTAATTTAGTTTTATGTTTTTCGGGCAGTTTCTATCACAGTTGTTAATATTATGTATAGCAGATGTAGCTTGACTTGCATGCTACATCTGCTATACTTCACTTTAAAACTACCCTATTTGAGGTGAATAATGACAAGAGATGTATCTTGCCACTTGATAGATATGTTAGCAAAACTTAGAGACCCACGCAAGGATAAAGGGAAACGACATCCGCTAAAATCAATCCTCGCACTACTCGTCTGCGATTGAGAAACTTTTTCAAGACATACCTGATACGCTTTCTGATGACACGACACATCCTATTTTGACAGACCGTATTCACATTCACGAGACAGTTGAAAAATCGCAAGGTAGACTACAAACAAGGTGTTTGAGAGCAAGCACAAGTCTCAATGACTATCTGGACTGGCTGGGTGTAGCACAAGTCATCCAATATCGTTATATTTACAAAAACCTGAAAACAGGAGAAGAAACACACAAAGTTCACTATGGGATAACAAGTCTAAGTCCCGAAGCAGCATCTGCAAAGCGCTTACTTGCTTTACGGCGTGGACATTGGTCAATAGAGAACAAGTCCCACTGGATGGGGACACGCTGCTCGGAGAAGATGCCTCTCCTGTCAGATGCGGTGCTATTCCAGAAGTTATGGCAGCATTACGCAATACGGCATTATCCGTATTCCGATTTGCAGGGTATACGGCTATTTCTGATACAATCAAATATCTTGCTTCAAAACCTAAACTCGCAGTTAATATGATAAAATAAGAATCTATAAAACTAAATGATCCTGGAGTTCAATAATCCTACCTCATTTGACATTCGTTCAGCAGATATGTTATTATTTTCACCACAGACGGTATCCATCTGTTTTGGAAGGAATATCACACTAAACATAATAGTTGAAATTCTCTGTGGACTTTGAGGATATAATAGAGGTAGTCAATGGCTCAGATACCACAACAAACACTTTTCGATCTGACACAAGATGGCTTAGTTATTGGTGAAAAAATTCAGCGTATCTATCCTGAATTTGATGTGTCCACTTTTGTTATGGACGTTCGGAAAGAGATGGAGGGACAGACGATTTACAACGTGACGAAAGCCATCGGACGTGTATTACGCCATCACCTTCCCCAAAACTATTCTGAGGCACTTGCCATCTTAATGAATTATGTTGATGCCGAAGCCATACCAATACCGACATCATATCCCACCGCTGAAACTGAGACGTGTCTGAGACCGATTTCCCACTTCATCCGTTTATACGGACTTGCTAATTTTGACGCATCTCTGGATGCTTTCGCTCTACTCTCAAAATACCGCTGCACTCGCGGCGGAGAAATCCGTGAGTTTATCATTAAAGACGCTAATCGATGTTTTCAACGTTTTAGTGAATGGGTCAAAGACGAAAATGCAAACCTTCGTTTGTTTGTTGCTGCTGCCCTTTGCACACGTGGCACATGGCAAAAATGGTTGCGTCCGTTTATTCAAGACCCGCAGCCAATTTTGGCACTTTTGGAAACACTAAAAGATGACCCTGATGCACGCGTTCGAGAGCACGTTGCAAAAGATATGCGCGACATTGTGAAGGACTATCCAGAAATAGGATATACTACGTTGGAACAATGGAGTCAGGACGGTAGCGCAGAAACAGAGAAGATTCTTCGGCAAGCACTTAAATATCAAGTGAAGATTGGTGATAAACGCGCTTATAAATTACTCGGTTTAGGAATGCCGCAGGAGTTAGGAAAGGCGGAAATTGCTTTAATTGAATTGCAGTCTGAATCCCAAAGCCAACCAATCAACGTACCATTTCGTTTTTCGTTTAGTTTTCAAAGTGGATCTGATGAACCCCAAACGATTCTTACTTACTATATAATCGCCTATAAACGCCCAACTGGACACATCACGCGCAAACGCTATCGATTCAGTCAGAGGAAGTTGAAACCGAAACAACGCGTTGCTTACGAAAAATCCCTTTTTCCTTTGCCATCGCTAAAGCAGTTTGATGACGGGAAAGCGTGCCTCGGATGGCATCGTTTTGAACTTGAGGTGAACGGTGATGTGATTGGCGGCTTTGATTTTGAAGTGACTGCACCAAAAGATCATAAGCATAGTTAAACCTATAATTATTGACTGCGTGAAAACAACACCTTGGCATTAGGAGGAATTCTGTAAATGACAGGTGAAGAAAAATTTAAAGTTGACCTTGAAGGGTATCTCGTCATTAAGAATGTTTTGACTAAAGATGAAGTCGCAGAAATGAACGCCTTTATTGACAAAGGTGAAACAAATGGACGACCAAGTCTTTGGGGAGAACCGTTTAAGAATCTGATTGACCATCCAAAAATACTTCCATACCTTATTGAATTGTTGGGACCACATGTGCGTCTGGATCACGATTATGCACTCTTCATGGATACAGGCGGTAAAAGGGGTGGATTGCATGGGGGTGAAGATGGTGGACACGCACGTGGAAACGTAGGCGATCATTGGTATAAGTATCGTGACGGAGTCATGCGGAACGGATTATGTGTTATGACATACAATTTGGCAGATGCCCCTGAAGGTGCTGGCGGGTTTGCCTGTATCCCAGCGAGTCATAAAAGTAACTTCGCACCAGAAATTCCGAGAGAGGTTCGCAGTTTTGAACGTGCAGCACATTATGTCGTTCAACCACCGCTTGAAGCAGGGGATGTGCTGTTTTTCACTGAAGCACTTATTCATGGCACAATGCCATGGACAGCAACGCATCAGCGGCGTGCCTTGCTATATAAATATAGTCCTGGACATTCCGCGTGGTCAGGGAATTACTACGACATTAGCCAATATACCGACTTGACCGAACAACAGATACGGATGCTTCTGCCGCCTTCTATCGGTCGGAGGCCGCGCGTTGTAGAACAAAGGGAAAATTAACTGATAACTACCACATTGAAAGGAATTCAAATCCAATGACAGGTGAAGAAAAATTTGCTGTAGACCTTGAGGGTTATCTGATAATAAAAGACGTTTTGACAGATGATGAAGTCGCAGAGATGAACGCTTTTATTGACAAAGGTGAAATGCAGGGAGCTCCGAGTCTGTGGGGAGAACCGTTTAAACGGCTCATTGATCATCCGAAAATTCTACCCTATCTTGTAGAGATGTTGGGTCCAAATGTCCGCCTTGATCACGATTATCCTATTTTTATGAAAGATGGTGACGGGCGCGGTGGACTCCACGGTGGTGAAGATGGTGGTCGTCCTGGTGGTCCCGAAGGGGATCACTGGTACAAGTATCGGGACGGTGTAATGCGTAATGGGTTGTGCGTAATGACTTATAATCTTGCTGATGCTCCCGAAGGTGCAGGCGGGTTTGCATGCATTCCAGGAAGTCATAAAAGCAATTTTTTGAGAGAAATACCACCAGACGTTCGCAATTTTGAGCGTCCAGTACACTATGTTGTTCAGCCGGCCCTTGGAGCAGGAGATGTGTTGTTTTTCACGGAGGCACTTGTTCACGGGACAATGCCATGGAAAGCGGGACATCAACGTCGTTCTTTGTTATACAAATACAGTCCGGGACATTCCGCGTGGTCTGGAAATTATTACGACATCAGCAAATATGGAGAATTAACCGATCAACAGAAACGGATGCTGATGGCGCCTTCAATTGGTGGAAGACCCCGCGTCGTAGATTCGAATTGAGAAGAAACCACTAAAATGAGGACTGTGTAATGCCAAAAACCCAACTGACAGGCAAACAGAGCGACTTTCTTAAAATCGTTGTTGCTGCGGCAGGTCGTGGTGACCTTGAGGCAGTTCGGCAATTTTTAGAATACAAACCTGAATGGCTTCACACTATCGGTTCGCATGGCAGAACGATGCTGTGGGAAGCAGCATATCGCGGTAAGTTGGAAGTCGTTAAATTTCTGGTAGAACAAGGTGCCGATATGAATCTTCCAGGTTGCCACCTTAGCCAACACGATCTTGAAATAACGCCTTACTGTGTTGCGCGGCACGAAGGACGCGACGAGGTCGCGGATTATCTGTTACAGCAAGGTGCAATAGTTGATATTCATACTGCTGCCTATCTTGGTGATTTTGATACGACGCTTTCGCTCCTTGATAACGATCCCAATCTTGTCAATAGCGGATACCTTCAATCTGAGATGCTGCCGTCAGGAGAACTAGACTCATTTGAATACCGAGATACCGAGTGGGCTACACCGCTCTGCTATGCTATCGTTGGAGGAAACATACGGATTGTTGAATTGCTTATCTCAAGGGGTGCAATAATTGAATCGCACAGTAAACTCTTGCTGGATCACGCTGTATCTGCAGATAGAGTAGACATAGTTAAATTACTATTCGAAAATGGTGCCGATCCAAGCGAAGCACCGAGAATTTATGATGATAATTCTGAGATGAGTGTGCTGCTCAAGTCTCATGGAGTCCCGTCCAAGGACATAAACGCCTTTGACTGGATGGGTTGGCCTCCACTTCCTTATGCATGCCGTGGGGATAAAGGCGAACATCCCGAAAAAGTTTTGAGCCTTTTGAAACTCGGTGCGGATATTGATGTCCGAAGTAGCAAAGGGAAAACAGCCCTGCACTGTGCTGCAAAGGCAGGATTTCTCAAAGTCATCAATGTGTTGTTAGAAAATGATGCGACTATTGATGCTATTGACAACAATGGTGAAACGCCTCTGTATGAGGCGATCCGATCCACAATAAAGAATCGTGAAAAGCAGCGTGCTGCTTTAGAAGCGTTGCTCATCAAAGGTGCAAATCCCAATGTCAAAAACCGTAGAGGGTTAACGCCGCTACAAGTTGCTCAGCAAATGCGAAGGACAGATGCCGAAGAAGTCGTTGAAATATTGAAAAAGTATGGTGCCACCTAATTGCTGAATCCACTTTGGTTTTGGAATCTGACTTTGTTAAAATGAAAACTCCTTATACACGCGAAAAACTGATCCAAGATTTCTCCAATCTCGGCATTGAAAAAGCTGATACGCTTTTTATACATTCTTCATTCAAGAGTTTAGGGCAAGTTGAAGGGGGTGCTGGTACTGTTATTTCTGCGCTTGAAGCGGTCATCGGGCAAGATGGATTGATTTTGATGCCCTCATTCAACCTTTTGCCGAGTCGAGAAGAACGTGTGGGATCCTGGGATGTTGAAAAAACACCCTCCACAGTAGGATGGTTGACAGAGTTTTTCCGACAGATGCCCGGCACCTATCGTTCGGATCACTATTCACACTCCGTTGCTGCTCGTGGCCGAGGTGCGGAAGTGTTTGTCGCTGATCATCTCAGATGTGACGGCTATCAATCTCCGTGGGATTACCCGCCTTGGGGAAAGACTTACGGCACACATTCGCCGATGTTTCGTGCCTACAAGGCAAATGGTAAACTTCTCATGCTTGGTGTAGATTATGAAACCTCAACTTATATTCATCTGGTTGAGGTAATTTATTGGAATAAACGTCTTGCTGATCATGCCGAAGCAAATTTTATTGGACTAAATCGACCAAAACTTGGTGCCTTTTGGGATGGACTCGGCAATCTGAGACGAGGAAAAGTTGGAGATTCAGACTGTCGCCTATCTAATATTAAGACTTATGTAGATACCCTTCTCGCAGAAGTTGAACGTAATCCTGAACCATACACTGGGTAAGTAAACAACGGAAAAGGATTGTTTGTTTCTTGAGGAATTATTGATGACCGACAAAGAGATTGTTGAACATTCCCGTTCACTACGAGACGAAGCAAGCGACTTACTTAATACCGAAGGCTTGCTGTCAATGCTTAACTCCTTCGGAACTACACGGGTTATCGGAAGTTACACACTGGATACGATGACATGGCGTGATATTGATATTAGTATGAAACTACCGGATGAACAAGATGTTGAACTTTTCTTTGAAATCGGGAACAAGATCGCAACGAAGTTTCAAGTAACGAAAATGTCGTATTCAAACCACTTTATTCGGAACTTTCCCGGTTTCGATCACGGACTCTACTGGGGTATTCAACTTCTTTATGCAGATCAGGAATGGAAGATAGACCTATGGGGTTACGGCGAAACAGATTATCATAAGCACATGGCTGAATTTGATGCGTTGCACAACCAAATTCAGCAGGCAGATCGCACAGCAATCTTACATATAAAACACGCCATATCTCAACGCTCTGATTATCGGGGAGATATCTACAACAGTATGGCAGTCTACCGCGCAGTTTTAACGAAAAAGGTTAAATCTTTAGAGGAATTCAACGCCTGGATTGAAAGGAATTTGCATGCTAACACCTGAAGAAAAATGGTTTTTTGACCACCATGGGTTCATCATCCTACGCAAAGTCGTGCCGCCCGAAGATATACAATTGATGATTGAATTAGGCAATCGCTGGCACGACATGAAGTTAGAGGAATTACCACCACCATTGACTTCAACCTCGCGCACCAATGATTATAATTCAACGATTGCACACTGGATTAACAATGTGCAGTATGGTGATGCTGTCTTCCAACGGTTGGTGCTTAATATTGAGGTTATGCGTGTTGTTATCGCACTGACGCGAGCAGCACCTTGCCTCGTAGACTGTGCCTTGACCAAAAACTACACAACCTCTGATGACATCAACTTTCATGCGTCTGGACAAGATTACGACGTTGAAAATGGTGAACCACACGCGGGGTTTATCAATGCTGGTACCTCTTTAGTTGATGTTCCTAAAGGGACAGGTTTTGTTTGCCTACCCGGAAGCCATAAACGTAATTTTGACCCTCCCGAAAATCTGTCCATTTACGACGGTCCTCCGACAGTAATAAATGTTCCTGTCAATGCAGGCGATTGTGTCATCTTCACTGAGGCACTCTATCACGGTGCAAGACGTTGGACAGAAGATTATCCCCGCTTTACTGTTTTCAACCGATACATTGATAACGGGTCGCATGGTGGGCTACCCAAAGAGGAACATAGACATTTAATCTCGGATGAAGTCTACGAACTGGAGCAGCCAGCTATTCGGGGACAACAGAAACAGGTTGTAAAACGTATTTTAAATGATTTGGACTCGGATTAAAACTTCCCTCCTATAGATAAACCACAAATTACGATTTCTTACCAAAAGCAAATTGCACCATATTGTGCAGCACTATACCTATATTGTGCAGCAAAAATAAAAACTGTCCATTTTTTGATCAGTTTTTCACCTTTATGATTACGGAATCTGTGTATATCAAGGTTTTTGCGTTGGCATAAAAATTGCTTATGATTATTCAGTAAGCACAATTTTGTATTTGCGATCTGACAATAGGAGTACTAAAATGAGAAGATTAACCATTTTCTTATCATGCATGATTGTTAGCGTAACGTTGTCTCTACAAGTTTTTGCAAACACCTTTATCACTGATGGTCTGGTGAGTTATTGGACCTTTGATAGAAAAGATATTAGGAACAACGAGATCAAAGATGTTTGGGGTAACAATGATGGAAAAAGTGACGGGAATCCAAAAATTATTTCTGGTCATATAGGGGAAGCACTTCAATTTGATGGAACCGATGATTACGTGAACCTGACTAATCTCGGTGATTTTGGCAGTCAACTCGGTTCATCAACATTTGAAGCATGGATCATCGTTGATCAAAAGAACGATCCGATGACTCTATTTAAAATTCAAGACGGATGTATTCTTTGGGGTTTTATAATCAATAATGTTATGAAAGGCACTAATGATAATCTTCAACATATTATCTCCCATAAAGTAGGAAATGGATGTCACAGCTACAGTATGGGACTAAAACCGATCAAGTTTTCTGACGGTAAGTGGCATCATTTCGTGATTACAATTGATATTGTAATTGGAGATGCTCCAGCTAAAGAGAAAAAGTTACAATCCCGTTTTTACAGAGACGGAAAACTTTTTAGCTCTTTGGCATTACCATTGAGACAACCAGGAACCTTTGTTCCTTTTGTAAAATCTTTCTATCTCGGTTCTGAAGGAAAACACGGAAATCAAACCCGCTTTTTCAAGGGTGCTATTGATGAAGTCCGAATCTATAATAGAACTCTTACCGAAACTGAAGTCATCCAAAACTTTGAATCCAGAATCGGGTACAGCGTTGAACCTAACAACAAGTTACCTATTACTTGGGGATTCTTAAAAACATCTTTTTAAACTTAACACGGTTCCATTTCTGTGTTTAGGAGTATTGCAATGAAAAGACTAATCCTTTTTCTAATGTTTTCTGCAGTAAATATCACGCTGTCTTTCTCTGTTTATGCGGCACCTATCGTAACTGATGGTCTCGTGAGTTATTGGACCTTTGATCGACTTGATATTAAGGATGGATTCGCTGAAGACGTTTGGGGTGAAAATGATGCGAAGATCAAGGGAAATCCGATATTAGTAAATGGACATCGGAAATATGGACTGAAATTTGATGGTGATGGTGATTACGTTATATTGAAAGACACCGGTAATTTTGGAAAACAACAGGGTCCATCAACTTTTGAAGTATGGCTCAAAACCAGTGAAAAAAGAATCTGGAGTACAATTTACACAACTGTTGAGCAACCATGTGATGAGATTGACGAAGGTAATGGCATCCTTATTAACGCTTATTGGGATCCTCCAGAGGCCGATCTTCATACCAAAAAGGATTATATACTTATTAAATTTCAACGTAGAAGCAATGGAAAAAATTGTGGAGGCTATTCATCCCATAGCACTAAGTTTCCTATTTCTGATGGTCAATGGCATCACTTTGTTTTCGTACACGGGTTTCGAATTAAACATGTAACTGGTTTGGAATTGGAAGAAACAGTACTCTATATAGATAGTATTCCAATAAGGAGGATTAGATTCAAGGTTTCGAATCCTATAACTACAATTCCATATACACAACCAGTTTTTCTCGGTGCTATCAACAATAATGGTAAAGCACAAAGTTTTTATTATGGTATTTTCGATGAGGTGCGAATTTACAATCGCGCGCTCTCTCAGGACGAAGTGACTCGTAATTTCAAATCTACTACAGGTCTTGCTGTTAAACTTACACATAAGTTGTCAACTGTTTGGGGAGCATTAAAGCAAAAATAGTATACCATCCTATTCTGTAGTTGCAGATCACTGTCCCTCTTTATTTTAGATTCAAGGAATATAACAATGAAAAAACTATACTGTTTACTTACAATTGCGATGACTACCGTTTTATTTATCCTAAACGTTACTGCATCGAATTTCGTAAAAGATGGTCTTGTGAGTTATTGGTCGTTTGACAAGCAACATGTCAGAAATAACAAAGTTAAAGATATCTGGGGTGAAAATCATGGAGAAACTGGCGGGAATCCAAAAATTATTTCTGGTCATATAGAGGAAGCATTTCAATTTGATGGAACCGATGATTACGTGAATCTGACTAATCTCGGTGATTTTGGCAGTCAACTCGGTTCATCAACATTTGAAGCGTGGATTATCGTTGATCAAAAGAACGATCCGATGACTCTATTTAGAATTCAAGATACATGTATGCGTTGGGGTTTTACAATCAACAATGTTATGAAAGGCACTAATGATCAACTTCAACATACTATTGCCCATAAATTAGGGAATCTATGTCACGGCTACAGTATGGGACTAAAACCGGCAAAGTTCTCTGATGGCAAGTGGCATCATTTCGTAAATACAATTGATATTGTAGTTGGAGATGCTCCAGCAAAAGAGAAGAAGTTACAAGCCCGTTTTTATAAAGACGGTGAACTTTTTAATTCTATAGCGTTACCATTGAGACAACCTGCAACCTTTGTTCCTTTTATGAAACCTTTTTATCTTGGTTCTGAAGGGAAGCACGGGAATCAAACGCGCTTTTTCAAGGGTGCTATTGATGAAGTCCGAATCTATAATAGAACTCTTACCGAAGCTGAAGTCATCCAGAACTTTGAATCCAGAATAGGATATAGCGTTGAACCTCTCAAAAAGCTGCCGATCATTTGGGCAACTTTAAAATCAAAATTATAGGTATATCCACATTCCATAAAAATGCAAGATATTGCTTACTTGATTCTATACTTTTCAACCGCATCCATGTCCAAACTAATACCCAATCCCGGTTCGTCTGATAGATGGATCGCACCATTTGTGAGGTTCATGCTACCACCTGATAGATCATCAACACGAATGTGTGGCAGTTCATCAATTGGCATCGTGCAGTTTGGAATTGTGGATACCAAGTGTGCAGCAAAAGTCGATGCAACACAACAGCCGAACGCGAAGCACTGCACCCAAATTGGTAAATCGGCTGCTTCTGCTACAGCAGCACTTCTGCGGAGTCCTGACACATTTCCTTGTGTGTTTATTGCATCCACGGCATCAGCACGGATGTTCTTTAATATCTCCTGCTGTCCACCTACATGTCTCGCGACTGGGACATCTGTATGTTCTCTAAGTTCACGGTACCAAGATAAATCTTCAAATTTGATTGGGTCTTCATAGACTTCAATGTTATACGGTAGCAATTCATTGGCAAGTCGTATTCCAGTTTCCAAGTCTCCAAACTCCGTATTTGGATCGACACGAATCGCGAAATCAGGGCCGCATGCTTCTTCGGTTAAACGGGCAGTTTCAACGATGGTCGCACTCCGAGCTTTGAGTTTATGTACTCGAAAGCCTAAGTTTGCAGCGCGTTCTGCTTCTGCTGCAGTGGCTTCAGGAGGCATCGGTGGTGACCAATAGGCGAGTTCAACACTGTCTCTATGTTTTCGTCCGATTAACTTATGTGCAGGTACACCTAATGCTTGTCCTGCAATGTCATAAAATGCAGACTGAAAAGTAAACGATTCATCAGCAAGATCAATATCCCAGATGTTTTTGCCGACATATCTTTCGGCAATCTGCTCTGCTTGCTCTGTAATATCACTATGAACAGCATTGCTCTCGCCTAATCCCGTTATTCCTTCGTCTGTGTGTACCCAAATCAGTGTAGTTGGATAAACCATCCCTGAATGCTCTTCTATCGCTGGAATAAACGGGATGGAAACGGTACGGTATTCTATGTTTGTAATTTTCATAACGTCGCAGCTCCTTAAATTTCCATTGAAATAAACATTTGAGGTTTATGCTCTTCTACGATTAGTTCAATAACATTTTTATACACGTCGCTGCTCTCTATTGTGTTTCACAGGTTATCATAGAACATCTTTGCGAGTCAAGTTAGATCTAAGAATATTTGTCAACGGTGTCGTAGAAACTTATCAAATGAAAATTTTATAAGTGCGTAATCCAGATAGCGGTCCAATAATTGCCCACGTACTTCCAATCACATAATCACCTAAAATTAATCCTAAAAAGAGTGGTGCCACTCGTCGATGTAGTCTCAAACCACCGTGCCGTAAAATCATGTATTTCAGAAACCACGCCACGAAGAAAGCAAACCAAAAATAATCCATCGCAAAACTGATAGCAAGTGCGTAACCTGCCGGATGGAAGGGCCACCACAGGAAATGCATACGCATATACATCATCACAAACGTTAGCAGCGCACCGATGCCCATAAAACCGATGCCAATCAGATTCGGTTCAGATGGATTATGTAACCACCGCTGAAGCCGACCAAACGACTCTCTGCCTACCCATCCCTTGAATCCACCAGCTTTTGCAACTGCCCCGTTCCGAAAGGTGATGTCAAGATTCGCCCAAAAAGTTGCTAAAATCCCTATCACGATTGCAATTAACATTGCTACCCATAGACGGCGGTTTCCCATCCCAGTCGATTCCGCCAACTTAAACGCTTCTATTTGATTCGGCATTGGGTGATTTCGGTAACCACGATTGAACCAATAGAATAGCGACATAATCGTGAGACTGCTTGTGTCAAATTGCCGAGTGCCGCCAACCATCGCCAACATATCGTGCGGGTTGACAAAGTAAATTTCATGTGGCGTGCCGAGTTCAGCACGTACACGCGTTATCGCAAAAGAGAGTAAGAAATAAATCCCAAAGAAAATCCCCGCAATCCATAATGCCATACCTGCTATGTTTGCAAAAATACCGAGCGCGATCAGCGACCCGATAATGCCTAACAGCGCAGCGCGATATGGCATCGGTTCATCTGAATCGTCTAAGTGCGATTTAAAACCGAGTGCTTTTTTTAATACCTCCGTTAAATGCCGACGGGTCACCCAAATTGCAAGCATGAAAAGCGCTACCCATGCCCCGTAAGCCTGTTCGTTCAATGCAGGAAAATATCGCGTGCCAAGTGCCGCTGCGATAACATATTCTGCCAAACGTACTACAAAGAAAAACCAACACGAAAACGATAGATCAAGTGGCAGGAAAAACGCTAATCCAACTGCAAACGGATAGACAGAGATACGTGTCCCTCGGATTGCACTCCAAGGGCGTTCCGTGAAGATATTTTGAAACACAGCTGTTCGTTTGATATACGGTATCTCTGGAAACTGCGGGAACAGATAATGAACCCCGTTAATTACCCCAATAACTACTGCGATACTAAAACCTGCCCACATCATCCGATTTTTCAGCAAGCGAGTGCCACCCTCTTCCGAGAGTCGTAGCGGTAGTTGTATAATCGGATATGCCAACTTCTCCTGCTCTGCCCATCGCTTCCGAACAAGTGTGTTGATGCAAAGCATCATAAACATCATGATAAGGAAAAAGAGTCCCCAAAACAGAAGGGGTTTCAGCCACACAGTGAAGTTGTGGTTGGTATAAAAACTGGATTCTCCTTCATAAAATCCTTGTAAACTCTGCGGATCAGAAATGGTAAGCCACGAAGGTAGATACCGAAAAAAGAGCGTCTGCCATTCATTTTCTTCTGTCGCAAACCGGAAGGGGTGCGCGATACTTCCAAACATATTCTGCATCGTGTCGTGACCAGCAAACGTGCAGGAGATCGCAACCATGATGTAAACAGTAAGCAACTCTCCCTGTTGTAACATCTGTTGCGGTGAAATACGTCTCAATATAAAGTTTGCAGCGACACACACAAACATTATGAAAACTGGCTGGATAAAAAGCGGAAGACAGGAACCGTCGAGGGAGTAATATTTTACCTCAACTATCGTCATCCAATACACATTTATAGGAATGAGTAAAACGCCCAACAGAAGCGAACGTCCCGTGATGCGTGTGGATGAAATTGGACTTCCCTGAGTATTCATAATATGTTTACGGGATTTGGGATAATCCGCTAACGGTAGGCTTTAACGATCTCTGAGATGACACCGCGCCTATTCTTCCAATTTAGACGGGCAGGCGGGATAAGATAAATTCCATCAATTTCGATTGTATCCTGATTGCGGATTTCGCGAACAAGGTCAAGAGTTAATTGCATGCCGAGTTCATTGCCTGCTGTGTCTCCAAGGTCCCGGAATTTGTCTACGATAAATTCCGGAATGTAAAGACCCAAATTATCGCGAAGATAGGATGCGCTACGGTAACTTGTGAGTGGAAGGATACCGTAAAGGGTTTTTATGCCGAGATGTGCAGTTGCTTCTTGTGCACGTGCTATGTCTTCAAAAGTCCATACAGGTTGTGTATAGGCAAATTTTGCACCTTCTGCTACCTTATTTGTCAAGTGCTTAACGTGAGGATCCAGATTCTCTGCTATTGTGAATCCACCGCCATAGTAGAAACCACACGGATCTCCTATTGATGTGCCATCAGCAAGTTCACCCTGATTTAACCGAGAGATGAGTTTCATGAGTTGGACGGCACCGCGCACATCCGGCACAAGACTTGCTGCTTCGTACGGACCGGCTTTGGGATGGTCACCAGATAACGCGACTATACCGCGAATCCCTAACGCTTCTGCCTCTAACAGATGTGACTGCATACTAATAAGATTGCGGGACCGCGTTGTCCAATGGATTAGTGTCGGGATATGGGTTGCTTGCTGCAATCGAAATGCTGTTCCGACTGCTCCGATATTCACTGCAGCACCAGAATTGTCGGTGACATCAAATAGATCAACACCAATAGCAGCCAAAACCTTAGCTTCCTTCAATAACGCCCTCAGTTGTGGAAAGGTATTTGCCCGTGCTTCAACGCTTACAATACGTTCGCGGGTTTCAAATACCTGCTGCACCGGGTTTTCTCTGTGTGATTTATATGTCGGTGAACGTTTCGGCAGAACAAAGATACGAGGATGTCGCTTAACAGGTTTTCTACCTGCAACTGCTTGTCGAATTTTGGCGATGTACTCTGGGGTCGTCCCGCAACAACCCCCAATCATGTTCGCGCCAAGATTAATCAATTTATGGACATAATCACTGAAAACATCCGCGCCGACGGTATATGAGACAGCAATCTCACCTTGTTCCACCCTTGGATTTCCTGCGTTGGGTTGCACAACAAGCGGTACTCTAATGACAGGTGCGAGAAGTTCCATCGCTTGAACAAGGTCATGTGGCCCCCTACAATTGATACCAACGGCATTTGCACCGAGTTGTTCCAATTCTTGAGCAAAGACGCGAACATCCAGACCTGTCCCAACAGTCCCTCCTGAAATACCGCTTATTTCTACAATGACCGGTATATCGTAGGTAAGAGCCTGTTTCGTGGCAATCTCTGCTTGTTTAGAAGATACAAACGTCTCTAATAACAGCAGATCAGCACCTTCATCTGCAAGCGCGTCCATCTGCTCCTTGAAAAGCAGACGTACTTGTTTAGTTGGCGGCTCACTGCTTGATTCAGTTGTATCATCTGTATTAAACGGAATTGGACCGACCGATCCTGCAATATAGCATGACTTACCCACTCCCTGGCGTGCTAATCTTACGCCTGCACGGTTAATCTCTTCAACTTGATCGGCTAACCCGTGTATTGCCAACGCCTCCCTATTTGCCTGATAGGTGTTGGTTTGGATTACATCAGCCCCCACGTCAGCGTAGGTGCGATGGATATCTAAAACCTTGTCGGCATGTTCATCAGAGACATTACATACATCCACACAAGGCAAATTCGCAGGAATACGTTTCCGCAGTTCTGTTCCGATAGCACCGTCACACACTAACACACGATGCTTTAAAGATTCCAAGAAGTTTTCTTTTGTTGTAGGAGTGATAGTCATGCTGTTTCTACATAGGATTCCCCGCACCTACAGCATAGGCACGGGGAACTATAGAGGTGTAAAAAATGGTTAACGTTCAGTCCAATGCAAGGACACTATTGAATTATCTCTCCTGCTTTTTCCACAGGAATATAATAATAACCAAAGATAATACACATCTCATCTTCGGATGTTAGCCCGAATTGGAGAGGCACATTTTTATCGTAGTTATAATGCGTGCACAGGAATCTAAGAGCGTCGTCCGGACCTAAGACAAGTACTGGATCAAAGAGGTCAATAGGAGCATCATCATAAGCGATACTGCGATGGAGCAATTTGCCTGTCGAATTCTGGAAAATCTCGAACAATTCACCGTGCCGATGCATGTGAGATGTGAGCAAGAAAACAGACAACTCGGTATCCGGGTCGTGTCCGCGTGCTTTCAATTCATCTTCAACGTACCAAGTTAATTTTGTTACGCGCGTTAATCCGGGTGGCACGTTTATCCCTCGGTTAGAAACAAAAATCTCTACAGCTTCGTACTTTACATCTTCCTCTGGAATTGTGTAAATATTGACATAGGTTTCACCAATCAAGGTTTCATCACCGAGAAGATTGATGTAATGCGAATTCAGATCGTAAACAGTATCACCGGGTAGACGTAAACCAACACCTTCGGGAAACTGAAATACCGTATCATCGGTCTGTGTTCCAACAACGAACAGCCTATCTACTCCGAAATGTCCAAGCACATCTGGATTTTCGGGATCAAGTTCTCGGAATTGATCTTCCGGATTAACGCTTATGCTTGGGTCTATACCCCTATATTGAACACCATTTGCCACACCCTCCTCTGTGAGTCGGTACAAGATGAAGTGATGGCTTCCAGATGGATAGAATATCTCAACTCTGTTAATATAGATATCCCCTTCTATCGGTTCTCCATTTTCATCCTTTATCTGTGTTGCGTAGTAAACCTCACGTTCGGTACCTGGCTCAATTTTAAATGGTGGTAGACGAAGTTGATACCCTTCGCCAGGTGCGGGTGGTGCGGGTGGATTAAACACCTCTTCTGGGTCACGGAGTACGCCAAGGTCCCCAACACCTGCGACTTTTCCTTGTTGTGGTGCTCCTGCGGCTATCCATGTGCGGATTGCATCTATCTTTCCTTTGTGGACGGGTCCCATACCAAAAGGCATGCGCCTTCCGAATTCTGGTGCTTCTGGTTCCATTAACTTTTTTAAAAGGAAACTATTATCTGGGTTGCCGGGATCAATAAGTTTCATCCCCATAGCTGCCGCTGCACCGTTGCGTGGGATTTTATTGACCAAATCATGATAGGACTGACCGTAGGTGAGATTCAAATTAGCAGAATTTGAAGGAGACGCGTGGCAAGCACTGTTAGCACAACTCTTATCAAATATATTATCCTGAATCTCATGATAGGTTGAGTTATCTTCTTGTTCAGTTTTCCCAAAACTGTTAGCAACGCGAACAAGATCAAGCACATTCACAGTACTATCACGATTGACATCAGGGTTCTGTTCAGCGTTCCGGTCCCCCGATTGTCCAATTGAATTGGCAACCAACACAAGGTCTTGGATGTTTACGGTGCCATCATTATTGACATCTTCCAGCAAAGTAGACTCTTCGTCGTGGGCAAATACCGAAAGCGACACACCACCCATAAGCAATACGACCAGTGAAAAATAAACAATTTTTTTATACATTATCTACGATTTAACCTCCAGATGTTAGTATTAACACAATTTACCATGTCATGTGTTATTGAAAATCTTTGTCTTTGAAATAAACCTATATTTTAAGAGCGTCCATGCTGCAAACAATCCATCCGACCAGAAACGAAGTTTTTTGCCTTCTTTTTTTGTCCGTGGAAAATAAGAAACTGGCACTTCATGGATCTGATAGCCTGCACGCAAAATTTTCGCTGTGACTTCCGGGCAAAATTCAAAACCTTCACAAGTCAAATTCAAGTCCTTTAATAAATCAGTTGAAAATGCTTTATACCCAGTAGATTCATCCGTGATTTTGCATCCGTAAAGAAGGTTTGTGTAAATGGCAAGTACCCGATTTGCAATAAAATTATGGATACTTGCATTCCCTCTACCATTTAGGAAACGCGAGCCGTAGACAACTTCAACTTTTTCATTTTTCAACGGTTCAACCAGATGCAAAATGTCATTTGGGGAAAGTTCCATATCTGCATCTTGTATTACGACAACTTTTCCTTCAACGGACGAAATTCCACTCCGAATCGCTGACCCTTTACCACGGTTCTCCTCACAATGCACGATAGTTAAATTCTTATCGCTACCAAGTTCCTCAAGGATACTAAAAGTTTCATCAGTTGACCCGTCATTAACAACTATAATCTGTTTTTCAAGTGGCAGTGCTTGCACAGCTTCAAGTACCTGTCGGATCGTTTTCTCTTCATTATACGCAGGGATGATAACAGATACTAACATTGTGCATTACTTAATGGCTATCGGCAGTCAGTTTTCAGCAATCAGTAAAGAGAAATCAAATACCTGAAGTCTCTACCTTTGATTATCACATGCGATTAGAGCAAGGATTTGACCATACCACCGTCTGCCTGAATCGTCGCTCCTGTAATATAACTTGCCCGTTCAGAGGCGAGGAAAACAACTAAGTTGGCGAATTCTTCTGGATCCCCAATTCTACCGAGAGGAATATCCGCTGTCATTTTTTCAAGTGCAGCATCAAACGAGATGCCTGCTTCTTCAGCACGTACTGTTGCTAATTGCTTTATCCGATCTGTAAAGATTATCCCGGGACATACGTTATTGACTAATATTTTGTCGGGTGCCAGTTCTGTGGCAAGCGTTTTGGCAAACCCGATCACACCTGTTCGCGCCATGTTTGATAACATCAGCCCGTCCACAGGTTGTTTGACAGAAACAGATGTTAGATTGATAATTCGTCCACCACCGCGTGCTTGCATCGTTGGGACTACAGCACGACATAGGTTAATAGTGCTCATCAGATTCAGATGCACTGCAGTCAGATAATCTTCTGCAGACAGGTCATCAAACCGTCCTGCTTTGGGACCACCTGCATTGTTAACTAAAATATCAATACCACCAAAGTGCGATATTGCCTTACTTATCAGAGATTCGACCTGCTCTGGTTGACTAACATCTGTCGGCACTGCCAACACTTCAGAGCCTGTTTGGTCACGAATTTCCTCCGCTGTTGTTTCCAGTGTCTCGCTATTTCTGGCGCAGATGGTTACTTTTGCGCCTTCTTTTGCTAAACCGAGCGCAATTGCTTTCCCAAGCCCTTTGCTTGATGCGCCTACAACTGCAATTTTGTCTGTAAGTCCAAGGTTCATACGTTGTCAATTTGGGCAGCAAGCTACCCTTAATCCTTTCTAAATGCTGAATCTACCTTACTTGATTTAAGTATACTATTTTTGCTATACATTGTCAATGGTAATCCTTTGTAGTATGTAAAGGCTTTGCCAACAGGTATGGATGACGCTGATTAAAGCACTTATCTGAATCGCGGAGCGCGCGGAGGACACAGAAGACGCGGAAAATGCTATTGTGTCTTCTACATTTCCTTTCGCAAGAGACGGGACAAATCCGAGATTGAGACACTCCTCTCTACAATCGCAATCTCATCGTCGGTTAAACCGTATAAGGCGTATATCAGTTTATCAATTTTATCTTCAAGGGAGGAAGTGTCTGATTCGGAGTCGGTATGTTTAGCTGTGATTATTTGATCAACTAAGGTTGCAATTGGTGTCTGTTCTTCAGGTGAAGGTGATATTAGAGGTATCGCTAATAAAGGTTGTTTATCTATTTGATAATTTGTCCCTTGCATTTTGCCTCTATGCTTCAACCAAAAAGTGACAAGTCTTGAATTCAGTATACCTGTTAAGAATTTTAGATTGATGCGTTTAGTTTTGATTATATTGATTGCCATCATCACATATGCTGGTATATCAGTGTAAACAAAGGTTGGTGTCTCACATTTTCTGACGCTTAATATTTTTGCTCCTTCCTGAAAAAACATTTCATTTCTTGGCCAGTGTAAATGGAAAAAATCCCGCTTCCCATTGATATTTTCTCGTCTTGCTTCCATTATCTCTCGATACTTATCTAAGTGCTCCATCAAAGTTTTCAAGTCTAGTTTCCAATTTTCTTTTGTTAAGTAGATAATATCTTTACGACTTTCCTGTGGGATAAAGTATTTACTTAAATCAGTGGGTTCATATACTGGTTTAATATAATCCTTCTCTTCTACTGATAAATTAGGTAAGAATCCTTTTGGAATTACAAACACACTGTCTCCAACAGACAATCCCAGCTTTTTAACCTTATGATTGGAAATTAGATTCAAAGATTTCTCAGATACCACATCTGGATTTGGGACGATTCCTTGAGCAATTTCATTTTCGCTAAGAGTAAAATCACGTTTTAATGAAATCTTATCAAGAGTCAATTCAACTTCAGGATAGTTAAATGTCAAAGTCGTATTTGTATATCTGCTTCTTTTTATTATTGGGTTTATGTACTCTGCTTTGTTATTCTGGTCCCTATTAAGAAGTGCCATTACGTCGTTTATATTTAAATCCTTACCAAAAAGTCTTCTATAATCAAATGGATAATTGTCAGTATCAATATTTTTCTTGAAAGCCATAATCATCGTTTGAATACCAGATGAAAATATCTTAAAACTACCAAAATCTACGAGACTGAGAATCTGTGCGCCTTGAATCACTTTATTTCTCATTTTTGAAGCCCCATAACTGGTTATCCAATTATTTTGTGCAATATATGTGACTAAACCTTGACCTTTTTTTACGAGGTCTAATCCTTCACAGGCAAACATATACCAGATATCCATTTTGCCTTTATAGTACGGAGAGTCTCGGAGGCCATCAAACGCCTTTTTATCTGTATATTCTTTAATATATGGAGGATTACCAATGACTATATCAAATCCATCCATAATCCCGAACATTCTTTCGGAGTTATACCAATTGGCAGTAGCATTTTGGTTATATGGATCCCATGAGGCGATCTTTCCAGCTATACCGCTTTCCAACCCCTCGGCAATGAGCAATTTACTAATCTCCTTGCGAATATCCGTGTAACGCTTTCGATATTTGTCTTTTGTTTTTGGCGTGCGAGCTGTGAAAATCCGCCTTCGCACTTCATCAAGCTCCTTCTCTTTCTTAATAATCTCTGGGGTGCGGAATGGCAATTGTCCTGTGATACCGAGAAGTGTGTTTGCTGCAATGAAATTCGTTTCTATATTTGGCAAAGGTCGCACACCACGATTTTCTTTAGTATCGTCAATACGTTGATCTACGACTAAAGATATAAAGAAACGTAGCCTGGAAATTTGTGCCGCTATAGGTTGTTTATCTACGCCGTAGATGCAGTTCTCTATTAGGTATAGTTTTCTACCATAGTCCAACTGGTTCTGTGTAAATGCATTATTTATGTTATCAATTTCCGCTTCAAGTTCTGCAATTGTATTTTCGCGTATGGTGCTATCGTCAATATCTTCAGCTGCCTTGATGATATTTTGAACTTTGTCAATCTGCCGTTGTTTCCACTGCTCGTTGTCAGGATCAAGTTTTCCGAGGATAAAGACCAGTTTTTGTAAAATACCCATTGGGAAAGCACCCGACCCACAAGCGGGATCAAGAATTTTGAGGGTGTCAATTGTATTTATCAATAGTTCTGTCTCTGCTGCCTTGAATTTATGTTGTTCATCGTTATATGCTACTAAATGACGTAACTTGTTCTCAATTTTGGACTTCTGTTTATCGTTTAGTTCAACATCTGGACTTTGGGCGATGTGATAGCCAATAAATTTATTTTTTAGATATGCAATTAGAGATTCGTCAACCATATAGTTAACAATCTCGCGCGGTGTATAATAGGATCCTGTCTGCTTTCGTGCTGTAGTTCGTGTTTCGGGGTTGTAGGCAGCAAGTAGGTTTTCGAACACTTTACCGAGTAGTTCTGGGTCAAGTGCAACCTCTTCTTCAATAGGTGTGTTCTCGGTTATAGTAAATTTGTAGCGGCGGAGAATTTCAATCAGTCCGCGCACCTTATACCGCTTGCCTCTTGTGCCATAAACATTGTTGAGATCAACATTTTTTTCATCGGAAAAGAATAGAAAATTGGGAACAGATAGCTGGTTGTCTTTACGGTCAGAAAAACCGTCTATTCTTAACAAATTATCGTCCTCGTCTTTCTTATCAAGACATTCAAAAAGACCTCCATTCAAGAATGGGATTGTCTCAAACTGACGTAGTGCCTTGTCAGGATTTTTAAAATGTTTTTTGTAGCGGTAAAGCGTTGTAATATTATAGTGTTGTCGCCTTTCGCCTCGGAATTTACGGTTATTAGGTTTTGCAGGCGTGTTCATTTCTTGGTTAAGTGTTGCAAAGAAAAGATTCTGGAGAATCGCTTTGTAATATGTGCTTTCCTGTGGATCAATGCTCTTAAGAATATTCTCTATTTTTTCCTGATTAAAAAAAGTATCTGGCACTAAATTTCTCTCTTTGATAAACCAGACAAAGATTAACCTTGTAATTAGGCGTATTACACTGGTGGCATTGCGAACCTCTACGTCTTCCCCCGCATCCTCAGGAAACGTCACATTATCCACCGCCCAGAAATACCAATTAGAAAGTTCGCTGTAGAACCGCTTGTTAAGTTCTTGAATATCCAACATTTTCTTCCACGCTTGATGCAACTCAACAAAGTTGCTGAAGTTATGTACTCTGAATAATTCCTCGCGAGAGAGATCAAACAGAATTTTGATGTGTGCTCGGTGGGCATCCTTAAAGTCGATGTCTTTAATCAGTGTCACCTTCTTTAGAACATCCTTCGTTTGGTCACGCTTGTGTAGACGTCTATCAATGACAGCGAAGGTCAAGGTTTGCCCGTGTTGGAAGATAATCATCGCTGGCATTGGCAGAATTTTATTTATCTCTCTGGTAATGGTTGATAACTCCGTGCGGTTATATTCGCTTTTTCGTAATTTCACAGCAAAGAACAGATACGATTCTATCCGATTCTTATCAATAGAATTATTTCTGGAGCTATCTTCTTCAGAAGTATCGTTATCAAAGATATTTTCCTCTTTCAATTGAAACAGGAAGTCAATTGACTCCCATTCTTTTATCATTGCCCGTTCTCTGTTGAGTACGCCATACTCCTTGAAATCTTCAACAAAATCTTCTGGTAGATTCGAGTGTAAATCCATTTTCACTGGACTATCGTAGCCGAGTGAATTTAACAGATTTCGCGCGTTATCTATTAAAGCACCGTCTTCAAAAGCTTTTAGTGTTTGATTAATCTTTTCTGATATTTCTCGTTCATTCATAGAATTACCAACCATGTAATTAGTTCAAAATCGGTTATATTGCTGACCTGTTTATCTTGTTCAACTAACTTACCGCCCCGTCCTGATAACAGCTCAGTAATGGCTTTTTTCTGGTATGTGCGACTGAGCGAACTAATCGCTTTTTTGAACAACTCGTTATAGTGATCCATGTTTTTTCCGTCGTCTGTTTCCCTGTCAAACAAGTCGCACAGTTGCTCATACGGCTTTTTCACGCCAGCACATAATAACCGAAACATTTCAAGTATTTGCTTTGGTTGCGCAAAAGTAAATCTGACTTCTCCGTCATCTCGAACATAGACTAAAAAATAGGGTTGTAATGGGTTTATCTTCTCGTTTCCTGTTGAATCACCGTTCTGGCGGAGACAAAACACTACTCCTTTTTTAATCATCTGGTAATCTGGATCCGGAGGCACAACGGCATAAAGTCCGAAGGGGGCATCCTCAAGCGTTTTTCGTTCACTCTCAATATAATTCATCAGCTCAATACGAAAATCATCAAGTGTAAATTCGTTGAGTGCGACGCTTTCATTAATTTCTTCAAGGTCTAATACCTCATCCTTTAGTCGTAGCAGTTGTTTATCTCGGTATTTTAGATCTGCTTCGATCATGTCTTCAATCTCCGAAGGTTGAAGCAGATTATCTCCTTGAGTTGCCGAAATATCCACCAACGCCATACGTGCCTCAACACGATTTTTTAGTCTGATGTATCGATTCAAATCAGGCGTTGGCCAGAAGTTGACAAGCTGTACACTTTTATTGATACTTCCAATTCGGTCAATTCGTCCAAATCGTTGGATAATACGCACAGGATTCCAGTGAATATCGTAGTTAATTAGATAATCACAGTCTTGCAGGTTTTGCCCTTCCGAGATACAATCGGTACCAATCAAAAGGTCTATTTCATCTTCCTGTGGCATGGATTTTATGAGTGAACGATTTTTAGAATGTGGAGAGAAATTCGTTAGGATATGCACAAAGTCGCTGCTATCAAACGTTGTTTTATTACCGCCTGTGCCACCCGTTACCAAAGCGATATTAATTCCGATTTCATTTTTTGCCCAGTCTTCTAAAGCATTGTAGAGATAGGTGGCTGTATCTGCAAAAGCAGTAAATACGAGAACCTTGCGATTGGGTTTTCCTTTCTTATCTTCTGTCGGTTCTTTAACCTTTTCGGCAATAAGTTCTTTGAGTTTAGCGAGTTTGGCATCACGATCTATGCTAACATCTTTTGCGTATAAGTGTGGCAACTCAAGCTGCTCTCGGTCGCGTTTTAGGTCTTTCAGCCACGCCTCAACGTTAAGGTGTGCCATCTTGAAAACTAATTTTTTTCCGACCTGCATTGCTTCCTGCAATTCTTCATCTTCAAGTGCATCAATTTCTACCTCTTCCAAGTTCATATCAGGATTTTCGTCGCGAAACTCTTGGAACCGTTTAATCCGTTCTTCAAGTTTCTCAATTTTCTCAATCGTGCGTTCCATCGTAATGCCGAAGGAGTGGACAGAACTTTCCAACCGTTTAAGGAAGTTCACCTTCATCATACCGATTAGGTAGTTTTCACGTGCACTTTGCGTGAATTGACTGATTTCACCTATATCATATTGGGATTGAAATTCGGGTCGTAAGTATTTTGATGGGTTGAACAAGGAGAGTTGGTAATTGGATATTTCATCATTCAGTTCGTCATAAGACATGAATTTACCATCCAAATCAATCTCAGTATAGACAGGAATTGGCTTGCTCCGATGTGGAAAACCTCCGAGTTTTTTATAGGATTTAGGATAATATTCCTGAATATGTTTACGAGAACGGGCGATGGTGAGTTCATCAAGTAGTTTAAAGAACGCAGAACTGAGACTTTCTAATAAGTCTCGCGTGTGCCGTTCACCTTCGGCTTTTGCCCATTGTGTAAATGTCCTTTGTGCGGCAGAAAGTGTGTTTTTTAAACTTTCTATCCCAAACGTTTCAGAAAAAGCGTCATCTTGTCCTTCCGTAAAGAAATATATCTGGTTGCGAAGGTCTTTCAGGTCATTATTCACTGGCGTTGCAGAAAGCAGTAGCACTTTTGTTTTAATTCCACTTTGTATAATGTCTTCCATCAGACGTTGGTATCTGCTCTTGCGAATCAGATTACCGTCCTCGTCCTTTCTGCCCTGCGTATTGTTTCGGAAATTATGTGACTCATCAATCACAACCAGATCGTAGTTGCCCCAATTGATAGTTTCAAGGTTGATGTCGCCTGACATTCCACTATCACGGCTTAGGTCAGTATGTGACAGCACTGTATAAGCGAAACGATCTTTGAGGAAGGGATTCAGTTCGCTATTATTTTCTGCACGGTAAATCGTCCAGTTTTCTCGTAATTTCTTAGGACATAACACAAGCACCCTATCATTTAGAAGTTCAAAGTATTTTATTACCGCTAATGCCTCAAAAGTTTTACCCAAACCAACACTATCCGCAATGATACATCCGTTGTGTTGACGAATTTTATTAATCGCACCTTTCACGCCATCTCTTTGGAACTCATATAGTGCTTTCCATATTTCTGTATCAATTAGTTTTATTTCGTCAGCGAGCAACCCACTTTTCTCTTGTTCGTCTAAAAATTGCTCAAAGATGTGAAACAGTGTTTTATAGTAGATAAACTCAGGGGCATTGTTCTGATAAAGTTGATCTATATACAATAAAACATCTTCTTTAACGTCTTCAACAAGTTTTTTGTCATTCCAAATTTCATCAAACCACCGTTTCACGTCGCTGCGATCTCGATTACTATCTACCTCCAAGTTAAGCTCAATATTGTTTCTTGTCGAACTGAGCCCGAGTCCCCTTGCGGTAAAGTTGGAACTGCCGATTATTGCATCATTAACACCATTATTGGAGATATGATACATCTTACCGTGCATCAAATTAGACTGTTTGATTGACCGAATTTGTACCTCCTTTTCTCTTATCCAGTCTGCACACTCTTTAGCAATCCAATTCTGTTTTAGTCGGTCTTCAAATTTCAGACCTTCGTCTTCAATCTTAAAAGTTTTCTTATCTGTCTCACCTGCGTTAATATTTTTTATGAAACGGGGTTCACCGTATAGGAATCGGAGTTCCTCAATATCTATAAGAGATTCTTTTAGGGCATGATATGCGTAAATTGTAAAGTACGCAGAAACAAAGGAAAGTGATGAGCCATCTTTGATTTTGTTTTTTAAAAAATCCCCAACGCTTTCCCCAAGGTAGTTGTCTCGGATATTAGATTTAGAAAACAGTTTTTTATCTACCATTTAGATACCTCTATTTATAGTGTAACGTGAGTTTGATAAATGATTTTCTATTTATGTGACAGAAGGACATCTTTTAGTATTATGAAATAACTACATTCATCATTGAATGTGTTCTTAAATAAATTTTCGAACTTTTAACACCGTATGCAATGGAATGAATTATACCATGCTTGAGTAAAAGAGGCAAGCAAATCAAATTGGATGAAATGCATTTTCCGTTGACATACTCATCATAAAGTGATAAAATATAACTGGAATTTTGATTGAGGAAAGTATCGCTGAAACACAACAGAATTCAGATTTACTCAAACAGAAATACACAAAATTAAGAATACCAGAGGTCTACTAAAAGTGATACTCTGGCAGAGGAGTTTTACATAAAATCATGAAACATTTTACATGCCTTTTCATTACGTTTTTTGCCGTAATATTGATGCAAGGACAATTGGCAACCGCCGATGACTGGTCTCAGTGGCGCGGAGATAACCGAGATGGTGTTTGGAAAGAAACCGGTATTATTGAAAAATTTGATGGGGAACAAATCCCTATTCGGTGGAGTGTTCCCATCGGCAGTGGATATAGTGGGCCGAGCGTTGCCGATGGACGCGTTTATATTACCGATAGACTCACAAAACCAAAACAGGTTGAGCGCGTTCACTGCTTCGATTGGGAAACAGGAGAAGAAATCTGGTCTTACACTTACGATTGTCTATACACAATCCAATATACAGCGGGTCCCCGTGCGAATGTCACTGTACACGATGGCTTTGCTTATGCTTTAGGGTCTATGGGACATCTGCACTGTTTTGATGCCGTTGCGGGCGACATTGTGTGGAAAAGAGACCTAAATACCGAGTATGACATCAATATGCCGATCTGGGGAATCGCATGTGCACCTATTGTTGAAGCAGATAACCTGATTGTCCAGATTGGAGGAAAGCCGGATGCTTGTATCGTTGCGTTTGACAGAAAAACGGGTGAGGAAAAGTGGAAAGCACTTAATGATAACGCTTCATATTCTGCCCCGATTATTATTACGCAGGCGGGTGAACGAGTCTTAATTTGCTGGACAGGTGCTAATATCGCTGCTCTTGACCCACAAACAGGTGCTGTGCATTGGCTTTTTCCGCTTCCACCAAAACGTTTTGAGATTGCAATTGCTACACCTGTTTTTGACCAGAACGAATTATTTATGACTCACTTTATTCAAGGTTCACTTATGCTGAAGTTGGCACAAGACAAACTGGATGTGGAACTCGACTGGCACCGTAAAGGTACAGACGAGCGGAACACAGAGGCACTCCATACAACGATGGCAACACCGGTACGCATTGGGAATTATATTTACGGTGTGGACAGTTATGGTGAACTTCGTTGTATAGATGCCAGAAACGGAGATCGGATTTGGGAAGATCTTTCCGCTGTTAAAGTGGCGCGTTGGAGCAATATCCACTTTGTTCAAAACGACGATAAAGTATGGATGTTCAATGAGCATGGTGAACTTCTCATCACAGAACTGACTCCTGAAGGACTAAATGTTATCAGTCGTGCCAAATTGATTGAACCGACGCGAGACCAATTGAACCAAAGAGGCGGGGTTACATGGGCACATCCAGCGTTTGCTTATAAGCACGTCTTCGCGCGAAATGACAATGAATTGGTTTGTGCCAATTTAGCAAAATAATATGTAAAACCTACCCATTGAGGTAAAAATGGATACAAAACTCGCAGCTGATAGTGGCGGGGCCTCACACCCGCCCGTTGATTTACAACAAGGGCAAAAACTTCACGGATTTGAGGTTAAAGCCATCACACCTATTGAAGAATTGCGGGCAGTAGCAATAGAACTCTTGCATCCACATAGCGGAGCGCGACTGCTGCATCTCTGGACAGACGACTCCAGAAACCTGTTTTCAATCAGTCCAATAACACCAACATTTGATGATACAGGATTAACACATATCCTTGAACACTCCGTAACGAAAGGATCTCGGAACTATCCGATAAAAGGTGTGTTCTTTGAGATAATGAAGATGAGTCTGGCGACTTATGATAGTACGAATGCAATGAACTGGCCTGGTCATGCCTTGTACTACACCTCAAACAATGTTAAAAAAGACCTATTTAATGTTGCAGAAGTCCACTTTGATTCGGTTTTTCATCCACTGCTGACCGAGGAGACCTTTAAACGTGAAGGACACCATCTTGAACCTGTGGACCCGGATCAACCAACAGGAGATTTAAAAATAAACGGGATCGTTTATAATGAGGTGAAAATTGGCTTGTCCCATCCGAGATACTGCTTGACTCTTGCGGTGGTCGGTGGACTTCTGCCTGATACCTGCTATGCCTACAATGGTGGTGGAAATTATCTGGTTATGCCCGACTTAACTTACGAACAATTGAAAACTTATCACCAAACCTACTACCATCCACACAACAGTCACTTCTTCTTCTACGGCAATATCCCAACACAAGATTATCTCTTATTTCTCGCCGATAAACTGGCGGCTATACCAAAGACAGATACAAATAGGTACCTACATCCCCTCCGACCAGAAATCACACATCAACCAAAGTGGAAATCTCCACGGACTGTAACGGGTACCTACCCAATTGGTGCTGATGAACCCCTCACCGAAAAGACATACTTGATGCTCAGTTGGATTATCGGAGGGACAACGGATCCTGAAGAAGCTATCTTGTGCAGAATATTACGCAGGATACTACTCGGTAATGAAGGCGCTCCGCTCCGCAAGGCAATTATCGATTCAAAACTTGGCACTGATATCCGATACAATATCTTTGATGGTAAGATAGGACCAAATAGAACATTTAGTGTCGGTTTAGTTGGAAGTGAAGCAGATCGCGTTGACGTTTTCACAGAATTGGTCATCAAGACACTCACGCAAATTGCAGACGCAGAAATTGACAAAGAGATAGTGGAAGCCGCATTCCAACAAATCACTTATGACTATCAGGAAGTCACACCGGGTTTTCCGTTTCAAATGATGATGCGTGTCATAAACACATGGATATATGAAAAGGAACCGACCCTCTTTTTAAAGATGGGGACTCACCTATCTGCTGTCCGTCAACAATGGGAACAAAATCCACAAATTTTCAATGAGTTGATTCGTGAGCGGCTTCTTGACAATCCACATCGGTTGACAACCATCCTGACTCCTGACCCAGATATGCAGGCAAGGTTTGATGCGACAGAAAATAAACGTCTAAAAGCAATTCGCGCACAATTCACTGATGAACAGATGCGGCAGCTTGCCGCCGATGCCGCTGAACTTGAACGTCTGAGCGGAAAACCCAACTCACCGGAAGATTTAGCGAAGTTGCCGCAATTACACGTTTCAGATCTGCCCGAAGAACCACTACACATTCCGACAACTGTTGAGACGGTTAGTGAACGCCCTCTGCTTCGGAACGACATTTTTTCAAACGGTGTGAACTACCTCACGTTGAACTTCGACTTGCAGGGGTTACCGCAACACCTTTGGCAGTATCTACCCAAATATACTGATGCTATCAACAAACTCGGCGTGGGTAAGATGAATTATGAACAGATGGCGCAGCGCAAAGCAGCAGCTACCGGCAGCATTGGATGCTCACCGAACTTTACCACTCACGCACTTGATCCAAATCGTCATGTGTGGGATATGCAATTTCGACTCAAAGCACTTGACAGTAAAATTGAAGATGCGTTGAGCGTTTTGCGCGATTTAATTTTCGATGTGAACCCACGCGATAAAGATCGACTCTACGACGTTCTTTATCAGGCAGTGGATTCTAAATACGATTATTATGATGCATCTGTTGCAAACCGTCGTGCTGCCCGCGGGCTCTCACAACGGGGATTTCTCACAGATATTGTCTACGGACTACCACGACTCCGCACGAGTGAAATGTTGTTCGAAAGTTTTGACGAATCTTATGAAGAACTTACCGGTTATATTGAACAGATTCGAGAGTTCTTATTAGTCCGAGATCGCGTAACCGCCAGTTTTACCGGTTCTGACGCATCTTATGAGGTGTTTAGAGAACAGTTTGCTGAATGGATTGGCGATATGCGTGATGAACCGATAGTTCCAGCACCGATAGGTTTTAAATATTTTGATATGCCACCGCGTGAAGGATTAGCGGCTCCTATTCCAATAGCACATTGCACACAGATGATGCCAGCACCCCACTACGCACATCCAGATTCAGGACTTTTGACAATCGGATCGCATATATTAGAAAATGATTATATGTTGCCCGAAATCCGGTTCAAAGGCAATGCCTACGGTTTTTCTTTCTCATATAACGCATTTGAACCTATGTTGTACCAAGGATCACAGTTTGATCCGCACGTCGCTCGTACACTTGATGTTTTCGCACGGACAATTGACTATGTTAAACAGATAGAGTGGACACAGACTGATATTGACCGGGCGATTATTGCTAAATCGTCAGATTACCTAAAAACAGTTCGGCCAAATCAAACCTCAACTGATGCCATCTGGCATTATGTTAAGGGGCAGACAAGCGAAGTCGTTGAAGAAAAATATGCACAACTCCGACGCGCAACTCCCAAAGAAGTTAAACGAGCACTCCTTGAAACTTTAGAAGGAAACAAGGATAAAGCCTCAATTTGCGTCATCGCAAGTCGTGAGAAATTAGAGGCAGAAAATCAGAAAATGGATCAACCGCTTGAAATTGAGGACATATAACGTAAACTTGTTAAGTATATACTTGTAAAATGTTAGATCAAATAAACTGGAGGCAAAATGGATTCAAAACTCGCAGCTGATAACGGCGGGTCACAGCACCCGCCCGTCGACCTTGAACTCGGACAACAATTACACGGATTTGAAGTTAAAGTTATCACACCGATTGATGAATTGCGTGCTGTAACGATTGAATTATCTCACCAACATAGCGGTGCTCGCTTGTTACATCTTTATACTAACGATTCCGAAAACCTTTTCTCAATCAATTTTCCTACGCCACCGACAGACGATACTGGTGTTCCACACATCCTTGAACACGCTGTCTTGGCAGGATCACAAAAATTCCCGGTTAAAGAGCCATTTTTTGAAATGATTAAGATGAGCATGGCGACTTTTATTAACGCCATGACAAGCTCAGACCATACCTATTATCCGGTCGCAAGCAATGTCAAAAAAGACCTCTTCAACCTTGCAGAAGTTTACTTTGATGCTGTGTTCCATCCATTGCTAACAGAAGAAACTTTCAAACGCGAAGGACACCATCTTGCGCCTGCCGATCCGGAAGACCCAACAGGTGCTCTGAAGATTACTGGCATCGTTTACAATGAGATGAAGGGTGTTTTTTCTGATCCTGAATCTCGCTTATATCGCTCTATGACAAGCAGACTGCTCCCCGATACACTTTATGCGAAGGAGTCGGGTGGGGACCCAGATGCTATTCCTGACTTGACATATCAGCAACTCAAGGAATTCCACGAAACTTATTACCATCCCAGTAACGGATACTTCTTCCTCTATGGCGATATTCCAACGAGTGACTATCTCGCATTTCTCGCTGACAAATTGGATAAAATTCCCAGAAATGATGCCGTCGCTGCCTTACAACCACTTAATGCGGAAGTTACACACCAACCGAGATGGAAATCACCGCAGACCGTAACAGATACCTATCCCGTTGCTCCTGATGAATCGCTTACTGAAAAGACATATCTGATGCTTAGCTGGCTCATCGGTGATGCGACTGATCCTGAAGATGTAGCGATGTGTTACATTCTAACCCTAATTCTTCTTGGTAATGAAGCAGCCCCACTCAAAAAAGCCATAATTGACTCAAAATTGGGGACTGACCTTATTTATTCTGGTGTAAGTTCCATCGGTCCGAACAGTACTTTCTATGTTGGGCTCAAAGGGAGCGAAACAGACCGCGTTGACGCATTCATAAATTTAGTCACCGATACCCTCACTGAACTTGCTGAAAACGAGTTTGAAAGCGAATTGGTAGAAGCTGCATTCCAACAGTCAACCTATCACTACCAAGAAGTGGCACCGATGTTTCCACTTCGAATGCTTTTTCGTGTTGTTGATGCATGGATATACGATAAGGGGACGGATACTTTCTTGAAGATGCGAGAGAGTCTCAATACCGTTCGTCAACGTTGGCAGGAAAATCCAAGTATTTTCAATGAAATAATCCGTGAGCGGCTTATTGAAAATCCACACCGTTTGACAAGTGTGCTTTCTCCTGACCCAAACATGCAGGCAAAGCTTGATGCTGAATTAGAACAATGCACAAAAGATATTCGCGCGCAACTTACCGATGAACAGGTGAGACAGATCGCTGCTGATGCTGCAGAATTGGAACGGATGAACGGTCAACCGAATCCGCCTGAAGCGTTGGCTAAGCTGCCACAACTCCAAGTCAGTGATCTCCCTGACAAACCGAAACATATCCCCACTACTATTGAGAAAGTTTGTGGGCAAGACCTTCTCCACAATGATGTTTTTGCAAACGGGGTTAACTATTTTGTATTAGATTTTGATATACGGGGATTACCGCAACACCTCTGGACTTATGTACCGAGATATATTGACGCTATTCATAAACTCGGTGCGGCAGAAATGGATTTCGCTGAAATGGCACTGCGAAAATCGTCGGTTACTGGTGGAATCCGATGCGGTGTCGGATTTCGCACGCATGCGCTTGATCCAAACCGTTCACTGCAAAACGCATACTTTCATCTCAAAACACTTGATGCTAACATGGACGCAGCACTTGATGTGCTGCAAAATCTCGTTTTTTCTGTAAACCCACGCGATACTGAACGGCTTCGCGATGTTATGGTACAAGCTGTTGCTGAATACCAAACAGAGATGGTTCAGGACGGATCAAGGACAGCAATTCATCATGCTTCCCGTGGACTTTCACCACAAGCACATCTCGCTGAAATCGTACACGGTCTTCCACAACTCAGACATAGTGAAAGTCTGCTGAACAGTTTTGACGAACTAAACACTGACCTTATGAGTCATATAGAAGAGATTCGTGATTTTTTATTAAATCGTGGACGTGTGACAGCAGGGTTCGCTGGTTCCGACTCAACTTATAAGACAACACGCGCAAAACTCGGTGAATGGCTGAGTGCTATGCGAGATGAAGTGATTCCGAAAGATCCGATTGAATTTCAGACATACAACACACCGCCGCGCGAAGGATTAGCGGGACCGATTCAGATTGCACACTGCGCGCATGTGATGCCTGCACCACACTATTCACATCCAGATTCAACATTGCTCAGTATTGGCGCGCACCTTGTCCGGATGGATTACATATTGAGTGAAATCCGATTTAAAGGTAATGCTTACGGTGCAGGGTTTTCTTATAATTCTTTTGATGCGGCACTCTGCCAATCCTCGTTTAGAGATCCGCACGTAGCACGCACGATTAATGTCTTTGAACAGACAGTAGATTACATCAAGCAGGTCGAGTGGACGCAAACGGATATCGACCGTGCTATTATCGCAACCGCGAAAGATGCGGAAAAACCTATCCGTCCAAGTCAAGCAGTAAGTAGCGCGCAGTGGTACCATATCAGTGGACAGACGCGCGAAATACGGGAAGAACGTTACGCGCAACGCCTTAGTGCAACACCTGATGAGGTAAAACGCGCGTTGCTCCAACTTTTTGATGAAAACTTGGAAAAAGCCGCGGTTTGTGTCGTTTCAAGTCGTGAAAAACTTGAAGCCGCAAACAGTGAACTTGCGCAACCACTTGCGATTGAGGATATATTAACTTAATTGTTGAGTTGCTGGGTTTCGTTGTGCCCTACCCATAGGTGTCAATTGAAGAAAAACGTTGCTATAAGGGATTGTTCTTTAGTCCCGTAGGGACGCAATGTTTATAGAAAAACGAAATAAACGCTCCTCTTGAGTTCCATAGGAACGATATGCGGATACCAATGACAAGTCTATAAACATATCGTCCCTACGGGACTAAAGAGGTGAATTGAGCATGATTCTATAAACATATCGTCCCTACGGGACTGAAGAAGACACCCTATGTTTAGAAAATCCTAAAATTGAGGCCTATGGGTTTCGCTGCACTCTACCCAATCTATGAATTACCATAACAAAGATGAAAGGAAATTAAGATAATGAAAAAATTGGCATCCTTGACAATATGTATCTGTGCTTCAGCAGTATTCGCAATATTTACTTTAAATACCATTGCTGACCATCACGGAACTAAGACTGAACAAACCTCCAATTTTGAAAAAAACTGGCATTACTGGCGAGGTCCTCATTCAACGGGGATGGCAGTAACCGCTAATCCACCTACTACATGGAGCGAAACAGAAAATATCCGTTGGAAAGTGCCAATTCCCGGTTTAGGTCATGCTACGCCGATTATTTGGGAAGACCTGATATTTATTCAGACAGCCATTAAAGGTGAGATGCCAGAAACTGAGAGCGCAGAAGATGAAAATACATCAGAAGAATCACAGTCTGAAAGAAGACGTAACAGAAGAAACAGGAATAGAAACATAGCCCCATATAAGTTTAATCTCCTTGCGCTGAAACGAAGTGATGGGAGTGTCTTATGGGAAAAAACGCTCCGGGAAACTGCTCCCCACGAAGGTATGCACGGTCATTCAAGTTTCGCATCCAACTCACCAACAACCGATGGAAAACATATTTATGCATATTTCGGTTCTCGTGGACTCTACTGTTTGGATTTCAAAGGTAATCTGATATGGGAAAAAGATATTGGACAGATGCGTAAAGCGGGTACTTTCGGTGAAGGGAGCTGCCCAGTGATATATGGTGATGCCATTATTGTGCTACAGGACCATCAAGGACAATCCTTTATTACTGCTTTGGATAAACACACGGGTGATGAACTTTGGCGTATGGATAGGGATGAACCTACTACATGGGCATCTCCTATTGTTGTAGATTACAACGACATCTCTCAAGTGATCGTTCCTGCAACAAACCGCACACGTAGTTATGATTTAGCCAACGGTGCTTTGGTTTGGGAATGTGGAGGTATGACGCGGAATGTGATTCCATCACCCATGCATAAAGATGGACATATATATGTGATTAGTGGACATGGTGGAAGTTCACTACAATCCATTAACTTGGAACTTGCTTCTGGCGATATTACCGGTACCGAAGCAGTTAATTGGCATTATGACCGTGACACCCCTTATGTTCCTTCACCGCTATTGAGTGGGAATATAATCTATTTCTTGAAAAGAAATGGTAATTTACTCACCGCTATTGATAGAAATAGTGGAGAAGTGTTATATGGACCTGAAAGGGTTAAAGGTGTATCCAATGTATATGCATCTATTGTTGGCGCGGCAGGCCGTGTGTATATTGCAGGTCGGGATGGAAATGTTGCAGTTTTAAAAGACGGGCCTGCACTGGAAGTAATTGCTCTGAATAACCTTAATGATAGTTTTAACGCATCACCTGCTATTGTCGGGTCAGAACTATATCTGCGTGGAACTAAATATCTATATTGTATAGCAGAATAATCACATATACAATTTGATCAACTAAGAAGGAAGGTATCATAATGAAAAAAACGACATTCTTGACGATATTTGTATGTGTTTTGGCGATATTTGCTGTATATACATTGCAGACCATTGCTGATCAACATCCCTCTGAGACTAAACAGAATCTTAATTTTGAGAACAACTGGCATCACTGGCGCGGACCACATGTGACAGGTGCCGCTGTTAACGCAAATCCTCCCACAACATGGAGTGAAACAGAAAACATTCGCTGGAAAGTCCGTATTCCCGGTATGGGACACGCCACACCAATAATCTGGGAAGATAAAATCTACATCCAGACAGCAATTAAGGGTGAAAAACCGGCAGTAGAAGAGGAAGCCGAAGAGGAAGAATCCGCTGATTTCAACCCATTTAGCGGTTTCCTAAACCAAGAGCAGGGGAGAGGACGAGGTAATGATCGAAATGCAGTTCCATATAAGTTCAACATTATGGCTCTCAACCGAAGCAACGGAGATGTCTTGTGGGAAAAAACTTTGCGGGAGGTGGTGCCTCATGAAGGGATACATAATACTGCCAGTTTCGCATCCAATTCACCAGTAACCGATGGGGAACACATTTACGCATATTTTGGTTCGCGCGGTCTATACTGCTTAGATATGCAAGGAAATCTCAAGTGGGAAAAGGACATCGGGCAAATGCGAAAAAGGAATACCTTCGGCGAAGGCAGCTGCCCTATCATTCACGGAAATACAATCGTTATCGTCCAAGACCATGAGGGTCCTTCTTTCATCGTTGCGCTTGATAAACGAACTGGCGATGAACTGTGGAAAATGGATAGAAATGAACGCACTACATGGACTTCACCAATTGTTGTGGAACACGGTGGAAAAGCACAAGTAATTGTATCTGCTACAAATAGGTCGCGTAGTTATGATTTGGAAACAGGCGAAGTGTTATGGGAATGTGGCGGTATGACAGGAAACGTTATACCTACCCCTATAGCTGCCGATGGGTTCGTTTATCTTATCAGTGGTTTCAGAGGTGCTGCATTGCAAGCGGTTAATCTTGCAAACGCTATGGGAGACATTACTGAATCCGAAGAAGCCATCGCTTGGGAGCATGATCGCAACACACCTTATGTGCCATCGCCGCTGCTACATGGAGATATCCTATACTTTCTCAATCGTGACAATATTATATCAGCGATCAATAGTAAAACAGGCGTTCTACTCTATGGTCCTAATAGATTAGATGGTATAAGAGGGTTATATGCTTCAATTGTTGGGGCTGCTGACCGTGTCTATGTTGCAAGTCGTAACGGTGTTGTGGCTGTTATTCAACACGGACCTGAATTTCAAATTCTGGCGACAAACAAATTAGAAGATAGTTTTAATGCATCGCCTGTAATTGTCGGTTCAGAATTATACCTGCGTGGAAGCGAATATCTATACTGTATCGCAGAATAATCAGAGTCTCATTTAGATTCTACAAGCGGGTCTCTGTGCCCGCTTTTTCTGTATGAGCAAGGAAGATGTCGCGACCAGTAAATCAACGGTATGAATGCCTTTATAGCATTCCCCAGGTCGCTCCTACAGAAGAGGTATGCCTAATACGTTGCCCTACCACCGCTTACATCGTAACACTGCCCTGTAACAAAACTCGCCTCATCTGACGCTAAAAAATTTACGACAGCAGCGACTTCCTCCGGTTTTCCAACGCGTCCCAACGGAATTTTACCTACCATATAGTCAATTGTTGACTGTGCCATACCCTCCAAAATCGGTGTTCCAATTACTGCAGGCGATACAGCATTCACGCGGATGTTATAGTCCGTCACCTCTTTCGCAAGTGCCTTTGTCAAGCAGATAACCCCTGCTTTAGACACAGAATATGGAATAAGTGTTGGGTTGCCCTCTTTACCAGCAATTGAGGCGATATTCACTATTCTACCGTAATCCTGTGCAATCATCGTGTCAATAACTGCCTTACAACAGAGGAAAACTCCCGTGAGATTTACGCCGATTACGGTATTCCAATCTGATTCTTCTAAATCCGTTAGTGGCAATGTACGCCCTGCGATTCCAGCATTGTTGACGAGAATATCAACACGTCCGAATTCGGAGAGCACTTTGTCTACAGCAGCATTGACATCGGTAGACTGTGAAACATCCGCTTGAATTGGGAGTGCTTGTCGCCCAAGTTTTTCTATCTCCTTAGCAACAGCCTTGGCGGATGACAGGTTTAAATCCAGAATAGCAATATTAGCACCTGCATTCGCGAGTCTGATCGCAATCGCTTCACCGATGCCTTGTCCTGCGCCTGTCACAACTGCTATTTTATTGTTCAGGTTCACTTGTCCACCTCTGTTCTAAAAAATCGTCTAATTCAATTCCAAATGCGTCTGCTATCCGATTGACATAACTGAAAAATCCTACAACCTCTACAATTGCGAACAATGCTTCATCAGTGAGGCCAAAATCACGAAGTTTATTTAAATCTTCGGGGGTGACTGTATGCGCTGTCTCAGTTACCTTGACTGCAAATTCAAGGATAGCTTTCGTTACATCGTCAATATCAGCGGTTCGGAAATCTGAGGCAATTTGGGTTGCAATTCTTTTATCAGTGAGCTGATCACGCAACTCATCCGCATGCGCGACCGTTCAGTAGTGGCACTGATTTACTTTTGAGACTACAGTAGCAATCATCTCGCGTTGTGCCCTACTTAGTGGTGAATCAGGGTCATGCATCACCACTTTGTAAAGCTCAACAAAAGCGCGCATGCTTTTCGGACGAACACTAAATAACTTGACGATATTGTAAAGGTGACCAGCACGGGCAATTGCTGCGTCATATTCCTCTTTTACAATACCTGCCGCTTCTGCTTCGTCTACTGTTTGAATCCACGCCATTTCTTATTCACCAATGACAACACCGTATTCTCCAACAACAGCGCCTCTGTGTCCAGATTGATAATGCAGGTGCCTTTCACCAACAATGGGTTGTGAACTTTGCGCTTCAACAGAGCCGCGAATGTTCCCCATAGCGGCTTCGTCAACATCTGCACAACATCGCGGCTTGATTCGCCGATGCAGCTGACGCCGGACTTCACCTTTTTTATTTCGGACAATAATGTTAACTAATGCATCATCTTCTCCGACATTAAGGAAACGGAACCAATCTCTTGCACCACTCGCTATTTCCGGGAAAAATAACCGAAGTCCAACATGTCCACCTTCTTCTGATGCCCCTGGCAGATCAATTACAGCAGTTCCACTGTGCATGTGTCGTTCTGCCACAATCGGTTGATCACTACGTATCAATATGGAAGATTTGATTTTAATATCCTCCATCTTCGGAATCCAGCATTCAAAAGGATCCAATTCTCGTTCCATCGTTGTCACCGGGTTTCCAGTTCCATCCTCATGTGCAATCATTGTTACCTCTGCCTGCTCTCTTCCAACATTGACAATAATTGCCCAGTCTCGCCATGCTGGGCCCACCTCTGGAAAGTATAGGGTTTTCGGTGCATCAGAGATAACTTGACCGTATTGTCCAACACAAGTTTTCCCACCTTGGTAATGGAGATGCCGTTCACCAACAATGGGTTGCGTACTTTGTACCTCAAGCGTCCCTTGCACATTCCCCATCAAGCCTTCGGCAATATCCCAACAGCATAGTGGATCAATTGCGTGGTGGCGTTGCCTGACAATATCGCCACGTCGGTTACGGACGATTATGTTTACTAACGCATCCGCCTCGCCAACGTTCAAAAATCGGAACCAATCTAATGCTCCAGGAACCAATTCTGGAAAGAACAAACGCAAACCGACTGTTTCATATTCTTCCGCTGCACCTACGAAATCGAGGATATTTGTTTTATTGTGCATGTGTCGTTCCGCCACAATCGGTTCATCCGCAGTAAGCTGCATTGAAGAATTCTGTTTAATTGCTTCTACGTTCGGTGTCCAACATTCAAATGGGGAAATCTCTTTTTCATCAGACCAAGTGGGTTGTCCGTTGGCAGCGTGTCTTGCTATTCCTGTCACACGGGTTTCTTCTGTACCTACATTGATTACTTGGACCCAGTCTTCCCACTGAGGTCCTACTTCTGGAAAATATAACGTTGTTGCAAGTGCCATTTATTTCTCCTTCTATTTATTAGAACTGTTTTTACTTGATATAATCTTATATTTCAACTACAATTCTAACTTAATCGGACATAATATTCCACTTAAATTTTGCACGTAATTCTTGCGGAGGTACCCGATGGCACGAAAAAAACTTACAGATTCTGAAATTCAGAAAAACTTAGAAAAACTTGACGGTTGGACTGTTGAAAATGGTAAATTGCATAAGGAATTCCAATTCGATAATTTCGTTGCGGCGTTCGGTTTCATGACACAACTTGCTTTAGTCGCTGAATCCATGAATCATCATCCTGAATGGTTCAATGTCTACAACCGCGTAACTATTGACATGAGTACACACGATGCAGGCGGCATCACTGAATTGGACTTTAAATTTGCTGAACATGCTGATGCACTTGAGTAATAGCGGAGATTAGTTGATGGTTCAACATGACTACACGCAATGGCATCTCCCTGAAGGTGCAACTGCACGTTTAGGGAAGGGCGAAGTCAACGATATAAAATTCTCTCCAGATGGCACACTTTTAGCCGTTGGGACTTCTATCGGGGTTTGGCTTTACGATGCTGAAACTGGTGCCGAAAAAGCGTTGCTCACCGAGAACAGTGATGTTAATCGTAAGCCAGGCAGATGCTACGTGTATACGCTTGCTTTTTCTTCTGATGGCAACACACTGGCAGTTGGAGTGACTAATGGAACTATAGAATTATGGGATATAGAGACAAGAAGTCTGGAATCAACTTTTGCTGGAAATTGCACACCAATCAAAACCCTAATGTTTACTGAAGATGACACAAAGATTGCGTGTGCAAGCGGTTGGGGTGGGACGCAGTGGGGAAACGAAGGGACTGCACGGTTATGGAATCTCTCCGATGGCACTTTTGAACCAATTGTCCCAGCATTGGAAAAGACCGGAGAAGAATTGGTAGTTGCCTTCTCTCCTGATGGACAGTTTATTGCAGTCGCATCTGCAAGTAGGTTTTGGGGTCGGAAAAACAAAATCCCTGCTATTCAGTTATGGGATATAGGTACTTGGCGGCAAGTGTTCAGGATTGATAATCAATCACAGAATATACAAGCATTGACATTTTCTCCAGATTGCAAAACACTTGCCAGTGCAGAAAGTTCTGACGGGGTTCGATTGTGGAATGTAGAAGATGGAACCCTTAAATCCACGATCAGAAATACCACGTTTTGTCATGTGTTAGAGTTTTCACCGTATAGTAGCCATCTTGCGATGGGAAATCCCGATGGCGTGATCCGACTTTGGGATACCCACAATGATGGTACGTCCTCAGCTATCAGACGTATTTTGAAGACTGTTCTCGGTCACCGACCCACTCGTATGTTCAATGGACATGCAGATAACTCACGATTTAAGGCACTCGCTTTTTCGCTGAATGGAAAAACATTAGCAAGTGCAAATTCAGACGGCACTGTCCGTTTGTGGGAAACTGACACAGGAGAACAACAATTTATCCTTACACAGCATACAAGCAAAATCTCTGCAATAGTATTCAATGGTATTAACAACACAAAACCACTTGATTCGGACGGAAAAACCAATCAGAATACTGTTACGAACAAGACACTAACAAGTCTAAGTTTGAGTAAACACCAAGTATATGCTACTGTATGGAATATAAATACAGCATCTGAAATCATAACCGACATCATTGATAATCGTGATGATACATCAGAAGTAGCATTATCACCTGACGGAAGTTTATTTGTAACCAGGGATATTATTGGAAATCGTAACAACGTTGTCCGATTGTGGGATGCCGCAACAAAACGCTTTCTTACTACCTTAGGGGGTCAGGAAGAGGGTAGTTTTCAACCGGAATTGGCTTTTTCTCCTGATGGTAAACTTCTTGCCGTAAGCTCACGTAAAGATAATACTATCCAACTGTGGGATATACCGAGTCGACGAACAGTGTGTAGACTTGAAGGACATACGACTAATGTATACAGTTTGGTGTTCTCACCAGACAACAAGACTATTGTAAGTTCAGGCTGGACATACAAGGACAAGTTTACACGATTGTGGGATACGATGAACGGAGAACAGCTCGCTAAGTATGAAGATCAAGGAGCTGTTGCATTCTCGCCTGATGGAAACTCTTTTGCTGGTGGCTCACATATTTTTTACCTAAATCCTGCAACTGGCAATTACGATCATGCAATCCATCTGGAGGATCTAAGTGCTTCAGATGCGCCGACAGTGTCAACATTTTCTCCCGATGGATCTATCCTTGTCAGTGGAATTAGGGGTGGATTTATTCAATTGCGAGATGTGAGTACTGGCAAAATTCTATCTACCCACACAGGACATACAGGCTATGTTTCCGTGTTGAGATTCTCTGGAGATGGGACAATTCTTGCCACGGCAGGTGGGGATGGCACAATACTTCTACGGGATTGGTCGAAAATTGCTTCCAGAACTTAAAACACTTTAAAAATAATGACCAGCTACAATACCCACAGTAAGTGAATAGAATCACAAAGAAGGATTATTGAAATATAGTGGCACACACAAGTATCATTTTAATCGCAGGACTCATCTTTTTACTTCGCTATGAACCACCTGAATCGGGCGTAGAATTCAACAATGTTCAAATCATCTATTGGACATGCGTAATTACTGCAGGACCTGTCTTTCTTGCTTATCTCACAAGGAGGTTGACCGCCTTACGTGCGACAATTATTTTTGAAATCTTAAGTTTAGTCGGTTACGTCTGTATTCTGTACTTTTTGAACTTTCCAGGATTTATCAATGAACGCTTCGCATTTTTAGAAATGGTTCATCACTCGCGTGAGATTCTTTGTCTTGTTCCTCTTTTTGTCGGGTTGCTCAGTATCCGAGTCTTAATGTATGAGGGGCACATGAGGCAATCCAAACAACGGTGGGAATTTCTTAGTTTCAATTTCAGACTTCTTCTCCTCCCACTAATTCCACTGTTAGTAATTAATGTGGTTCTTGATCTCACCCATCTGCTTCCTGAAACGGTGCAGCCTTTCGTCGCTGTAGGTGTTCTTCTTCCGCTACTTGTGCTTCCATTCGTAATTGCACCTTTATTGATGCAATTTCTGTGGAAAACTGAACCACTAACAAATATAGAACTAAAGCAGAAATTAGAACATTTAACGAAACGGAGTGGGATGAAGTACCGAGATATTGCCGTGTGGAAAACTGGAGGTTTAGCTATAGCAAACGCTGCTGTCGCTGGAATAATCCCACGCAACCGTAAAATCTTCATAACGGATGCGCTCTTACGTAATTTTACAGATGAACAGATTGAAACAATTGTGGCTCATGAAATCGGACACATTCGCCATAGACATCTCCTCATCTCTTGCTGCCTGGTGTTCGGTTATCTCATAAGTTCTGTGCTGTTTTACCAAGTTGTCGTAAAGCCGTTAAAGCCATTTCTTGAGGGATACCCAATTCTCTCTTCAATCGTCTCAATTCTTTTTTTTGTATTCTATTTTAAAGTATTCTTTAATTTTCTGTCTCGACGTTTTGAACACCAAGCTGACCTATATGCAGTCGACCTTACCAAAAACCCAGAAGCATTTAAATCCGCTTTAGAAAACCTTGGATTTCTCAGCGGACTTCCGAAAACAATTCGTTTTGTTCTTGAGATTTTCAATACACATCCGTCTATAGATCGAAGGATTAAATTTTTGGATAGATTAACGGCGGAAAATTTTCCCATTCAACGTTATAGGAAGTGCCTACTTGAGGTGAAAGTTTTGATCGCTTTAATCCCGATATTCGGTATCCTCATTTTTCTAATAAATTGGTAGACACAACACTTTAGTTCTCTAAACCGTATGAAAGAGGTGTAATTTTATGAGTCAAAAGACATATCGTGCGGCAGCAATCGGTCATACCGGTTCTGGAAACTTTGGACACGGATTGCATATTGCATATAAAAACATAGAAAATGTTGAATTTATTGCTATTTCTGACCCTGATGAAGCAGGTAAGGCAAAAGCTGCGGAAGAAACAGGAGCGTTGCGCAGCTACGCCGATTTTCACGACATGTTGGAAAAAGAGACGCTTGACATTGTAAGTGTCTGTCCGCGTTGGACATCTGAACATGTTGCTATGGTAACTGCTTGTCTTGAGGCAGGATGCAGCGTCTACTGCGAAAAACCGATGACAAGTACACTTGCAGATGGCGATATAATTGTTGAGACAGCAAAAAAACAGGGGTTAAAGGTGGCTATAGCGCATCAGGCGGTCTATCTTCCTGCAACGCATGCTATCAAACAGATGCTTGACGATGGCAAAATTGGCACTGTCCAAGCCATTTATGCCAGTGGTAAACAGGATAGGCGTGGCGGTGGTGAGGATATGATTGTCCTTGGCACACATCTTTTCAATATGATGCGTTTCTTTGTAGGTGATGTTGCATGGATGCAGTCTCACGTCACTAAAGATGAGAAAGAGATTGCTTATGGTGATGACCACGAACCGACTGAACCTGTTGGACCGGTTGCTGGTGATTGCATTAACAGTTACTTCGCTTTTGAGAGCGGCGTTTCTGGTTTCTTCCAATCACGTAAGGATCAAGCAGGTTCAGGTAGATATGGTATGGAGATTGTTGGAAGTGAAGGCACTTTCTCGCTTCGTGGCGATGTTGCGAATCGTCTTATGGTTTATCCGTATCCCGTATTAGTGCCTTCAAATTCTGAACAGGAATGGAAAGCAATTGACCTTGACCAAACACCTTTCTCCAGTGGTAACGAATTGGCTATTCGTGATTTAATTGATGCGATTGAGAATGACCGTAAACCGATTTCCGCTGCTGAAGATGCTGTTGCTGCGTTAGAGATGATTTTGGGTGCTTATGAATCGCAACTTACAGGTGGACGTGTGCCTTTCCCGATTGCGAACCGCGAACATCCGTTGAGTCGTGGTGCTTGAGTGATGCCACACAAGAGTCATTTCAGCAGTCCTTCCTTTGTAGGCGCGGTTTCTAATTGCACCATAGGTATCAATTTGGCGTTTAATCTTTCTTGTAGGAGGGCTTTGTAAGCCCGATTTATTACCCAAGCGATGCGCGTTTGTAAACGCGCATCAGTCCTAAAGATTATCTGACAGCGCGTTTTGAGCAATATTAAATAATGATTCGGTAATTTCCTAATAATGCCCGGGGCGGTTAGAAACTGCACTATAGATATCAATTTAAGTAATCTTATCTTGTTTTTAGGGGGTGTATAGCCTCGTAGAGGCGGTATGTTTATAGTATACGTGGTTAACCTACTCTTGAGCCTCGTAGAGGCGGTATGTGTCCAACCTTATATGTCGCTCCTACGGAGCTCATGAGAATGTCTGACCATGTTTTCTATAAACATATCGTTCCTACGGAACTCAAGCAAATTCGGGCTTCAAATGACCTCTTTTCCACTCTACCCAACCTACAATTTTTTTTTAATCTTTAGAGACAAGACCAACACCTTCTGATATTGCCTTATCCCAATCAGCAGTAAACACCCACCAATTTGTCATCTCTTTGTTCTCATACTGAATCTCGTTTTTGTGTCCGGGCATATTCTGCATCCAGTAAATATACCACTGCGACTCTACACGTTGAACAATTTTGTCAGGGTTTGAATCTGGCCATGCATATTTCAATTTTCCATAAGTATCAACATTTACTAATTTTTTTGTTCCACTGTTATCCGGTGTCCAATCTTCAACATCACTTTCAACGAGCGTCATCGTTTCGGTATAGTCGTAGTGTTTTGTCGTATTCGGTGGCATGTGTGTCCAACCTGCGCGCCCAGTAATAAAGTCTCCGCTTTCATCTTGTCCAACGAATTTTTTCCAAAAGAGATCCGTATTTCCGAATTGTAGATGGTTGACATGGCTCAATATTGCTTCCAACTGATGTCCATGATTATGCACCGCTTCTGCATGGCTCCTCCTGAAATTTTGTCCATAAACGGTATAAGTTGAATTGTAAATAGGCAAGTCGGTGTTATCTCGGTTACTGTTGGAAATATCTCCCGTCAAAGGACTTGACATATTCGATTCCCACCAGTTCCTAAAATCTTCAGGTTTATGGATTGCTGGATCATAACAAGGAAAATCGGAATTCACACCACCCATCCATATCCATATCTCCTTCACACCTAAATCGTTAACATAATGTTCTATATTAAATCGTTTGAAAATTTCGTGATAATCAGGTGAATACAAAGGACTCCCATCCTTTAAATGATCAGTAACCGGACCTTGAGGCGTTTGTTCATAAACGGTAATATATTCTACCACCCGATAACCGATTGATGGCACGGCAGTAGAGTTTTTATAACCTCTGAACCGAGTACCCTCTTCAAGCATAAACTTTACACGTTTATCAAAAAGATCAATCCTCGCCTTGAGTTCTGCTAAAGAAATTTCTCCTAATTCCCAAAAATCGGGTGCTTTGGAAACATCCAGATTGATACCATCTGTGGTAGGTAAAAATCTCATAATGACGACTGGAATTTCATAGAGGTGTCCTTGAGCAGGAGTTGCTAAATATGGATCTATTTTTTCAAACACAGGCGGGATTTCCTTCGCATATCCGCGCATGGGTTGCATTAACGTCATGATAAACGTGCATCCTAAGATAAATTTCTTCATTTTGTATGTTGGAACTGCAAGATTGGTAGATTATACAATTAATTCTATATTATGAGTTGTAGGAGGGAACTCCGATTCCCGACTATTATTAGGTTTTTCGCGATTCGGAGATCGCTCCTACAGAAGATGTATCTATTTATTTTTATAATTTACCAATGTAAAAAGAAACCTCATGTGCTTTGTAGCGCATGAGGTTTAAACGATATTGAAATAGGACTAAAAAGTAGGTTTTAAATAAAAGTGTGAAAATACTTCCATATACAACCCAATTTATTCAATCACTTTGGCAGTAAAACGGGAATCCGCTTCAACTGCTTGAACCAAAGCTTCAGTTTTAACTTCGCCCTTTTTCACTTTCACAACAGCCTTACTATCGGCTTGAGAAACGCTGACGACCTCTGTGACACCTGTTACCTGAGCGAGTGCAGACTGCACTGCGGAGACACAGTTGCCTCACGTCATACCATTAACTGTCAAACTGACTTCTTCAACAGCAACGGCAAGTTCACCTTGTGGTGCTTCTTCTGTTGCTTCAACTTCTTGCGTCTCTTCTGCTGTTTCAGTTTCTTGTGCCTGCTCTACAGCCTCAGTTTGTTGCGTCTCTTCTGCTGGTTTCTCTTCAGTATCTTTTTGCTGGTTAGCACATCCAAAGACAAATGCCAGCATTACAATGCAGATAAGCGCTTTATTTAGCATTTGAAATAACTCCTTAAATAGATTCACCACAATAAATAAGAATGTTCCTACGTCTTGTAGTTATCTTTCACTATCTCCAAAAGTATTGGATATTGGACAATTTATCCAAATAAGATGAAGGGCGAGAAACCTCGCCCTTACAAACTGTTAGTTAACAACAGTTGCCGTAAAGCGTGGATCTGCTTCAACAGCTTTAATCAGAGCATCGTTTTTAACTTTGCCCTTTTCAACTTTTACGACAGCCTTCTTGGTGGCTTGGTTAACACTGACAACCTCTGAAACACCCGTGACCTTACTCAGTGCATCCTGCACTGCGGCGGGACACGCGGCTCATGTCATGCCCTCCACCTGAAGTGTCACTTCCTGATAGGCAGCTTTTTCCGGCGTTGGAACCGCTAATTCGTCCATCGGTTTTTCTTCCGCAGCCATTGTGGTTTCTTCGGACATTTCTGCTTGCTGACCGACCATACCACAACCCATCAAGAATACAAAGGTAACGAGAGTAATCAGCGTAAATCTCGCGATATACATCGTTTAACCTCCTTAGTTATTTACATAAACTATAATATCATATTTTAGAATTTCTGTCAAATCTTTTTTAGCAAATATGCAGTTTGTCTAATTTCTATTAAAGATACCTACTGCTTCGTCAACATATTATTGTTGGTCGCGATTCGGAGATCGCTCCTACCGATGAACTGCTTATGGTAGGAGGGAACTTCGAATCCCGACTATTTTCCAGACCTATCAATTAGCACTTGACTAAGGACTACCCATAAGTAGATTTATTGTGGGTTCTCTCGGTGTGCATCAAGGAATGGAAACACTTTTTGTATCCGTTGCAGCTGCTTGTGAATCGCAGCTGCACGTTCAAATTGAAGCATTGCGGACGCGCTGTTACGTCTTGCTACGAGATTTGCCTGTACCTTTTCATATTCTCCGTCAAGCAAATTGATAATATTCATTATCATTTCTCTGTAAAGTTCGCGGGTAATGAGTGCAGCACAAGGCGCATAGCAACGTTTCATGTCGTATTGTAGACATGCACGGTAACCCACAAGCGGTGTTATTATTTCTTGACAAGTGCGAACCATAAAAATCCGCTGTAAAACATCAATTGCCTCATCAGTCCATCTACGACTTGATAGAGGACCGAAATATCTCGCGTTGTCCGCTTGAGGTTCTGGCACTCTTTCAAGCCGCGGATAATCTTCATCTACATTTATCCGAATATACCATGTTTGCGTGCCATACTTCAGAGCAGAGTTATAGGATGGTTGATGCTGTTTAATTAAACGCGATTCAAGGAAAAGTGCTTCTTGTTCCGATTGGCAAACCTGATAATGAACAGCAGTTGTCCATCTGATAAGCCGTTTGATTTTGGAACGGCGATTTTTGATTTTATGGACGTAGGAACGTACCCGTTTTCGCAAACATTTCGCCTTACCAATGTACAGGATTTTCCCTGAGGCACCATGAAAAAAGTAGACACCTGGTTCAGACGGGATGTCTTGTACCATTTCTTTCGTTAGCATTTCGTTTTCCGTATTTGTGTTTACAAAACATTGAATAAATCGTTTACCGGATTGAGTAGGTGAAGTGGAAACACGAGGGTGTCAATTCTAAAACGAATTGACATTGTATTCAGTATCTGCTAAATTGCTTTTGAAGGAATACAAAAGAAGAAATTTCTCTATTAATATTAGATTTTGTGTTTTCAAGAAAGAGAAATGCGGACAAGACCTTTAGCAGCGTAGTTTCCAACCATTAAAACACCTTATAAAAAAACTACGTTGAAAAATAAAAGGTGGTTACAAAATTTTTACATTTTTTGAAAGAAAACCTAAATTTTTTGTATTTAACAAAGATTTTGTATAATTTAGACAGAAAGGATAACTTTTCATGGAGCGATGGCAACCGACCACCAAGCAGAAAACACAATATGAAACCGAAGGCTATTTTATACTACGTAATATCATCTCGCGTGACCTTGCCGCTGAACTTCGTGGCGTAATCCGCAACGTTATCATGTTACCTGAGCCGGGCAAGTTCGTTGATTTAGACCCTATGGATCCTATGAACGATACACCACAAGGAAGGATTGCACGTTACCGAAAATTAGCAAACTTCTGTGTTCAATCACCACTTATCTGGCACAATGTACATGCAGGTAAAGAATTGCTATATATCGCCCGTTATTTTCTCGGTGACGATATTATCGTCAAGTATAATAGTTGTTTTCTTAAACCTGCCCGCACTGGTAGTGCTACACCGTGGCATCAAGATAACGGACTGTGGCGTGATGGCGAAACGGAACCCTTCAATTTTTGGATACCGCTTGAACCGGCAACGCGAGATAATGGATGCATGCAATTTATACCGGGAAGTCATAAGGCAGAAATTGTTGAGCACGTGCTATATCCAGATAGCATACACGGCGAACTCCCACGTGAAGCAGTTAAGGAGATGCTCAAAGAACACGACGCACATCATATTGAATTAGACCCTGGTGATGTTGTTTTTTGGCATAGTAGCATGTGGCACTATAGCCCGCCGAATCCAAGCGAACACAGTCGTATCGCTGTTGCTGGAGTATGGACAAATCCGGACATTATCAGAACAAGCAGACGCATCTTGAATAGCTTCCCCTGGGCAATGAAAAATGGTGAGGTCTGTAATCAATTTCCTCCAGAAAATGTTGAAATAAAGAACGACAACGCTGAAAATCCCAAGCCTTTCAGTTTAGCGAAGGAATAATTGATGCAGAAGCCGAACATCGTTGTTTACCTTTCTGATGACCACGGATGGGAATATCTCGGTTGCTACGGAAATGCACATATTCAAACCCCACATTTAGATCGCATCGCTGAACAGGGCATGCGTTTTACACATGCTTTCACGCCCACACCGACCTGTGCACCTTCTCGTTCAACTTTGTATACAGGACTTTATCCCGCACGGCACGGTGCTATGGGAAATCATACGGAATGTCACTCCCATCTTGACACTCTGCCGAAATTACTCAGAGAACTCGGTTATCGGGTTGCGATTGCAGGTAAAACACATGTGAAACCTGAAAAACTCTTTGACTTTGAATATATCGGAGGATTTCTGCCTAAAAGTGCAGAACATGTTCGGAAATACCGTGCAGAAGGTCTTGATACCGCGCCAGTTGAACGTTTTCTTTCAACTCATCGGCAAGAGAATCCCAATCAGCCAATCTGCTTGATTCTGGGGGATAGCAACCCACATGTCACATGGGAACCTAACAAAATCTATGACCCCAATGCTTTACCATTGCCACCCTACATCGCAGATACACCTATTGCCCGAAAAGCACTTGCTAACTACTATCAAGACATCACAACAATGGACAATCGCATCGGTGAAATTGAGAAAATGTTGGAAACACATGGATATGTTGACAACACACTTTTTATCTACACAACTGATCACGGTTCTGAGTGGCCGCACTGTAAATGGACCTTATACGATACCGGTATTCGTCTGCCGTTTATTGCAAGATGGCATGGTGAGATACCAGCTGCCACCGTTACCGATGCGATGATTTCGCATGTAGATTTCTTACCAACTCTCATAGAGGTTGCTGGCGGTGAACCACCCAAAGACTTAGATGGTATAAGTTTCAAAGATGTTTTATGTGGACAACAAATAGGCTTCCGTGATAAAATCTACGGCACGCACACACGCGATGGAAATATGAACGTCTTTCCACAGCGGTGTGTCAGAAATAGTCAATACAAATACATTCTAAACTTAATGCCTGAAAATACTTGGACAACCCATTTCACGAAGGTAGAAGGGATTCCAGAGAGCCATGCTGAAGTGTGGAACAGTTGGGTAAAAAAAGCAAAAAACGATCCAAAAACTGCAGAACTCGTTTATTTGACACAACACCACCCTGTTGAGGAATTGTATGATATCCATGCAGATCCTTACGAATTCAATAATTTAGCATTTGACGCAGCGTCGCGCCCAATACTTGAAGAGATGCGTGCAGAGGTTCACCAATGGATGCAATCACAAAATGATGAGGGGAGAAGTGAAACATGAGATTTAGATTTATTAATCAACTCGTTTACATCGCGCTGATTTTCGCAGTGTTTCTGTGTTTTGGTTGTTTTGAAACAGACCAGATCGGCGATCTTTTAACGCCTGATTCACAAGACACAGATGTTATGACACCCGAACAAACTATGGAGACAACGCCTGAGCCACCAATGGAAACTACGCCAGAACCTGAACCGTTGGATCCCGGAAAAGGCTTGGCAATCGGTGCAACTGCACCAGCATTTTCGCTTCCAGATGCTGATGGAAACACCGTTTCTCTCTCCGATTATGCTGGGAAAGTAATAGTAGTCCAGTTTTATTCAACTGGGACGTGACCGAACTGTTTAGGGCAACTCAGAGAGTTGCGAGACGGATATCAAGGCATTAAGGATGCAGGTGCTGCAGAACTGATTACAATTAGTGGGGATACCCAGTTTGGTGCGTCAAATACGCGTAATGAGCTGGGATTAACTTTCCCGGTGCTTTCAGACGAAGATTTTGAAGCGATTGATGCGTACAACGTACTTGACCAAGGGAGTATGAATTGGGCAAATCCTTCAGCATTTATTATAAATGAAGAGGGAACAATTGTGTGGACAGATATTGGACGCAGGTTCGGTCATCGGACTACTTCAACGCAGATTATCACAGCATTGCAAGGATTGTAAACATTTAGCATTATAAAATCTTGTTGTAGGAGGGAACTCCGATTCCCGACTACAAACGGGTCGCGATTCGGAGATCGAAATCAAGAAATCAACGGTATGAATACCTTTTTGGTATTCCCCGGGTATGAACGCCATTTAGGCATTCATCGCCTACAGAAAATGATCCTCTTTAATTTCAAAGTTCATCATACACTGAAGTAAACAGTGTTTGTGGACGATCTGGTGCGGTTAGGAAACCGCACCTACCGTTCAGAGGGCTTAGCGTGTAATAATTCGTTCTTAAATTACACTTACGATGAAGTAAATGTCAAGAGGCATCAACTGCTGCAAAGAAATCAGCATTTGATGCACTAAACCCATACTGCTGCTCTACCTCTCGAATTGCTATCTCCGTTGTGAAGAGATTGTCGTAAGTATCAGGGAACTCCACGCCTGTGGTGGCATCGCGGAGCAGAATAATGTTATACCCATACCTTGACATAGAACGGATACCGTAATCCCTACCTAAAACACACCAATTTGTTGCGAAACCAGCAAAGATAAGATGTAAGATTTGCCTTTCCTCAAGCAGGTCATGCAATTGCTGTCCCGTCGCAATCACAAACTCATCCTCTTTCACGTCAATGGCTGGGGACATAGAGAGTTGTGCCGAGAGTTTATCCCAATGGATGCCGATACCCGGTGGTTGACTACGTGGGCCACGATAAACGGCGTAGTCACCCTCTCTGCCTCGGAAATCGGAGGGTGGCCACGCGAAAGGTGTAGAGGGTCCAGGCGGTTTGTGCCGTTTGAGTTGCGGATACTGAGCCGCGACCGAAGGCGAAGGGGCATGAACGATTGTTAAACTCGCTTTCCTCGCGGCATCTATCACTGGTACAACACGATCAACGGTTACCTGCTTTGCGCGTTCTATCCAAGTTTCAATGAAATGCACGTTCCACAAATCCACGAGCACTAAAGCAGTTTCCGTAATCGGCAACGGCATTTCAAATTCACGGCGGATAAACGCAGTTTCACGACACGGCACATCTGCTGGTGTGCTATCTTGAAAATATCGGACACGCAAATTCAACTTTTTCACTCGGGCACCTCAAAAAGTGATTCCTCAAGTTCAGTATTCAACTTGACACTTTTGATACGATTATCAGTGTAAAGTTCCCCATTGACATTTTGCACAACGTGGAAGGCGAATTGAACACCTTCCACATCCCGAAAATCAGAAAACATAGTTTCTTTGTCCATTGTTGCACCTTGCTCAGTTTCGCGAAATGCTAATTTAACCACATAATGTGTTTCATTACTAATGAAGACTTTAACCATTTCACCTGAAGGTTGTTTGACAAGTAAAACCGAAGCAGGTTTTCCGTCCACTTCTTCCGTTCCTGCGTATTGAACCGGGACATCGTTCTCTGTAAGGTGTAGCAGAAGTGGGACCGTGTCTCTGAAAATAGCATCATTCAGGGAGGTTGTCATTTCGGGAGGTAACGGTTGCACGCCCATTGCGGAGACGGCATAACCCGCTTTGCCATCAAACAAAATACTAATTTCCCCCTGAGGCGTAACGATATTTTGCCGCATTTTCCCGGGATAGACCTGATATAACACAACTTTCGTATCCACTTGTCCCATTGGCGTATTAACAGTAGTCTGCATATCTGCTACAACATTTTTCACTGCTTTCAATTTCTCAATTCCACCGTGTGCTTCAACAGATGCAGTAACGATTTCTTTAGCTTTGACAACATCTGCCTCACTCGCTTCAGGGATCGGTTCAGCAGGTGGTGGTTCCGGTTGTTTGATTTTAATCTCATTGACATCTCCGAATTCGTTCAAAGGTCGGTCAAAGTTATCCTGATTTCCCACAGTGACAATAGTGAGTGCATCGGGATGCAGATACTTCTGTGCGACTCCCTGAACATCTTTCGCTGTAACCTTTGCGATGTTGTCTGTGTAGGTTTCAAGGAAGTCTGGTGCGAATCCGCGATATGCCAGCATCATCTGCTGAAAAGCGATTTGAGAACTACTTTCAAATCCGAAAACAAACGAATTGATGAGCGAATCTTTGGTGCGCTGCAGTTCTTCCTCAGACACTGGGTTTTCACGTAGGTCCCGAATTATGCTGATAATAAGCGAAATTGCTTCAGCAGTTTTTTCTGAGCGTGTTTGGGAATACGCGAACCATTCCCCTGGGTTGGTATAGAAGCTTGTTTGCATTAGACTTCCGACCATATAGGCGAGACCGTGTTTTTCTCGCACCTCTTTCATCAATCGGGATGTGAAACCACCTTCACCGAGAATATCATTCATCACACGGAGCGCAAAGAAATCAGGAAAGTCGGGGGTTCGCTTGATGCCGAAATGTCCAATCAACATTGTAGTCTGCGGTAGGTCTTTAAGTATATAGTTGACAGAAGGTTTTGGTGCATTTTCAACGTCAGCAATGTGTGGAAATTCTATTTCACTGTTTTCCCAACCCTCAAACGTTTTTTCGAGTTGTGCAATCAAAGTTTCTGTCACAAAATCGCCAGTAATTGCAAGCATGATATTATTGGGTTGATAGTATTTGGCATGGAACGCTTTGAGATCGTCTACAGCGATACTCTCAACGTTCTCAATTTCAGAATACCATCCAAATGGATGATCCTTTCCATATAGAATCTCGGAGAAGTTACGCCATGCTAATTGGATCGGATTGTCGTTCCGCCTGCGAATGGCTTCAATCCCTTGCTGTTTGCGAAGTTCAAGTTTTTCTTCGCGGAATGCCGGGTTTCGTAAAACGTCAGCAAAGATTTCTAATCCTTTTTCAATATCCTCTGCCATCGTTGAAAGGCTCACCGTCCCGTATTCAGGAGACATACCGACCTCAACGGAAGCAGCCATAGATTCCAATTCTTCGTTCAATGCATCCGGTTCACGTGACATTGTGCCGCCGGTTCGCATGACACTTGCACAAATAGATGCTAAACCTATTTTTTCTGCGGGATCGTAGATGGTACCTGTTTTGACAAGTCCACTAATGTCAAATACTGGTAATTCGTGATCCTCAAGTAGATAAAGCGTCATGCCGTTTGATAACATTCGCTTCTCTGGAACTGGCGGATTAAATTGTATTCCTTCAAACGTCAGTTCTTCATGCGGTTTAGCACATAAGGGCAGGCTGCTCGAAACGATAAAACAAGTGATAAGAACGCATAAGAAAAGTTTTTTTATAATCTGTTTCTGCATTATTCACTATCCTCCATGTCGGTACTTTCAGATGCTACAGGTTCCTTCTTAACAAGCGTAGCGACGGTACGGTTGCTCTTTTTAAAATAGGTTTGCGCTACTCTCATGATGTCATCAGTTGTGATTTCATACATCTTTTTTCGCCAGTTGAGTATGTAGCGCCAGTCGCCAGCAATGCCTTCATAGAAAGCGAGTTGGTTTGCCATTCCAGCGTTTGAACTCAGTGCGCGGATGAAACCTGCATCAATCTGTTTAAGGATACGTTTAAATTCCTTTTCTGCAACGGGTTCCGTTTTCAGTTTTTCCAGTTGAGCGTAAATTGCCTTCTCCACATCTGCAGTTGTGTGAGGTGAACGAGGAGTAGCACTCACCACAAAGAGATTATCGTAACGTGCACCGGGATATCCGTTCAGAGAATCTACAGAAACGGCTATGCCTTCTTCAACGATGTTTTTGTAAAATCGGGAAGTTCGTCCATCCGAGAGGATAGCACTGATCATATCCAGCACGTAATCGTCAAAATGCGGGATTGTCGGTTTATGGAATCCGATCATCATCTGCGGTTCAGCGTCAAATTCTACCTCAATCCGACGTTCCCCTTCTTGTGCAGGTTCACGAACGGTGACCTCACCCGGAAGCGGTTGCGATGGAATATCACCAAAATATTTTTCGATGAGTTTGATGGTTTTTTCTGCATTAATATCCCCAACAATAACCATCACGAAGTTATTGGGTGCGTAGTGGATACGGAAAAAATCCTCTGCTTTCTTTCTATTGAGCATTGCGATGTCTGAGGGCCATCCAATAATTGGCATACCGTAGGGATGCGCAGTGAAGGAGGCAGCCATAAACTGTTCATATAGTTTGCCACCAGGGCGTGTTTCCACAACCATCCGTCGCTCCTCTTTGACCGCTTCACGTTCAACATAAAACTCGCGCAGAACTGCATTTTTAAGCCGGTCAGATTCAAGCATTGCCCACAATTCTAATTTGTTAGAAGGTAGTTCCACTGTGTAAATCGTATAGTCAACAGAAGTACCCGCGTTGAATCCAGTACTGCCGTGTTGCGTATAGATTTCAGTGTATTCACCAGAGACAATCCATTCCTTCGCGGCTTCTTGTTGCGTTTTAAGTGCCGCTTCTAATTCTGCGATTTTTTCTGCGTCTGCTTTTGTGCCTTTGGCACGTTCCATGTCTAACGCGTCACCTATTTTATCAATTTCGGCAAGCACGCCCTTCTCTTTTTCATAGTCAGTTGTACCTATTGTTTTAGTGCCTTTGAACAACATGTGTTCAAGCATGTGTGCGATGCCGCGCGCATCATCAGATTCATCTACGGAACCTGCTTTGAAGAGAATGTATGGCGCGACAGTAGGCGAAGTGTGACGCTCAATCATCAATAGTTTTAAACCGTTGGGATAAGTGTGTTCTACCACCCGGTCTGCAAGGTTTTGGGCTGATGCTATTCCATGTAATGCCACAAGGAAGAGAATCAGCAGATAACGTATCTGTTTCATTTCTATATCACGGCATTTGCCAATCGGTGTCAAAACCGACAATGCCGTTCCTTTCTGATGTTTTGTATAATCAAATAATTATTGGTATATTTTCTTTCACGTGATAATCCATACACACTGCTGTTGCGTATAAGAGGCGCAATAAATTGCGCGACTACAAACGCGGTATACACGGAGAAAGTGTATGGTTTTGGTGTGAAATTAAAATTACGGGAAAGAAACAAAAAGAAGCCCCGATGGATAATCGGAGCTTACTCTTTTATTCTTTCTGAAGGTCACCAAGTAAACCAACCAAAGCGAATCGGATGTGTGAAGAGAGAGCAGAATTCTCAGCCCGAAGGTCAGCACCTTCTTCGTCTGGATACATGACATGTGCTGCTACAGCACGTTTTACCCATCTTTCTGCTCTGTCATCGTAAGGGATATATTTCTCTTTGGGTGCGGTGCAAGCCGGACACTCGTCTGGCGGTTCATCCGCTTCTTTCCACAAATAACCGCATGCGATACAAACAAACATTGCAATTTCCTTTCATTTAAAGCACTATGTGCGTCTACAATCTATAAAAAATCAAAATCTCAATATCGCCATTTTAGCAAATTTCGGTTTGAGATGCAACGTTTAATTGTATAATGCCCAGAGGGTTTTAATTTTCGGTTTTTTATCCGTTCAAGTCGTAAAGTCGAGATTCGGAGATCGTTATTACATAAAATCATACCGTACGGTATGTTTTTTCATACCACGGTATGTTTTCTAAATTCGCTATAAACCCAGTATCTGTATGGGTTTATAGGTGTTTTTCTTATTTTGGGAAAAATTTTAATTTTTATATTTTTCCTCTGTATGAGGAACCCGGTTTTTCTCTTGAGCAGGTTGTGCTGCATATTTTTGGTCTGTTTGTTTTTGTGTATGGGAGATCGGTTTTGTTTTCATACTGATATTATACCTGTTTCTGTGTGGTGCTCAGCAGTTTTTGTGGTTTTCGGGACAATAGATATCCAATATATTTCCAATAAGTTTGCAGGAAAAGTTGGGACTGATGCGTTTTTTGCATTTCGGCTGCCTGTGAACTACTAATTGTCTGGCACATCGTTAATTTTCAAATCTTCAAAAGGTTTTGCATCCGCATCTGTAATCCGCAGATAGAATCCCCAACTCATTTCCTCATTGCAAACCTTGACGAGGATGGTGTTTTTACCTGCCTTGAGGATTACGGGAATAGCGTGTCTGTCAAGTATTGCAGTTTGAGCACTGGTATCCGAGAATACCTCTGTGCCATTTAGCCATATTTTTGCTTGGTCATCACTACTAAATCGAAAAAACACTTCCCGTTCGTCAGGAGAAGTTACGGTTGCATAAGCGTAGGAAACACGCCAATTGTTATTACTACCGAGATCAATAAATCCATCGAAAACGTCATCGGTAAATTTTTTCCAACTTATTTGTTCGTCTACGCCTTCATATTTTGCTGTGAGGTCAATCTGCGTTGTGTCTTCGGGGTTGTACTCAGTATTATATCCGATTCCCGCTGTGTTATCAAATGGTCCAAGAACCAACCATGCATTCTCATGGATGATTCCGATTTGTTGTATCTGTTCTATTGCCTTGTCTGTCATGTTGTTTCTATCATAATATTTAGCAAGACCGATGCGGCTTTTCCAAAGGATCCTCAAACACGCATTCACAACCAAAGTGCGATTGGGATTTTGTGCTTCAATGATAGCGTTACCAACGCGTTCTATAGCCGGATCAACGGAATTCTGTGCTTCAATGATAGCTTTACGAATGAATTCTAATTCCGGATCAACGAAATTCTGTGCTTCAACGATTGCCTTACCAGCGAGTTTTATAGCCGGATCATACATTTCATTCTTAAGACAGATGGTAGCAAGTGCGCCGAGGAATGATCCGTTCTGTTTATAGTTGATCAATGCAAGCTTAGCTTCGGCTTGGTTCAGTAGTTCTTTTGCCATATCAGGTTGGTTATTTTTCTGGTAGGCAGTGGCAGCGAGATAAAAGCATCGGATATTGTTCGGTTCTACTTTGCTTAGGTCGTTGTACGCTTCGGCAGCTTTCTGATAATCATTGGTATTCCAATAAATTTCAGCGAGCATTTCAATGATAGCAGGATTGTCAGCGTCTTTCTGGAGTTTTCCTTCGAAAAGGGTTTTCAATACATCAAGTTTTCCTTGATCTTTATAGGCATTCACCAAGATTTTGCGTGCGTCATCACTACCAAATTTGACTTCAAAATTGGATGGACCGGAAAGCGTTGAGAGAATTGTTGATCTGAACTGCTTTGATGCTTCAACTTCATAGAATGCTAATGCTGAGTCTGTCCTCCCTTGTTTTAAGTATCCATTGAGCAATTCGTTAAGGATTGTATCCCGCTCATGAGAATTATTGGACATTACAAGTGCTATCTTAAAATAAGCGGCAGATTTTTCTAATTTACCAGTGTTGAGAAAGTGCCGTGCACGTTCTTTCGGATTTGATATTTCATAAGAGAGTGGGATACCTTCATTTTCAATCTTTTGTAATACTTCTTCTAAATTCCCCTGATAAAGATAGAGTTTGATCAATTGCAGTTCGATATCTCGCCTATCAAATTCTGATCGTGTGTATAGCATGGCATTCTTCAATATTTTTTCAGCAGCCGCTATGTCCTCATTTAAAAAATAATGGTTTGCGAGTTTGAGATAAGTTTGTAATTGTACATCACCGGGTGCCAATTCAATTGCTTTTTCATAGTTGGCAATGGCTACATCCACCTTACCTTCTGCCTCATAAAGTCGTGCGAGTCGTGCGTAATGGACACCAACATCTGGATATGTTTGAACATAAGCCTGCCCGATTTCAAGTGCCTCGTTGTCTTTGCCAGCAACTCGCAAACTATAAACGAGTCCATCTTGATATTTTGTGTTTTCTGGGTCCGCTTCAATCAGTTTACCCCAGGTTTGCGCAGCTTTTTCGTGCTGTTTTGTGGCTGAGTAGAGCGTTGCGAGTTGTAAGCGAGATTCTAAATCATCGGGTGCCCCTTTCACAATTCGTTCATAGATTTCTATTGCTTCCTCAATTTTACCGAGTTCCACCAATTTTTGTGCCGCTGTGATGAATTCTTGTGTTATCGCGCGCTCTTGTTCGTTGCTCACCTCCTCTGCCTTGAGTTGTGCTATGAAAGCACCTACTGTGATTAACATGAAAACGACTAAGAAGAAAGACAATTTTGAGCGTACCATTGAAATATACCTCCTATTAGGTTACTCAAGTTACTACTAAGCAAGTTGAGCAAATTCCATGCCAATCTAAAAAACATCGCACTGACGAGGCACTTTACAAAATACCCAGAAAAAGCTGCACAAAATAGTGCATTCTGGATACGCAGTTGCACAAAATAGTACAGATTTATAGTAAAAACCATAATTATTTTTACACTACGAATCAACACCAAATGCGCTTTTTGGCATTTAGCGGGTTCGGTTTCCTAACCGAACCGTGTTTATTCGGTCTCATGGTTCGGCAGAATGCGCGTATGGCATTCTGCATTGGTTAGGAAACCGCATCTACCGAGGAGTGTGAACATATTTTCAGATTTACTATAAATGCATCACTCAACCTAATTTTCAAGTGAAAAGCGAAGCACACCCTGCCCATTCGTCCCGACATAGAGGGTATTCCCATCAACAGCAAGACAGGTAACATGATGTGAGATTTTGGGTGTAACTTGCTTCCAGGTGCCGATGTCCTTGTTGAATTGGTATATTCTTTGCTTAGTTTCTCCGTAAACCGTTGTGTCATCTACTGCGAGTCTATTCATAACGAGTGGTGCTCCTTCTGCATTGGTAATTGTGTGCCAATCAGTGCCGTTGCCTGACAGCACGACACCTTTGTCAGTTGCCACATAAACAAAGTTTCCAGCGAAAACTATTGCTCTGAAATTGACAACAGAAAATGGTAGATTGGCAGTGACATCGTTCCAGGTGTTCCCTTCATCAAACGATTGCATGAGATGGCCATCCCATTTTCCAACGTAAACATTATTCTCTGAGACAGCAAGTCTAAAGCCAACGGTGTCGAATAAGGCACTAGAATACCACATACTCTCGCCACTATCACCTTCATCTAATAGTCCTGTGTCTACCCATTTAGTCATGCTTGGTTCCCATTTAAAGAGTTTGTGCATGTATTCTACATAGTACGTTGTCCCGTTAACAACAAAACATCCAAGCATTGATGTGTAAAGACTACCCTTTCCGTGTATCACAGATGTTATAGGTCTCCTATGAGTTCTATTCCTTTCACGCAGTTCTTCTAATGCTTTGTTGGGTTTATATATATTAAAGTTTGGAACAGCGGACAAGTCAATAAGTCTATTCTCTTCGGCCGAAAAGTGGTAAAACCGCGGCGTTCCAATTTTGTCGTCTCTTACATATATTTGCCCATTAGATTGCGCAATACGTGTGATATAACCAGTATCGCCTGGAACAGGTGCCCACGATTCTCCGCCATCAACGGAACTGAAAAGTCCAGTTCTTGTGTTCGCGTAGAGAGTTCCTTTAACAGCAATTAATTCCCGAACTTCTGTGTTCACTAAACCGGTATTAAATTGATGCCATGATTCTCCGCCATCAGTTGAACGATAAACTCCGAATCTTCCAGATACATAGAAAGTATTCTCATTTAACAATGCCAAACCAGAAGTCTTACCTATATCAGCCGTTTTGTCTAAGGTTCTCCAAGTTTCACCTGCATTGATAGAATAGAAGTATTCCTTACCGTCAATCAATATCACCTTTTCCCCTGCTGCAGACATTTTGAAGGTTGTATTCACTGGTGTTGCAAAGGGAACATCACCTTCATTCTGGCGCGGTGGAAATAAATTGGACAATTTAACCTTCTGACGAGGTTTCTTTTCTATAGTGTTCTTGTTTGGCGTTATTGCATGCCATGAATCGCCTCGGTCATCTGTACGAAAAAGAGACCACACGTATGGTTTTGGCGGCTTAATTCCCATTCCTGACAACGGAGAATTAGTTCTTATTGTTGTCATCCCAAAAACTTCATATAACGGATCAGGATCTCCAAATCTACTTTGCCTTGTGGCGACATAAAGGCTGTTTTCTGCAACTTCCATCGCAATAATTGGTAATAGATTCTCGTTTCTATCCGTTTGGCTGATGGACAATAGTTCCCATTTATCGGCATTAATTCGATAAAGTCCTTTGTCGGTGCCGACAAAAACAGTATTTTCTACATTAGTGATTACGCCAATTTGTCTATCGTTGATACCTTCGGGCAATGGTGTCCACGATTTTCCAGCATTATCCGATCGAAATACACCTTTCTTGTAAGCAAGGTAAATCGTCATATCACTTTGTCCACTTGATATTTTATCCGTGATTACTATGCCGACAAGTTTACCTTTGATACACTCACAGAATTCTTTCCATGTCGCGCCTCTATCTGTAGAAGCAAAAATCTTTGTATCAATAGCACGGTAGAGCGTATTCTGCCATTCTGCCACATGCCCAAATACACCAATGTTTATGAGTTGCCATGCTTTTCCATCATCTGTGAGTCTGTAAAGACCATTTTGTGTAGTTGCATACACGTTTTCACGGTTTGTTGTGAAGAGCGTAGCGACTGACCCGCCTTCTGGTCCTTTCGCATCACTCCATTGTCGTTTTGGTTTTGAAATCTCATTTTCATCTACTTGTGCTGCAGCGAATAGTGGTGCGTCCGGTTTTTGACCTACTCCTTCGGTTTTACCAGTTACATCAGATAGCCCAACCTGAGTTCGTACAGCAGGTTTTGCTGGCGTGTCAATCACGAGTTGTGTATCTGTTATTTCAATCGTTGGCTCAGATTGTGCGTTTAAGCTATACGGTTTTTGAAAACGATTTAAGTATTGCATCCCAGCTCCCATCAGCAATATGATTAACACTGCAGCGGCGGCAGAAACTACTATCGGTACTAATGGTTTGCTGCCAGAAGGTGTTATCGGATTGAGACGTGAAATCTCTTTAATGATGTCTTCTGTAAATTGTGTTGGCAGTTGAAAACTGCTAAGGTTTTCTTTCATCATTGTTTCCTCCTTTTTTAATCGGTTGCGTGCGCGGTGTAGCCGGCTCCGCACAGTATTCGGCGATACACCTAAAAACTTTCCAATATCTTCGCATGTCATTTCAGCGATGTAATACAGATTTACGACTGTTCGCTCACTTTCTTGTAGCTTACTTAACAACCTCTGAACCAGCTCTCGTCGTTTTTGATTTGCTTTTTCTTCGTGTTGTTGTGTCATATACACTGAATAATACACCTCCTCTAACTCAACGGGATTCATCGCATCCAACGATTGCGGTTGTGGTTTTTTCTTTCGGTGCCACGCGATACATTTGCGGTTGGCAATTACATAGAGCCATCCCGCGAAACGATTAGGGTCTTTGAGCGTTGTGAGCTTGTGATATGCCGTGAGGAACACATCCTGCGTAATCTCTTGTGCAATGTGAAAATCACCAATCTTCTGCCACACTAATGCGTGGATCTGTTTTTGATATTTTTCCACAAGTTCTGCAAACGCTTGCTGATCACCTTCTAAAGTATGTTGAATCAGGTCAGCATCATTGTCCATCAACTAAGACCTCCAATAAGCAAATTGGTCTTTTGATTAGTATAGACGCGATTTTGTGGTGCAAAATTGCATATTTTGAAAAAAATGGATTTTTGGAGGAAAGATAGATTTTTTTATAGTGGATTCTACGATTAACTTTACATCTGAACTGTGAATCAACGCTGAATGCGCGTATGGCATTCAGCGGGAGGGAACTCCGATTCCCGACTATTAGTGATTTCGTCGCGATTCGGAGATCGAAATCAACGGTATGAACGCCATTTAGGCATTCACCGCCTACAGAATATATGTAAACTTATTTACATAATTTACTATAAATTGAAGATGGTGAGGGGCATTTACAACTCACGTGGTGGTAGAATTTATGGTGCTTTTGTATACGGTAACGTTTTTATAGTGCAATCCAAAATATGTGCACACTCCCTGGTAGATGCGGTTTCCTAACCGCATCTATGAGACTAAATAAATACGGTTCGGTTAGGAAACCGAACCCGTCAAATGCCAAAAAGCGCATTTGGCGTTGATTCGTAGTGTAAAAATAATTATAGGTTTTACTATAAACGCGTTTTTGTTAATGCGAAACGAATATTCAGAAATGGAATAATGTCATCTCCGAAACTCAATATCAGGGAGACACCAATTTGTCCTTTTTCTGTCAGTTTTTGTTCAAAGCGGCTATGTCCCAAAATAACACCGTGCCATCAACACTTCCACTCGCGAGTATCTTACCATTAGGGCTAAACGATACGGTGTATACAATAGAAGTATGTCCGGTAAGGATGTGGGGTGGGTTATCTGTGAACACCTCCCACAGATAGATGGTATTATCACTTCCACTCGCGAGTGTTTGTCCGTCAGGACTGAATGCAACACTATGCACTCTACCGGTATGTCCCACAAACGTGTGGAGGTGCTCGCCTGTCTGTGGATGCCACAGATGAATGGTCGCATCGTCGCTCCCACTTGCCAGGATTCTACCATCCGGATTAAATGCAATGCTATTAACGATTGCTGTATGCTCCGTAAGCAGATGTAGCTGCTCCTCCGTCTGTGTATCCCAGAGTCGGATCGTATTATCGTCACTTCCACTTGCGATCATCTTCCCATCCGGACTGAACGCTACGCTATTGACCCAATCGGTATGCCCCGTAAGTAGTTGCAGCTGTTCTCCCGTCTGTGTATCCCAGAGTCGGATCGTATTATCGTCACTTCCACTTGCGAGCGTCTTTCCATCCGGACTGAACGCTACGCTGTTGACCCAATCGATATGCCCCCTAAGCAGTTGCAGCTGCTCTCCCGTTTGTGTGTCCCAGAGTCGGATCGTATTATCATCACTTCCGCTCACAAGTATTAGGTTATCCGGACTAAACGCTACTGTTCCTACATAATTTTTATGCCCAATGAGAGCGTGAAGTTGTTGTCCTGTCACTGTATCCCACAGACGAACGGTGTTGTCCTTACCACCACTTGCCAACACCTTACCATCTGGGCTGAAAACTACACTATAAACCACGTCTGGATGTTCAGCGAGAATGCGAATCTGTTGTCTTGTTTTCACATCCCAAAGACGGATAGTACCATCTAATCCCTCACTTGCGATTGTTTTTCCATCTGGACTGAAAACTACATTTTCTACATTAGCAGTATGCTCCTTAAGCAACTGAAACTGTTTACCAGTTTTTGAATCCCACAGACGAATAGTCGTATCATCACTCCCACTTGCAAGCATTTGACCATCAGGACTGAATGCTACACTACGAACCCAATCTGTGTGGTTCGAGAAAGTCCTAACAGATTTCCCTGTGTTTGTATCCCACAAACTAATGTTCATTTCACGACCCGCACTTGCGATTGTTTTTCCATCCGGACCGAACACTACGCTATTGACCGGAGCGTTCGTAGGACTGAAGAGGATGAGACTGGTATCCGAAGTTCCAGGTTTTAAGGTCCATAAACGAACGGTTCCATCATCACTTCCACTTGCGATTGTTTTTCCATCTGGACTGAATGCTACGCTATTGATCTCATCCGTGTGCCCAATAAACATTCGGAGTTGATCACCTGTATTTGTATCCCACACCCGGACTATATTATCCCGGCTTCCACTTGCGATTGTTTTTCCATCTGGACTGAACGCTACACTATAGATAATCCCACTATGCCCAATGAGTGTGTGAAGAAGTTCGCCTGTCTCAACATTCCACAGTCGGACGGTAGCGTCACTACTCCCACTTGCTAACGATTGACCATCAGGACTAAACCGAACACACCAGACGGCACCCACATACGCTGTCAGCAGCTTGAGTTCTTCACCCGTTTGGACATCATAAATCCAAGTGCCGGTGCTACTTCCGACAGCAATGCGCGTGCCATCAGGAGAATAATGTATCTCAGTACTCCAGCCCTTGCCAAGACGCATCACAGCACCTTCTGGTAAAGGTAGGTGCAGGGATTGACCGAAACTGAGCGGTATAAATCCGAATATCGTGAATAAGATGACAGAAATGAAAGAAAACTTAATTTTCATTGTAATGTCTAATACCAATTTACCTTAATTAGTAGCGGTGTGTCACTGTGACCACCCGTTGTTTACGGAGACATGTGAGACACAAGACCTGCTGGATGCCACGCGTGCATCCAGCGTTGATTCCGACCTAAAAATGATTTTGAGACCGCTCTACTAATTGTCTGACACATCGTTAATTTTCAAATCTTGATAAGGTTTTTCCTTCATTATCAGTAACCCGCAGATATAATCCCAAGACTTTTCCTCATTGCAAACTTTGACCATGCCGGGTTATTCAGTTTTAAGAATTATCGGTTAATAAGTTTTACTGAGAGTTTATATTGTAGGTCCAAATCAACGTTGAATGTGCTTTTTGGCATTCAGCAGGCAGAGTTTACGAAACCCGACATGATCACACTTTTACACTAAGATTGTCCAAATCAACGCAGCATGCGCTTTTGGCATGCTGCGGGTTTCGCTTCGCTCTACCCGACCTACAATACTCCTAAAACAAATTAACGCTTGTGATAAAACATACCAGAAAAACCGAAAACTAAATAACCCTGTTGACCATGATGCTGTGTTCGCTTTGATGTTCTGCCATACTGAGGTTGACATTTACTCAGTGACATTTGCTCGAGAACTCGAATATGTCGCTGGAATGGCATCCTTCAACGCATTCAGCATTTGAAAGTAACGTTCTTTGTCGTTGACCTTCTTGCTTACTTCAGCGATTTCTCGCCAGAAAAAATCCAATGAATTTTCACTGGATATGATGCTTAGCGTATATTTGTAATATTTCAGTGCATCATCATAAAACCCATTGACGACACACGCATGTCCAAGTGTCATGGGGTAGTAATAACTCGTCCCCGTATAGTCTTGAAACGCACGTTTTGCATATTTTAGTGTTGTTTCTGGCAAGATTCCTTTTTCAAGAAGTTCTTCCGCAAACAGTCGTTGGTAATATGCGCTCTGAATGTTGACCTCATTTTGTCGGATTTTCAACCACTTTGCATAGGCAAGTGCGGCATTATCAATATCACCAATTTTATTGTATAGGTTCCCTAAAATTTCGTGAAAGACCTTACTCTCTTGCATCTTAGGCTCTATTTCTTCAAGGATAGCAAGCAGCTTGTGCTCTTTTCCATCGCCAGCGTAAAGATCAGAGACTGCCCAAATTAATGAATTATGGGTAGCTTGTCTGAAAGGTATGTCTAATGCTCGGCGATATACCGCCTCAGCATCAGATATCAGGTTCTGTTTAATAAATAATTTTGCTAACAGATCGTAGGATCTGTATGATTTTGGAGCAAGAGCAATCGCTTTTTCATAAGCTGCTTTTGCTAATGCGAATTGTTCTGTATTCATAGTTTTATATACTGTTCGTGAAGAAGGTTCAAGCTTTGCGTCACCTATGAGTTTACCATGGTGATTGAAAGACGAAGTATCGGAGATGCGTCCATCAGTCTCTTCGTCAAATTTCCAATAACCGATCAGACCTTTTTCATCACCTTTGAGTTGTCTATTCATATCTACGCGAATTTGTTGCTCAGTACGTGCAATTTTCCATACCCGCACCTCATCAATCTGTCCTACAAAGGAAGCATGATCCCACCGTTCTTCTTCATGTGAAGAACCAATACGGAGTGGAAGTGTGGTTTTACGTAAATGTGTCGCTTGTTTAAAGTCATTTCTTCCGACTTCATAACCGTTGATATACAACTTCATGATGTCCTTTTTTGCATCAATGGTAGCCGCAACATGACACCATTTATTTTTTTGAATCGTATTTGACGGAGACCAAATGAATTTTTGCCGATGTCCGCCCGGGGATACATTAAAGAGAATTTTACCTTCTTCAAACACCCATAGTGTGAATTGACGATGTGAAATGTCCGGAATCCGTTTGTCACCTTTGAAAAACACAGGCGTATAGGTGTTTGGAAAATCTGTAGGTTTGATCCATGCAGATATCGTAACTTGTTCCGAAATATTGTTAATGATCTCACTGTCCACGATTTCGACGCAACTCCCATTTCCATCTAAGTTAAGTGCCTTGTCCTCTATTGCTTTATCTATCGGACGATCCACTCTTTGAAACAGATCACCTAACTTTCTGTACCAATAGATGTTTTCAGGTTGAAGTTTCGTAAGTTTTTCATACTGCTCAATCGCTTGTTTTATTTTATCAGTGGTTTCGTAGCTTTTAGCAAGTTCGAAGATTAAGTTGGGATCGTTAGGATTCTTCTCAACCTCTTTCAGTTGTTCTGGTATCCATTTTTCATAGAGTTTTCCTTCTTTGGCGATTTCACGGATTGCATTTTTTGCCCTATTTCGCGTATAGGAACTACTTGTTTTGCTTGCCATTTCCTGATATATGTGAAGGGCATCTATGTAACGTTTAGTCTCACGGTAGCTTCTGGCAAGTATTTCATGCAAAGTATCTTGAATCGAACTATCTATGTCGCTATCATTTTTATTTAGCGCGGATTTGGATAGTTCAATTGCCGGTTCAAACATTCTATTTTCAATGCAGATTGTTGCAAGCGAGCCAAGAAACCACACTTCATCTTTTTCACTGCAGGATGCAAGTGCCTGTTTAGCTTGATTAAGCACCTCTTTGGCTAATTCAGGTTGTTTGTTTTTCTTCAATGCAGCCGCAGCATAATATAAATAACGGACATTGTCAGTTTCTGCTTTCCCAAGTGTTTCATACATTTCAGCAGCTTTTTGATAATCCTTTTCAATCCAATGTATTCTTGCCAAAATTGTGAGTGCACCATAATTGTGTTTATCTTCTCCAAGCTTACCTTCATAATGTGTTTTCAACACATCAAGTTTATCTTGACTTTTGAAAGCATTAATTACAGTATCACGTGCTGTATCTAAGTCGTATACTGCCGTAATTCTTGCCAAACTGTAGAAATACGTCCTACTGTTAGTATTCAAATATGCGTGCCTATCGTAGGGTTCTACGACTGAGTCGATTTTACCGAGTTCTACGTATAATTTGAGTAATTCATCAGACATTCTTTCTTTTTGATAAGGGCTGATTGCAATGTCGCGTGCTTTCTCATAAGCATTAACAGATTTTTCCAATTCTCCGATATTGCGAAAGTTTTCTGCAAGGACTTTCTGCATTTCGAATATGATTGTGCCATCATCTTCAGCTTTTTGTAACTTCTCTTCTAAATTCCCATGATAACGGTAGAAACTGATCAATTGTCGTTCAACTTTTTCCCGTTCCGAATTTGATGAGGCGGATAGAATAGCATTCTTCAGTGCTATTTCGGTAGCGTCTATATCCTCATTGAAAAAATTAAGTCTTGCGAGTTTGAGATATGTTTGTGTATCACCGTATCCAAATTCAATTGATTTTTCATAGTTGGCGATGGCTGCATCTAACCTATCTTCGTCAGCATAAAGTTTCGCGAGTCGTGCGTAATGGACACCAACTTCTGGATGCGTTTGAATGTATAACTGCGCGAGTTCAAGTGCCTCTTTGATTTTACCAGCAGCTTGAAAGCTTTTAACAAGTTCATCTTGATATGCTAAGTTTTCTGGAGCACCTTCAAGGAGTTGGCTCCAGATTTGAGCAGCTTTATCGTGTTGATTTATGCGGGTGTAGAGCGTTGCGAGTTGTACGCGAGATTCAAGGTCTTCAGGTGCCGCTATCAAAATTCGTTCATAGATTTCTATTGCTTTTTCTATTTTGTTTTGTCGCTCGAATTCTTGCGCTTTTTTGACGAATTCTTGTACAGCTGCGTGTTTTTCTTCGGAGCGTATCTTCTCTGGCTCAAGTTGTACCACGAATGTAACCACTGTGATTAACATGAAAATGACTAAGAAAAAAGACAATTTCGAACATGTCATTGAAATATATTTCCTAATTATTAAAGTTATGCCATTGCTTAATATGTTATACCATTTCTAATTGACAAATTGTCATAATATATTGTAGGTCGGGTTGAGGAACGAAACCCGACATGACGCTATAAAAAGTCGGGTTTCGTTCCTCAACCCGACCTACGAAATAATCTAATATTATCATATAAAAATGGTATTACTCACAACTGCAGCAAAAATAATTTGATGCAGCCTAACTAAATCAACACAAATACGGGTTGGCAATCGGTGAGACTTTACTATGTTATGAAAAAGCGAAACTGATGAGTGGTGATTATACATCATCCAAACATTTCGTCTCTGCAATAATCTGGGATGTCAATTTCTGTGGGGGTACCTGTTCTTTCAGTTTTGATATTTGGTCACGCAACGTTGCTGCGAGTTCAAATTCAAGGTCTATCGCTGCCTTGTGCATCTGACGGGTTAAATCATCAATTGTCGCTTTAATATCTTCCTCATTAGTTTCTTCGATAACCGGAATAGGAATAGTTTTCTCAGATTTTTTCGTTTTCTCTGTTATGTATTCCTCATTCGTTTCAGAGATAAGTTGCTCAATTGCTTTCTGAATTGTTGCGGGTGTGATGTCATTTTCCTCATTATATTTCAACTGTATATCGCGTCTGCGTTGTGTCTCTGCCATTGCATCCGCCATTGCTTCGGTGATGGTATCACCGTATAGTAGGACCTCACCATCAACGTTACGGGCTGCGCGTCCAGATGTTTGAACTAACGAGGTAACTGATCTGAGGAAACCGGGACGATCCGCATCCAAAATAGCGACGAGTGAAACTTCTGGTAGGTCAAGTCCTTCACGTAGTAGGTTAATCCCGATAAGTACATCGAATTCGCCTTCGCGGAGTTGTCGCAAAATACGAGCGCGGTCGAACACATCAATTTCAGAATGCATATAGTTCGCTTGGATACCTGCCTCTATAAAGTATTCGCTTAAATCTTCTGCCATCCTTTTTGTGAGTGTTGTGACAAGAACTCGCTGCTTCTGTTTTACGCGTTCCCTGATTTTTCCGATGAGATGGTCAATTTGTCCACGCACAGGATGAACCGTAATTTGCGGGTCAATTAATCCGGTCGGACGGATAATCTGTTCAACGATTTGCCCTCCACCTTTTTCCTCTATCTCATACTTGCCGGGGGTAGCAGAAACATATATAACTTGATCGAGATAAGCTTGTACTTCCTCAAACTGGAGTGGGCGATTATCTAACGCTGAAGGCAAACGGAATCCGTATTCTACAAGCGTTAGTTTTCTTGCACGGTCGCCACGGTACATCCCTTTCAGTTGTGGTATTGTCACGTGTGATTCGTCAATGAACAGCAGAAAATCCTCTGGAAAATAGTTTAGAAGGCAGTATGGTGGTTCTCCCGGTTGCAATCCGGATAGGTGGCGTGAATAGTTTTCAATACCTGAGCAGTACCCTACCTCGCGAAGCATCTCCAAATCAAAACGGGTTCGTTGTTCAACGCGCTGTGCTTCCAGCAATTTATTCTCTTTGTCAAATGTGGCGATTCGTTCATGGAGTTCAAGTTCAATGTTTATGAGTGCTTCTTCAAAGAGGTCGGCATCCGTCATAAAGTGTTTGGCAGGATAAATTTCAAGGGAATCCTGTTTTCCCAATATCTCCCCGGTGGTAGTATCAATTTCGCAAATTCTATCAACTTCGTCTCCAAAAAGTTCAATACGGAATGCGCTTTCACTATATGCGGGAAAGACTTCAACGACATCCCCACGAACGCGAAACGTACCTTGCCAAAAATCAACATCGTTACGGACGTATTGAATGTCTACCAAAGAGCGCAGGAATTCATCACGTCGTATAGTTTTACCGATCTCTAAATCAACTTTCTGCCCTTCAAATTCGCGGGGTGATCCGAGACCGTATAGACATGAAACACTTGCAACAATAACAACATCACGACGTGACATTAAGGAGGCAGTAGACGCAAGCCGCATCCGCGTGATTTCCTCGTTAATCCGTACATCTTTCTCAATAAATGTATCTGTTGAGGGGATATATGCCTCCGGTTGATAGTATTCATAATCACTCACGAAATAGTGTACTGCGTTGTGCGGGAAAAAGGATTTGAACTCATTATATAGTTGTGCTGAGAGCGTTTTATTTGGAGAGATGACAAGTGTCGGACGTTGGATATTCTGAATCACGTTCGCCATCGTGTAAGTTTTACCAGAACCCGTAACCCCTAACAACGTTTGTGCTTTATCGCCGCGTAATATCCCATTAGTCAATTTATCAATCGCTTGCGGTTGATCACCTTGCGGGTCGAATTCTGAGACTAACTCAAATGGTTTTGACGGTATCTCTGGATTTACATTGATCGGGGAAATTGTGGGTCGTGCGTCAAAATGCTCTCTCATTTCTATTCCTTAGTACAGCGTTAGTGAGAAATTATATTCTTGTGTTCTGCTTACTTTTTAGTTGTGTCTTTTAGTATAACACATTTTTCTTAAAATTTGTAGGGGAGAGTTTAGTCTTGCCAGGGTTATTTAGTTTTCCATATTTCTGACGCATTTTATCACATACGTTAATGATTTGATATTATCGTAGGTTGGGTTGAGGGCCGAAACCCATAAATCAACGGTATGAATGCCATCAGGCATTCCCCGGGTGTCAACTTAAGCAATTTTCAAACAGGGAAAACCCTCTTGAGCCCCGTAGGGG
>JAPPIG010000128.1 GCA_028820635.1 Candidatus Poribacteria bacterium
GAAGAGGTGCTGATAATCTGATAACATAGAATCTAAGCGGGAAAGAGGATCCATTACTTTTATCGCGTATCATTTTCGGACACATCAGTTTTACCCATACTGGGAAAAGCAGCCACCCTGTTGCTGTCTGACAGAGTAAACCGAGTGTGCCGAACTGATGACCGAACACAAACTTGGATTGATTGATGCTACGCCTTTGGAAACTGAAGTTTCTAAAAAAGTGTAATCCCCATTGTGTTGTGCCTGTCTTGATCACTTTGGTTTCATCATAAATGTAAACCCAGATAGGAAACTCTTGTTGGATCCGTTTTATGAGATGTGCAGCGATAGCATCCGCATTCCATTTGCCACGCGATAGAAACTTCACAAAAGACCAATATCTTGTCTCTGAACAACTCAATTGATACAGACTTGTTAGCGTGCCACCGCCATTATTCGCAATAAATCCGATGATCAACGATTGAAAAAGCGCAAAGTTTTGTTGGTTAAATAAAAAACAAAAATCTGATAGTATATGTTCTAAGCAGAGAAGGAGGTCCATTTTATTGTCCTTTCAAAATTGGTTAGTTCTGAAAGGATACCTGCTTTTTGCAACTATAATTCGTAAAAATTGTCCAAACTTTAGTATTTATGAGATAGGTTGTATAAACGTAGCAATCGTTAACTCATCAAAGGAGACATTACAATGCAAAACATAAGATTATCTTACGCAATTTCAATCCTTTTTCTGTTCTTTATAGTGTTGACACATCCCGCCAATGCGATCATTGGCGCAGTTGAAGACGGCTTAGTCGCCTATTGGTCGTTTGATAAAGACACAGTGCAAATTGCAAAACAGGCAGAGGATATTTTCTCCGGGCTTGCCGCTATGGTCAAAGGTGATCCTGAACTTGCTCCTGCCGCTGATTGTAAAGTCGGTGAATGCATCCTATTTGACGGTGTTGACGACAATTTACTCGTTGAGGATTCAAACCCACCGAAAATTGACCGTGAGTGGGATGAAATAACGATGGAGTGTTGGGTTAAAATAAATGCTTTAGATGATAGCTGGAATCGGATCATTTCACTTGATGACCAGCCGACTAACACAAAAGTTGTAACGCTGTATTACGATGACGATGACAATCGGCACGGATTTTTTGTCAAAGTAGATGATAAAGCAACACAAGCTGCTCAACATCTGATTCAGGAAGATATACCACTTGGAGAATGGCTACATCTCGTTGGTACTTATGATGGGTCTACTGCACACTACTATGTTAATGGAAAACTTGAAAAAAAGCATACAGTAGCAGGTGGAAAAATTGCAAAAGGCGGCCTCAAACTTTGTATTGGAGACAGAACGGATGGCGTTAATGCTGATGCTATTCAAGGGTATGTTGACGAATTCCGTATCTATGACCGGGCACTCACCGCAGCAGAAGTCCAGAAGAACATGAAGGCTACAGGACTTGATGTGAGTCCCACTTCAAAACATTTGAGCGTTACATGGGGACAAATTAAGGCGAGACGAAGATAACCGAACATAACATATTTGTCACCCCTTATATGTTTGGGTGTCTTGAGTTATTTTCATGTTGTCCTTGAGTTTTGAGTTTCGCTTTGTTCTAACCAACCTGCACTTGATTTCTCATTAGGTTGTAAGGTAAAACAAAATGAAGCCTGTTGCAATTCTTCTATTGCTTATAATGATAGGATGTTCGGGACACAAACAGCCAGAGGCTGATTATGTTGTAGAAGTCCTTGATTTAGCCTTAAAACTGAGTTATTATGATTTTGCTATAGATCCTGTAGATGAGTATTTTTCCCCGCAAGAATTGGATTGGTTCGTAAAAAACAGAAGTGCTGCAGAGAATATTATCGTAAATTATGTTGATCGAGGTTCCACTTCTGCTATTTTGCTCGCGGGTTATTTAAGATTAGATTCGGCACTCAAGCCACTCCGTCGTCAGTTGCTAAAGCTGCGCGGCCCTTATGGATGGGAAGGTCCCGACTATAGCAAAGAAGAAGCCTGGTTGTATAGCGGTCAATACCCATACCATAATATTTACATAGATGCTATAGAACGAATTACGCAGAAGCCGATTCATGAATCCATTAAACTCACACCTTCTGAGTATAACAGCCTTCAACGTGAATCCAGAAGAGCGAGAACATTCGATACTTTTCCTGATGTAGGGAACAGTCCACCGTATATTGATGGTAATGCGTGGTGCGCAAAATGGTTGCTTATTCAACTGAAACTTTTGGAGAATTGAACAATATGCCGTAAGTTTATTTTGCCTTGATTTGGCTGTTTTGCTTGATGTATTTTCTACGAGTTGCGACCCAGTACAGAGCTTGCAAAATAATCAGATAATATTTGGAATTCAACGAAAAAGATAGAGATTGTCCAAACTTTTGTATAAATTATGGAGAAATTATGGAAACTATCGGGATTGGCGTTATCGGATGCGGCGGCATGGGCAGAAGCCTCGCAAATGGCGCACACGCTGTTGAAGGGATTGAGGTTATCTGTGTCAGTGACCTACAAGAGGAATTGGCAAAAACACTTGCAGATAACCTCAACACAAAATACACGACAGATTATCATGAATTACTGGCGAATGACAACATTCAAGCGGTACTAATTGCTTCACCTCCGTTCCTACATGCACAGATGGCTGTTGATGCTGCGAATGCAGGTAAACATGTTTTCTCAGAAAAACCGATGGCACCCACGTTAGAAGATTGTGATGCAATGATCACTGCGGCATCAGAAAACGATACTAAACTCACAATCGGTTTAGTCTGTCGTTACCATGCCACGCATTCCAAAGTTCGAGAAATAGTACATAGTGGTGAACTTGGCGCACCAGTCAATATGATGGTGCATCGTATCGGTGGACCGTGGGGTGGTGGAAATCGTGTTCCTTGGCGTTTGGTACGTGAAAAATCTGGTGGAAGTCTCATGGAAATCAATGCTCACGAGATTGACTTTATGCGATGGACATGTGGAGATGTCTCAAGGGTGTACGGAGTTGGCGGACAATATATACATGAACATACAGATTACCCAGATGTAGTACTTGCTTCGTTAAACTTTAAAAACGGGGCTGTAGGATTGCTGCATTCCAGCCATGCTGCTGCAGTTGGCGGGTATGGCGGGCGAGTAGATTGTGAAAAGGGTTCCATATACTTCCCACAAATTTGGGGTGGCGATGCTGCTATCCAGATAAAACCTTTTGAGAGTGAAGGTAGAAGCATTAAGATTAGCGATATTCAGGTGCCGCCTCCTGTCCAACAAGAAATTCGCGTTTTTATAGAAGCAGTTCGGAATGACACACCGCCTCTAATTACCGGTGCTGATGGACGTGCTGCAGTTGAAATTGCCTTAGCAGCGTATAAATCCGTTGAAATCGGAGAACCTGTTGCATTACCGTTATAAGAGGTGAAAAGAATGAAAATATCTGTATGGGATGGTGGACTTTCAGATACCTATCTGAAACAGGTCACACAACTTGGTGCTGACTGTATTGATTTTGGGAACGGTGGTTCTTTTCCCGGTGTTAAGGAACAAGGATATCCTGATTTAGACGAACTGTTGAAAATGAAAAAGCAGATTCGGTCTTACGGTTTAGACATCAATCGGGTGACTCTTCCGAACATCACAGAAAAGTTTATGAAAGGACAACCCAATAGCGAAAAGGAATTAGAAAATACGTGCAACGCACTCAAGGTATTTGCTGAAGCAGGTGTGCCTATCGCACGACAACGGTTCTGGGGTGATACCTTTGATTTTCTAATGACACGTTATTCTGCTGTACATCGTGGCGGTTATATTTCACGTGGAGAAAGTCGTGCTGCAACACAAAATCCTTCTCCCATCCCGACAATGGAAGAACTTGAGGAATGGTGGAAACGGTTCTGTGAAGTCTACGGCGCATTAGTGCCTATTGCTGATGAACACGATATCAAACTTGCCATTCATCCCTCAGATGTACCAAACCCCGATACACCTCTTGGAGGCCTCGGATTTCATCGCGTGATTGATGCTTTCCCAAGCAGAAATGTCGGTTACCTTTACTGCTGTGGCACCCGTGCTGAAGCTGGTGGCAGTGCCATTGTGCTTGATGAGATTAACAACTACGGTCGAAAAGGACGCATCTTTATGGTTCACCTGCGGAATGTGCGCGGTAGCCTTGCAACAGCAGGCGCATTTGAGGAAACGCTCCTTGACGATGGTGATATGAATATGTTCAAAATTGTGCGAGAACTACAAAAGGTCGGATTTGACGGGTGTATCAATGCAGACCATATTCCGAGGTTGGAAGGTAATGTTGGGTTAGCCTACTCAGTTGGTTACATCAAAGCAATATTTGCAGCGTTGGCAGCATAGAGTGAAGTTTACATTAATTTTGTGGGTAAGGTCGAGATTCGGAGATCGCTCCTACAGAAAATGTGTGTAAGGCAGAAGGAAACTCCGGGGAATGCCTAAATGGCATTCATACCGTTGATTTGGATTCCCGACTGTTGTCTTGGCATACAATTGTAAGTGGAAACAGCAATAGTCGTCCAACTACCGATAGGAGAAATTTTGCCATGTTCAAACAGATACTATGGATTACAGGCGTTTTCATTCTGCTCATTACAACACTCGCGCAGGCAAAAATCGTATTCACATCTTCCCGTGATGGCTCTCGTGAAATCTATGTGATGAATGATGACGGAAGCCGTGTACAGAGATTGACAGACAACCAGTTTTTTGAAAAAAGTCCTGTCTGGTCGCCAGATGGAAAACATATCGCTTTTACAAGAGATATAGATGCAGATATTAGAAACAAACAGTATGACATTTTCATTATGGATGCCGATGGTAGAAATCAACGTAATCTAACCAAGCACCCAGCGAGAGATGGCAGCCCCGCTTGGTCGCCCGATGGACAACATATCGCATTTACCAGTAATCGGACTGGAAGAAATGAAATCCACATTATTGACGTGTTGAACGGGGAGGTTGAGCAACTCACTAACAACAAAGGTATCAATGGTTCTGCAAATGACCCGACCTGGTCCCCTGATGGGAAATATATTGCTTACGAACAGTATTCGTTTGGGCAAGGTGGAACAATTTACATGATAAATATCCAAACTAAGAAAGCGAAGCCAATTATACCTGTAAAACCTAATCTTTCTGAAAATCGTCCTCGTTGGTCACCAGATGGAAAGTTTATTCTATATCATGAGATAAGTACTGAAGAGGTAGCTGCAAATCTTGATCTGAAAAAACCATTCTTTGTATTGGACATTCTCTTAGGGATGACAGACCGATTAGTTATAGTGAGCGTGGACGGTTTTGATCAACCGAAACTGACTATTCCTGAAGAATGGTCAATAAGTTTAACAACAGGTTGGTCTCCGAATAGCAAAGAATTTGTATTCTCAGCTTCACAACAACGTTGGGGTGGCGATGCTGAAATCTATAAATATAATATTGCCACTCATGAAATAATAAATTTTACCAATCAGGTGGGTTATGATGGCGAACCAAATTGGTTAAATCGCACGTTATCTGTCAGTCCTGCAGGCAAGATAGTAACACAGTGGGGACAGATGAAGAAATAAAGACATCGCTATTGTAGGCGCGGTTTGGAACCGCGCCTATTAAGTTAAAAACTCTTACCACGAATCCGTACGGAACGGAGAAGCGGGTAGTCCTTCCACATTCATTAAATTCGGTTCTGCAATTTGATCCCAACCGAACCGCACAGCTACAGGCGACTCAACTGAATCGCTTGATACAACCACAGTATCGCCATCAACGACTGCAGTCGCCTCAACAAACTGCTTATCTTCCCCCGCAATTTGAAACCACGTTAGTGGTTGTTCATCTCTTGACATCAAACCACTCCCCGCATGCTCAAAACGGATGCGGAGAGTGCTGCCTTCAACTTCCATTGATTTGTATAAGGGACCGGAATAGACAAGATCGTCTTTATTGTATGTTTTCGCGAGCGCCCATAAGGCGAGTCGCAAACCAACGTCCTGCTTATTTCGCGGATGGATATCTCTGATGTTACCAATGTCCGTTGTTACAACCATACCGGTATTCGGTAATGCTAACGTAGTAGTTTGTGCTTCCCATAATCTTGCCAGACGTGCTGTATCATCGCCGCCATAGTTAAATGGTGCAAGTTGGACGAAATAGAACGGAAAATCACCTTGTTTCCAAACCTCTCGCCATCCGTTGATAAGTGCCTTCATCTTTTCATGATACATCATGCCTTCACCCATGTTTGACTCACCTTGATACCAAAGCGCTCCACGGATTGCAAAAGGCACAATTGGATATATCATGTTGTTGTACATTGCTGTCGGTCTTCCGCCATTACTCAAGGGATGGACAACCTGAGGCATCTCAAAGATAGTACCACTGTTTTCCAATGCTTCCCGGGTCTCTGTGATCCAAGTTTCAATCTCTTGTATCTTTTGCGGAAGTTGCATCCGAAAGTCTTTATCAATATCCTGAATCTCTTCGGATATTGAGGTTAGTGCAGGAACAGAAGCGAATCCTTCAGGTGGTGTCCACGGTTCAATACGACTTCCACCCCAAGAGGTGTTAATCAACCCAATCGGCACATCAAGCTCTTTGTGAAGATGTCTACCGAAATAGTATGCGACAGCAGAGAAATGCCTAACGGTCTCAGGAGTAGTCGCACGCCATTGCGCATTTACATCTAAGACAGGCACACCTGAAGTCTCTTTCGGTATATGGAACAACCGTATGTTCGGATAATTTGCTGCTGCGATCTCCGCATCTCTGTCATTTGATATATTAACTGACCACTCCATGTTTGACTGTCCAGAGCAAACCCATACTTCACCAAAAAGGATATCTGTAAGTTCAACGGTGTTACTGCCAGCAACACTGAGTGTATATGGACCTCCTGCTGGTGTGGCGGGTAACTCAATTTTCCAATTTCCTTTTTCATCAGCTTTCACTGTATCAGTGTGAACAGTTTCACTGTTCTGGTTGCTAAGGGAGACAGAAATTTCTTCGCCAGTTGCTGCCCAACCCCAAATCGGAGCAGGCATATCCCGTTGTAAAACCATGTTACTACCAAAAACGCTGGGAAGTTTCACCTCAGCAAACGCATTTAGATGTGAGAAAAATAGTACAGTACTCATAACCACGATAAGTAATTTCATAAAAGTTTCCTTTCTAAAGTAAGATGTTAACTAAAATCAAAGGGGTTTATAGTGATTTATAAAAAATGTATACACAACACTGGATGGTAATTTCCTGGTAGGTGTAGTTCCTAACCACTTCTACCTATTTCCTACCACGAGTCGGTTCGGAACGGTGATGCGGGCAATCCTTCTTTATTCGCAAGGTTTGGTTCCGCATTTTGATGCCAACCGAACCGCACAGCAACTGGAGACCCAACTGAATCACTTGATACAACCACTGTCCCACCATCAACAACTGCAGTTGCCTCAACAAACTGCTTATCTTCTCCCGCAATTTGAAACCATGTAAGTGGTTCATTATCTCGTGACGTTAAACCACTTCCAACATGCTCAAAACGGATGCGGATTGTACTTCCCTCAACCGCCATCGATTTGTACAGAGGACCGGAATAGACAAGATCGTCTTGACCATAAGTTTTTGCGAGTGCCCACAAAGCAAGCCTTAACCCGACCGCTTGTTTATTTCTCGGATGAACATCCCTAATGTTACCAACATCGGTAATTACAGCCATGCCGGTATTAGGTAGTGTTTACATTTTCTTATGTTGCCATGAGTATTGATGCAAAATAGACA